>NZ_JAKSYC010000104.1 GCF_022829585.1 Methylobacterium sp. J-026
ACGAGGTAACGTTGAGCCCGCAGCTGACGTCCTGCACCTTTGGCCGGGGTCACTGTGGTTCCGACGTGTGCTCCTCCGATGCCCGAATTTCGAGCCGTCCGGGCGCCGAGCGAAGGGAGAGTGTGACGCGCTTGGGGTCGGCACAGTCGTGGCACGGTGGATGGCTGGGCTCTTCGCTCGGGGCATCTGGTCCGCCGTCCCGCCACAGGATGCGGGTCGTGTGGGACTACATCTCCGTCCGACGAGGGCTGACGCGCGCGTCTCCCTCCCCCGCAGAGGGGGGAGGGTGCGCGCGTGGCAGTTCCGGAATGCCATACTCGGCAGCCGGACGAGGATCCCAAAGGCGAAGTGTAGATCCGTCAGGCGATGAGGGCGCGGGTGGGACAGACCCCGTCTCAGTGCGA
>NZ_JAKSYC010000106.1 GCF_022829585.1 Methylobacterium sp. J-026
GGGTTATCGTTCAGCGTCGTCGTGTCTAACCAACACCGCTCCGCGCGCGTCGATCGGGAGGCCTGGCGTAGGATCTGTCCGCGTGCCTGTGAGGCCATGGAGCCGCGGCTATGCAACGATTTCCGCGCGGTGGTCATGTCGGTGCTGAGCGAAGGTGAGACACCGGTGCTGGTCGGTGAAAAACAACGAGTAGAGCATCACCGAAAGCCTGGGCCAGGTCGCGGCCATAAGGGAAAGATGATTGTCTGAGCCACTGGTACCCGCGGGCCGTGGTCAGCACATCCGTCGAGTCAATGCCTTCAAGGGACACTCGGGGAGCGGCTTCCTCTGACACGGGAGACCAGATCATGCAGGAATTCGACGCCGAGACCGCCGCTCGCATCATCGCCGAGAATGCCGTCTCGGCCTTCCTCCGGAACCGATCCGGGCCGCTCAACCTGAAACCGGACGCGCGCATGCTGGCGATCGGCGCCGTGATGGTCGGCGAGACGGGGCCAGAACGGGGTGCAGTGCTGTCTTAGTCAGGGGTCAGGTGCCGGGCCGCCTGTTGAGATTTGTTGAGCTTCGCGGGTCTCGGCGGCGAGTTTCGGGACCGGTACGCGGCCGGGCGCGCGAGGGCTTCGGCCGGGGCCATCGATTCCACAAGACGATTGCCCGCCAATGGCTTAGCGCCTCTCGGGTGATAGCATGCGGGGTGTCCAAAATGGACGAAGCCGCACAACCCGCACACCTAAAAGGGCCGGCGCAGACCAGGCCCCGATTTGAAAAACAATTAACGGAAATCAAAGCGCACGCGCGGGCGAAGGCCGAATAAATAAACAGCGGATATTGGCTGAGCGCCGCGCCGGAGGCCGATTAAGATACCGGCCGATATCCCACCTCGGGGCTGCCAGCTTGTTGAAAGATGTTGAAGCCGGACCGGGGACGCGCCTGTTGGTAAATGTTGGTCTCGGGCGACGCTTCGGGCCCAGTACGCGCGCGACGCGCGAGGCGGCACTGCGTGGCTAAAGTAGCTCGAAATAGCCACACCGTTCGGAGTTAAGCGCACAATACGCAGGCGTGCGCCATGGCAAACCGTACAACCCGTACACCTGAAAAAGGGACTACCGCCGGTTCTAAAGTAGAGAGATTTAGAGCGCGCAGGCCGGTGGGCAGCTATTTTTCAGAAGCCGCTACGCGAGGAGTTTTCCGAGGCAGTCAGCGCGGGAGTTTCCGGAGTTTCCGGAGGCAGTCTCGCGAGGCCGGCGGGCGGGCGTTGAGTTTTGCAAGGCAGTCATCGCAAGCCCGGCTCGATATGGGGCTCACCTATATTGCCCCTAGGATCGCCAGATTTGGCGCGGGGCGGCCGTTGTCCGAAATCCGGTAGTCATACCTATAAAACGAGGAAGCGGCCTCACGCGCCAATTTTGGCGACTTCCTGCGCTTTCCTGACGGCAGACACCGTCGAGGGCGACACGCCAGCCCGCCGGGCGATCTCCCGATCCGAAAGGCCTTCGGCGAGTAGGATCTCGACGGCGGCACGGCGCTCGGCGACGGGGCGGTGCGCGGGCTTGTTCGGCTGAGGGGTGCCCAGACCGCGGGTACCCTTGGCGGCTGGCCTGCGACGCGCGGCCGGGCGCGTCACGGGAGGGGTCGTCACGGCCCCACCTTCCGGACCTGCTGGAGCGAGCGTGATGACAACCACGCTTTCATGCAACGGCCGGGGTAGGTGCCCCGGCCGTCGTTTCAGTGACGGTACTGAGGTTTACCGTAGCAGCGTCAGGACGCCCTGCTGCGCGGAGTTGGCCAGCGAGAGAGCCGAGATGCCCATCGACTGACGGGTCGACAGCGCCTGCGAGTTGGCGGCTTCCTGGTTCAGGTCGGCGTTGGTCAAGTTGGCCGAGCCGGTCTGCAACACGTTGATGAGCTGCTTCGAGAAATCCTGCCGGTTCTGCACCACCGAGAGGTTCGAGCCCAGGTTGCTCGCCGCCGAGTCGAGCGCGCTGCCGGCGTTGGTCAGTGTGGTCAGCGTGGAGTTGACGTCGGAGTTCAGCAGGAAGTTGCCCAGCCCGTTCGAGCTCGTCGAGCTGTTCGAGTTGGTGACCGAGGTCAGGCCCAGGCCGCTGGCGGTCGCGTCCACCGACGAGACGCCGGTCGATGGCGTTCCGGCCGCCTTCATCGGTCGCGCCATGACCGGATAGGCGGCGAAATCCTCGAACAGGACCGTGCCCGGATCGGCCGTTTCGAGGCGCTTGAGGAGGCGGGCGAGACCGGTCTGCGCCAGATCCGGATCGGCGACCGCCTTGGCGGAATCCGAGCCCTTCGTTGTGGTGTAGACGATCCGGCCGTTCTGATCCACGAACATGAGGTCCCCCGGCACGGATGCCGGGAGCAGCGCGACCGGATCTCAGTACGAGCCGAACTTGTAGTTCAGGCCGGCGCGGACGACGGCGAACTCGTCGGAGCGGCGGCCGATGCCGCTGCTGTAGACGGCGGGGAAGTTGCTGGCGGC
>NZ_JAKSYC010000109.1 GCF_022829585.1 Methylobacterium sp. J-026
GGTGTGCGGGAGCAGGAATGAGCGATGTCGTGGCCGCCCTGCTTCTAGCGCTGGCGGCCGAGAACGCCGAGTTGCGCGAGCAACTGGCCTCCGCTCAAGACATGCTCGTCGAGACCGCGATCGACGCCGGCAACATGCACGCCCTCGTCGAAGCCATGAGAACAGAGCGGGACACGTGGCGGGAGGAGGCCGAGCGGCTACAAGGCCGCCGAACCCGAACGGCCTGACGCCTCGACAGGCGCACCGCCAGGCGCCCTGACCTATCCAGCCCGCCCACCCCGGGGCAGCATCGAGTAGAACCGGCTCGCCTCGAACTGCTGCCGGGCCTGCTGTAGGGTCATCGCTCGCCCATCCATCTTTGGGGGCGCCATTCCGCCGCCGCCCGCCGCCTTCTGGCCCTGCTTCTGCTGCCCGCCCGCGATGCTCTTGAGCGCGCTGGCGATACCGCCGTAGGGACTAGCGTCCTCCTGCTGGCCCTGCGACCCGTCCAGCGCCGTCGGCTGACCGGCCAGGGACGCGGCGTCGGGCGTCGGGGAAGACTGCCCCGGAACGGCAGAACCTTGCCCGACGACGCCACCGAGGCCGAAACCGCCCTGTTGCGCCGTCGAGCCCATCGAGGCGTCCATAGGGGCGGCGATTCCCGGTGTCATGGACCGCGGCTGACCGCCGGTTGGCATCTGCGGCTGGAAGTTGCCGCCCAAGAAAGCCGCCGCTTTGGCCTCGTGCGGGGCCATACTCGCTACCTTGTCGGCTACGTTGCCCGGTGCGCCACCGTTGCCCGCGTCGGAGGCGCCATACAGGCCTGGGTGCCCTGCGTTGATCGTGGAATACAGATCCAGCCGTCTCATCCCAGGCTGAAAGCCGCGATCCGTCAGATAGCGCTCGACCGTGGGCAACTGATCCTGAAACGACTGGCCCGCCGATGCGCCATAGGCCTGCTGTTCGGTCGGGCCGAACTGGATCAAGCCGACATGGCGACCGCCCGCACCGCCATACTGCGACGGGGACATGGTGCCGCCGGTCTCGTAGGACATGACCGTAGCGAGATCGAGCGGGTCGGCCCCGATCCGGCGCGCGCTGGCGATCAGCGCATCCCGGTCCGACATCGACGGCGTCGCGGCCTCGGCGCTGTTCGGGCCCAGCGCCGAAATCAGGCTGGCGCCTGTGGCCGCCGCGTTCGGGTTCAGGACAGGGGTCGGGGCACCGGTCGGCGGTGTCGGCGGCGTGTAGCCCGTGAAGCCCGGCGGGGTGGCCGAGGGCACGCTCTGGTCTTGCGCCGACGCTTGGGCCGCCTGCCCAAGCCCGAGAAGGTCGGTCGGCAACCCGGACGTGTCGTCCTGCGCGAATACGGGAATGCCTCCAAAGCCGCTACTCATGACGCTGCCCTTTTGTGCGAGAAACAGCCCGCCAGCGGCGGTCGGATGCGGTTCGACGCTAGGGCGTTATTCCGGGCGACGGCCGTCCTGGGCCGAATCTGCAGCCTCTGTCGGCTATCGACAGAATGGCAAGGCGGGGCCATCTTCATGCGATGCCCCGCTGGCTCGAAATACTGCTGACCCTGGTGCTGTTCGCCATCGGCATGGCGGCGCTGTCGTGGGCCGTGAACGCGACTTTACCAGCAGGTGTCGATTGGCTCTGGGACCGCATCGGCGGCGTAGCCGTGTGGGTCGGGATCATCACGTTCTGGATCATCGGTGGCTTTTTTGCCTGGAAAGGTCATCGGCCCACGAAGGGCAGCGCCGGCAGGTAGGTCCGCGCTCGGTCGGCCTGAGAGATTGCGCCAGCCTGCGCGCCGATCCGCGCTGCATCGCCATAGGCCCCAGCCTGCCGCATCATCGCCCCGCGCCGTTCTATCGCCGACAGTAGCGTGTCGAGGGCATCGCCGCCCTGCATCGTCACGGCACGGGCGAGCGGTTGGTTTCGGGCGCTGTCGGCTTTCCGACCGGCGGAATTGGTCGCGATCGTGCGGCGCCCCAGGGCCCCCGACCAGGGTCGCCACCCCCGCCGGCACGCCTGTGGCGCCACCCTGCCGGCCGATCCGGTCTGCATCGCCATAGGCCCCAGCCTGCCGCATCATCGCCCCGCGCCGTTCTATCGCCGACAGTAGCGTGTCGAGGGCATCGCCGCCCTGCATCGTCACGGCACGGGCGAGCTGTTGGTTGCGGGCGATGTCGGCTTG
>NZ_JAKSYC010000046.1 GCF_022829585.1 Methylobacterium sp. J-026
CGAAACCGTCGTCGGGACTGGAGAAGCGCGACCGGCCGAACCCCATGCCCAGGGGCGTCGAGCGGTAGGCCAGGGGCGTCACGCGGTGGTAGCCGACCGGCTGAAAGGCGATCGCCAGGCTGGCGAGGACCGCCAAGTCCACTTGCCTTCGTCGAACGAGGCATCGTCTCGCTCGTCAGCGTCGCGGCGGACGGCCAACAGGTCGAGGTCGGGCTCGTCGGATGCGAGGGCATGGTTGGCGTGCCGATCCTACTCGATGCCGAGCGGACGCCGGACGAGGCTCGGGTTCAGGCTATCGGGCTAGCGCAGGTCATGCCGGTAAGTGCCCTCACCGATGCGCTTCGGCACAGTCGGCGCCTGCACAATCAGCTGTTGAAGTATGCGCACGTCCTCGGCGTGCAGGCCACGGCCACGGCCTTGGCCAACGGCCGCTACACCCTGGAGCCGCGTCTCGCCCGCTGGCTGCTCATGTGTCACGATCGGACCGAGGGTGACGAACTTCCGACGACGCACCGGTTTCTGTCGCTGATGCTCGGGGTCAATCGTCCGGGCCTGACGGGCGCAATCTCGGTCTTGGAGCGTTCCGGCGTGATCGGTCGACAGCGCGGTACCCTGATCGTCCGCGATCGCGCGGCGCTGCTCGCTTTAGCTGGCCCCTCCTACGGCACTCCCGAGGCCGAATACGAGCGCCTGATTACGGATCCGACGCCGGATGGCCACTGAGAACTTTCTCAGTCCCACCCCAAGCTACGCGCCGACCCGTTTGCTGCTAAGATGCTGCTCGATCCAGTCCTGAGCCGCGTCCAGGTCCAAGAACAAGGGAGCGCTCATCACCGCGGTCGGGCCGAAGCCAGCTTCCAAGAACCACAGGCCGACATCGGCACCGTGCTGGTCGGAGAGCCGAACCAGGACTGCCACGAGGAAGCCGCCCGCGAACACGAGTTGTCCGTTGCTGTCTTGACTGCTGGTGGCGACCCGCACCGGCTGGAGCTGCAGGGTCATCCCGCCGCTCGCTTCCGCAAGTGCAGGTAGGTCGCGTCGAACTCGGAGGCGCGGATCAGCTCATCCCACGCCTTCACCACCAAGGTATGCCGGTGCAGCGTGATCAGCCCGCGGCCGCGCATCTCCCGCAACACGCGGTTGATGTGCACACTGGTCATGCCTGTGGCATCGGCAAGGTCGATCTGGGTGATCGGTAGTGGGCAGCGGTGGTCACCCGCCAGACCAACCGCCTCCTGCTTCAGGTACAATTCGCATAAGAGGTGCGCCAAGTGCTCGAATGCCGGGCGGCGCCCCATGGCGATCAACCATTCCCGGAAGATCGCCGCGTCGATCAGCGTGTCACGCCAGAGTGTGGCCGCGATACCCGGGAAGCGGTTCGTGAGATCGTGCATGCTCTCGTGCGGGATGAACGCGACTGTTGCCCGGGTCATCGTCCCGAGGTTGTGGTCCATCAGTGGGATGTGCAGGCTCTGCAAATCCGGGGTGTCGCCCGCGATGTGGAACGAGAAGATCTGGCG
>NZ_JAKSYC010000116.1 GCF_022829585.1 Methylobacterium sp. J-026
TTCGTCCAGGCGCAGAACTGGTTCCAGGACTTTTCGAAGATCACCATCGCGACGGCGGGGCGGTAGCCGCGCCGTCTCCCTCCCCCCTCTGCGGGGGAGGGTGGCCCCTGCGTCAGCAGTGGTCGGGAGAGGGGAGCCCAGGTTCAGGATGAGCGGAGCAGATGTGAAGGTCACCGCCTTCCCATGCCCCGTCGCTCCCCTCTCGCGACCCCCTTCGGGGGCCGCCCTCCCCCGCAGAGGGGGGAGGGGGTCCGGCGGCGGCGTCACGTAGACCAATCGTTTGAGGATGTAGAGCAGCATTATTGGCCTTGTGATCGAATACTGTGTCGCCGCCG
>NZ_JAKSYC010000126.1 GCF_022829585.1 Methylobacterium sp. J-026
TGACGTACAGGCCTTCGACCTTGAGCGTCACGGCCGAGGAGCGGAAGAAGTTCAGGAACGAGTCGGTGGGGAGCGCGTACTCGACGCCGCCGCCGACCGCATAGCCGGTGCGGAAGCTGTCGTTGCCGGCGTAGCCGCCGAAGGAGCGGTCAGCGCTGCCCGAGCCGTAGGCGAAGCCGCCGGTGCCGTACACGAGGGTGCGGTCGAAGGCGTAGCCGAGGCGGCCGCGGACGGTGCCGAAGTAGTCGAGGCTCGACAGGCCGCGCGGGTCGGTGACGTAGTAGCCGGGGGCGAGGGCGCCGTTGATGAAGGCGTTGTTCCGGCTGCGGCCGAAGTCGAGGTACTGGGCGTCGGCCTCGATGCCGACGACCACGCCGGAGCCCGGGGTGAACTGGTAGTTGTAGCCGATCTGGGCGCCGCCGGAGAAGCCGTCCTGGCTGCGGTTGCCGAAGGTGGCGGTGGTGCCGGCGGTGGCGTAGGGGGCCGGGACGCCGAAGGTGGAGTTGTTGTTGCTGCGGCTGCTGGCGTCGAACGCGTAGCCGGCGTTGATACCGAAGTAGGCGCCCGTCCAGGTGAACACCGGCACGGGGGTGAACACCGGCGGCGGGGCGGCGCGGCGGGGAAGGTCGGCGGCGGAAGCGGCCGCCGTCAGGGCGGTGAAGGCGGCCAGCGAGGTCAGGAGCTTGGTCATAACGTAAGGTCCAAATTTCGATCTGACGAGAAGGCTACCGGTCCGTCGATGAAATGGCTGTAGTTTTACGGACACACTGCCGGCTGATGACGTGGGACGGTATAGTAAACCGTCCATGAACATGCGTTGCACGGTCGAAATACAGTGCGATGTACACGGCCAGGCGGCGTAACATCTCGGCGGTGGTTTGGTTGCAGCACCCCGTGACTTTGGTCCGTGGCTGTTGCCGAGATGCTACAGAAGCGATCCGCCGCCCTGCCACAGAATTGGCCCGCCATCGGGTATTCAGCCCCATCATGCCGATCCGGCCCGAGCACCGCTTTTTCTATCCGATCGACTGGCGCGAGCTGTCGCTGGCGATCCGCTTCGGCCGGGCGCAGGGCCGCTGTGAGAGTTGCGGACGGCCGCATGGGCGGATGGTCTACCACCTCGGCGACGGGCGCTGGTGGGACGCGGACGCCGGTCAATGGCGCGATGGCTTGGGGCGCCGGATCCGGATCACTGCGGAAGCTGACATCCTCGGCCGTGCCCGCCGAACCCGGGTGGTCCTGGCCGCCGCCCATCGAGACCATGACACCTCGAACAACGCCGATGCCAACCTCTCGGCTTTCTGCCAGCGGTGCCACATGATCCACGACCGGCCGGAGCATCAGCGAAGGCGCTGGCGCACGCTGTTCAGGTGGAAGGCGCTAGGCGACTTGTTCGGCGGGCCCTACGCGTAGAGCGTCCTCAACTGCCCCCTGACCGCCGTGGCAGCAGAGTAAACGAACGGTTCACCAACTCCGCGCAATTGCTCGGATCGCCTCGATCCTACCGCGATGTGACGACGTTCTACCGGCACAACCACTGGAGATACGCAGCCATGCAGATCCTCAATCCGCTCACCGGACAGATGGTAGAGGTGCGTGTTCCTCGGCCGGGACCGAGGACCGCCTGACCCTCCTGGCAATGCGGACCCACGCATAGCCGCCCCCCGGATCACAAGCGTCTGACCCTGTACCAGCGACCTCAGCCCGCGGCATAAGCCCTGCCCCGCCACGAACCCTAGCGAACCGATGACGCTGTCCGACTTCGACAAGCCTGCCGAACTCACCGTGTGGCCTGGCCATGAGACGGCCCATGTCGCGGACGCCCCCAGCTTCTCGACCTTGCGCGCGGCGCTCGCTGCAGCAGCCGAGGCGATCGACGCAGAGGGTGCCAAGCCCTGGATCATCACCGAGGCCGGCGACATCCTGGCACCTAGATGTTTGGTCCCGGCATTTGGTGGAGCGGGTCTGACCTGAAGCGGCTGGGCTCGGCCGACCATGCCTTGCAGATGGCTTCGTAGGGCGTGAGGCCGCGCAGGGTCTTGAGGCGGCGGGCGAAGTTGTAGGCGCTGAC
>NZ_JAKSYC010000130.1 GCF_022829585.1 Methylobacterium sp. J-026
TCGTTGACCACCGTGATGTGCTCACCGACGTGGAGTGCGACGTCCCCCGGCCCGAAACGTTTGCCCTTCTGCGATACGATGTGATCCGCATCCGGCAGGCTCGCGATGGCGCCACCGACTACAGCCAATGAAGCTATAGTACCGAGCAAGATCGCTCGCGGCAACTTTCGGTTGTAATATCGCATTTGTACTACCCGAGATCAGATATAGCCTTTCTTGTATCCTGAATTCACTCTTGTTAATGACATCCCAAAATACCTGAAGTTTTACGCTTATGACGAGGTTGTGATCGCGCGCCGTTCAGGCGGCCGCGGTGCCAGGCGAGGGGGGGGGCTCGAGAAGGATCAAATCCCACTCGACACCCGCTCCACCGCTCGCCATCTTGAGCGCATGGACGCCGGCCTGACCCTCGGGAAGCTCATCGGGCCGATCGCCGCTGTGCTGTGTCTTGCGGCGATCCCGGCCAGGGCTGAACCCGTGTCCATAGCCGAGGCCGGTAGCGCGCAGACCCAGATGCAGACGAAGGCCCTGGCCGCGATCAACGCCTATGCCAAGCTCGTCTATCTGGATCAGAGTTGGGTGAGCTACTGCTGGACCGAGACCAACAAGCAGGCCGAGCACGCTACAGATGGCTCAATCCCGTTCGGCTTGTCCTATCGTGGCATCGAGCGCAGCACCCTCGACATGACGATGGAGATCAAGGGTGCGTGGATAAAGAACCGAACCATCCTGTGCCTAGCTCAGGCCAAAGGGGATCTAGCCCGGGCCTCGGAGGCGGCAAACGCTGACAGCGGCAGCAAGGCTCGTTAACCGTCCTACGCCACCATACCCTCAGCGATCGGCTTCGGCCGCGCGCCGGCAGAGCAGCACTGGGGGGTCTCGTCTCACAACGCCCAGGTGCGGCCTCGCCGGCGCAGTCGCCTTACTCCATGCAGCCTGTCACGCGGCCCGACCGCCCCGCGGCAGCATCGAATAGAACCGGTTCGCGTCGAACAGCTTGCGCGCCTGCTGGAGGCTGATCGGCTGCGTGTCCAGGAAACCCGGTTTCTTGTCCTTATCGCTCGGCTGTCCCTGAGCCTGCTTCTTCTGGCTACCCGCAACGCCCTGCAGCGCCTTGGCGATGTCGCCGTAGGAGCCGCCCTGCTGCTGCCCCTGATCCTGCGACCCGTCTAACGCGATCGGCTGCCCCGAGAGGGAGGCCACGTCCGGCGAGGAAGAAACCTGCCCCGGAACGGCAGAACCCTGCCCGACGACACCACCGAGGCCGAACCCGCCCTGCTGCGCTGTCGAGCCCATCGAGGCGCCCCGAGGTGCGGACGTCGCCGGCAGAGCCTGGCCGCTCCCGAGGCTGTTGGCGTAGGCCTGCGTCGTGGCGAGCCGGGCTGCGTTCTCGCCGCCGGGCTGGTCGTACCCCTGAAACTTCCAGGCCTGCGCCATCAGGCGATTAGCCTCCTGCGGGCTCTGCGCGTTCTGCAGGGCCTGCGTGAGCTGGGGGTTCTCCTGCAGCAGGAAGTTGGCCTGCGCCGACGCGGGGTCGGACGCGCCAGCCGTGAAATCCTTCATGTTGGCGAGGCGGTCGGCCCGCCACGACAGGATCCCGCCGGACGTGCCCGGCGCCCCGCTCTGGCTCGGGTCGGACCACGATCCGGTGATGTTCGAGGGAGAATAGCCGCTCTCGTGTTGGGCGTAAGCCGCGACCGCGCCCAGGCCGTTGGGATTGGTCAGGCCGCCCTGCTGCAGCGTCGAGATGAACCGGCCGCGGATGTCGTTGGGGTCCGGCGTCGCCGCCTCGGCGCTGTTGGGGCCGAGCGCCGAGATCAGGCTGGCGCCCGTGGCCGCCGCATTCGGGTTCAGGATCGGCGTAGGCGTCCCGGTAGGTGGCGTCGGCGGCGTGTAGCCCGTGAAGCCCGGCGGGGTGGCCTGCGGCACGCTCGGATCCTGTGCCGACGCCGGGACAGTCTGCCCTAGCCCGAGCAGGCCGAGGCCCGTCGCGGTTGGATCATCCTGCGCGAAGGTGGGAAGGCTACCGAAGCCGCCGCTCATGGCGTGGCCCTTTCCTGCGCGAGAAATTGGCCGTGGGCGGACGCGAAGCTTTGGCCGCTAGCAAGCCACAGTTTTGCTGCACGGCCGTCCTGAGCCTCCGCTGGCGATCCTGGCGGCTATCGACAGAATGGCAAGGTGGGGCCATCTTCATACGATGCCCCGCTGGCTCGAAGTCACACTCACCATCGCCCTGTTCACGATGCTCATGGGCATCGCGAGCATCGTTGTGAACGCAACGGTACCGACCGTGCATGCTTGGTTGATTGACCACATCGGCCAAGCAGGGTTCTGGGCCTTCTTCGTGGCGCTCTGGATCACAGGCGGCGTGCTCCTCTACCGCGAGAAGGCGGGCAAAGCAGGGAAGGCGGTCGGCAGGTAGGGCCCAGCCCGATCTGCCTGAGAGATCGCCGCTGCCTGCGCTCCGATCCGAGCCGCGTTCCCGACCGCCCCGACCTGCTGCATCATCTGGCCGCGCCGCTGGATGGCTGTGAGCAGAGCGTCGAGCTGATCGCCCGGAGCCATCGTCACGGCACGGGCGAGCTGTTGGTTGCGGGCGATGTCGGCTTGCCGCCCGGCGGAACTGGCTGCCAGCTTGAGGCCGCCCATGGCCGCCTTGCTCGCCAGAGCCCCCGCGCCCGCTCCAGCGCCACCCACCAGGGTCGCGACACCCGGCAGCACGTCGGTGGCGCCCGCCGACACCTCGCGCGGGGCGATGTCCCGGGCCGAAGCCGCGCGCTGGGCCGTCTGGCCGGCATCGAACTCGCGGGTGCCGATGTTGTTCTGCGTGCTCTGCTGCATCGCGGACAGCGCGCTCTGGGCCTTCTGCAGGCCGAGGTTCGAATTAAACTCGCCGCCCGACATGACCTGACCGAGCACGCCCGCCTGGGCGGCGTTCTGCGCTTGGGCCACACCAAGCCTGAAACACCAGCACGTCGCCGCGGTATGCGCGAACCGTCGAGTCCGCCTTGCTCGCACGCTGATAGGCGCAGACGATCGCGGCCGTCTCGACTGGGAGGCGCTGGCTATCGTCGGGCAGCAGGATGGCGGGCGACTGGCTCACATCGAAACTTTCGAGAATGACCCTTATCGAAAGTTACAGCACGACGCAGGTGCGCAGTCACGCGATTGCGTGTTCACATAGTCACATAATCACGGACGCACAGCCGCACCCGAATTCGTGGCCCGGCCGACACGGCGCCGGCCGAACTCGCGTGATCACCCGATCGCGCGCTTGTGCGGCTGCGCAATCATGTGACCACGTAGCTGCATGCGCATCCTCTCTCTCGCCAGTCAGAAGGGCGGCAGCGGCAAGAGCACCCTTGCCGGCTCGCTCGCCGTCGCCGCCCGCCAGTCCGGCGAGCGCGTGATCGTCGTCGACTTAGATCCGCAAGGATCGCTCGCCGAGTGGGGGCGCCAGCGCGAGGCCAAGGACATCGTCTTCCGCGAGGTCCAGCCGAACGCCCTGGTCCGGTGGGTGGCCGAGACCCGCAAGGTGGCCGCCGTCTCCCTGGTCATCATCGACACGGCCGGTACGTTTGGCCCCGAGGTCGACGCGGCGCTCAAGCAGTCCGATTTCATCCTCGTTCCGGTTCGGCCATCGGCGCTCGACCTGCGTGCTGCCCGGCCGACCGTCGACCGCATCGAAGCGCTGAAGCGCCGGTTCGGCTTTGTCCTAAACGCGACCAACCCGGTTACGCAGGGCCGGACCGCCGATGCCCTCGCCGCCCTAGAGGCTGGCGGCATCGTCGCCCCGCCGGTCGCGGACCGGACCGACTTCCGGGATGCGGCCGCGTCGGGGCTCGGCGTGACCGAGATCAACCCGGCGGGGAAGGCGGCCGCCGAGATCGTTGCCCTGTGGGAATGGACCAAGGCCCAGATGGAGAGCGCCGCGTGAGCAAGCCCCCGGTCCCGAAGCTCTCGCAGCAAGGTATCTTCAGCAAGCCACATAATCATACGACTACGCAGTCACCTGATGATGCGCCTGCGCAGTTGCGTGACGATGAGATCCCGGGCGGCAAGGGGCAGGGCAGGGCGGCAAGGGGCACGCGCGAGGGAGACGTCCACCGCAGCCTCTACGCCAAGCCCGAGACCTTCGACCTGATCCGCCGCCTGGCGTTCGAGAGGAACACGACGGCTCAGGCTCTCTACCGCGAGGGGCTGCTGCTCATGCTGCAGAAACACGGGCACGCCGCCGGCAAGGACGGCGAGGACATCTAACCGGATAACCGCGCGATCATGTATTTATGTGATTATGCGGTTATGTTCAGTTTCAGATGGGACACTTTGGTCAAGCCCATCATGCATGCCCGTGCTGGTGGTGCAGGTCGGGGTAATGCGGATGAGTGTGCTTCAACGGCTCGTGCCGATGCCAGTGTGAATGCGGCTCCGTCACCGGCCCATCGTGATGATGCTGGTGGTGCTCGTCGTGAACGTGGACGTGCTCATGCTCCAGCGCCTCATGAACATGCTCGTGCTCGTGTCGCTCTGCGAGGTGTAGCCATAGGCCCACCCCCATCAGCAGCCCGGCCACGACAAGCTACATGGTCACCGGCTCGCGTAGTAGAGCCACGGCGATCACCGCTCCGATGAAAGGCGCAAGGGAGAAGTAGGCGCCGGTGCGCGCCGCCCCGAGGTGGCGCAGGGCCAGCATGAACAGGACAAGGCTCACCCCGACGCCGAGGAAGCCGACCACGGCAGCCGCCCCGATCACCGTCACGGGTGGCACAGCCGCACCAAGTACCAGCGCCAACACGACGTTGACGCTGCCCGCCACCAACCCCTTGATGGTGGCCGTCACCACCGGATCGGCCAAGGACAGCTTGCGCGTCAGGTTGTTGTCGATACCCCAGGCCAGACAGGCCGCGGCGATGAAGGCCGCACCGACATCAAGGCGCACACCCCCGCCATTCCACGACAGCGCAGCGGCACCTGCAAGGATGGCGAATGCGCCGAGCAATAGCCGCCGATCAACGTTCTCCCGGAACACCACCCAGGCGATGAGCATGGTCGCCAGCCCTTCGAGGTTGAGCAGCAGGGACCCGGAAGCCGCCGAGGTGTGCGACAGTCCCAGCATCAGCAGGAGCGGTCCAGCGAGGCCGCCGAACAGCACTACTGCCACCAGCCACGGCAGATCGTGTCGGCGCAGAGGAGCCTCGGGGGCTGGAACGCCGAGGGCCGCCCGGCCACCATGCACGGCAGCCAGACCAATGCCCGCGCCCAGGTAGAGCAACCCTGCCAGTAGCTGCGGCGACATCTCGCCGAGCAGCAGCTTTGCGAGCGGCGCAGAAGCACCGAACAGGACCGCCGATGCGAGGGCCAGCGGTACGCCGGGCCACAGGTGGGAATGAGGATCCTTCATGCTCCGAACTTAACAGATGGAAGCCGCATCTGCTGATCGCACTCGTCTGCAATCCTATGTAAACAATCGACTATGTGATTGCGTATTCATGCAACTACATGTTCGCACACCAGCCGCGGACGCGGTTGGGGTTGCGCGCGAGGCCGGGATGCAGCCCTACGGTTGGTCCCGGCCTGTTGCATCGGGCTCGCTTACAGACCCTTCTGGCAAGGATCTGGTTGCGCATCTCACGTCCGATCCTTCGGCTCAGATGCCGGCATACCAAGCGTAGCCCTGGTCCTCCCAGTAGCCGCCCTTGCCCTCGCCGATATGGGCGAAGCTTTCCACGACCTCGACGCGCATGACGTACTTGGCCTGCTTGTATCCGAGGTTGCGCTCAAGCCGCAGGCGCAAGGGCGCGCCGTTCGCGACCGGCAGGGGCTGCCCGTTCATCTCGTAAGCTAGGATTGTCTGCGGGTGAAAGGCGTCCACGAGGTCGATGCTCTCGTAGTACCGGACCGGCGACCCGCCGCTGGCCGCGGTGTCTTCCGACGCCTGCTGGCCGCCCGAGTCCTTCTTGCTCTCGCCACCGCCCGACTGCTTGGCCATGTTCGGGTTGGCATTGCCGGCAGGCGCCTCCTCTTGCGAACCGCTGTCATCTGTGGCGCCGTCGTCCTCACCATCGTCATCGCCACCCAGGTCCATGGTGTCGGCGCAGTGGAACATGACGAAGCGCGCCTCGGGCCTCAGCTTGGCCCGGGTCAAAAGGTCGGCGAGCGGCACCCCGGTCCACTTGCCGATGGCACTCCACCCCTCGACGCAATCGTGCCGGGTGACCTGGGTGCGGGCGGGAAGCGTGCGGAGCTCGGCCAGGGACAGCCTGAAGGGCGCCTCCACGAGGCCGCCGACCTCCAGGTGGTACTTGGCGAATTTGCCCTTCGCCAGGGCCTTGTAGCCCTTGTCCGGCGGGTCCTCGGTTCCGTTCGGCTTGAACACCGGCGAGATGTCGGCTTCGGCAAATTCCGGAGCCAACGTCCGCTCGGTCAAAAGCAGGCGCTGAACGAACAGGTTGGCGTCCTCGCCCGTCTTCAGCGTGCGCTTGAACCATTCCGCGTTGCCCAGGCGGTCGCACCCGCCGAGCATAGCCGTCGCAGCCGCGGCGGAAGCCCCCGTCAGGAGGACGCGTCGGCTCAGAAAGCGGCTCATGCCCGGGTCTTCCCGGTAACGGGTGCCGGCTCGACCTTGCGGTCGATCACGAACCAGCCGGTGAGCATGCCACGCATATTGTTCCAGAAGCCCGAGAGCAGAACCAGGGCGACGTGAACGACCACGAACAGGACCAGCAAGGCCGCCATGACGAAGTGGACAGTGCGGGCTGACTGCCGTCCGTCGAACAGGGTCAGCAGGAACGGGAACGCGGCGTCCATGGCCGGCGACATCGCCAGGCCCGCTAGCACCTGCACGGGCAGGAGTACGAACAGCACGAGGGCGTAGGTGAGCTTCTGGATGACGTTGTAGCGCTTGGCTTCATCCCCTTGCGGGAAGCGCAGCGTCAGGTGCTCCCATATCGAAGCACCGAAGTGCCGGATCTGGTCGCGCTGCGGAACGACGCGGAAGCGCAGCTGCCCGCTGCGCAGACCGTAGAACAGGTACAGGGTGCCGTTCAGGACGAAGGCCCAGGCGAAGAAGAAGTGCCAGCTCCGGCCGCCGGTGAGGTCCTGGTCGCTCGGCAGGGTCAGCCAGGACGGGAAGCCAAGATCCGCGGGCTCGCCGTCGGCTCCAGCGGAGGAGCCGAGCCAGCCGGTCGTGTCGAAGGCGCGACCCAGCACCGTGGTCACGCCCTTGGGCGGGTCGTCCTCGGTCGAGGACATCGCCAGCAGTGGCGCGTCGAAGGTCGATGCCTTGCCCCAGTAAAGGGCTGGATGCGCGTTGAAGATCTGCAAACCGCTCATCAGCAGGACGAGCAGGCAGAGCGCGTTGGCCCAATGGGTGGCCCGGATCACGGCGGGGTGCCGGAACATCCAGCGTCGTGTCTCGACCTCGCCAGTGTCGGGCGCCGAGCGTGTCAGGTAGGTTCGAGGCAAACGGACTCCCTCAGAGCGGTCTTTGACAAGGGTGGAGGCCCCTGGATTGGGACCTCCGGAAGCGCAGAGCGCCTCAAAATCACATGCCGTGCTTCATCATCATGCGCTTCTTCATCATGCGCTTCCGCATCATGCGCTTCTTCATCATCATTCGGTCGCCGTGCATCATCCGGACTTGCGTGATGCCAGCATCAGACTGGAGGCCATTAACAGACATCGGCGCAGCCGATGCGGATCCTGCACCGAGGGCAAAGCCGCCAAACAGCACGGCGACGAGCGCGAGTGTCATATTTTTCATCTAAAATCTCCCAGATAGGGCGGATATCCCACCCGAACCTACGGAGAAGCCCCGGTATCCCACCTAAGTTCCTAAATAAAATCATCTTTTCGATCTGTACATCGTAGTAAAACTGAGCAAAACAGCTCTGTACGAACGGCGATCCGAATAAGTTTCAAACGAGGAGTCAAATTTATAGCGGGCTTATGGAAGCATCATTTGACGTGATTTTATTGCGCAGCTTCTAATTTGCATCAGAGGTGAGCTTGACCATTGCTGATCTCTCTAGAACGACCTGTGCTCTGTAGGGGTTGGAGGCTAAGGCTTTAATGACGTGGGGAGAGAGCTTAGAAGTGGTTACACCTTCGCATCTATCTCACGCCGCCGCATATTGCCGACCGCTCGCGCCCCGGCTGCTGTTGCATAAGAGTAGGACGATTGCTCCAATCGCTGGCCGTCAACCGACGTAATGATCCATCGGAAGCATCCCGCATGGGCGGTGCAGGGCACTACGCTCACAGGAGTGGACCGAGAGGTAAGGTACGACACCGGGAGCAGATGATTACGAGTCATCTGCCCTTTACGAGGGGCGAGACGATCGAGTTTCAGATCTGGTGCCGTGACTGGAGGTACGCCAACGGGATGACAATCGGCGAGGCAGGCTCGACCCCGCCGCCCGATCCGATAACAGGCTGGCCGGGCGAGCCGTGATGATATGGCCGCCCGGCCGATCCGCCTAGATCCACGTTTTCATCCAGCAGCCTTCTCTGTAGATCTGCCGTCGATGGCTGAGAAATATTCTTGGTGGGTTCGCGCCAAGCTGGCGGCGACCGCACTACTCTTGATGCTCGCGCTTCTGATCGTCGTGGCACGACGGATCGCGCGTCTTCTGTCATCAGGGGAACTGAACCAGCACTTGCTACGGTGATTGTCCCAATGAGATGAGCCTAATCATCGTCATCGCCACCTCCGCCGGTGGCCTCGGTCCGCTCATGCGGATCGTCGAGGCGCTGCCCAGCACGTGTCGCGCCTCCGTGTTCATCGTCCAGCACATCGGGGCGCATCGAAGCTGCCTCCCTGACATCCTCGCCCGGCGTGGCAATCTTCCGGTAGCCTTCGCGCGACATGGGGAGGTGATCGAGCGTGGCCATGTCTACGTTGCGCCGCCCGACCACCACATGCGGTTGCGCTTCGGTGCGATCCGTCTGGATCAGGGGATCAAGGTCCACTTCGTACGCCCGGCCGCCGATCCCCTGTTCATCTCAGCGGCCGAAACCTACGGCGAGCGCGTCGTCGGGGTCGTGCTCAGCGGCGCGAACAATGACGGCGCCGAGGGGATGCGGGCGATCACGGCGCATGGTGGCCTTGGCTTGGTCCAGGACCTGGAAGAGGCCGAACATCCCGAGATGCCCTCAGCGGCGGTGAGGCGCGATCACCCTGAGGCACCCCTTACGAGCGACCGGCTCGCTGAGCGCGTTGCTGCTCTCTGTGTTGGTCGCTGAGCTTCAAAAAGCCGATGGCTCTGGCATAGGGTGAGCTACCCGGCCGAGTCAGTGGCCTTAGAAGGACGCCCCACGAAGCACGGTGCCCGCAACGACATCCCCGCCACGGTGACGGCGATCAAGCGCGGGGGCGTGATGGCTTAAGTCGAGGTCGAACTGGTCGGCACGACCGACCGGATGTCCTCGGTGATGACGATCGATTGGGTGGAGGCGTTGGGCCTCAAGGAGAGCGACACCGTCCACGTTCTCGCCAAGGCTGTGAACGTCCTGCTCGTGAAGCCCTGAGGCAATCGCGAGAAATCCTATCCCAGGATCGCATGTGGCGCTGACATGGGCTGTACACGTGATAAATCGGCAGCCGTTTTGAAACAGGTGCTGCCGCCTGGAAGAGCCATGCGCTTCCGCCTGCAACGCGAGGCGACGCCACGATGGCTTCGAAGCTTCCCCACGCCCTCTATCCGCTCATTTGCAAGCTGGAGAGCGTCAGCCGCCTCTCCGATAAGGAGCGGCATGCGATCGAGAGCCTGCCGGTCCGGGTGCGGACCCTGCCGGCCCGACAGGACATCGTGCGGGAGGGCGACCTCGCGACCCAGTGCTGTGTCATCCTGGAAGGCTGGGCCTACCGCTACAAGTTCCTGAGCGAGGGACGGCGCCAGATCTTCTCGTTCCACATCGCGGGCGACACCCCGGATTTGCAGAGCCTGCACATCCCACTGATGGACCACAACCTCGGGACGATGACCCGGGCAACAGTCGCGTTCATCCCGCACGAGAGCATGCACGATCTCACG
>NZ_JAKSYC010000131.1 GCF_022829585.1 Methylobacterium sp. J-026
GGCTGAAGTGGATGCTCGTCTTGGCCGCCACCTCCACACAGGCGCCGGATCGCGGGTTGCGGCCGGTGCGAGCCTTGATCGTCCACGTCGAGAAAGCACCGAAGCCCCGCAGCTTGACGCGGTCGCCGTCCGCCAGGGCCACGGCGATCCGGTCGGGGATGGAGTCGATCACCGCCTCGACGTCCCGCGCGTAGAGGTGCGGGTTCCGTTCCGCGACTCGGATGACAAGCTCAGATCGGATCAGGCCGGGTAGCTCCCGAGAGCTCGGCGAAGGTGCAAGCACGACACGGCAGCGGCCCTTACTTTCGCTCCTCTTCGTCCACTTTGCTTCGGGCAGGATCGCCATCAGCGTCGGGTTTGAAGAAATCCTCGATCGGGCTGCCGAGGACATCCGCGAGGCGCTTTAGCGTCCGCAGCGTGCGCTCGTGCTCACGTGTCGCAGCGGCCTGCTCCCCCGAAGGGAGGCGGATGTCGCGGCCGCTCTTTTTGTCGCACTCACCCATCATGCCCGTCGTGTTCACGATCCTCTGATTGAGTAACCGGATTGCGATGCTACGAAAAGTTGTGAAGATATAGCTCTCCAAGTCGTGAATGGCATAGGTAGCTCATGCCGCGTCGGTCATCGCAGAACGCTTTATCCCCCGCTTCACTACCCCTGACGACCCTCAACATCGGCCTATGGGAGGAGGATGTCGGCGCAGATCGCGTTCGAGGTGATGCGGTGATGGCCCGGATGTTCGGGCTGTCAGATGCCGAAGTCACCGAAGGTATCTCGCGCGCACATCTCATGTCGCTCTTCCATCCAGAAGACGTCGATCAGGACC
>NZ_JAKSYC010000139.1 GCF_022829585.1 Methylobacterium sp. J-026
GCCGTGGGCAACGTCAAGCAGGCGGCCGGCAAGGCGACGGGCAACGACAAGCTCGTGGCCGAGGGCAAGGCGCAGGAGCTGAAGGGCGAGGCGCAGAAGACGGTGGGCGACGTCAAGGACGGCGCCAAGAGCCTGGCCGACCAGGTCACCGGCAAGCACTGAGGCCGCGACCGGGGGTGGCGCCGGCCCGGCCCCACCCCCGAGCCCGGCCCCCGATGGCACCCATCCCGATCGACCGGACGGGATGACCCCGGAGGTCGCGCGGGAGCAGCGGCAGCCTATCGCCGTCTATCAGCCGGGCCGACGAGCCCGTTCGCAAGAAGGAGAACACGATGAGTGAGGGATACCCGTCGATGACCGCGCTGCTGGGTTTGCTGGCCGTAGCCGGCTACCAGCACCGCGACAAGATCTCCGAATGGCTCGGCAGCCACGGTGAGAATTCAAGCGCCGCCCCGCGCGTCCCCCCCGTCTCCGCAGGTTCGGGCACGGCGGCGCCGGGCAATCTGGATCGCCTGCTCGGGGGCGCGGGCTCCGTGGGTGTGGGCGGTCTCCTCGCCCACGGGATCGGCGAATTGGTCAATCACTTCGGCAAGGGCGGGCATGCCGAGACGGCGCAGTCCTGGATCGATCACGGGCCGAACCGCGACATCCCGGCCGCAGACCTCGAGCGGGTGATCGGGCCGGAGACCCTCACGGCCCTCGAGCAGCGGACTGGCTTGAGCCGTAGCGAGCTGGTCGCCCGTCTCTCGCGCGATCTGCCCTCGGCGATCGACCGCTACTCGCCGGACGGACGCCTGCCGGCTCTCGGCTGAGGCGCCGCGTGATCCCCGCCGTGACGGTCGCGTCCCGGCGGGCCCGGGCTACTCGATCAGGTGATCGACCTTGGCCATTAGCGAAGGGGCGATCGTCAGATTCAACGCTGCGGCCGTCTTGAGATTGACCACGGTGAGGAACCGCTCGGCGGCCTGCACCGGCAGGTCGCAGACCACGGCGCCGCGCAGGATCCGGTCGATATAGCCGGCTGCCCGCTGGACGTCCTGGGCGACGCTGGTCGTGTAGGCGGCCAAGCCGCCGAGCCGCACCTGCGCCTCGTAGGCGTAGACGGCAGGCAGGCGGCAGCTCGCGGCCAGGGCGATGATCCGAGGGCCGTGGATCCCCGTCACCGCGTCCGGGAGCGCGATCAGACCGCCCCGCGGCTCCCGGGCGAAGCCGGTGATCGCCCGCTCGATCTCGGCAGCGTCGTGGACGCCGGCGATCCGGGCATCGATTCCGAGGTCCGGGCCGATCCGGGCCAGTTCGGCGGCGTAGCCCGCGAGACGGGCGGGGTAGTCCGGATTGATCAGGGCGAGCGCCCGGTCGACGCCCGGGCTGAGTTCCTTCAGCAACTGAAGCCATTTCCCCACGAACCCGAAGTCAAAATTCGTGAACCCGGTGAGATTGCCGCCGGGATGTGCCAGGCTGCTGACGAAACCGGCGCCCACCGGATCCTGCAGCATCATGAACACCACGGGCGTGGTCGCGGTCGCGCGCTGCAGCACGGTCGCGCCGACGATGCCCTGCGCGAGGACGAGGTCGGGCCTGCGCGCGAGCATGGCGTCCGTCTGCCGGCGCATACGCTCGGTATCGCCGTCGCCGTACTGGAGATCGACCGCGAGATTCTCGCCCCAGACCCATCCCGCGCGCTGCAGGTTGTCCCGCAGGGTCTCGACGATCACGGGGCTGTCGGGATGCGTCTCGCCGTAGACGAGGAGGATCCCGAGCCGGCGCTGCCCTCTGGTCTGGCTCCGACCGGCCATCGGCCAGATCGCGGCGCCACCCAGCCCCGCAATGACGTCGCGCCGTCTCATACGCCGCTCTCCCGGCCACCACGATTCCGATCGATCGCGCAAGGGTTAAGTCCGGCCGCGGGCCGGCCGACGATGCCGTGTGACCACCGTGAGACCCGATGACCGTCGCGGGCATCGGACCATCTTCTAGGCGCTGCCAATCTGTCTCCGGGCACTTAATATCTCGACCGGCGCGAGTCGAAGACCGATCGGTCACGGCGTCAGGGAATCTCGATCCGCGTGCCGCTCGAACCGTTGAGCAGGCGCTTCAAGTGATAGGCCGCGACCCCGTCGTCGGGCCGCAGTCCGACCAGGGCCGCGAAGGCCGGTAGGGCAGCGGTCTCGCCGGCCTCCAGCTTGGCGAAGGCGTCCTGGTACTGCCCCAGCGCGGCGTCGCCGCTGGCGGCTTCGGTGAGGGGCTCGAAGGCCCGCAAGGCCTCCTGCTTGCCGCGCAGGAGCAGATCCCCGAGGGGCCGGCCGCGGAAGGTGCCGGCGCGGGTCACCGCGGTCGCGCTGACGCAGATCCGCGTCCCGAACGCCTTGTTGGCGTTCTCCAATCGGGCTGCGGTGTTGATGGTGTCGCCGTAGGCCGTGTAATCGAAATAACGGCCGCCACCGAAATTCCCCACGATCGCCGGCCCCGCATGCACGCCGATCCGGGTCATGCCGACCGCGATCCCGCGTTCGCGCCAGCGGGCCCGGAACGCCTCGGCCGCCTGGTCGAGGGCCAGCGCGCAGCCGACGGCCCGGGCGGCGTGATCCGGCTGATCGCCCGGCGCCCCGAACAGGATGTGGAGCGCGTCGCCGACGATCTTGGCCACCGTCCCCTCGTGGGCAAAGACGACGTCGGTCATCTCGGCGAAGTAGCCGTTCAGGATCTCGGCGAGCAGCGTCGGGTCGAGGCTCTCCACGAGGCTGGTGAAGCCCGCGATGTCGGTGAACAGGGTGGCCACGTCGCGCCGGTGGCCGCCGAGTTCCAGGCCCGACGCGTCCCCGGCCAGCCGCTCGGCGAGGTTCGGCGAGAAGTAGCGCGCCAGGGAGGCGTGTGCGCGCTCCGCCAGCGCCTGCCGCCGCCGCCCCTCGCGCAGCACCTCGACATGCCGCAGCGTCCGCGCGATCGTGGTCTCCAGATCGGCGAAGTCGATCGGCTTGGTCAGGAAGTCGAAGGCGCCCCGGTTCATCGCCGTGCGGATGTTGGCCATATCACCGTAGGCCGAGACGATGATGATCGACGGCCGTTCGGGGAGCGCCTGCATCCTGGCGAGCAGCGTCAGCCCGTCCATGCGCGGCATGTTGATGTCGGACACCACCATGTCGACATCGCGATGCTCCGCGAGGCTGTCCAGCGCCTCCTGCCCGTCACGCGCGAACAGGAACGTGACCACGCCCTGCCGGATCTGCCGCCGGAACTTCTGGGTGATCAGCGTCTCGAGATCCGGCTCGTCGTCGACCACCAGGATCTTGGCGCTGGGGAGGCCGTCGATCATTCCGTCACCGCGCGGAGGGCGAGCCGCCAGTCGATCTCGGCCTTCAGCGCGGTGAAATCGATGGGCTTGGTGATCAGGCCGACGGCCCCCGCGGCCTCGGCCCGCGCGCGGGTCTCGGCGTCGCCATAGGCGGTGATCATGATCACCGGCACCTCGGGCCGCGCATTGCGCACCAGCGGCAGCAGTTCCAGCCCGGTCATCCCGGGCATGTTGATGTCGGAGAACATCAGCAGCAGGTTCGGCCCGCTCGCGGCCTGGACGCGCTCAAGGGCCTCCGGCGCCGAATGCGCGAAGGCCATCTCGAAACGTCCGGCCCGCAACTCGCGGCGGAACTGCTGGCGGAACAGCTCGGTGACATCGGGTTCGTCATCGACGACGAGGATCAGGACATTCATGGCTGGCTCCTCGGCTCGTCCATGGCCGCACCCGCGGGTGCGGGACCGGCCGTCGCCACGCCACCGCGCGGCAGCGTGATCGTGAACTCGGTGAACTGGCCCGGCTCGGTGGCGACATCGACGGCGCCGCCATGCTGCTTCACCAGGATGTCGTGACTCAGGGACAGGCCGAGCCCCGTGCCCTCGCCGGCGGGCTTGGTGGTGTAAAACGGGTCGAACATCTTGGCCTTGACGCTGTCCGGGATGCCCGTGCCGTTGTCCCGCAACAGGATCTCGACCCTGTCGCCCCGATCGCGCGTGGACACCGCCAGGGTCGGGGCGTAGCCCGCCTCGGCCCCGTCGCTCTTCTTCTCGGTGGCGTAGAACGCGTTGGACATCAGGTTCAGGAGGACGCGCGTGATCTCCTGCGGATAGATGTCGGCGACCCCTGCGGCGGGATCGAAGTCGCGCACGAGGGTCACGTTGAAGCGGGGCTTGGATGCGCGGGCACCGTGATAGGCGAGGTTCAGGCTCTCCTCGACGAGGGCGTTGACGTCCACGGGCCGGTGCTCGCCGGACCCGGTGCGCGAGTGCAGCAGCATGTTCTTGACGATCGAGTCGGCACGCTTTCCGTGCTGGACCACCTTATCGAGATTGCTCTTCAACAATTGGGCGGTCTCGTCCACCTCCGCGCGGGTGTCTGGATCGAGGGATGCCGGTCGCAGCATCTCCGCGAGCTCGTCGACGAGTTCCTTCGACAGGGACGCGAAGTTGTTGACGAAGTTCAGCGGGTTCTTGATCTCGTGGGCGATGCCCGCCGTGAGCTGGCCCAGCGAGGCGAGCTTCTCGGATTGCACGAGCTGGCTCTGTGTCTTCTGAAGATCGTCGAGGGACTTGTTGAGGTCGTGGGTCCGCTCCT
Organism: Methylobacterium sp. J-026; assembly: GCF_022829585.1. GTDB lineage: Bacteria > Pseudomonadota > Alphaproteobacteria > Rhizobiales > Beijerinckiaceae > Methylobacterium. Next base: position 4,607 of record NZ_JAKSYC010000139.1, read on the forward strand.
CGACCTTGGCTTCGAGGGTCTCGTAGGATTCCTGGATCCGGCCTGCCATCAGGTTGAACCGATGCGCGAGGGTCTCGATCTCGTCGCCGGTGTTGATCACGATGCGCTCGGAGAAGTCGCCCGCCCCGAAGCGTTCGGCCCCGTCCTGAAGCTGGCGGATCGGCACCACCATGCGCCGGGCCAGGAAGGTGCCCGCCACCGCCGCGAGCAGCACGCCGAGGCCCATCAGCGCGACGGTCTGGATGATCGATTCGATCAGCGGCTCCATCGCCTCCCACAGGGGCAATTGCACGAACACGATCCACCCGACCCGGGGAACGGTGGCGTGGGCCGCCAGCACGTATCCGCCGTCGAGCCCGCGGGCGATCCCGTAATCCCGTGCGCCGGCGGTTCCAGGCAGCGCCCCGGCGACTTCAGGCAGGCTGGCCAGGTCGGTGTCGCGCAGGACCAGGCTGAGGTCCGGGTGGGCGATCAGCCGCCCGGTCGCCGTCGTCACGAAGGCGTACCCGCTCACCCCGTTGCGGATGGCACTGACCACGTCCCAGATCAGCTTCAGGTTGACCTCCGCGACGGTCACCCCCGGATCGCGCCCCGCATGCGCCACGGCGACGGTCATGTAGGGCTCGGAGCCGCGCCGGAAGTAGACCGGGCCGAACCATGTCTTGTCCTGGAGGGCCTGGGTGAAGCGCGGCGATGTCGAGAAGTCCTTCCCGCTGGCGATGGCGTCCGGCTCCAGGCGTGACACCCGCAGCTGCTCGCGACCGCTCGGATCGAGATAGGCGACCTCGGTGATCGCGGGGGCCTGACGCATCAGGCGGATGAAGTCGTAGCGCTGCTGTTCCGGAGAGACGCGGCGCCACTCGGCCCGGGTCGTCCACCCGATCTGGTTCTCGATCTCGGACACGAAGGCCTCGACGCGTTCCGCGGCGCCCTGCGCCTTCTCGCGCTGGACCGTGATCGCGTTCTGCTTGGCCTCCTGATAGTTCAGCGTCAGATCGACCGCGCCGTTGATGAGCAGCACCAGCGTCACGAGACCGACGAAGGCGACCGCGAACTTCCCCGAGAGCGGCAGGTGGAACGGCTTCCGGCCCGGTTTCGGCGGCCGGGTCGCGGTGACGGGGCTCGTCATTCGACGACCTCGTCGGCTTGGGCGAGCAGCGCCGACGGGATGTCGAAGCCCTGGCTTCGGGCGGTCCTGAGGTTGACCACGAGGTCGAACTTCTTGGGCGCCTGGATCGGAAGGGCCGCGGGATCGTCGCCGCGGAGAATGCGGTCCACGTAGACGGCCGCACGGCGCACGGCCTCGGCCGGGTCGGGTCCGTAGGACATCAGCGCCCCGCGGTAGGCGAAACGCCGGATGGCGAAGACGGCCGGAATCCTGCCGCTCGCGGCGAGCGCGACGAGGCGGTCCCCGTAGGCCTCGCTGAAGGTGCCCGGCGCCACGATCAAGCCCGCGTTCCCCTGCCGCGCGAGATCGGCCATGACGCGATCGATGTCGGCGGCGGTCCCGGCCACCACGATGGCGGGCTCGATGGCCAGGGCGGCAGCGGCCGTCTTGAAGGCGTTCGCGTAGAGATGGCCGCCACGGATCTCGGTGCTCGGGTTCAGCAGGAGCGTGACCCGTCCGATCGTCGGCACGGCTTCCCTGAGTGCGGCGAGCCACTTCCCGCCGAGCGAGGTCTCGTAGAGGGTGAAGCCCGTGATGTTGCCCCCGGGGCGCTTGAGGCTCGCGACGAGGCCGGCGCCGACCGGATCGGATGCGCCGACGAAGACGATCGGGATCCCGCGGGTCAGCGCGGAGACGGCGCGCAGCTGCGCGTTGAGATACGTGAAGATCACCTGCGGCGCGGCGCGGACCAGATCGGCGGCGATCGCCCGCATGCGCTCGCCATCGGCTCCGCCCCACCGATGGTCGATCGCGATCTCCCCCTGGGCGCGCGCGCGCAGGGCTGTGTCGAACGCCGCCGACAGGGCCCGGCCTTCGGCGTCGTCGTCCTGGAACGGCCAGAGCGCCGCCACCACGGTCCGCGCCTGGGCCCGGGCTGCGGCGGGCAGGCCGGCCAGCATCCAGGGCAGCCCAGCGATCACGGTTCGCCGCCTCATCCGATCCCCGAGCCCCCCTCAACCGCCGTCGACCGGCCGGAGGGGCCGGGCTGCACGCGCGCGGCGCGCACCGACTGCCCGGGCCGCAGCTTAGTGTAAGCTCAGCTGTAACACCACGCGCGGGCCGGACTGCGGTTACTAAAATGACAGCCGCATCCCGCCGACGATGTTGCGTGGCGCACCCGCAAACACCGACCCGGTGGTGCCCGCCAGCACGGCGGCGTTGTTCTGAAGACCGGTCGCGCCGCTGATGGAATTCGACAGATTCTGGGCCGATCCGACATAGGTCGTGTCGAATACGTTGCGGACTTCGAGATAGACGCTCAGCCGTTTCGCATATCCGCCGATCAGATCTTTCGCATAGTGCAGGTTGGCGTTGACGACCGCGTAGCCCGGCGCCTTCAGGAGGTTGGCGTTGTCGAGGTAGAAGTCGCCCTGGACCACGGCTTCCACGAACGCGCCGAGGCCTGCGAGCGGGCCGGCCGGGATGTCGTAGCCGACGCGCGTCAGGAGCTGGTGGGCCGGCACGCCGGGGATCCGGTTGCCCGCCCGGTCGAACCGGCGCGTCAGGCTGCCCGCGCTGAGCTGCTCGGCGTAGCGCGTGTAGATCTGGTCGTCGAAGCTGTAGGCCAGCGTCCCCCGCCAGCCGGGCGCGAAGGCCCAGTCGGCGCCGACTTCGATGCCGCGATGCTCGGAGGCGGGAGCGTTGAACGTGTAGCTCTGCAGGCCCGCCCCCGGCGATTGCGAGACCAGCTCGTTGCGGAAGAACTCGTAGAATCCGGTCACGCTGAGGCGCAGGCTCTCGGCCGGGCTCCAATCCGCTCCGAGGTCGAGCCCGAGATTGTGCTGGGTTTGCAGCTGGGTGTTGTTGCCGGGTAACCCGGCCGGGGTGACGAACAAGTTGGAGGCTGCCGGCGTGGTGTAGCCCGTGGCGACCCGGCCCCGGAACGCCCAAGCCTCGTCCGGCCGATAGACCAGCGCCAGTTCCGGGGCGACGTTGAGGAAGGACCGGTCGGCATCCGCCACCGTCCGGGTCGTGCCGCTCGCCGCGTAGCTGTAGACGAGATTGCGGCCGGTGATGCTGGTGCCCTCGGCGCTGAGGCCCAGCACCCCGGTCCAGCGGTCGGACAGGCCTAGTTCGAGCCGCGCCCGGCCACCGAGATTGGACTGTCCCGCATCCTGAACGCCGATCAGCGCCCCGAGGCGCGACGCGGCATAGGGCGTCAGGGTGTAGGTGGGCGTATGAATGTCGATCGTGGTGTAGGCGAGCGCCACGTAGCCCACAGCCGGCAGGCCGAACAGGTCGCCGCGCCGCGTGACGTCGCTCTGGGCGTTCCAGGACGGGAATGAACCCAGGAAGGCGTTCACGTAGAAGGGCTGGTCGAAGTTGCGTTCGTCGAACCCGAGCTGCGTGCGCCACGTGGTGAACGCGTCGATATCGTGCTCCCAGCGCGCCGCCACGACGGTGCGGCGGTCGTTGCGCCCGAACCCGCCCTGGTCCGCGGTGACCGGCACGGTGGCGCCGAAGGCGCCGTTGCGCGGCAGGTTGAAGGTCGTGCAGCCCGGCGCCGCGCTCGCCGCCGTCGCGCAGCCGCGCTGGTACGGATTGATCCGGTACTGGGCGAGGGAGGACCGGGCGGGGAGGTTGGTGTCGAGCGTGTTGTTGATCACCTTCAGGGTGAAGCGGTTGTCCGGCGTCGGGGTGTAGCTCGCCAGGAGGTTGATGGTCTGCGTGTCGTAGGCGGCGTGATCCTGGTAGCCATTGGCCCGGACGTCGCTGGAAAACAGGCTGATCTCGAACGGGCCGCTGACGCCACCCACCGTGAAGTACCGGCTGAGATAGCCGAAGCTCCCGGCATCGAGCCCGATCTCGTAGCCGTCGATCTCTCGGCCGGTGCGGTTGCGGAACGCGATCGCGCCCCCGGTGGCGTAGTTGCCGAACAGCGGCGATTGCGGACCGCGGAACACGTCGATCCGGCTATAGGCCCTGGGATCGGTGAGGTCGAAGCGCGCGGCGCCGTCCGGCTGGGTGAGGATGAAACCGTCCTCCAGCACGACCGTGTTCTTGATCACCCCGGTGGAGCGGGCGTTGTTGCCGCGGATCGAGACGATCACGTCGCGACCGCCGTTGCCCTGGCGCACGGTGACCCCGGGGCTGTTGACGAGCACCGAGCCGAGGCTGGTCGCCGGCCTGTCGGCGATGGTGTTGTCCCGGCCGATCCCGCTGACGACCTCGCCCACCGGGTGCTCGATGACGGAGGGTGCCGAACCCGGCGGCGCCGCGACGCCGAAGGCCGATGGGGCGGGATTGCCAGAGCCGGGATGGGCTTCGCCCTCCACGGTGAGTTCCTCCAGCGTCACGGTGGTTTCCGCCAGGGCGGGGAGGGGGCTTCCGGCCAGCAATAGGGCGAGGGTGCCGCGGCGCAGGGCGACTGGACGATCCGCGATCGGGCGATCGGGCGGACAGGGACTCTGGACGGAGCGGCGGCGGCAGTCGCTGCGGCCGAGCCGCCACACGCCGGAGCAGGCGGCGCGCAGCAAGGCGCCCGCCCCCTCGATGGGGGCGGTGCCGGGATAGACGATCGACATGGAAAAGGGTCCGGGCCTGGTGAGCGATCTGGGGATGGGATCGTCAGGCGGCGGGGGGACCTCGGGCGGTGCCGACGCGCGGCGGCGGGCCGGTTCTCGGAAGCTCGGCTTCGGGGCGCCAGGCGAGGGGCACGGCCGCCATGGTGGGCGGGACCGCCATGGCCGATCCGGACACCGGCAACGCCAGAGCCCCCGCCTGCACCAGGGTGCAGCAGGCATGGACGTGGATCGGAACCGGCCGGTCGTCCGGACCGTCGGTCGGGTGCTCGGTGCAGAGGACCGCGCCGGGTCCCGCGAAAGCGCGGGCCGGTGCGGCGAACCCGAGGAAGGCCTGAAGCAGCAGCGCGTAGAGCGCGACCAGTCCGATGATCGCGCGGCCTCGAACCGTCCGGGGCGGGCGCCTGCACATGGGGCGATCTAGGCGCCGGCGCCGGGACGCGTCAATGCGGGAGCGGGCTTAAGCTGTGCCGCGATGCCCTGGCCTCACGGCATCACCGGCGGGTGATAGGTCAGCGTGAAGGCCAGCGCCCAGAGCAGGAACAGCACCAGCGGCAGGTGGACGATCAGCTGCAGGAAGCTGAAGCCGACGATGTCGCGGGCCTTCAGGCCGAGGATGCCCACCAGCGGCAGCATCCAGAACGGGTTGATCAGGTTCGGCAGCGCCTCGGCGGCATTGTAGATCATCACCGCCCAGCCGAGATGGACCTTCAGCTCGTTGGCCGCCTGCAGGACGTAGGGGGCCTCCAGGAGCCACTTTCCGCCCCCCGACGGCACGAAGAAGCCGAGGATCGCCGAGTACACGCCCATAGTCAGCGGGAAGCTGCCGGTGGTGTTGAGGCTGACGAAGGCGTGGGTGATCGCGTCGGACGCCGAGGCGCCGGCTGCGTTCTTCGGGCCGGTCAGCATGCCGCTGATCGCCGCGTAGAGCGGGTACTGGATCAGGATGCCGGCCGTCGCGGGCACCGACTTCGCGACCGCCGCGAGGAAGCGCTTCGGCCGCCAGTGCAGGAGCAGGCCGAGCGTGAGGAACAGCAGGTTGTAGGTGTTGAGATTCGAGATCGCCACAATCCAGGATTGGCGGGCGAATTCCTGCACGATCCAGCCGCCGGCGATCAGCACGAGGAGGATCGTCAGGATCGGCGAATGCTCCAGCCACTCGCCGGGTTGCCGGGCGGGCGGAAGGTCGGACGACTCGCGACCCACGTCGACCCCGAGCGTCTCGGCGGTCGCCGCCGTCTCGCGGCGGGGCGCCGAGGCGTAGGCGATCGCGACCGAGACCACGAACAGGATTGCGGCGATCAGCATCGACTGCCAGAGGAAGATCGTCTCGCTGAACGGGATCACGCCGGAGATCGCCAGGAGGTTCTTGGTCAGGCTCGCCGGATTCGCCTGCAACTGCGCCGCCGAGGAACTGAGCCCCAGCGCCCAGGTCGCGCCGAGCCCGAGATAGGCCGCCGCCCCCGCGGCCCGGTAGTCCATGCGCAGGTCCGTCCGACGGGCGAGCGCCCGCACCAGCAATCCGCCGAAGATCAGGCTGAGGCCCCAACTGATGAACGACGAGATCATCGTCGCGCCGGCCACGAATCCGACTGCGCCCCGACCGGTCTTCGGGATCTGGGCCAGCCGCTCGATCAAGGCCTGGACGGGCGGCGATACGGCCACGACGTATCCGCCGATGGTGACGAAGGCCATCTGCATGGTGAAGGGGATCAGGCTCCAGAAGCCGTCCCCGAAGCTCTTGGCGATCGCGGCCGGCGGGGCGCCGTTGGCCAGGGTGCCCAGCGCGACGATCACCACCGCGATGGCGACGAAGATGAAGGCGTCCGGGAACCAGCGCTCGGCCCAGTTGGTGAAGCGCACCCCCAGCCGCTCCAGTGCGCCTGCGTCCCGTCCGCTGTCGGGTTCGGCTGAGGCCGCGCGCGCGTTGCGGGCTCGGTCGGCCGATGCGGTCGCCATGGGTTTCCTCCGAATGCACTGGTCTCGACCCGCTCTTGCGGCGGGTCATGCGGCCAGGATGGCGCCGTGACGCCCAATCTCAAGTCGGGCGTCCAGAAAAGACCGGTGACAGGTTGGTGAAAGCGTGCGGGTTTGCCGACGGTCCGCACCGAAAGCGGGCTCTCCGTTCCCGGCCGCCCACGCTGGCATAGCGCCGCGTGTCGCTCGAGCGCCGGGAGGCGACTCGGATCAGCGCCGGGTCAGACTGATACGGTCCGGCCAAGCTCGACACGCAACGCCCCCTGTAACGCGATCGACTTCCACGGACAGGGCCCGACACTAGTCTGGGCCGAACACGACGACGCCGAGCGGCGGCGCGATCCGGCCGACAGCCCGGCGCGATAGGGGGAGACGACACGGTGGGATTGAACCTCACGCAGAAGCTCGTCCAGTCGCACCTCGTCCAGGGCGACCTCACGCCAGGCAGCGAGATCGCGCTTCGGATCGACCAGACCCTCCTGCAGGACGTGCTCGGCGGCCTCGTCATGCTGGAGCTCGAAGCGATGGGCGTCGAGCGGGTCAAAGTCGGGCTCGCGGCGCAGTACATCGACCACAACCTCGTTCAGAACGACCAGCTCAACGCCGACGAGCACATGTTCCTGCGCTCGGCCTGCCGCCGCTTCGGCGTCTGGTACTCGCGGCCCGGCAACGGCATCAGCCATCCCGTCCACATGCAGAGCTTCGGCAAGCCGGGTCAGACCCTGGTCGGCTCCGACAGCCATACGCCCGCGGCCGGATCACTGGGCATGCTCGCCTTTGGGGCGGGCGGCGTCGAGGTCGCGCTCGCTATGGCGGGGGAGCCGCTGCAGCTGCGCATGCCCCGGGTCTGGGGGGTGAAGCTCACCGGGGCGCTGCCCGACTGGGTCAGCGCCAAGGACGTGATCCTGACGCTGCTCGGCCGTCACGGCGTCGAGGGCGGCTTCGGCCGGATCATCGAGTATTACGGGCCGGGCCTGGATTGCCTGACCGCCATGGACCGGCACGTCATCGCCAACATGGGCGCCGAGATGGGCGCCACCACGAGCGTCTTCCCCTCCGATGCGTCGACGAAGGCCTTCCTCGACGGGGTCGGCAGAAGCGGCGACTGGACGCCCCTCGGCCCGGACGCGGATGCGGGCTACGACGACCACGAGGAGATCGACCTGTCGGCCCTCGTGCCGATGATCGCCAGGCCGTCGAGCCCCGGCAACGTCGTCCCCGTCTCGGAGGTCGCCGGCACCGAGATCTACCAGGCCTATATCGGGTCCTCGGCCAATCCTGGGTTTCGCGATTTTGCCGTGGCGGCCGCCATCGTGAAGGGCCGCAACACCCACGACCGGGTCTCGTTCGACATCAACCCCTCGACCCGGGTCGTGCTCGAGACCCTGATCCGGGATGGGCAGCTCTCCGACCTGATCCACGCCGGCGCCCGGGTCCACCAAGCCGGCTGCAACGGCTGTATCGGCATGGGCCAGGCTCCGGCCTCCGGGCGCAACTCCCTGCGCACGGTGCCGCGCAATTTCCCCGGGCGCTCCGGTACCCGTGAGGACAGCGTGTTCCTGTGCAGCCCGGAGACGGCCGCGGCCTCGGCGCTCACCGGATTCATCACCGACCCGCGCACGCTGGACATGGCCTATCCGCGGATCGCGCCGCCCGGGATGGTGCCGGGCAACACCACCATGCTGGTGGCGCCGCTTCCGGAGGCGGAGGCCCGCGCCGTCCGCCTGGAGAAGTCCGAGAACATCACCACGCTGCCCGATCTCGGCAAGCTCGGGGCCGACATCCGCGTGCCGGTGATGCTGAAGACCGGCGACGACATCTCCACCGACGACATCATGCCGGCGGGCGCGCGGGTGATGCCCTACTGGTCGAACATCCCCAAGACGAGCGACTTCACCTTCGAGCCGATCGACGACACCTATCCGCGGCGGGCCAAGCAGGGCGGCGCGGCGCGGTCGGGCCACGCCATCGTCGGCGGCCTGAACTACGGGCAAGGATCGAGCCGCGAGAACGCGGCGCTCGCCCCACGCTATCTGGGTCTGGAGACCGTGCTGGCGAAGAGCTTCGCGCGGATCCACTGGCAAAACCTCGTCAACTTCGGCGTGCTGCCGCTGACCTTCCAGGACCCGTCCGACTACGACCGGCTGGAACTCGGCGACACCGTGGAGATCGCCGGCATCGCCGAGGCGCTGGCGGCCGGCCCGACGATCACGGCGACGATCCGCGGGGGCCGGCAGACGATTCGGCTGCGGCATGACCTGTCGCCGCGTCAGATCGAGATCCTGCTCGCCGGCGGCGTCATCGCGTGGCTGCGCGGACGGATCCAGGCCGAGCCCGCCCGGACCGTTGCCTGAAGCGCGGGGACCTGTCAGGGGGCGCGGGGCGGCAGAACGGTGCGGGCCATTATCGTCGTCGGGAGGATGGCATGAGTTCGGGCGAGGCGCTGCTGCGCGAGGACGCCGATGCACCGTGGCACGCCGGTCTGACCCGGCGGCACTGGCGCATCCTGTGGGGCAGCTATCTCGGCTGGATCTTCGACGGCTACGAGGCGGTGGCCCTCGTCTACGCCCTGAGACCGGCGCTGAACACGATCCTGACCCCCGAACAGGCCCAGGCGCCGGCCTACTATGTGGGGCTCGCCATCGGGATCACGCTGCTCGGCTGGGGGCTCGGCGGTCTGATCGGCGGGATCGCGGCCGATTATATCGGGCGCAAGCGCATGATGATGCTGTCGATCCTGGGCTACGCGATCTTCACCGGGATGACGGCCTTCGCGGAGAGCTTCACGCAGCTCGCGGTCCTGCGCTTCATCACCGGCCTCGCCATCGGCTCGGAATGGTCCACCGGTATCGCGCTCGTGGCCGAGACTTGGCCGAATCGGGCGCGACCGAAGGGATGCGGCTTCCTGCAGTCCGGCTTCGGCGGCGGTGCGGTGCTCGCCGCCATCGTGTGGGCCGTGCTGGCGGCCACTAACCCACTGGGGGAGCAATCCTGGCGCATCCTGTTCGCGCTCGGCGCGCTGCCCGCCTTCGTCTGCCTGTACCTCCGGCGGGCCCTCGACGAATCCGAGCAGTGGCTGCAGGCGCTGAAGGCGCAGCGCTGGTCCGCCACGGCCGACGATTCGGGGCAGGCGCCCCGTGGCGCGCAGCGCCCGTTCACCCTGGCCGAGATCTTCCGTGAGCCCGAGAGCCGGCGCCGGGTGCTGCTGGCCACCGCGATGTCCTTCGCCACGACGGTCGGCTGGTGGGCGGTCTCGTCCTGGCTGCCGGCCTATACCGAGGGGCTGGCCAAGGCGGCGGGCGAGCCGGCCAATGTCTGGGGCCCGCGCATGGGCATCATCTACAACCTGGGCGCGATCACCGCCTACGTGATCTCGGGCTTCGTGGCCGACGCGCTCGGGCGGCGCGCCTTCCTCGTCGTCACCTATATCGGCTGCATCGCGACGTCGCTCGCATGCTATCTCTGGAGCGGCGGCCTAGTGCCCTTCATGGGCCTCGCCTTTCTGAACGGGTTCTTCACCCTGGGCTTCGCCTTCTCTTGGATGGCGATCTATCTCGTGGAACTGTTCACCCCCGCCGTGCGGGCGACGGCCGCCAGCTTCGTGTTCAACGGGGCCCGGCTGATCGCCTGGATCTTCCCGATCATCGCCGGGCAGATCGTGACCTCGTTCGGCGGCGTCGCCGCCGCGGCCCTGGCGATGTCCAGCGTCTACGGGATCGGCCTGATCGTGCCGTGGTTCATGCCGGAGACCACCGGAAAACCGCTGCCCGAGTAGGTCGGCGGAACCAGCGGCGTCGAGGCGCCCAATAGGAATGCGCGATCCGGCAATTCTGCCGCGCGCGTTGGACGCTTCCGGCGACACCAACCGTCTGCGGGGATCCGTGCTGAGCCAAACGAACGTTTGGGTCAACCGTTCGACGACTTCAGAAGGCTGGGATGTTCGGTGGCTGGGGGACCTGGATTCGAACCAGGACTAGAGGAGTCAGAGTCCACCGTTCTACCGTTAAACTATCCCCCAATCGGCCATCAGCCGGACCAAGCCGTCCTGGGAACGGCATCGAACCGGCAGCGCTGCTTTCGGCGGCGTCAGGCGTGGGCGGTGGGATAGGCGGAATGGCTGCGCAGGTCAACCGGTCCGTCGCCGGTTGACGCGGCATCGTTCGCGGCCGTAACCGTGGGGTCGCGGGTGCCGCCAGGAAGGGTGGCCGAGTGGTTTAAGGCAGCGGTCTTGAAAACCGCCGTGGGGGCAACTCCACCGTGGGTTCGAATCCCACCCCTTCCGCCAGCGACATCCCGCGTCGCGCCACGTGATGCGTGGCGGCCGCGGTCGCCGTGCCGCCGCGCATCCCGGAGGTGGATACGCGTGATCGGGCGATCGCTGCCCGGAGCCTCGGCCGCGTCCGGTTCACCGTCGGACCATGTTGCCGAGGTTCGTTCGCCCGCAGGCAGCAGGGATGGGGGCTTAGGTCCCCAATCGGCGCCGGGAGACCTTTGGCGCGGGGGATTTCGGTTCCGCCTGCCCGGTGACATCCCGAAGCGCCGAGACCATCGCTTCGGTCCTCGCATCGAGGGCACGTCTCCGCCGGTCTCGCCGGGCGCCCAGCCACGCCAGGAGCGATCCGGCGGCGAGGGCCGAAATGCTGGCCGCCAGCGGCGCGGCGACGAGCGCGGCCACGGTGCTGATCGGGACGAGGACGATGGCGGTCGCGAGACCGGTGCCGATCGCCACCACTATCAAGACGATCATCGAAACCTCGCCGGGACAGGAGATGGATCACCCCAGCGGGTCCCCGGATCTGACTATGCGGCATCGGTTAATCGAGAATCAACGCGCGGAATCGGAAACGGTATGTCTGTCGAACCGATTGTTCTCCCGGGGCCCAAATCGGCAATCGCCGCGCCGAACAGAATGTTTCTGTTCCTCACCTTCGGTGTAATGGGGTTTTAGTTGACTGCCAGGCTATCGCCAAATCTTAAATTGTCCAGGCTGCTCTTCTTGTTTCGCTTTCGCCGGTATCCGGAACCTTTCATTTGGACACGACCGGGGCCGCCGACGCATCGCCCAGGATCGATGCGATGGACGATTTCGGCACCGCGACGCCGGGCGGATCGGCGGACCTGTCGGAGTTCGGCGTCCAGGACGCCGCCGGTCCCGGGGGCAATCGCTGCGGTCGCGCGCACGAGCCGGCGACGATCCACGGCTTGATCGGTGTCGGGCGCCTGAAATTCTAGATTCTGCAATACGGAACGATCGTATCTCGTACAAACCAGCTGCCTGTCGGCATCTGGTCAGAGGTAATACTGATACGACTGGCATCTTGGGGGAATACAGGCTCCGATGGCCTTCGAAGACCGGGGTGCTGCGGGCCGGGCCGGCATGGCAACGCGCCTGGGTTGCCCATCGAGACGTTCCAACAGCCCAGCGGCGACGCCCGGGATGTCCGCATGACCTGCGCGTTGGTTCGCCTGTGGCACGCGCTCCGGGAGCCTCGGGCGCGTCGGCGTGTCCTCGGGAGCGGGCGGCGGGCGGTCGGGCCGGGCGCTTCCGCCGCCGACCCGAGCGTCCGGCGGTCGACAGGGCTACGGGCCACGGCGACGCATCGGATCGCGAGGGCGCCCGCGCAAACGAAAGGCCGGCCGGGAATGACCCCGGCCGGCCCTGTTCTTCACCCAAGCTCGCGTTCAGCGCAGGAGCTGCAGGACGCCCTGCTGCGCGGAGTTGGCCAGCGAGAGCGCCGAGATGCCCATCGACTGGCGGGTCGACAGCGCCTGCGAGTTGGCGGCTTCCTGGTTCAGGTCGGCGTTGGTCAGGTTGGCCGAGCCGGTCTGCAACACGTTGATGAGCTGCTTCGAGAAATCCTGGCGGTTCTGCACCACCGAGAGGTTCGAGCCCAGGTTGCTCGCCGCCGAGTTGAGGGCGCTGCCGGCGTTGGTCAGCGTGGTCAGGGTGGAGTTGACGTCGGAGTTCAGCAGGAAGTTGCCCAGCCCGTTCGAGCTCGTCGAGCTGTTCGAGTTGGTGATCGAGGTCAGGCCCAGGCCGCTGGCGGTCGCGTCCACCGAGGCGACATCCAGCTTGGAGCTGCCGGTATCGTTGAACTTGATTGTCAGGTTGTTGCCGGTGCCGGCGATCAGGTTGACGCCGTTGTAGCTGGCATCGCCGGCGAGCTGGGTGATCTGGTTGAGCAGGTTGTTGTACTGCTGCGCCAGGGACTTGCGCTGGCTGACGCCGGACACGGCCAGGTCGCTGGAGACCACCGTGCTGGCCGCAGTGCCATAGGTCGAGGCTGTGGTCGAGGACGACGCGAAGCCGAGCGCTGCCTGGCTGGTGGAGTTCTGGAATTCCACGTCGGCCTGCGCGTTCAGGACGATCTTGGTGCCGGTGCTATCGACCGAGAAGATCGCGCCGGCGCCGAACGATCCGCTCGACGTGGTGCTGGCCGAGCTGACTGCGGAATTCAACGCCGATACCACGGCGGTGATGCTCGACGATGCGGCGAAGGTCGCCGACACGGAGGTACCGTTGATCGTGAACAGGGCCGTCGTGGAGGCCGTGCTCGTGGTG
>NZ_JAKSYC010000144.1 GCF_022829585.1 Methylobacterium sp. J-026
GCCCGCACCGTGCCCGACCTCTGGGCAACCATCCGCGAAGCCTTCACCGGCTTTACCTCAGACGAGTGCCGCAACTGCCTCACAGCTGCCGGTTACGAAAATGACTTGGCCGTCGCTACATAGGCGGGAACAGCTCTAAGCTGGAACAGTCCGAGCCAGTCCTCGTCCGGAATCATCGCGATGTCATCGACGCCGCCGTACTCCCGCAGGTGGGCAGTGCCCACGTTGTTGACGAGGATGTCGGCGTCCGGAACCTCTGCGAGCAAGGTTGCGGCACCCTCGGCCGTCGACAGGTCGGCAGCGACACCGGAGATGTCGCCTTCCGGGAACAGCCTGCGGAGCTCACCGACCGTCTTGTCCACCCGCTCGCGCCCGCGACCGTTCACGACGACTGCCGCCCCGGTACGCGCCAAGCCTTCGGCGGTCGCCCGACCGATACCGGCTGTGGAGCCGGTGACAATGGCCCGGCGACCCTTGAGATCGATGATCATGTTGGTTCTCCTGTACGCCGGGGTTCGACAACGCCCAGCTCAGCCACGTGAGGGCCGCTAGACATGGTCGAACTTGACGAAATCTTGGAAGATCAGCGGAGCCCAGGTCTTCCCCCGTGCCTGGACCAGGGCACCGCCTTCCGCGAGTTTGCCCAGCCAGACCGGCGCGAACCCGAGCTGCTCGGCCAGCGCGTTGACGGGCTCCGCCGCGGCGTCATCGTCACTCGACACGAAGATGACCCGTCGGCCGCCGTTCACGTCCGGATCCGCAGCCAGCTTCGCTGCGGCCAGATGGTTGAACGCCTTCACCAGCCGGGCACCCTGGAAAGCATCGGCGACCACGGTGGACGACGGACGGCCGCCGAGGTCCTCGACTGGCACGCCGAAAGCATTGGTCACGTCGACGAGGATCTTGCCATCCCACCGGGAAGCCGCTCTCGCGAGCTCCTGATGCTGACCGAACGGGATGGCTAGGAGGATCATGTCGGCCTGAAGCGCCTCGCCGAGCGGCACTGCGGTCACCGTCGAGCCGATCGCCCTGGCCTCCGATGCGAAGGCTTCTGGCGGTCGCCGCCCGGCAACGGCGACAGCGAGGCCCTTGCGGGCGAACATCCGGGCGAGAGCCTGTCCTACTGCACCGAACCCGATGATTGCGTAGCTCATGGTGTGTTCCTCCATGTGATCTGCGACGGCGTGCGCATGCTTCCCGCGCTCAGGCCCGCAGGCGCTCACGCTCCACCGCGACCTTCTCCAGCTCTTCGAGCAGCGTCTCGTGCGTGCGCCAGAAGGCGTCGGGGGCCTGCTTAGCCAGCTCGATCCAGACCGGACCGCGCATGGTCTCCTCTGTCCAAAGATGGGTGCCGGTCAGCGTGGGAGTGATAATCCAGGCGTGGTAGGCCACTGACTCCCTCGACGCCTTAGGGCCGCCATACCAAGCGATGCGCCGGGTCGGCTCGTACTCGGTTACGATCGCGGAAATGTCCTGGCCCGCAAGGTTGGTTTCGAACCGCTTGTTGAGCCCCAGTGCCGTATGTCCGTCGAGAAGCTCGACGTGCTCGACGCCGGGATAGAACTCCTTCCAGGACGCATGGTCGGTCAGAAGCGACCAAATGGTGTCGGCAGAAACGGCGACTTCACGCTCGTTGGTGAAATGGATCGGACACCGGCTGGGCTTCATATCATCCGGCCAGGCAATCGCTTCGAACATGGCAGCCTCCTTGGCTCGATCGGTAGCAACCGAACGGCATCGCGGACCCGCTGAAGCCGACCGACAAGCGAAACCTGGAAGGCTCCTTTGATCGGCGAGGACATTCAGCAGCTGAGCGAGGTTGATCTAGGCTTTGGCGCAGTGTCGCGGGACTGCCAGGATCTCGACATCGGTTCTGCATGGACGCACCACCCGTCCGGTGCGATCTCCGCCGTCGCAACGCTACTCGGGGACCCGGGCGTTACCGGAAAGAAGCGGTACATGGCCGACGAGCTTGCGCGACATAAACGTCGTGAAGAGCTGCACCCGCTTGGTCTTGCGCGTTTCGCCCTGCGTGAGCAGCCACAATCTCCCGTGCCCATGCTGTGAGCTTCCTGGCGCCCTGACCAGGGATGGATCGGCATCGCCGACGAAGCAGGGAAGTGCCGTCATGCCAATCCCGGTCCGCACCGCGGCCAGGTGGGCGCTTGCGTCCACCGTCCGGAAAGGCACGTCGGCGACCGGTATGTCGCCTTCCAGGCCCCAATCGGGAATGCCGTCGAACTCCTTGACCACCCAGCGGATCGGTCGGGACGGTCCAGCGCGCCAGGCAGCCAACAGGTCGCGTGACAGGTAGACGCCGCTGAACAGCTCCGGTCCCCGCAATCCATGAAGATTGAGGGGGAGCGACGTGCTCTCGTAGACGACCCGAAGCGCGACGTCGGCTTGGCGGTTGGTGAGGTTCACCGGATCGTCGGAGGAGTGGATGTCGAGCTCGATCTCGGGATAGAGCCGCGCAAACTCGGCGAAGTCTGACATCAGCAGGTGACTCGCCAAGGTCGGTGCCATCGTGACACGTAAGTGTCCCCGGACACTTTGATCACGCCCGTGAAGCCGGGCTTCCAGCTGGTTGGCGGATGTCTCCATCTGGTTGGCGAACGCGAGAACCTCCTCCCCTCCCTGCGTCAGGCGGTAGCCCGAAGGCAACTTCTCGAACACTCGCGCTCCTAGACGCTTCTCAAACTGTCCAATGCGCCGCAGGACGGTGGAGTGATCAACGCCAAGGCGATCAGCGGCCGCACGAACGGAGCCGCCACGAGCCACGGCCAGGAAAAACCGAACATCGTCCCAGTCGACCACCTGAACACCCTCCACCATTTCCGGTTTGACAATGGGTGTATCTCGCAGGGAACCTGCCGGTGGGATTTCGCACCACCGCTCTGCGTGGACGAGCACTCCACAGAAGAAATTATTCAAGCCATGTCAGCCGTATGCTGACGGCTTCGCCTCTACCGCGGTCTGATAGCCTCATCATTCCAAGGAGACCCGCCATGCTTGACCATGTCATTTACCCGCCGGAGTTCGATCCACGGATCTCGGCGATTTACGCACTGAACGAGATCGACGTGAAAGCGCCGGCGGCAGTGGTTTGGAAGTTGCCCGTCGAGGCCGAGAACTGGTCGAGTTATTTCCCGCCCGAAAACCAGGTCAAGCTGCCCGACGGCCAGACGGAGTTGTCGCTGGGCACGCGGTACTCCCGGGTCACCATTGGTTCCCTGATGTACCCGGTGGTCACCGAGTTCGTGCCGGAACGCAGGCTGTCGTGGTCGACCACGGTCGACGGTGACGAGACCGGTTCGACGGCCTTTCACGGCTGGGTCATCACACCCACTGCGAATGGTTGCCACGTGCTGTCCGAGGAGACGCAGCAAGGCCCCTGGTTCCTCGAGCAGCTTGGGCACAAACACCCTGGCGGGCTCTACAGCTACCACCAGGATTGGGTCGAAGCGCTCGCGCGTGCGGCCGAAGCGGAGGCCACCAGCAAGGCATAACGCAACGGCAATGTCCGCCTTGTGTCGTGCGCGGGCGCGACGGCTGTGTCTGCTTTTTCCACTCCTCGCCCCAAAGCGGACTGGCAGAATTCCACCCAAACCAGCCGATCCGGCCAATCCGATTTGGGTATACCTCAATCGAACCAGACAGTAGGCAGTCTCATATAATCAGCTTGACCATTCAAATCGAACTAGTATCATGACACCTATCCTAATCGAACCGATTGGCAGGTTTCATGTTCGTCCGCGCCTATCTGCGCGCTTATACCTCCGAACAGGACGCGACCCGGGCGCGGGCGCAGCTCGACGCCTTCGCGCATGAGCGGGGCCTGGCGATCGCCGCGGCCTATGTCGAGAACGAGAGCGGGGCGACGCTGGCGCGGCCGGAGCTGTTCCGCCTCCTGAAGGATTGCCGACCGGGTGACGTGCTGCTGATCGAACAGGTCGATCGCCTGTCCCGCCTCACCTCGGACGACTGGACGAAGCTGCGGGCGGAGATCGACGCCAAGCCCGTGCGCATCGTGGCGCTCGACCTTCCCACTTCCTGGAGCCTCGCCACACCGGCCGACGAGTTCACGGGATGGGTCTTCCAGGCCATCAACGGCATGCTGCTCGATGTCCTCGCGGCCGTCGCCCGCAAGGACTACGACGATCGCCGCCGCCGCCAGGCGCAGGGGCAGGCCCGCGCCAAGGCGGCGGGCCTCTACCGGGGCCGCCAAGAGGACACGAAGCGGAACGAGGGCATCGCGGCTATGCTGAAGGCCGGCTCGCCCTGGAGCCAGATCCAGGCCGCCACGGGCTGCAGCCGCTCAACCCTAGCTCGGATCGCCAAGCGGGCGAAGGCCGCCCCGATGCAGGACGCGGATCTCTGATGCCGATCCGCCGCGAGCATTGCTACTTCTACCCGATCGACTGGAAGCAGCTCTCGGCCGTCATCCGCTTCGTACGGGCGGGCGGGCGATGTGAGGGATGCGGCAGGCCGCACTTACAAGACGTGCAGCACCTCGGTGACGGTCGCTGGTGGGATATCGAGGCCAGTCGCTGGCGTGATGGTCGAGGTCGCTTAATGCGTCGCGCCATGCCCCTTCCTGAGGGCATGGAACCGGGACTGGTGAGGGTGACGCGCGTAGTGCTGGCGACGGCACATCGCAACCACGATACAGCCGACAACACGGACGCCAACCTCGCGGCGTTCTGCCAACGGTGCCATATACTTCACGATCGGCCGGAGCATCAGCGGCGCAGGCGGGTGACCCTTCGTGCCCGTAAGGCGATAGGCGATTTATTCAACGGGACTGGTTGATAGCGGGCCGTCGCCCTTTCCGAACAAAAACTCGTCACCGCGCAGTCGATGCCCTGGGTCGATGCCCGCCCTCATCCCACATGGATGATCGACACCCGTTGAGGAGTACCAGCATGCCATCACACGCCCGAACGGGAGGCTTATCGCCGCTTCAGGCTGCGGCTCTGGCGGTTGGGGCCGTTACGGCTGCTCTGCTCATCGGGCGGCGCGCAAGCCCGACGCCTGATCACCCCCGGACGAGGCGCTGGTATCGGCATCTCGCGAAACCGGACTACACACCGCCGTCGCCGGTCTACCCGGTTGCCTGGACGGGCATCCAGGCGTCGCTCGCCTATGGCAGTTATCGACTGCTTCGCGCCGAGAGATCGCCTGAGCGGACGGCGGCTTTGGCGTTCTGGGCCGCGAACCAAGTTGGTATTGCCGGGTGGAGCGAAGTCTTTTTCGGTCAGCGGTCAACGGGATGGGCCACCGTCACATCAGCCGCCCTCGGCGCAAGCGCAGTCGGTTATGTAGCAACGGCCAGTCAGGTCGATAAGACCGCCGGCCAGCTCGGCATTCCATTGGTGGCCTGGGTATCGTTCGCGACGCTGCTCGCCGAGGAGATCTGGCGAAAGAACGATTAGTCGGCCGAACTATCTTATGCCATTGGTTCGCTAATCGGTGGATTGCGCAAAAGGACCGGTGCTAAACTCAAGATTTTCACACCACGCACGCCTCCGCTGAAACCAGAGGTTTTCCGGATGCGCAATTCCGGAGCGAATTAAGCCTTGAAGCCAAGGATGCGGTAGAGGTCGAAGTCTTTGATCCACGCCTGACCGAATGTGTTGCAGACATCCGGCACCTTGCGGTTGGCGCGTTTCTTCGAGGGTGCGGAGACTTCCTTGGTAACAACCGTCCGATCGGCTGCCATCCGGGCATAGGCGACCAAAAACATATCCTGCCCGATCTTGTCTAGTTCGGTGTCCGTCAGGCTCGGCCCGTAGCCGGTCGTGAGCACTTCATTGAGGATCGCAGGATCAGCTTCCTCGTCCAGGATTAGCGCGGCTTTCACATCCTTGTCGTTGATCCACTGTCCGAGCTGCGTACGCGAGCCGCAGACTTCCTGCCAGATTTCCAATGGCATTTTGACATTGCCGGCTTGGCACTGGCCGTAAAGCCAGTCCCAGAATTGAGGTACGAGGTCGAAGCCGTAATATTCTTCATCCGCTCGGATCAACACGTTCGCATCAAGGAGGTACAGCAATCAGTCCCTCTCGAGGCCGGGCACGGTCGCGCCTCTGACAAATTCGTAACGTTTAATCAGCGGCTCGACGACGCCCGGATTGACGCCGAGCACCTTGGCCGCCTTGGTGTGCGACAGGATGTTGTCGCGCACGGAACGCTGCACCAGGCCGACAAGCGCGGCACCCAGCTTGAACTGCTTGACCGTGTAGTAGCTGGGGCCGCCTTCGGACTCCTTGGCGTCGTCCTTGGCGCGCGCCTTCTGGCTTTGCCAACGGGCGGCATAGTTGCTTGCCAACTCGCGATAGGCCGGGCCGCTGATCCAGTTCATGCGGCGCATGCGATGCGCCACCATGGGTTCGCTGACGCGCCAGGCTTCGGCCATTCTCGCGACGGCCGTCATGATGCGGGGCAGGTCCGCAGGGTCGAAGTCCGGGCTGCTGGCGAAAGCCGAGTCCGGTAACAGGAAGCGGCCGGCGACGTCGTTGCAGAACAGCTCGATCGCCGCCTGCGGTGTCTTGGCCTGGTCCTCTCCGACCATGCCGCTGACACCCGTCTGGCCGAGCCAGATATGGGCCAGTTCGTGGAGCAACGTGAAGGCGCGCGCGGCCTTGGCGTCCTGGTCGTTGATGACGACGAAGGGGGCGACGCGATCGGCAATGGCGAAGCCCCGGAACACACGCTCGCTGATCGTGTGATGATGCGAGCCTAGATCGCCAACTAGAAGGACGAAGATGCCGACCGCTTCGGACCGGCTGCGGAGATCCTTGAACAGGTCGTCGGCTGTGCCGTTGCGGCGGCCAAGCGTATCGAGGCGGACGTCCAGCTTTGCGGCGATGCTATCAACGACGCCCTGAACGCCGGTCTGGATCGTGGCGGAGCCGACAAATTCGAGCTGGCCCGCCTCGTCGTCGTCTTCGAGGATGCTGCGGACCATTTCTTGCCGCGCCCGGATATCCCGTAGCAGCGCGTCCAGTTTGGCGCTCTCGCGCGGTGGCACGTCGAAAGGCAGGGTGCGGAAGTCCTCGCCCCGAGAAGCTTGGGCAGGGGGTTGCGCCAGATAGAAGGTCACGACCGGCCGGCGATAAACGCTGGCGATCTTGGCGAGCTGATTGCGGGTCGGGAACCGCTCGCCGCTTTCGAGGGCCTGCAACTTCTCGGCGGCGGAACTGGCCGCGCTCGGCTGGATGCCGATCTTACTGGCCGCGTCCTCAAGGGACATGCCGGCCGCCTTTCGCGCCCATGCCAGTAGTTCGGGATTGATGTTGGCGGCTCTCTCCATGGCGCGGCCTACAAGCTCGCCGTTGGGCCGTTGATATGACGGCGCAGCGTTGCGGGGGCGATGCCGATCATGCGAGCGACTTCCGCCCTGCCCTTGCCATCCTCGATCAGACGGACGGCCAACTCACGCTTTTCGGGCGTGAAGGATGGCGGGCGGCCCGCCCGCTTGCCGCGACGGCGGGCAGCTTTCAGCCCGGCCTTGGTACGTTCGGAGATCAGGTCGCGCTCTAGCTGCGCCAGTACGCTCATGATGCCATAGAGCGCCTTGCCTGCGGCCGTGCGGGTGTCCATCCCGTCCATGATCGAATGAAACTCAACGCCGCGCCCGTGCAGCTCGTCCAGAAGCATGGCAAGCCCGGCCGTGGTGCGGCCGAGGCGGTCGATCCGCCAGACGGTTAGCGTGTCACCGGCCTTGGCCGCTGCCAGAGCGGCGGCAAGGCCCGGCCGCTTCATGGCGGTGCCGGAAACGCCCTTATCGTCATAGACGACATCGTAGCCATCCGCTTGCAGCGCGTCATGCTGCAAGGCCAAGGTCTGCTCATCGGTGGCGACGCGGGCATATCCGATTTTCATGCCCAAATTATAAGCGCACGTTTTCGCGCGATCCAGTCTTAAATTTCGCAATGGCTTAGCAGATGGCTGAAAAGCCGCTCAAAAACGGTCCTTTTTGAGCGGTGCCGTGCGAGTCTGCTTGCGACCAAACTACGCCGTTTTCACGCCTCTCGCCTGATCTTGAAAGCCGTCATTCGAGCACGCCGAGGTTGGTGGATGCTGGTGTACCGGCGTGACCACCGAGCACTGCATCTCGGAAAATAGACGTAGCTAAAAACGCTTGACCAGCACACGTCTTGGAAAATCTTGTGTACCAGAGGCATGCTGCGAAAAAATCCAATCTATCAGCGGGTATCCGCTTAGTGAAAAATATTAAACTATGAACCCTGGCAAGAGACACAGTTTTTTTATCTGAGAACGGGCACCACCTTCACCTACGGCCGTGATCAGCCAGCTCGTCTGAGTTGGCGAGCCGCGTACCAATGTCTGACACAACGAAGAGCGCTCTTGTCAGCGGTTGCGGCTGGAGTGTGATATCCCTGTCGATCAAAGTCGCGAAGGCGCTACGTCGAGAAAAATCTGGCGTCCAAACGACCAGGAAGTCGCGATTGGGGATCCCGGCAAATACCATGGAACTTCGAAGCGCCTGCCGGACACGAGCCATAAAACGTGGGAGCAGCAAGCGCGCTGCATCGAAACCATCGTAGGTCTGTAGCGT
>NZ_JAKSYC010000149.1 GCF_022829585.1 Methylobacterium sp. J-026
GGAGGCCTGGCTCCGAGGGGGTTGGGACGGCTGGCAGCAGATAGCGAAACACCGTACCGCGGAGCCGCCATCCAAGCAATACCCCACATCCTGAGGTCCCGGAGCGTAGCGGAGGCCTCGAAGGAGACCGCGCGCGGTCACGGTGTCTTCTGGAGGGCGCCTGCGAGGGCCGCTGACGCGGGCACCTCAGGATGAGGCGGATTGTTTGGATGATCGGCCGTCGCGCGACCGGTGCTCTCACCCCCCCGACTTCTTGGCCTTGTCGGCGGCGCCGGGCGCCTCGTGGGGCCGGGGCGCGCCC
>NZ_JAKSYC010000157.1 GCF_022829585.1 Methylobacterium sp. J-026
GCGCAAGCTGATGGACGTGTCGCGGCTCAGAGCCATGGGCTGGCGGCCGGAGGTCGGCCTGGAGGACGGCCTGCGCCAGACCTACGCCTGGTTCCTCGACAACCACGCCACCCTGCGGAGCTGAGCGGCGGCGCGGCGATCCTGAGCCGGCTACAGACACCCTACGGCCCCGACCCAGCCGGCTTACCAAAGGCCTGACAGATCCGGCGCCCATCGCGTTCCCCCATCGGGAGGCGCCGGCGGCGGCGCGAACGCACTCCCGAAGGTACAGGGCTGCCGAGGTTCTTCGAGCCCCGCCTTGGTTTGACCCCGCGGGGGTCGAAGGGTGGACCGCCGACCGTCACCCAAGGTATGCACGCCCGGGCTCGCAACGACGCGTCAGATGGCCGAAGAAGAAGAACATCCTCCGGGCGCGGGTGCCGGGTCGGAGTCCGGCGCGCTCGGGCGTTCGGTCGACCCCGCCTGGTACCTGGCGCGCTACGAGGATGTCGCGCAGACCGGCACGGATGCGGTCGAGCACTTCGTGCTGTATGGGCACGCCGAGGGGCGCTTCCCCAACGCCGCGTTCGAAGCCCGGGACGCGCTCGATCGAGAGATCGATGCGGCGTGGTACGCGGAGCGTTACCCCGACGTCGCGGCGTCCGGCCTGTCGCCCGGCGAGCACTACGCGCGCGTCGGCCGGGATGAGGGGCGCTTCCCCGGTCCCGAGCATGAGGCGCAGCACCGGCGCGCCCTGTCGGTCGACGCCGCCTGGTACCTGACGCGCTACGGCGACGTCGCCGAGACGGAGGCCGATCCCGGCGAGCATTACGCGCTCTACGGCCACACAGAGGGACGCTTCCCGAACGCCGAAGCCGAAGCCCGGCACCGGCGCGCCGAGCATGTCGACGCCGAATGGTACCGGGCGCGCTACCCCGACATCGCCGGGACCGGGCTCGACGCGGCGGAGCACTACGCGGTGCGCGGATATGCGGAGGGCCGCTACCCCAACGCCGCGTGCGTGCCGATCGATGGTCCGGTCGCGCGCCCGCCCGCCCGCGCTCAACAGCGCCTCCCCCATTATCCGCTCGTCGGCGTGGTCACGCCCGTCCGCAACCGGCGGAAATGGACCCTCGGCTTCGCGCAGATGCTGGGCCGGCAAGATTATCCCGTCTTCCGGCTCTACGTCGTCGACTCGGCCTCGACGGACGGCACGCCGGACGCGCTCAGGGCGCTGGGGCTGCCTGAAGTCAGCATCCTCGACGCGTCGGACGCAGCCTACTGGACAGCTGCGACGAATCTCGGCGTCGCGCGGGCTCTGCAGGACGGCTGCGAATACATTCTCACGATCAACGACGATGCCATCGTCCCCGACGATTACGTCACGGGCATCGTCCATGCCGCCGTATCGGCCGCCGCCGAGATCGTCGGCAGCGTCATCGCGTATGTCGAAGATCCGGGCCGCCTCTGGGGCGTCGGAGCCTATAACGCGTGGCGTTCGGGCGCCTTCCTTCAATTGCGCCTGGCCAGTCGCTGGGACGATGCCGTCGACGCCGAGCCCGCACAGTCGAACGGCCTGATCGCGGCGGATTATCTGTGCGGCAACGGGACCCTGATCCACCGGTCCGTCTTCGAGCGGATCGGCCTGTACGACGCGAAGGCGACGCCGCATTACCATGCCGACAGCGAGTTCACGATGCGGGCCGAGCGGGCCGGCATCCCGCGCTGGATCGCCCCGCGGGCACGGCTCTACAACCGTTTCACCGAGACGGGGGACGGAATCTTCGC
Source organism: Methylobacterium sp. J-026 (assembly GCF_022829585.1). GTDB lineage: Bacteria > Pseudomonadota > Alphaproteobacteria > Rhizobiales > Beijerinckiaceae > Methylobacterium. The sequence continues at coordinate 1,768 of NZ_JAKSYC010000157.1, forward strand.
AGCCCGCAACCAGCGGCTGTTCTCGCTCCGATCCGCCAACTACGCGCGTCCGCTGCTGTCGATCCTCGACCGGTACTGCCCGCCGGAACTGGTTCCGACCGCCCTGGTTCGCTACTTCGCCAAGCACGTCGAACGGCCGGGCTTTCGCACGTGGTCGCGCCTGCTCCGGTCGGTCGCGTTCCTGCGCCAGGCGAGGCCCCGCACCGTTTCGCACGCCGACTTCTTCCCGCCGCTGGAGCCCGCCCTCTGCGCGGCCGAGGATGTCGAGATCCTCCTCGGCCTGCCGGACGACGACTTCGTGGTCATGCTCTACCCGGTGATCCTGCGCCGGGCGGGCTCCGATCGCGAGCATGCGGCGCAGGCGGCGGCCCTCCGCGCCGGCCGCGGACGCGCCGAGATCCTGAGCGAGGCGCTGCGCCGGGCGGAGGTGCGCGCGCGGCCGGAGATCCGGCGGGATTTCCTCGCGCTGCTGTTGCGACACCCGACGCCGGAGGCCGTCGCGCGGGCGACCACGGATCTCACGGATCCCGAACGCTGGCTGCTGCAGCGGATCGCCGAGGACGGGCGAAGGCCGTCGCGGGCGCTCGTGCGCGCCCGGTCCCGTGCCGAGGCCGCGGCCCGCACGACGGCGACCGCGGGGGCAGGGCGCCTGACGGTCTACATGAACGTCGATGTCCCCTGCATGGCGGTCACGGATCCGAAAGCGGCGACCGGCGTCCACCGCTACGTGGTGAACGTCCTCGACGCGCTGCTCCGCGATCCTCGGGTGGACCTGCGCCTCTTCCACGCCCCCGAATTGGCGGAGAGCGGCGCGCGGCTGCGCGACAGCGGTGCCCTGCCCGACGCCGCGTTCCTCGCGCCCGGCACGCAGGTCACGGACGGCGTGGCGTTCTATCCTTATTTCCCCTATGCCGGCCTCGATCCGCGCCTGCGCGATCGCCCGCACGTCCTGACGATCTGCGACGTCTTCCCGCTCACCGATCCGGACTGGTTCTCGCCCGTCGCGGTCGCGAATTTCCGCAGGCAGCTGCACAATCTGGTGCGGGCCGACCACGTCCTGTGCATCTCCAAGGCGACCGAGGACGCCCTGCACGCGGCGTTCCCAACCCTGAGAGCCGCCTCGTCCGTGGCCCATCTCGGCGTCGACGGCGCCAAGTCCGGCCGTGACCAGGGCCGCAGCCCCCGCGCCGGCCGGGAGGGCAGGCCCTACTTCGTCTGCGTCGGGACGATCGAACCCCGCAAGAACCTGCGTACCGTCATCGCCGCCATGGCCCGCCTCACCGACCCGGCCGTGCGGGACCTCGAGATGGTGGTCGTCGGTCAGGAGGGCTGGTCGGTCACGTCGCACGACCTGACGGCTCTGGCGGGTCGCGAGAGCCAGCGCATCCGCTTCCTGGGTCGCGTCCCGGACGCGCAGCTCTGGGATCTGTACGCCAACGCCGTCTGCACGGTGTTCCCGTCGCTGGCGGAGGGGTTCGGCTTCCCGATCGTGGAATCGTTCGCCTGCGGCACGCCGGTGGTGACATCGGACCGCTCCAGCATGCGGGAGATCGCCCGGGCCGGGGCCGTGCTGGTCGATCCCCTCGACCCGACCGCCATAGCCGGCGCCATCACGGCGATCGCCACGGATCCCGCCCTGCGTCGCCGCCTGGCGGCCGAGGCCGAGGCCGAGGCGGCGCGGTTCACCTGGGCGGCCTGTGCCGAGCGGCATGTCGAGGTTTTCGCGGGATTGGCCGCGGCGGTGCGCGGTGCGGCGTGACGGGGATGCGGCCCGCGCGCCGGGCTCGCCCCGGTGGGCTTGGCTCACACCGCCCGGCCAGTGTTCCGACACCCCCCGGGGCCGCTCCGCCGTGCCTTCGTGGGGGGCCCGTGAGGGCGTCCCGCCGGAGCGAGAACCGGTCCGGCGCGCGGGCGCGGGCGCGGGCGCGAACCCGAACAAGGACTGGGAGCCGGTCCCGATTGCAACACGATCGGGAACGGCTCTAGAACGAGGCCTCATCTGCGAGGTCCGGGTTAGCCGTATGATCACCCTCCGCCCCAGCGACGCGCCGGGACGACCATCCTTGAACCTTCTGACCGGCATCGCCGTCCCGACCGAGGCCGATATCGTATTCGACCGCACGTTGGTCGGCCACAATTGGCATGACGTCGAGGCGGACGGCGCGGGCTTCCGCTGGATGGGCGCGGCCGCAACGGCGACGGTCCGGATCGTCATCGACCGGCGCACCGACCTTGAGATCGGGGTGCATTTCGCGCACATCATCGACGCGGGCCGCTGGGGCGAGATCGCGTTCCACGTGGACGACCGCCCGGTCGAGGCCGAGGCGCGGACCGATGGCGGACGGCACTTCGTGATGCGCGCGCCGGCCCTGGGGGCGGCAGGGGCGGGGGCTCTGGATCCGTCGTCCGACACCGTCGACGTGGCGTGGTACCTCGCCCGCTACGCCGACGTGGCCGCCGCGGGCAAGGATCCGGTCGAGCACTACGATCTGTACGGGCGCAACGAGAACCGGTTCCCCAACGCGGCCGCCGAGGCCCGCCACGGCCTCGCCGTGCAGATCGACGCGGCGTGGTACCTCGCCCGCTACGCCGACGTGGCCGCCGCGGGCAAGGATCCGCGGGAGCATTTTCTGCTGTACGGCCAAGCCGAAGGTCGGTTCCCCAACGCCGCGGCCGAGTCCCGTCACGGCCTCGCCCGCTCCATCCTCGATGTCGGCATCACCGCGCCCTTCGCCGTCCAGCCGAGCCCGGCCGACCCGCGCCGCCTGTCGGTGGCGGTCTCGCGCTTGACGGTTCGCCCCCTCGGCGACGCGGCGCCGGACCGCGAGCGCGTGATCCTCACGGCCCCGGCTCTGCCCTATCTGCACCGCCTCGAGGCTTTCGCGGCCCCCGCGGACGGGTCGGGTGCCTCGGGGCTGTAGACCGGATGAGAACGAGGCTCTATAGCACGCTGCCGCTGCGCCCCCCTGTTCCACAGACCGCGTGGATGGACAGGCGGGATGCGCCGGTCGATCGCTGATCCGGCTTCGCGAACCTGACGACACCCGGGGCTGACCTGCGTGGTCCTGATCGGTCGGTAGGGTTGACGGTACGCCGTTTGAACTCGGATGAGCTTGGATGACGCGATGAGGGATCCGGACAGGGAGCGCGGGGGCAGCCCGGAGACGCGCCGGCCGCGCCAGTGCGACATGCTCTTCGACGGCAGCTTCCGTGGCAAGGGCTGGTTTCCGACTGAGAAGACGCCCCAATATTACTTCCGCTGGATGAGTGGCGAGTCGAGCGCGACGATCGAGCTGTCGGTCGATCGGCGCGCCGCTTTAGAGATCTTGGTCTACGTCCCCTACATCATCGATTTCGACAAGTGGGATGCGCTCAGCTTCGCCGTCGATGGCGTCCCGACGCCGTTCGTCCGGGAGAATACGGCCGTTCAGCAATCCGTCGAAATGAACTACTATACGCTTCGGGTCCCGGCGGCCCCCCATCACCAGGGTGTCACGGAACTCCGCATCGACGCGCCGTTCGGTGGCCGACCGAGTCTGGGCGATCCCCGCCGCCTGTCGATCGGTGTCTGTCGCGTCAGCGCCCGGCCCTCGCCACATCCGAGCGTCGAGCGGGCCCGGGCGAGCCTCGACGCGGCCGTGGCGGCCTACCTGCACACTCTCGCGGACCACGCGCCGGTGCGCGTGGTGGCATGACGGCGGTCCCATGAGCACGCGCCTCGCATCCGACGCGGTCTTCGACGCGATCCGGCATCTCCGCGCCTGCGTCGATCTCGCCTTCGAGGAACCGAGCCCCGCCAATGCGAGCCTCGCCACGCTGGCGCGGAACCGCTTCGTGCATCTCGTCCTGCACCATGACCCGGACGCGACCGCGGGTCTCCTGAGCACCGGCTCGTCCGCCCTGTTCCACGCGGTGGTGCAGGACGCCAAGCTGATCGATTTCGTCCTGGAACTGCCGGCGGCCCCGGCGGAGATCGTCGCGACCTGGAACGATCTGCCCAGGGGCGATGCGCGGCGGCTCTTCGCCGGCCTGTTCCTCGTGCCGCCGCACGCGTTGCCGGAACTGACCCTGTTCATCGAGCAGCAGCGCTTCGACGACCTGTTGCTGCGCTACATCGCCTGGCACCCGAAGTGCTTCGGGACGGATGAGGAGCGGACGGTCTATTTCGACTACACGGTCAGGCTGTACAATCTCATTGCCGATCTGATGGAGCGATCACCCCCGGGCCAGATCCGGCCGCTCCTGGAGCACGGCGTCGCTTCCCTCAAGAGCGGTGCGATCTATTCGTGCGAGGGCTACCTCGTGCCGTTCGCGCAGGCCAAGAGCCGCCTGATCCGAGCCTATATCCGGCGCAAGCACGGCCTCGACCCGGTGGAGTCCGGCCGCCCCGAGCCGCTTCCCCCGGACCGACCGATCCGCCTCGGCCTGCTCTGGAACGACGTCGACGCCCGCACCGAGAATTTCGTCGGCGTCGCGTCCTCGCGCCGGCTCAAGGCGCACGGCTTCCACGTGACCTCGATCATCCATCACAACGGCTATTTCGGCGCCCCGGCGGACGATGCCGATACGCTGATCGGCCCGATCCGGGCGTTGAGCCACGACATCGAGAACCTGAACGGCAAGCCGGCCCTGAAGGACAAGGTGACGGCGATCCGGGCGCTCGATCTCGACTGCCTCATCTTCATGAACAACATCACGTTCGGCTACAACGAGTACGTCGCGCTGGCCACGCTCCGGCTCGCCCGCTGGCAGGCGGTGAATTTCTGCGCCGTCTTCACGACCGGGTTTCCGGCGATCGACCTCTATGTCTCGGGCGAGATCTCGGAGAGCGGGTCCGACCCGCAGGAGGGATACACCGAGCGCCTCGTGCGGCTGCCCGGCTCCTGCCTCGTGTTCGATCGGGACGCCGGCACCGGCCCGTCCCGCCAGTGGCTCGACATGACCGAGCTGCGCACGCCGGCGACCACGACGCTGTTCGCCAGCGGAGCCAATTTCTACAAGATCCACCCGGTCCTGTCGGAGACCTGGGCGCGCGTCCTGGCGGCGACGCCCAACAGCCGGCTGGTCCTCTACCCGTTCAACCCCAACTGGGACTCGTCCTACCCGATCGCGCGGTTCTGCCGGCGGCTCAGCCGCCAGTTGATCGACCACGGGGTCGACCCCGCCCGGGTCACGATCGCGGGGCCCTGGAAAGAGGCCTCGGTCATCAGCACGCTGCTCGCCACGGTCGACATCTACCTCGACAGCTTTCCCCACAGTGGCGGTCTGTCGTCCCTCGACGCCCTGCGGCTCGGCATCCCGGTCGTGACGAAGCGCGGGCTGACCCAGCGTGAGAACCAGTCGGCCGACCTGCTCGAACTGCTCGGCCTCGGGGACCAGGTGACCGACACGATCGACGGCTATGTCGACACCGCGCGCCGGCTGGCGCAGGACCCGGCAGACTGGGCCAGCTACAAGATCGGCATCGCGAAGGGGCTGCACGACGCCCCGTTCTTCGACACCGAATTGTACGCCCGGCGATTCGCCCGGGAGTTGAACACCGCCCTCACCACGACGCCGTCCGGCGCGGCTTGACGGAGTGTTCCATGGCCCGATCCATCCCCCTCGCGACCTCGCTCTCCCCGTTCATCAAACGCTACGTCGGCGAGGATTGCGAGATCGGGCACCTCTATCAGCACCGCTGCATCCAGAGCTGGCGCGAGAACGGCTTCGAGATCTTCAGCGTCAACGCGGCCGCCGAAGTCGACCTCGTCAAGGCGGCCTTCCCGGACGTCGAGGTCGTGACCGCCGAGCGGGACATGGCGGCCCTCTGCGGCAAGCCGCTGATCCCCCTCGCCGAGATGATCCGGGCGCTGCGCGCCACGGGCGCCCCCCACGGGGGCATCGTCAACGCCGACGTCTACGCGGCGGATTCGAACGTGGGCGCGCGGATGGCGTTCGATGGGCGCCACGCGCTCCTGTTCGCCAGCCGCTACGAGGTCGAGCACCCGTTCGGACGGCCGCGGGTCCTGTACAACAACGGCTTCGACGCGTTCTTCTTCGACATCGCCAAGGCCTCGGCGCTCGCCTGCGACCCGTTCACGATCGGCCTGCCGTGGTGGGACTACATGCTGCCGCTGGCCTTCATGACCGAGGGTCACACGGCCGCCTGGATCGACGGCTTCCCGATGCATCATCTCACCCACCGGGCGGGCTGGGACTTCGGCAGCTGGAGGCATTTCCACGACACGTTCCTGCAGCGGTTCGCCCCCAGCTTCGAGGCCCTGCGGCGCTCGGACCGGGCGCCGGAATTGCCGGCGCTGGATGGCATCGCCGCGACGCAGGCCCTGGCGCAGCGCTACCTCGCCTATGCCGAGGGGCGCGGCCTCGCGCACGACACGACGACGGTGGCGCATCGCTACCAGATCAACACCAGCGCTGCCGTCGTCGATCTGATCATGGAGATGGCCGGCACGTGGCAGTTCGATCCGCTGCGCCGCGAGAGCCGGTGAGTCAACGCGCGCGCCGGCCGAACCGGTATCCCCTTCGGCGGGCGGGCGCTCGCGCGCATCGTCCTGAACATCGGCATCAGGACAATGCGCCAGGTCTTTGGGTTGGCATCATTTTTTCCGAAAGCCGGAACCCACCTTCCGGGATGATGCTCTAGAGGAGACATCTGCGATGTCGATCCGGAACGCGCTCCTGTGCGGCCTCGTCGGGCATGGGGGCGAAACGGTCTCGTCCCGCGACGCGACATGGACTCGGACGCCGGAGGACACGCTGCTCCTCGCGATGCATCTCGTCGCGACCGACCGGCTGAACGAGGTCGCGCAGCTCTGCCGCCAGCACCCGGAGCTCGATGTGGCGGCGCTCGCCCAGTACGGCCTCTTCCTCGGGCTGACCCGAAACGTCAGCCTCGCCTTCCGGGCCTTCGACGTCCTCAAGTCGACGGTCCCGCGCGAGAGCGGCGTCTGGCTGAACATCGCCTATCTCCAGGCCGTGTGCGGGCAGCCCACGGCCGCCTCGCGGGCGATCACGGTCCACGCCATCTTGACCGGTCGACAGCCGCCGAAGCTGGATCTGCCGGTCGAGGCCGGCGAGGATGTCGAGATCGGGGCGATCCGATTCATGGCGGGCGACGTGGCGATGCCGCTCCCCGAAGGCGACGGTGATTGAGATCGGGCGGCTCCCGGGGGCAACCCGCACGCGCGCGCGACCCCGCGTTCGGGCGCGGCGCCCGAGACGGGTCCAGGACCTGCCGACGCCGAACGCTCACGGGCTGGATAAGTCGCCGCGCCGTAGGCCGCGCCCCGATCGAGGCTTTGCTCCGAACGGAGAGCGGCTGCGGGACTGCGGACGAAAGACGATCCGAATCGAAAAGCCGGCGCATCGTCCCGGTTCCGGTATCCAGCGCGGTGCGATAGAGACTTTGCAGAATCGGCAGCCTCGACCTGCGCGGCCGCAGACGTTATTGCGGTCCGCAACAGGATACGAGCGGTGCTGGCCGCTGCGCCGGAAGGCCGGTTTCCTGCGCGTACCCGGCAGCCTTCAAGGTTCGGCGCCGCGTTCGATGCGCCCGCATCGTAGACATTGGAGCGAATGGACGACAGCATGGCCAACAACAAGCGCGCGCTGATCACGGGTGTCACGGGCCAGGACGGCGCGTATCTGGCGCAGCTGCTCCTGCAGAAGGGCTACGCGGTCACCGGGATCGTACGTCGCTCCAGCCATGCCGGCGTGTTCGACCACCGGCTGAAATGGCT
>NZ_JAKSYC010000181.1 GCF_022829585.1 Methylobacterium sp. J-026
CGAGGCCGCCTGCTCCTGCGCCGACGCCCGGATCTCCGCCGCCGCCGCGTTCAGGTCGGCCGTCGCCGCCCGGTTGGTCCGCGCAAGCTCCGAAAGCCCCGAAACCATCGCGTTCAGCGTCCCCGCTAGACGACCGACCTCGTCCTGCCCGCGGTTCTCCAGCCGGCCCGACAGGTCGCCGTCCCCGACCCGGCCCACGAAGGCCATGACGGTCTCCAGGGGGCGCACCACCGCGCGGCTGATCAGCCACGTGATCAGGATCGCCAGCAGCACCGCAGCGGCGAGGGTCAGGTAGATCGAGAGGCGCGAGCGGTCGTAGACCTGTTGGACGGCGCGCTGACCCAGGGCCATGCCGCCATCGAGCAGGCTCCTGAGAGTCTTGATCCCATCGAGGAAGGGCGCTTGGAGGCGGGTGATCTCGTCGTTGCGGGCCTCCACCGCGGCGGCATCCCGCGCGGCGATGGCGGCGAACTGCAGCTCGCTGAGGCTCCTGACGTCCCGGAAGGCGCGCTGGACCTCGCCGACCGCCGTGATGATCCGATCCCAAGACGCGACGCGCTCGGGGGAGGCCGAGGCAGCCCGGTACTCGGTGGCGAGCTGGACCGTGGTGGCGAGGCGATTCTCCACCTGGGTGGCGGTCTGGCGCCACGCGGCCGCGATGTCGTCCGTGCGGGCCGGCCGCCCCTGGCTCTGGGTCAGCATGGCGATCACGGCGCTGCGGCGGAGGAGCCCGAGGTCGCGGGCCTCGTTGCCGAGGTCGTCGAGCTGGCGCAGCACGGTCATGTCCCGCCGCACGATCGCGTCGGTCGTGTCGCGCACCGCCCCGATCTGCTCCAGCGCGTAGAGCCCGAGCGCCATGATCACCACCGTGACGGCGAAGAAGCCGAGGAGGATGCGTCGTCCGATCGACAGAATCACGGGCTGGGCTGGCTCCGGTTTGGGGATGCGGGGGCCGTCAGGGCAGGGCGCGGCGCAGGAGGCGGGGCAGGTCGACGATGACGAAATCCGGGCCGCTGCCGCCCGCCGCCCCGGGGGCATAGCCCGAAGTCGCTTCGTTGCCCAACCCGTCGGGATCGGCGGCAGCCGGCGGGCTGACGGCGGCGGAACCGGGGGCGCGGGCGATCCCCAGCACCCGGTCGACCGCCAGGGCGATGGGCTGGTGGGCCGGGGCCCCGCGCAGCACCACGAGATGCCCCGTCTCGGTCTCGGAATCTGGCCGGCCGAGGGCCCGGGCCAGGCCGAGGACGCCGACGATCCGGCCCGAGAGGGCGATGAGGCCGATCAGCGCCGGCACCGCGCCCGGCATGGGCGTGCTGGGCCGCATCGGCAGGATCTGCGCGACGGCCGTCAGGGGCAGGCCGTAGCGCTCGCCGCCGCAGGCGCAGACGAGGTGCTCGAGGCCGGCATCGGAGGACGCCGCGGCGACGCCGCGCCGGGCCAGCGCCGCGGTGCGCTCGGCCCGGAGGTCCCGCTCCGTGCGGGGCCGCGTCGGCGCGCGGCCCGCCTGCGGGCTCGGGGTTGCCTCCATCAGGATCTCCTGCTGCCGCGGTCGAGGGCGGCGCGGGCCGCGGATGCGCCGGCGGCGATCTCCCCGGCGGACGCGCCGTCGCCCTCGGGCAGCGCCGTATCCGGCCCGAGAACCTGGATCAGGGCTTGGCTGAGGGCGATGGCGTTGTCGAGGGCGCGGGCGGCATCGGCCGGACGGCCGCGCGCGATCAGGAGCAGCCCGAGATGGTAGTGGGCCATCACGAAGCCCCGGTCGAGGTAGAGGGCCGCCCGCAGCGCCCGTTCGGCCTCCGCGTCGCGGCCGAGGGTCCGGGCGAGGAGGCCCTCGTAGAAGCGCAGGCCGGAATCGGTCGGGTCACGGTCGAGGGCGCGGCGCAACGCCCGCCAGGCGGCGCCGGTCTCCCCGGCATCCGCGAGGATGCGGATCCGGTCGAGGACGGCGTCCGAGTCCTCCGCGGGGTCCACGGGCTCGGCGCGGTCGGGCGGGTCATCCGGTGGGCGCGCCGACGCGACGGCCGGTGCGGCTTCGCGCGGCGCCGGCTCGTCGGCCGGCATCACCGGGGATTCGCCACCGGGGCCGGCCGATGCGTCCCGATCCGCCACGTCCGCGCCGCGGCCGCCCGGCGGCCTTTCCGGCTGGGCCGGTCCGGCCGGCGGGGCGAGGGGCGGCGGCGCCTCCGACCGGGCGCGATAGGCCACCGTCCCGGGCAGGCTGACGGCGTCGAGGAATCCCGAGAAGGCCGGGCTCGGCTCGGCGTGGCCGAGGAGCAGCCAGCCGTCCTCCTTGAGCCGGCGGGCCAGGCCGCGCACCACGGCCGCGACCGTCCGGGCGTCGAAATAGATCAAGACGTTGCGGCACAGGATCAGGTCGTATCGCTCGCCCTCCGGCCGCACCGGTTCGACGAGCGTCAGCAGGTTGCCGCGCTCGAACCGCACCAGACCGCGATATTCCGGGCGCAGGGCGTAGCCGCCCTCCCGCCGGATCCCGGGGGCGGCGGGCAGCCGGGTGAAGTAGCGCAGCCGCTCCGCCGGCGGCATCGTGCGCAGGGCCCAGCGGCCGTACTCGGCGGAGCGGGCGACCGCGAGCGCCTCGTGGCTGATATCGGTGCCGAGGATCGAGACCCGCCAGTCGGGCAGCGCGTCGCCGAGGAGTTCCTGGACCAGGATCGCCAGGGAGTACGGCTCGGCCCCCGTCGAGCAGCCTGCACTCCAGATCCGCAGCACGCGCTCGGAGGCCCGGGCCGCGATCAGCGCCGGCAGGATCCGCACGCGGAGCGCCTGGAACTGCTCGGCATAGCGGAAGAAGAACGTCTCGCCGACGGTGATCTCGGCTTCCAGGCGCGCCCATTCCGCCTCGCCCAGCACCGCGTCCGACAGGAGGGCGGCGTAGGCCGCGCAATCGGCCGCCGCGGCGTCGCGGAAGCGCCGGCGCAGACGCTCGATCAGCAGATCGTCCTTGTCGGCATAATAATGGTGACCGGTGCGCGCGATGATCCGCGTCTTCAGGGCCGCGTAGGCGGGATCGGCACCCGGATCGGGGCGGGGAGGACCCGGACGGGGCATCGCGGGGTCAGACGGGCTCGGGCAGGGCGGCGAGGCGATCGGCGGCGGTCCGCGACAGCGCCGCGACCCGGGTCCGTTCCTCGACGGTCATGAGGCGCTCCGGCGCCAGGGCATGGATCAGGCGCTCGCCGAGGACGAGTTCGGCCGCGACGCAGCCATTGAAGGTCCCCGATTCGACCACGGGGCGGATCGCGTCCGCGGGCACGGTGACGAGGTCGGCGGCCCGGTCGACGCGATAGGCGAGTCCCTCGCCGCGGGTGAGGACGAGATGCGCGTACCGGCCGGGCTCGGCGGCGTCCGATCGGAGCCCGAGCAGGGCCGCGAGGTCGATCACCGGGACCGGGCGCCCGCCGAGATTCAGGAAGCCGACGAGCCAGCCGCCCGCGGCGGGCGGGCAGTGGAGGTCCGGCAGCGGCAGCACTTCCGCGACCGCGGCCCGGGGCAGGGCGCAGGGCGTGCCCGCCACGTCGAGGAGGAGATAGGCCGAACCGCTGCTGGGCAACGCCACCCCTCCCTGTCCTTGCCCGGTCCGAGCCGGGTCGCGACATAGGCCGAGTTGGTGCCGGCGGCAATCGCCCGCTCCCCCGCCCGATCCCCGCGACCGGACGCGGGGAACCAAGTCTCGCCTCAGCCGCTTATTTTCCGACGCAGCGGCAACGCTCCCGACAAGGGGCGGTGCCTCGCCTGCGCCGGTCTATGCCAGGGATTGACGATGAGGAAACTTCTTTTGGCCGCCGCGTCGCTGACGCTCCTGGCGGGCTCCGCCTACGCCCAGGGCAACGCGCCCTACAACAATTCCGGCTCGCAGGCCGGCGGCCCGCGCGGCGGCATGGAGCGCGCCGGCGAGGGTGCGGCGATGGAGCAGGGCGCTGCGCCGGCGCCCCGGCCCATGATGCGCAAGCGCATGAAGCACAAGCGGATGCGCCACCATCACCGGATGCATCACCAGATGTGATCGGTCCCGCTTCGCCGCCGAAGGGCGGCCGAGCCCGAACGATCCGGCCTGTCGCATCCGCGGCAGGCCTTTTTCATGTCCGATCCTCCGCGCCCCTGCCGGAACCATAATTCCTCTCGATGGTACCGACGCCGATCAGGACGGGGTCTTGCCGGCCACGCGCGCACAGGCCAGGTTCGTTCGCGCACCGCCTCCGTCGAACGCAATCACAAGATGTTCGAAAACGAACATCGCCGCATGGAAGGCGGGCCGACGATCGGTCCAGGGACAGCTTTGAGGGGTAATCGATGTCGCGACCGCTCGACCGCAGGTCCGAGGACAGGATCGAGGCGACGGGAGTCGAGGGGCGGCGCAGCGCCATCGTGGCGGCGGTGCGCCAGCGGGGCTTCGTCACCATCGAGGCGCTCGCCGCGCAGTTCGGTGTCACCGTCCAGACGATCCGCCGCGACCTCAACGAGCTGAGCGCCGAGGGCCGGCTCGAACGCTACCGCGGCGGCGGCGGCCTGCCCTCGAGCGTCGAGAACATCGACTACGCCGACCGCCGGGTGACCCTGCTGCCGGAGAAGACCCGGATCGCGCGCCTGGCGGCGAGCCGGATCCCGTCGCATTGCTCGGTCTTCATCAACATCGGCACGACCGCGGAAGCGGTCGCCCGGGAGCTGACCCGGCACGACGACCTCAGCATCATCACCAACAACCTCAACGTCGCCCTGTCGCTGGCCGAGGCCACGGAGTTCCGGATCGTGGTGGCGGGGGGCACCGTGCGCAACCGCGACGGGGCCGTGCTCGGCCAGCTCACCTGCGACACGCTCAGCCAGTTCCGGGTCGACGTGGCGGTGATCGGAATCAGCGGGATCGACGCGGACGGGGCGCTCCTGGACTACGATTACGAGGAGGTGCGGGCGACGCAGACCATCCTGGCCCATGCCCGGAAAACCTTCCTGGTGGCCGACCACACCAAGTTCACCCGCCGGCCGATGGTCCAGGTCGGGCGGCTCGACCAGATCGACACGTTCTTCACCGACCGGCAGCCCCCGCCCGAGATCGCCGCCCTGCTCGGGCGGCTGGGCGTCGCCCTGGTGATCGCCGGGGCGGCGGACGAACCGTAACGAACACGCGTTTTTTCGCTTGCGAAAATTCGCGGCCGGCTCAATATAGTTCCAACCCGCCGCGAGGGCGGGATTGGAGGACCCATGGCGGCAGCAACGCGCCAGCGCGAGCCGGCCGACGCCTACGACCTTTTGGTCATCGGCGGCGGCATCAACGGCACCGGCATCGCCCGGGACGCCGCCGGCCGCGGCCTGTCGGTCCTGCTGGCCGAACGCGGGGACTTGGCCGGCTTCACCTCCTCGTCCTCGACGAAGCTGATCCACGGCGGCCTGCGCTACCTGGAATATTACGAGTTCCGGCTCGTCCGGGAGGCGCTGGCGGAGCGCGAACGGCTGCTGCGGCAGGCGCCCCACGTGATCTGGCCGCTGCGCTTCGTGCTGCCCCACGACGAGGGCCTGCGCCCGGCCTGGATGCTGCGGCTCGGCCTGTTCCTGTACGATCATCTCGCGCGGCTGCGGACGTTGCCGGGCTCGACCTCGGTGGACCTCCGCCGCTCGGCTTACGGCGCCCCGCTGCAGAAGCGGCTGACCCGCGGCTTCGTCTATTCCGACTGCTGGGTCGAGGACAGCCGCCTCGTGGTCCTCAACGCCATGGACGCCCGCGAGCGCGGCGCCACGGTCCTCACGCGCACGGGCGTCGTCTCGGCGCGGCGCGCGGGTGACGGCTGGATTGCGACCCTGCGCGACGAGCGCAGCAACGCCGAGCGGACCGTCCGGGCCAAGGCCGTGGTCAACGCCGCCGGCCCCTGGGTCAGCGCGACGCTGGGCGGCACGCTCGGCATCAACAGCCGCGCTGCGGTGCGCCTGATCAAGGGCAGCCACATCGTGGTCAAGCGCCTGTTCGACGGCGACCAGGCCTACATCCTGCAGCAGCCCGACAAGCGCATCATCTTCGCGATCCCCTACGAGCGCGACTTCACCCTGATCGGCACCACCGACGTGCCCTATGACGGCGAGCCCGGACCGGTCTCGATCTCCCCGGAGGAGACCGACTACCTCTGCGGCTGCATCAACCGCTCCTTCGACGCGACGATCACCCCGGCCGACGTGGTCTGGAGCTATTCGGGCGTGCGCCCCCTCTACGACGACGCGGCCGAGAACGCCTCCGCCGTGACCCGCGACTACGTCCTCGACGTGGAGGACCAGGGCGGCAAGGCGGCGGTGCTGTCGGTCTTCGGCGGCAAGATCACCACCTACCGGCGCCTGGCCGAGCATGCGCTGGACAAGCTGGCCCCGTATTTCCCGGCGCTCAAGACGCCCTGGACCGGCGACGCGGTGCTGCCCGGCGGCGCCATGACGAACGCGGATTTCGACCCGTTCCTCGCCGAGTTCCGGGCGGAAAAGCCGTTCCTGCCGGAGGAGACCGCGCGCCGGCTCGCCCGCGCCTACGGCACCCGGGCGCGGGATATCGTCGGCACGGCGCAGTCCCTGGCCGATCTCGGCGAGGCCTTCGACGGCGGGCTCACGGCGGCCGAGGTCGATTACCTCCGGACCGCGGAATGGGCCGTCACCGCGGAGGACATCCTGTGGCGGCGCTCGAAGCTCGGCCTGCGCACGGGCGCGGAGAGCGCCGCCCGGCTCTCCGCTTATCTCGACCGCAGGGCCGAGGCGGCCTGATTTTTTCGGACCCGAGCCGGCGAGAGACCGGTCGGGCTTAACACGGGAGGGAACGATGAGCCGTTACGTCGGGGCCATCGACCAGGGCACCACGAGCAGCCGATTCATCGTGTTCGACCGCGCGGGCAGCGTCATCACGCTCGCCCAGGCCGAGCACGCGCAGATCTACCCGGCCCCCGGCCATGTCGAGCACGACGCCGCCGAGATCTGGACCAAGACGCAAGGGGTGATGCGCGCGGCGCTGGAGAAGGGCGGGCTCCAGCCCTCCGATCTCGCCGCGGTGGGCATCACCAACCAGCGCGAGACCACGCTGATCTGGGACCGGCGCACCGGCAAGCCCCTGCACAACGCCCTGGTGTGGCAGGACACCCGCAACGACCGGCTGGTGGCCGAGTTCGCCCGCGACGGCGGCCGCGACGGCGGCCGCGACCGATTCCGCGACCTCACCGGCCTGCCGCTGGCGAGCTATTTTTCGGGGCTCAAGCTGCGCTGGCTCCTCGACCACGTGGACGGCGCCCGGGAGAAGGCCGAGGCCGGCGACGTGCTGTTCGGCAACATCGACACGTGGCTGGTCTGGAACCTCACCGGCGGCACCGAGGGCGGCCTCCACGTCACCGACGTGACCAATGCCAGCCGCACGCAGCTCATGTCGCTCAAGACCCTGGACTGGGACGACGGCATGCTGGCGGCCTTCGGCATCCCGCGGGCGATGCTGCCCCGGATCGCCTCGTCGAGCGAGGTCTACGGCGAGACCCGGGCGCCGTTTTCGGGCGTGCCGATCGCTGGCATCCTCGGGGACCAGCAGGCGGCCCTGTTCGGCCAAACCTGCTTCAGCCCGGGTGAGGCCAAGAACACCTACGGCACCGGCTGCTTCGCGCTGATGAACACTGGCACCGAGCCGGTCCCGTCGAAGGCCGGCCTCGTCACCACGCTCGCCTACCGGCTCGACGGCCAGAAGCCGGCCTACGCCCTCGAAGGCTCTATCGCCATCACGGGTGCCCTCGTGCAGTGGCTGCGCGACAACCTGCACATGATCAAGGATTCCGCGGAGGTCGAGACCCTCGCCACCACCGTCGAGGACAATGGCGGCGTCTATTTCGTGCCGGCCTTCTCGGGCCTCTACGCCCCGCACTGGAACGAGGGCGCCCGCGGCCTGATCATCGGCCTGACCCGCTACGTCAACCGCGGCCACATCGCCCGCTCGGTGCTGGAGGCGACCGCCTTCCAGACCCGCGAGGTACTGCAGGCGATGGCCCAGGATTCCGGCATCCCGGTCAAGGAACTCCGCGCCGATGGCGGCATGGTCGCCAACACCACGCTGATGCAGTTCCAATCCGACCTGCTCGACGTGCCGGTGGTGCGCCCGAAGGTGGCCGAGACCACCGCGCTCGGCGCCGCCTACGCGGCCGGCCTCGCCGTCGGCTATTGGAAGGGCATCGACGACCTCAAGGGCAACTGGGGCGTCGACAAGCGCTGGACGCCGAAGATGGATGCCGGCCAGCGCGAAAAGATCGCCGCCGCCTGGGGCCGGGCGGTGCAGCGCTCCTTCGACTGGAAGCGCGACGAGGATTGAGGAGGACGGGCCCCTTTCCCACGCCCCTCTGCGGGCTACCGCCGACCCGGGCCGGGGCGCTGTCGCTCCTGCAAACCGCAACGCCCCCCCCCTCTCCCGTGCAGGAGAGGGGGGACCTGCGCCGGTCATGAGTCATGCCGTTGCCTGCTCAAAGATGGAGCCCTGTGTGGGCGTAGCTCTGCGAGGGAGGGCGGGCGCCAAGCCGGAGACCGGTACGCAACCACCGGGCCTCGCGCACTGCGCGGGGCCGGAACTGTCAAAAGCAACAACAATTGGGGGGAGACCAAACCATGACCTCACCATTCCTGGGCGAATTCCTGGGCACGATGACGCTGATCGTGCTGGGGGACGGCATCGTCGCCGGCGCTCTGCTGAAGCGCTCGAAGGCCGAGAACGCCGGCTGGATCGCCATCACCGCCGGCTGGGCCTTCGCTGTGCTCGCCGGGATCTTCGTCGCCACCGCCACCGGCAGCCCGGACGCGCATCTCAACCCGGCCGTGACCGTGGCCGGCGCCGTCAGTTCGGGGGATGTCTCGAAGCTCGCGGTCTACGTGCCGGCGCAGATGCTCGGCGCCTTCGTGGGCGCGGCGATCGTCTGGCTGCACTACCTGCCGCACTGGGCGGCGACCCCGGAACAGGACCTGAAGCTCGCCTGCTTCTGCACCGGGCCGGCGATCCGGGACGCCAAGGCCAACTGGACCTCGGAGATCATCGCCACCTTCTTCCTGATCCTCACCATCTCGGCGCTGGTGACCAACACCCTGGGCGCCAGCGGCGCCATCCCGCGGGGCGTCGCGCCCTACATGGTCGGCATGCTGGTCTGGGGCATCGGCCTCTCGCTCGGCGGCACCACCGGCTACGCCATCAACCCCGCCCGCGACCTCGGGCCGCGCATCGCCCACGCGGTGCTGCCGATCGCCGGCAAGGGCTCCTCCGACTGGGGCTACGCGCTGATCCCGGTGGCCGGCCCGGTGGTCGGGGCAGCGCTGGCGGGGCTGCTGGTGCGGGGGCTCGGGATCTGACGGAACCGTTACACCCTCAACCGCCGCATGGCGTCCCGGCGTCGCGGCGGTTTGCGGCGCGGGGCCGGGCGCCTTAAGTCAAGGCGATCCCGACCGCGCCCCCGGGCGCTTCCCCGCGGTGTGGCAGCCCCCGACCCATGGCCGTCGTCCTCGACATCCTGACGAACGATCCGCGCGCCGCGCGGCTGCGCCACCCGGAGAAGGCCCACCGGCCCGACCAGCCGGTCCAGGCCAAGAAGCCGGACTGGATCCGCGTCAAGGCGCCCGGCTCCAAGGCCTGGACCGAGACCCAGAAGATCGTGCGCGAGCACGGCCTCGTCACGGTCTGCGAGGAGGCCGGCTGCCCGAATATCGGCGAGTGCTGGGAGAAGCGCCACGCCACCTTCATGATCATGGGCGACACCTGCACGCGGGCCTGCGCCTTCTGCAACGTCCGCACCGGCCTGCCCGACGCCCTCGACGCCCTGGAGCCGGAAAAAATCGGCGACTCGGTGGCCAAGCTCGGGCTGCACCACGTGGTCATCACCTCGGTGGACCGGGACGACCTGAAGGATGGCGGCGCCCAGCATTTCGCCCGGACCATCGCGGCGATCCGGCGGGCGAGCCCCGGCACGACGGTGGAGATCCTGACGCCGGACTTCCTGCGCAAGGACGGGGCGCTCGAGGTCGTGGTCGCGGCCAAGCCCGACGTGTTCAACCACAACTTGGAGACGGTGCCGGCCAAGTACCTGACGGTGCGGCCCGGCGCCCGCTACTTCCACTCGGTGCGCCTGCTCCAGCGGGTGAAGGAGCTCGACCCGACGATCTTCACCAAGTCCGGCATCATGGTCGGGCTCGGCGAGGAGCGGAACGAGGTGCTCCAGCTCATGGACGACCTGCGCTCGGCCGAGGTCGATTTCCTCACCATCGGCCAGTACCTGCAGCCGTCCAAGAAGCACCATGAAGTGGTGCGCTTCGTGCCGCCGGACGAGTTCAAGACCTACGAGACCACCGCCTACGCCAAGGGCTTCCTGCTGGTCTCGGCGACGCCGCTCACCCGCTCGTCGCACCATGCCGGCGAAGACTTTGCCAAGCTTCGGGCGGCCCGGCTCGCCAAACATGCGTCCTCGCACGCCCCCGCCCTCTCGGCCTGAGCACGTCGGAACAGAAATGCCGTCCTTCCGGGTTACCCGCGTGGTGCGGCATTCGCCGCAGCAGATGTATGATCTCGTCGCCGATGTGGAGCGCTACCCGGAGTTCCTGCCGCTGTGCGAATCCCTGCGGGTGATCCGCCGCCAGGATGTCCAGCATCAGGACATGCCGGAGGGCGGGCAGGTGCTGATCGCCGAGATGGGCGTCGGCTACAAGGCGATCCGCGAGCGCTTCACCACCCGGGTCAGCCTGGATCCGGCGCACCACAAGATCGTCGCCGAGTATATCGACGGCCCGTTCCGCCACCTCGAGAACCGCTGGTCGTTCAAGGAGGCGCCGAACGGCGGTTGCGCCGTCGACTTCTTCATCACCTACGAGTTCAAGAGCCGGACCCTCGGGTTGCTGATGGGTACGATGTTCGACCGCGCCTTCCGCAAGTTCACCGACGCCTTCGAGGGCCGGGCGGACCGGATCTACGGAGCCGCTTGAGCGGTCACAGCCGTCATGCCGCCGGCAGGATTCCATGCCGGCGGCCTGGAGCGGGGGACCACCTGGACACGGGAAAGCGCCCCAGGCGGACGCACCCCAGCAGAGCAAGTGCTGATATTATATTGATTTTATATTCGTATTTTTGCAAATTCCATTCTGTTTCTGACGAGCTTTACTCTCTCTCCTACAAAATCTCTCTAAAACTTCCGCCGCCGTCGAATTCACATCTCCGCCCCCCGACACCGAGCCAGGCCACGGACGCACGCCATCTGCGACTGCGCCGAGAGCGGCGGGAATTGGCCTCGCGATACGGACACGCTCTCGCCGCCATGGCCCTTGCGCTGATGGCCACGCACGCCCTGTCGTCATGCAGCGACGCCGACGACATCCGCCCCGCGGAGGCGCCCTCCGAGGGAGCGGCCGCCCGAAGCCCGGCCAGCACGGTCCCGTATGAGGACCGGTTCAGCGACGCATGCAAAATGCGTATCGTCCGATCGGATCGACGTCCATCTCTTGGGCTGACGCCCTCGATGGAGATCCGTCGTGCCGAGACATCCCTCCCGGCTGGGATGTGACGATCCTGACCAACCTCTGCACCAAACCGGTGCCGAACACGCCCAGCCGCGCCCTCGGTGCCCACCCGTCCCCGAACATGTCCGACGGTGACCCACCCCATCGGACTCGCAGCGTGGTCGAGGATGGCAGGCGGATGGACCCGACATCCGGCTTTTCCGCATCCCATGCCCAGGGCCGGGGGGACGGGCTGCAGATGGTATTCCTGAACTCTGAACGGATCGGCTGGCGCCTTTACTGACCGCGGCGGCAGACCGGCGGTGCGGTGTCGGCTTCGAGGATCGGCGAGCCCGACATCCGCCCCCCGAGCGGGCCCGACTGCCACACCGCCCTGAGATTAAGGTCTCCGCGGCATAGACCGGGCGACCGACTTGACAAAGACATCCATCTGGGACAGCCGCTTTTCAGTAATTGTACACCCTGCATGTTCCTTTGATGAACATCTGAATTAAATTAGCATAATCAATAAGTAATTACGCGCTACCAGGAAATTATTGTATCGGTCATAGTCGTCGACCCGGCACGCACGCTGCGACCGTCAACTTTACAGATCCATCAACCCATGCCAGCAGATCGCGCGGTGACCGGATCCAATCTGGCGCTGTATTTTCAGTTGTTGGGGGTTATACCATGAAATACGGGGAGACACTGTTCGCCATCCCGCTCGCCATAGCGGCCATGACGGCCCTGTCGGCCTGCAACAGCACGGGATCGAATTCCGCGCCGGTGACGGCCGCCGCCGGCGCGGCCCCCGCGGCAGGCGCCGTCGTCCTGGCCGGCGACCGGTTCAGCCCGTCCTTCATCCACGCTCATCTCAAGGTCAGGCGCACCACGGTCGGCGAGGTCCTGGCGCTGTACGGGCCTCCGGCGAGCCGGGACAACGTCGCCTCCCCGTCGGGAGACCGCAGCGTCATGACCTATATCCGGCCCGAGGCGGTGAAGTCTGGGGTCGGTGAAACCCTCGGCGTCATCGCGTCCCTGACTCCCCTCGGGTCGAGCGCGGGCGAAGCCCTCTACCGGGCAGGCAGCGCCGTCGACGGTGTCGAGACCATCGCCGCCGCCTCGGCGGCCCAATCCGCCAAGGCCCGGGGCGCCGGCAACAGGCTGGAGTTGATCTTCGTGAACGACCGTCTGGCCGATTGGCACCTGCTGTAGGCGTCGTGCGGGCCGGCAGGGCGGTCACCACGGGTTAGGGACTGCCCTGCGCGTGCACGTGCTCCGGCCGCACGCCCATCCCGATGATCCGGGCGGGCAGGGCCTGGAGCGGCGGCAGCGCGTCGAGGATCCGGAGCGCCAGGGGCGCCCGGAACGGGGCGTGCGCCGCCAGCGAGGCCGCGATCACCCGGGACTGGATCACCCGCTGGAGCGCCTGGGTCACTCGCACCGGGAACATCCGCCGGGCCTGGACCCGGGCGAGGACGGCCTCGGCCACCGGCCCGGAGCGCAGGGGCCCGGCTAGTATGTTGACCGCCGCCACCGCATCCTGGATCGCCAGGTTGATCCCGACCCCGCCCACCGGCGACATGGCGTGGGCGGCATCGCCGATGCAGAGCAGGCCGGGCCGGTGCCAGCGGTCCAGCCGGTCGACCGTGACGGTCAGGAGCTTGACGCAGTCCCAGTCGGAGATGGAATCGGTGCGGTCGGCCAGGAACGGCGCGATCTCGGCGACCACCGCCCGGAAGGCCGACAGGCCCCCGGCGCGCAGGGCCGCGTCGCCGCCCTTCGGCACCACGTAGGCGCATTGCCAGGCATCGCCCCGGTCGAGGGTGATCAGGATGCGTCCCGGCCCGAAGCGTCCGGCCGCCGCCTCCGGGTCGCCGTCCCGGCGCGGCAGGCGGAACCACAGGACGTCGATCGGGGCACCGAAGGCGCGGGGCGTGAACCCGGCGCGCTCGCGCATCCCTGAGTGGCGCCCGTCCGCGCAGAGCACCAGATCGGCACGGACCTCCACCGGCCCGTCCGGCCCCTCGGCCCGCACGCCCGCGACCCGGCCCTCGGCCGCGATGAGGTCGCGAGCCTCGGTCCGGCGGATCAATTGGAACCCCGGATAGCCGGCCGCTTCACCGGCCAAAAAGTCCAAAAAATCCCATTGCGGCATGAAGGACAGGAAGCGGTTGCGGGTCGGCAGCCGGCTGAAATCGGCAACCCGATAGCTTCGGCCGTTCACGACGCCGGAGAAGTGCTCGACGCGCCGCTGGGGCAGGGCGTGGAAGCGCTCGGACAGGCCAAGTTCGTCCATCAGGTCGAGGGTGGAGGGATGGATCGTGTCGCCGCGGAAATCACGCAGGAAATCCGCGTGCTTCTCCAGCACGGTGACGGCGAGCCCGGCGCGGGCGAAGAGCAGCCCGGCCATCATCCCGGCGGGGCCGCCGCCGACGATGCAGAGGCGGGTCGTCACCGTCTCCATGGACCGTCCCTCCATCGTCAGGCCCCGAGGGCCTCCTCCAGGAGACCGAGGGCGTCGGCGACGGCGGCCCGGCGGACGCCCGCGCGCCCGAGATCGCCGTAGCGCCGCTCCAGATGGCGCACGCCGCCATCCCCCAGGGCGAGCCCGAAATGGACCAGCCCGACCGGCTTCTCGGCGCTGCCGCCGCCGGGGCCCGCGATACCGGTGATCGCCACCGCCACGGAGGCCCGGGAGGCGGAGAGCGCCCCCGCGGCCATCGCCCGCGCCACCGGCGCGCTGACGGCGCCGTGCTGGTTGATGAGGTCCATCGGCACGCCGATCGCCTCGGCCTTGGCGGCGTTCGAGTAGGTGACGAACCCGCGCTCCAGGACGGCAGAAGAGCCCGGCACGGCGGTGAGCAGGCCGGCCACGAGGCCGCCGGTGCAGGATTCGGCCGTGGCGACCGTGCGGCCGGCCGCCGCGTAGGCCGCCACCAGCGCCTCCGCGCGTGCGAGAAGCTCTGCGTCGTCGATCATCGCGAACGGGCTCCCCTCGGGCGCCGTCGCCCTATCTCGTGTTGTGACGTATGGCCGGTGCCGGCTCAAGGACCGGCAGGCTCCACAGGAGACACGACGCGATGATCTTCCCCGCGACCACGGCGCTCTACGGCGCGCTGCTCGCCCTGGTGTATCTCGGCCTTTCTGGCTGGGTCATGGCGAGCCGGGTCTCCGGCAACGTGCTGTTCGGTGACGGGGGTGACGCGGCGCTGCTCAAACGGGCCAGGTCGCACGCCAACTTCTCGGAATACGTGCCCCTGACGCTGATCCTCGTCGGTCTGCTGGAGGCGGGGGGCGCCGGCCACGGGCTCGTACAGGGCCTGCTGGTCGCCCTCCTGGTCGGACGGATCCTGCACCCGATCGGCATGTTCGCGGCCCCGAACTCCCCGCGCCAGTTCGCCTGCCGGGGCGGCGGCATCCTGCTGACCCTCGCGGCGCTGGGCATCGCCGCCATCGCGCTGCTGCTGCGGGTGGCCTGAGCCTCACCCCTGGCGCATGGCGGTTTCCGCCTCGGCGTCGAGTGCGGGGCCGTCCTCCTCCGGGAGCCGAACCGTCGCGGCGGCCTGGGCGGCGAGCCCCTCCGCCCGGCCGACGAAGCCGAGCTTCTCGGTGGTCGTCGCCTTGATGGAGACCGCCGTCAGCGGCACGCCCGCGATGGCGGCGATGCGCGCCCGGATCGCCTCCCGGTGCTGGCCGATCCGCGGTGCTTCGGCCAGCACGGTGATGTCGAGGTGGTCGATCCGGCCGCCCCGGGCGCGGACCAGCCCGCAGGCATGGGCCAGGAACTGATCGGACGAGGCCCCGCGCCAGCGCTCCTCGGAGGGCGGGAAGTGGGTGCCGATATCACCGTCCGCGATGGCGCCGAGCAGGGCGTCGGTCAGCGCGTGCAGGGCCACGTCGCCGTCGGAATGGGCGAGCACCCCCCGGTCGGCCGGGATCTTCACGCCGCCGAGCCAGACATGGTCCCCGGTGGTGAAGGCGTGCACGTCGAATCCGGTGCCGACACGGGTGACGTAGGCGGTCATGGGGCGGGCTCCCGGCGCTGGGGTTTCGGCGGTGCCGGCCGCGAAGGCGCGGTCGGCCTCGATGAGGTCGGCGGGTTGGGTGATCTTGCGGTTGGCGACGTCGCCGGCGAACACCACCACCGGCAGGTCCGCCCATTCGGCGAGGGCGCCGTCGTCGGTGAAGCCGTCGAGCCCCGCCGCGGCGGCCGCGCGATGGGCGCCGAGCAGCGGGGCGAAGGCGAAGGCCTGCGGCGTCTGCACCGCGCGCAGATGCTCGCGGGGCGGGGTCTCATGAACCCGGCCGATGCCCGGGGCGATGTCGACGACGCGCTTGACCGTGTCGGTCACCGGCACGCCGGGCACGGCGGCGCCGTGGTCGCGCCCGGCCCCGATCGCCCGGGCGATCAGCGCCGCGTCGACGTAGGGGCGGGCGGCGTCGTGCACCAGCACGATCTCGGGCGCCGCGCCGGCGGCCAGGGCTTCGAGGCCGGCCCGGACGGAGAGCTGGCGCGTCGTGCCGCCCTCCACGGGCGCGGCGATTTTGTCTCGGAGTTCGGCGGCGAGTTCCGCGAGGCACTCCTGGAAGAACGCGGCCGCGTCGGTGGCGATCACCGGCTGGATCCGGTCGATGGAATCCTGAGCGGCGAGGGCGGCCAGCGTGCGGGTCAGGACCGCCTGACCGCCCACGCGCCGATACTGCTTGGGCGTACCGCCGCCGATGCGGATCCCGCGCCCGGCCGCCACCACCACCGCGGCGACGCCGGCCCCCGCGCGGGCGGGTCCATTGGCATGCGTGCCGGTGGCGGACATGGGCGGCAAACTCGTGGGATCTGGAGAGCAGGCTCGGGCCCGGACGCAGGCCAGACGGTCCGCCGATGCCCTGCCGGTGAGGATGCCCGTCGTTTAAGCGGGGGAGGGCCCGAAATCAACGCGTCGCCCCGCTTGCCAGCGGGCCGCGCTTGCCTCATTGTTGTGCAGAATGGCGACTGATCATTATTTGAGCGCGCTGCGCCGGGGACGACCCGTGGACGGGGAGGGGGAGCGCGCTCCGCTCTGCCTGCTCGCCCCCCTGTCCGGCGTCACCGACCTGCACATGCGCCGGATCGCCCGCCGCTGCGGCGCCGATGCCGTGGTCTCCGAGATGGTGGCGGCGCGCGAACTCGCCCGCGGCGCCGGCGAGGCGGTCCTGCGCGCGGAGGGCTCCGGCGTCGATCTCCACGTGGTCCAGCTCGCGGGCTGCGAGGTCGGGCCGATGGCCGAGGCCGCGCGGCTCGCGGAGGCCGGGGGCGCCGACGTGATCGACGTGAACATGGGCTGCCCGGCCAAGATCGTCACCGGGATCGCCTCGGGCTCGGCCCTGATGCGCGACCTCGACCACGCGACGCGGCTGCTCGCCGCGGTACGCGGGGCGGTCTCGGTGCCGGTGACGGTCAAGATGCGCCTGGGCTGGGACGATGCGAGTCGCAACGCCGCCGACCTCGCGGCCCGCGCCGAGCGCCTGGGGCTCAACGCCGTCACGGTCCACGGCCGGACCCGGCAGCAATTCTACACGGGCACGGCCGACTGGGCCGCGATCCGCGCGGTGGTGGAGGCGGTGTCGATCCCGGTGATCGCCAACGGGGACGTGACCGACCTCGCCAGCGCCCGCGCCTGCCTGGCGGAATCGGCGGCCGCGGGGGTGATGATCGGCCGGGCCGCCACGGGCCGTCCCTGGCTGGTCGGGCAGGTCGCGGCGGCGCTCGCCGGCCGGCCGGCCTCGGCGCCGTCGCGGGCCGAGCAGGCCGCCCTGGCGGCCGAGCATTATGCCGGGCTCCTGTCCCTCTACGGCCGCGCCATGGGCGTGCGCCACGCGCGCAAGCACCTCGCCGCCTACGCCGAGACCGGCGGGGGCCTGGACCCGGCGGAGCGTACCGCGCTCCTCACTACCGCCGATCCCGACGCCGCGCTGGCGCTGCTGGCCCGGGCCTTCGCCGGGGCGCAGGATCCGATCCGGGAGGCCGCATGAGCGATGAGCCCGTTCTGCAGGAGCCGGAGAGCCGGCGCGACACGGCCGCCGAGGCCGTGCTTAACGCCCTGCCGCTGCCGGTCCTGACCATCGGCGGCGACGAGCGGATCCTCCACTGCAACCACGCCGCGGAGGCGTTCTTCGACTATTCCGCGCGGCTGATGCAGCGCCGCCGCCTGCGCGACATCATCCCCTTCGCCTCCCCGATCATCGCCCTGGTGACCGAGGTGCGCCGCCGCCGCGCCAGCGTCAGCGAGTACCGGGTGGAGCTGACCCAGCCCCGGCTCGGGCTGGAGCGCAGCGTGGACGTGTTCGCGACCCCGCTGGGCGACGACGGCGACGCCGTGGTGATGATGCTCCAGGAGCGCACCATCGCCGACAAGATGAACCGCCAGCTCACCCATCGCGGCGCCGCGCGCTCGATGGTGGCGCTCGGCGCGATGCTGGCCCACGAGATCAAGAACCCGCTGGCCGGGATCCGCGGCGCCGCGCAGCTCCTGGAGAGCACCGGCGCCGAGGAGGACCGGCTGCTCACCCGGCTGATCTGCGACGAGTCCGACCGGATCGTCCGGATCGTCGAGCGCATGGAGCTGTTCGGCGACGAGCGTCCGGCCGATCGCGGCGCCGTCAACGTCCACGGGGTGCTCGACCAGGTGAAGCGCTCCGCGCAGTCGGGGTTCGCCCGGCACATCCGCTTCGTCGAGACCTACGACCCGTCGCTGCCGCCGGTGCTGGGCAGCCGCGACCAGCTGATCCAGGTGATCCTGAACCTCGTGAAGAACGCCGCCGAGGCGATCGGCCAGGACGCGGTCGAGGGCGAGATCACCCTGTCGACCGCCTTCCGGACCGGCCTGCGCCTCCAGGTGCCGGGCTCCCGGGAGCGGGTCAGCCTGCCGATCGAGGTCGCGATCCGCGACAACGGCCCGGGCATCTCGGCCGATCTCCTGCCCGACCTGTTCGACCCGTTCGTCACCACCAAGGCGCAGGGCTCCGGCCTCGGTCTTGCATTGGTGGCCAAGATCGTCGGCGATCACGGAGGCATCGTCGAGTGCGATCCCGCCCCCCGCCGCACGACGTTCCGCATCCTTCTGCCGATGTCGAGTGCCCGGGACGGGCGCGAATCGGCGGTCGACCCATGATCACGTTTTGTGAGTCGGCTCCCCGTCGGAGGTCTGAGTAGAGAGTCATGCCGAACGGCCACATCATCGTCGCCGACGACGACGCTGCCATCCGCACCGTGCTGAACCAGGCGCTGTCCCGGGCGGGCTACGAGGTCCGCTCGACGGGCAATTGCGCGACCCTCTGGCGCTGGGTCGCGCAGGGGGAGGGCGACCTCGTCATCACCGACGTGGTCATGCCCGACGAGAACGTGTTCGATCTGCTGCCGCGCATCAAGCGGGTGCGGCCGGAACTGCCGATCATCGTGATGAGCGCGCAGAACACCTTCATGACGGCGATCCGCGCCTCGGAGCGGGGCGCCTACGAGTACCTGCCCAAGCCCTTCGACCTGAAGGAGCTGATCGCCATCGTGGGCCGCGCCCTCTCCCGTCCGCGCGGGGCGCCCGCCCCCGGCGGACCGCCCGAGAACGAGGACATCCCGCTGGTCGGGCGCTCCCCGGCCATGCAGGAGATCTACCGGGCGCTCGCCCGGCTGATGCCCACCGACCTCACGGTGATGATCACCGGCGAATCCGGCACCGGCAAGGAGCTGGTGGCGCGGGCGCTGCACGATTACGGCCGCCGCCGCACCGGCCCGTTCGTGCCCGTCAACATGGCGGCGATCCCGCGGGACCTGATCGAGTCCGAGCTGTTCGGCCACGAGAAGGGGGCCTTCACCGGCGCCCTCCAGCGCTCCGCAGGCCGCTTCGAGCAGGCCGAGGGCGGCACGCTGTTCCTCGACGAGATCGGCGACATGCCCATGGAGGCGCAGACCCGGCTGCTGCGCGTCCTCCAGCAGGGCGAGTACACCACGGTGGGCGGACGCGTCCCGATCCGCACCAACGTCCGGATCATCGCGGCCACCAACAAGGACCTGCGGGTCTCGATCCAGCAGGGCATCTTCCGCGAGGACCTGTTCTTCCGCCTGAACGTCGTGCCCCTCCGGCTGCCGGCCCTGCGCGAGCGCTCGGAGGACGTGCCGGACCTCGTCCGCCACTTCTTCGTACAGGTCGAGCGCGAGGGCCTGACCCGCAAGATGCTCGACGGCGACGCCATGGAGCGGCTCAAGCGCTACCGGTGGCCCGGCAACGTCCGCGAGCTGGAGAACCTCGTCCGGCGGCTCGCCGCCCTCTACCCGCAGGAGACGATCACCGGCCCGGTGATCGAGGCGGAGCTCGACACCCTGCCGTTGGCGACGCCCTCGACGCCGGCCCTCAACGGCGGGACGCGCAAGTCCGGCGCCGATGCCGAGAGCCTGTCCAGCGCGGTGGAGCGTCACCTCTCGGACTATTTCTCGGGTTACCGGGACACGCTGCCGCCCCCCGGGCTGTATCACCGGATCCTGCGGGAGATCGAAGGCCCGCTGATCGGCGCGGCGCTCGCCGCCACCCGCGGCAATCAGATCCGCGCGGCGGAACTGCTCGGGGTCAACCGCAACACCCTGCGCAAGAAGGTCCGCGACCTCGACCTCCAGGTGTTCCGAACGGCGCGGTAGAGGGTCACGAAGGCCGAGCGCGTCGGCGGGGTTCGGGGCGGAGCCCCGAGACGCCCGGTCAGCGCCGCGGCAGGATCGGATCGCCGCGCATCAGCGCGTGGAGCCGCTCCGTGTCGAACCCGTTCGGGATGCTCGGCATGGCCGGCTTCGGCGCGGGCGCGGCCTTGGCCGGCGCCGGCAGCGAACCGGTGGCGGACGGCTCGACCTGGGCCGCGCGCACCACCGGACTGGGCGCCAGATGGGCGAGCCGGTCGGCGCTGACGAACACGACGATCGCCGTCGAGGCCAGGATCAGGACGCCGCCGAAGAGGGAACGCAGGACAGGCACGCGATGACCCGGGACGCGACTTGAGACGGCAACAGAATAGGCGCGGGGCCGTTAACGAAGCCCCACCCCAAATCTTCGGGAGGCGATATTGACCAACGTCCAGGCCACCGCGAGCGACAGCCCGTTCATCCAGGGTCGCAACGCGCGCCTCTACGGCAAGCCCGTGAGCGAATGTCCCTATCCGGAGGGCTCCGAGGACTATGCCGGCTGGATGCAAGCTTACGAGGAGGCCGCAGCCTCCGATCCGCCCGAGACGGCCTAAGGCGGAAACCCCGGCGCGCCCGGACGTTCGCGTGGTCCGCCCAGGCTTGACCTCGCCCGGCGCCGGGCGCTTCGTGCGGCGCCTTCCCGACGCGAGCCCCGGTCCCCGATGTCCCTGAAGCCCTCGCCCGAGTCCAAGCAGAGTTTCGCCCCCGCGACGCGCCTCGTCCATGCGGGCCGGGATCCGGGCGAGCAGCACGGTTTCGTCAACACGCCGATCTACCGCGGCTCCACGGTCCTCTACCCGACCTACGACGCGATCAAGCACCGGCGCGGGCGCTACAATTACGGCACCTCGGCGACGCCCACGATGGACGCCCTGACCGGCGCCTGGACGGAACTCGCCGGCGCGGCCGGCACCGTCGTGACGCCCTCCGGCCTCGCGGCCCTCACCGTCGCGCTGATGGCCGCCGTCTCGGCGGGGGACCACCTCCTCGTCACCGATTCCGCCTACCGGCCGACCCGGCAGTTCTGCGACGGCGTGCTGGCCCGCTTCGGCGTCGCGGTCACCTACTATGACCCCACCGTGGGAGCCGGCATCGCCGACCTGATGCGCCCGAACACGAAGGCCGTGCTGGTCGAGGCGCCCGGCTCGCAGAGCTTCGAGATGCAGGACGTCCCGGCCATCGCCGCGGTGGCGCATGCCGGCGGCGCCTGCGTGATCATGGACAACACCTGGGCGACGCCGCTGCTGTTCCCGCCGCACGAACGGGGCGTCGACATCGCCGTGGAGGCCGGGACCAAGTACCTGAGCGGCGGCTCCGACCTGCTGATCGGGCTGACCTCGGCCAACGCCCAGTACTTCCCGGCCGTGCGCCGCACCTTCGACCATTTCGCCATGTGTGCCGGCGCGGAGGACATCTTCCTGGCGTTGCGCGGCATGCGGACCATGGCGCTGCGACTGCGCGAGCACGGCCGCGCCGGGCTGGAGATGGCCCGCTGGCTCCAGGCGCGGCCCGAGGTGCTGCGGGTGCTCCATCCCGGCCTGCCGGAGGATCCCGGCCACGCCATCTGGACGCGCGACTTCTCCGGCGCCTCCGGGCTGTTCGGGGTGATCCTGAAGCCCGTCCCCGAGGCGGCTCTGGCCGCGATGCTGGACGGGCTGGAGCTGTTCGGGATGGGCTTCTCCTGGGGGGGCTTCGAGAGCCTCGTGATCCCGTTCGACTGCGCCGGCTACCGGACCGCCACGCAATGGGCGCCCGGCGGACCGGCCCTGCGCTTCCACATCGGGCTCGAGGACGTGGCCGACCTCAAGGCCGATCTCGATGCCGGCTTCGCGCGCCTGCGGGCGGCCGCGTGAGCGCGCCGACCCGGCGCCGTCTGATCCAGGGCGTTGGGGCGCTCACCCTCGCGGGCGGCCTTCCCGTGACCGCCGCGGAGACGGATGTGACCGGGCGGCTCGCCCGCTACATGGCGGCCGCCCGGGGGCAAGACCTGCCGCCCGAGGTGCTGACCGCCTGCAAGCACCGGATCCTCGACACCCTGGCCGCCATGGTCTCGGGTGCCCGGATGCGGCCGGGCGAGATGGCGCTGACTTACGTCCGAACCCTCGGCGGCGCCGAGCAGGCGGGGGTCGTGGCCTCCAGCTTCCGGACCACCACGGTGAACGCGGCGCTGGCCAACGCCATGTGCGCCCATGCCGACGAGACCGACGATTTCGAGCCGGTGACCAAGGCCCATCCCGGCTGCGCCACCGTACCGGCGGCCCTGGCGCTCGCCGAGCAGCACGGGAATTCCGGCGCCGAGTTCGTCCGGGCCGTGGCGCTCGGCTACGATCTCTGCTGCCGCCTGCTGCTGGCGCTCGGACCCGACCTCGTGCGCGGCACCCATCGCAGCGCCGAGGGCACCAGTTCCACCTTCGGGGCGCTGGGCGCCGCCGCCGCCCTGGCCCGCCTCGACGAGCGCGGCATGCGCTTCGCGCTCTCCTACGGGGCCCAGCAGGTCTCCGGCCTGTGGAGCTGGGTGCGCGACCACGACCATGTCGAGAAGGCCTTCGACTTCGCCGGCATGGGCGCGCGCAACGGCGTCACGGCGGTGGGCATGGTCGAGGCCGGGCTGACCGGCGTCGCCGATGTGCTCGACGGCCGCCACAACCTGCTGAACGCCCTCTCCACCGCGCCGAGGCCGGAGCTGATGCTGGAGGGGCTGGGCAGCCGGTTCTTCGTCACCGAGACGGCGATCAAGACCTATTCGGTCGGCTACCCGATCCAGTCGCCCCTGGACGCGACCCTGACGCTGCGCCGGCAATACGGCCTGACGCCCGAGGCCGTGCGGCACATCCTGGTGCGGCTGCCTACCGACGCGGTCGGCATCGTCGGGTCGAGCGCCATGCCCGATGTCAGCTGCCAGCACCTCGTCGCCCTGGCGCTGGTCAAGGGCGCGGTCTCCTTCGCCGACAGCCACGATGCCGGCCTGATGCACGATCCCGTGATCGCGGCCGAGCAGGCCAAGGTCGAGCTGGCGGGCGATCCGGCCCTGATGGACCCCGCCGCCCCGCGGGGCGCCGTGGTGACGATGACCCTGACGGACGGCCGGATCGTCGAGCACCACACCCGGCATCCCCCCGGCACCAAGGAGAATCCGCTGAGCACGGAGGCGGTGAACGCCAAGGCGCGGGACCTGATGGCGCCGGTGCTCGGCCCGGACGCGACCGAGCGCCTGATCGCGCAGGTCAACGCCCTCGAGACGGTCGCCGACATGCGCGCATTGCGGCCCCTCCTGACCGCCTGAGGCCGACAAACCGCCCGGCGGTGCATTTGACGCGCCCGCACGATCCTGATTGACCGGCCTGGCATGACCACGAGCCTCTCCGCCGGCGGCCCCGCGCGCCTCGCCCCCGCCGACCGGATCGGGCGCGGGCTCGACGCCCTGAGCCTCACCCACGCCCGGGCCGTGGCGGCCCTGACCGCGCTGTGCCTGATCCTGTTCCTGCCGGGCCAGATCTCGCTGCAGCCGATGGACCGGGACGAGCCGCGCTTCGCCCAGGCCTCGAAGCAGATGCTGGAGACCGGCGATCTGGTGAATATCCGCTTCCAGGGCGAGGCGCGGAACAAGAAGCCGGTCGGGATCTACTGGGCGCAGGCCGCCGCGGTGGCGGCAGGCGAAGCGCTCGGCGTGCCGGGCGCGCGCACGCAGATCGCCCTCTACCGCATCCCCTCGCTGATCGGCGCCGCCGCCTCGGTGCTGCTGGCCTACTGGGCGGCGCTCGCCGTCCTGCCCCGGCGGTCGGCGCTGCTGGCCGCCGCCCTCTTCGGCGCCAGCCTGATGCTCACGGCCGAGGCGCATCTCGCCAAGACCGACGCGCTGCTCGCCGCCTGCGCCACGGCGAGCCTCGGGGCGCTGGCCCGGGTCTGGCTGGCCGCGCATCCGCTCCGCCTGCGCACCGACGACCGGCTCACAACGCCGACGAACGAGGCCGACGGCCGGCGATACGCGCCTCTCTCTGCCCCCGCAGAGCGACGGGATTTGCACATCCCGCGCGGGGACGCGGTCGCAGAACGGGGCGCAAGTCCCCTCTCCCGTGCGGGAGAGGGGGCCGGTCGCGCGTGGCAGACGCCGAAGCGCGAACATCGGAGCCCCACAGAGGGGGGAGGGAGGGCGCATGCGCCCGGGCGCGCCGTCTTCGCCGCCTTCTGGCTCGGGATGGCCGTCGGCATCCTCGTGAAGGGCCCGATGGTCCCGCTCTTCGTCGCCCTCCCGGCGCTCGGATTGTCGGCCGTGGCGCGCTCCGGGCGCTGGCTGCTGCCGCTGCGGCCGCTGGCGGGCCTCGGCCTGACACTGGTGATCGTGGCCCCCTGGTTCGCCGCCATCGCCTGGAAGAGCGGCGGCGCCTTCTACGCCGAGGCGGTCGGGCACGACATGCTCGGCAAGCTCGGCGGCGCGGCCGAGCGGCATTGGGGACCGCCCGGCGCCTACGCGCTCGCTGTCTTCGCCACCTTCTGGCCGGGGGCGGCCTTCGCCGCCATGAGCCTCCCCTTCGCGTGGCGGGCGCGGCGCGAACCCGCGGTGGCGTTCCTGATCGCCACGGTGCTGCCGGCCTGGCTGATCTTCGAGGCGGTGCCGACCAAGCTGCCCCATTACGTCCTGCCGCTGATGCCGTGGCTGGCGATCCTGACCCTGCTGGCGCTGTCGCGGCGGGCGCTGGACCCGCGGCTGCGCGGCGCGCGCCTGACCGCTTTGCTGGTGCCGGCGATCCCGGTCGGATTGACCCTCGGCCTGTGCGTGGTCGGGTGGCGCCTCGACGGCCACACGATCCCCTGGCCGGCGCTGCCGCTGCTCGCCGCCGCCTGCGCGGTGGCGGCGCTGGCGTGGCTCGCCTTCGCGCAGGGCTCCGCCGAGCGCGCCCTGGTGCTCGGTGTGCTGGCCTCCGCCCTGCTCGGGCCCGCGGTGCTGGGCGTGGCGCAGCTGTCGCTGCCCGCCCTCAAGGTCTCCCCGCGTCTCGCCGCCCTGCGGGACCGGATGCCCTGCGCGGACCCGCGCGTGGCGAGCCTCGGCTACCGGGAGCCGAGCCTGGTGTTCCTGATCGGCACCGGGCTCGTCCTGCCGCCGGACGGAACCGCCGCCCGGGACTTCCTGGAGGGTGGCGGCTGCCGGCTGCTGTTCGTCGAGGCCCGGGACCGGGACGAGTTCAACGCGGCCTGGCCGGTGGGGCGCGGGGCACCGGCGCCGCGGGCCGAGGTCGAGGGCTTCAACCTCAACACCGGCCGGCGGGTCTTCGTGACGGCCTACGCGGTGACCCCGTGAACGATACCCCGCAGCTCGGCGACGGCCCGCGGCTCAGCGTCGTCGTGCCGGTGCGGAACGAGGCCGGCAACATCGCGCCCCTCGTGGCGGAGATCGCGGCCGCCTGCGCGGGTCTCGCCTTCGAGTTGATCTATGTCGATGACGGCTCCACCGACGGCACCCCGGCGGCCCTCGCGGCGGCGCGGGCGGGGCGGCCCTGGTTGCGGGTCCTGCGCCACGCCCGGAGCGGCGGCCAGTCCGCCGCCGTGCGCAGCGGCGTCCTGGCGGCGAGGGGCGACACCGTCGCGACCCTCGACGGCGACGGCCAGAACGACCCCGCCTTCATCCCGATCCTGCTCGCCGCCCTGGACGCGGCCGGCCCCGGGACCGGGCTCGCCCAGGGCCAGCGGCGCGGGCGCCGGGACGGGCGCTTCAAGATGCTCCAGTCGCGCATCGCCAACGGCGTGCGCGGGCGGATCCTGAAGGATTCCACCCGCGACACCGGCTGCGGTCTCAAGGTGTTCCGCCGGGCCGTCTACCTCCGGCTGCCCTATTTCGACGCCCTCCACCGGTTCATGCCGGCCCTGGTGGCGCGAGAGGGGTTTTCGGTGGTCCACCGGGACGTGGTCGACCGGCCCCGCCTGACGGGGGTCTCCAATTACGGGCTGTTCGACCGTCTCTGGGTCGGGCTCCTCGATCTCGCGGGCGTCTGGTGGCTGATCCGGCGCAAGCGCGCGGATCCGCGGCCGGCGGAGATCGCGATCCCGGCCCCCGCGCCGGCAGACCAGGATGTCGGATGCTGATCCAGCTCGCCCACGACCTGCCGGACTACTTCTACGACGTGTTCGTCACCCGAATGGATTTCTGGTTGGTCTTCGGCATCGTCGCCCAGCTGGTGTTCGGCTCGCGCTTCATCCTGCAATGGATCGCCAGCGAGCGGGCGGGGCGGAGCGTGATGCCGCTGTCGTTCTGGTTCCTGTCGATCCTCGGCGGCCTGATGACCCTGGTCTACGGCTTCGTGCGGCGCGAGCCGGTGATCATCATCGGCCAGGGTCTGTCCACCGGCATCTATCTGCGCAACCTCGCGCTGATCTTTCGCGAGCACCGGCGGAAGCGGGGGGCCGCGTGACCCGCACGCCGCTGCCCGCCTTCTACGACGACCTCGACGCCGCCTTCGCCGAGGCGTGGCGGCTCCTGGCCGAGGGCGCCGCGCAGGGCCGCGGCGGATTCCACCTCCCGGCCCTGGCGACGATCGGCCCGGACGGCGCGCCGCGGCTGCGCACCGTGGTGCTGCGCGCCGCCGACCCGGAATCCGGCACCCTCCGGTTCCACTGCGACCGCCGCTCCGACAAGGCGGCCGAGCTCGGCGCGAAGCCGGCCTGCGCGCTCGCCGCCTATGACGCGGCCGCGAAGGTCCAGATCCGCGTCGAGGGCCGCGCCACGCTGCACACCGACGACGCCGTGGCCGAGGCGGCCTGGGACGGATCCCGGGCGATGAGCCGGGTCTGCTACGGGGCCGAGCCCGGCCCCGGGACCGCGCTCCCGGCGGGGGGCGCCTACGCGCTGCCGGACGAGACCTCCGCCGCCGCGACCGGCCGCCCGAACTTCGCCGCCGTGCTGGTCCGGGCCGAGCGGCTGGACTTCCTTTACCTCGACCGGCGCGGCCACCGCCGGGCGGCGTGGGACCGGCGCGAGGCCGGCTGGCACGGGGCGTGGCGCGCGCCCTGAGGCGCCCGATTCGCGAAGGCACCACGGACGATGGGGCCGGACGGCCGCCGGAGCCCGCCCGGGCCTGTGTCGCGTCCCGTATCCGCGCAGGATCCGCCAGCAGATTCGGAGCGCGGCAACGTTCTGCGCTGAAGGTTGTATCGTCAAGCGCATTGCCATCTCAAGATAGTGCGCCTGTTCGCAGCGTCTCATTTTCGCCCCGAACCGTGCCAGGGCTCAGAATTGTTATCGACTTGGTTAGTTTGCCGGATCTAAGCTGCATCCGACCCGGAGCATCGGCCGTGCATCGTCTGTTGAAAAATTCAATCTCCCTGAAGATTGCATTCGCCTTTGCTTTTATTGCTGCGAATTCCGTCGGGTATCTATGGTATATCTCGAAGCGTACGGTCGCAGTCGACGCGGCCTATAGCGCCTATCTGGAGAACGACGCCACGGCGGCCACCATGGCCGCGCGCCTCGGCCGCGTCGTCTATCAGATGAGCTACGTCGCCTTCCGCGCCCTCGGCGAGGCCGATCCGGACGAGTCGGACCGGATCGGCGCCGCCTTCGAGCCGCTGCCGGCCGAAGCCGCGAAGCTCGTGGATGGCGTGCGCCGGAACGCGCCGGCCTTCCACGAGCGGACCGACCGGATCGCGGCTCTGCTCGACAGCTACGTCACGCTCACGGGCGAGATGTGCGCGATGGTCAAGAAGGGCATGAGCGCCCAGGCGCTGACCCTCGCCCACAGGAAGGTGGATCCCCTCCAGAAGACGCTGTTTGCCGAACTCGATACCTTCGCCGACGACCTGGGCGCGGCGATCCAGACGGGGTCCGCGACGCTGGGTGCGGAGACGCAGACCACCCTGTTCTGGGTGATCGGCCTGTCGGCGGGCGGCATCGCGGCGAGCATCCTGGTCGGCCTGCTGGTGGTGAATTTCGGCGTCACGCGCCCCCTCGGCCGGCTGACGGCCGCCCTGAAGGCGATGGCGCAGGGGGACCTCGGCACCGAGGTTCCGGAGGCACGGCGCGGGGACGAGATCGGCGCCATCGGCAAGGCCGTGGAGGGCATCAAGGCGCTGGTCACCGGCAACGCGGCCGAGCGGGCCGATAGCAAACGGCTGACGGACGAGGCGGCCGCCGCCGCGCGCAGCCGGACCCTGCTGGAGCTCGCCGGCGGCTTCGAGGACACGGTCGGCCGGATCATCGGCCTGGTCTCCGCCTCGGTGGCCACCTTGCAGGCCACCGCCCGGACCATGACCGAGACCGCCGCGCGGACCGCCGACCGGTCCACCACCGTGGCCGCCGCCGCCGAGCAGGCCGCCGCCAACGTCAACACGGTGGCGAGCGCGGCCGAGCAGCTCGGCTCCTCGGTCCTGGAGATCGGCCGGCAGGTCAGCGGCTCCGCGACGCTCGCGCAGAACGCTGTCTCGGAGGCCGCCCGGACCGCCGCCCTGGTGCAGGACCTCAGCGCCGCCGCCGCCAAGGTCGGCACCGTCGTGGAGCTGATCGCCGCCATCGCGAGCCAGACCAACCTCCTGGCGCTGAACGCCACCATCGAGGCGGCCCGGGCCGGGGAGGCCGGCCGCGGCTTCGCGGTCGTGGCGGGGGAGGTCAAGGTGCTCGCCGCCCAGGCGGCCCGGGCGACCGACGACATTTCCGAGCAGATCGGCCGCATCCAGGGGGCGACCGGCCAGGCGGTCTCGGTGATCGCCACGATCACGGCGCGGATCCGCGAGATCGACATGGTGGCCTCCTCGATCGCGGCCGCCGTGGAGGAGCAGGGCGCCGCCACCCAGGAGATCGTCCGCAACGTCGCGCAGGCCGCCACCGGCACCAGCGAGGTCACCGGCAACATGGCGGGGGTGGCCGAGGCGTCGGAGGCGACCGGCGCGGCCGCCGATCAGGTCCTGGCCGCCGCCGCCGCGCTGGCGTGCCAGTCGGAGGATCTCGGCGGCGAGGTGCGGCGCTTCCTCGCCACGCTCCGGGCCGCCTAAGCGCCGGTCGCCGGGATGGCAGCCCTGCGCCGCCCCACCTGACCGGGGCCGCGGCCCCGGGCTAAAGCCCCGGCACCCGGCTGCCCGCCGGGCCGGCCGGGAGAAACCCGTGGGCCTCGTCTACGCGCTCGCCGCCTACCTCAGCTGGGGCCTCCTGGTCCCGTTGCATTTCCGGCTGCTCGGCGCCTACAGCCCGAACCACATCCTGGCCGAGCGGATCGTCTGGTCGAGCCTGTTCGCCGGTACGCTGGCGCTGGTGCTCGCGGCGCGCCACCGCCTCAACCTGCCGCTGCCCCTGCGGCCACGCCACGCCCTGCTGCTGCTCTCCGCGGCGATGATCGGCGTGAACTGGCTGCTCTACCTCTCCGCGGTCAGCAGCGGGCACCTGCTCGACGCGAGCCTCGGCTACTACATCAACCCCCTGGTCAGCGTGGCGCTGGGGCGGGTGGTGCTCGGCGAGCGCCTGCGGCCGATGCAGGCCGCGGCGGTCGGCGTCGCGACGGCGGGCGTGGCCATCGCGGTGGTGTGGGCCGGCGAATTGCCGGTCCTGTCCCTGTCGCTGGCCGTGACCTTCGCCCTCTACGGGCTCGTCCGGAAGATCGTCGGGGTCGACGCGCTGGTCGGGTTCCTGGCCGAGACCCTGGTGCTCCTGCCGGCGGCGGTGGTGTGGCTGGCCCTGTCCCCGGAGCCGTTCCTGCCCGCGGAGACGGCGGGTCTCGCGCTCCTGATGCTCACGGGGCTCACCACCGCCCTGCCGCTGATCTGGTTCGCCGCCGCCGCGGTGCGGCTGCGCCTGACCACCCTCGGGCTGCTGCAATACGTCGCCCCGACCTGCCTGCTCGGCCTCAGCGTGCTGGCCTTCGGCGAGCGGGTGGCGCCGCCGCGGGCGGCGATGCTCGCCCTGATCTGGGCGGCGCTCGCCCTCTACACGATCGACGCCCTGCGCGACCGCCGCAACGCCGCGCCCGCGCGGTTGCGATCGGATCCGGACGGGATGCGTGTATAAGGCATACCGGTACAGGGCCGCCGCGGGCGGATGAGGGGATAGCGCTTAGCCGATGAGCGAGACTGAGGGCGGCGCGCAGGCCGTCACGGATGCCGATTACCGGATTCTCGCCGAGACGCTGCCGCAGCTCGCCTGGATCGCCGAGGCGGACGGCACCATCGTCTGGTACAATCAGCGCTGGTACGACTACACCGGCACGTCCCTCGCGGAGATGCGCGGCTGGGGCTGGCGCACCGTCCACCATCCCGACCACGTCGCGGCGGTGACCGAGCGCTACCAGGCCGCCATCGCCCTCGGGAGCACCTGGGAGGACACGTTCCCCCTGCGGGGCCAGGACGGGACCTACCGCTGGTTCCTGTCGAAGGCGCGGCCCCACCGGGACGCGTCCGGGCGGATCCTGCGCTGGTACGGGACCAACACCGACATCTCCGGGCGGCGGGCGATCGAGGAGCGCCTGCGCCATTCCGAGCAGCGCTTCCGGGCTCTGGTCGACGCCTCGGCGGCGGTGATCTGGAACACCAACGCGGCGGGGGAGCTGATGCCGCCGCAGGTCCGCTGGAGCATCTATACCGGGCAGACCGAGGAGGCCTATCAGGGCTGGGGCTGGCTGGACGCGGTCCATCCCGACGACCGGGCACAGGCCGCCGATACCTGGGCGGCCTGCGTGGAGGCGCGCCGGACCTACGAGGTCGAGTACCGCCTGCGCCGCCACGACGGCGCGTGGCGCGCCATGGAGGTGCGCGGCGTGCCGGTGCTCGCCGAGGACGGAACCCTGCGGGAATGGGTCGGCACCTGCATCGACGTCACCGAGCGCAGGGAGGCCGAGGAGGCGGTGGAGCGGGCCCGGCAGGCCGCCGAGGCGGCCAACCGCGCCAAGAGCCAGTTCATCGCCAACATGAGCCACGAGCTGCGGACCCCGCTCTCGGCGGTGATCGGCTATTCCGAGATGCTCGGCGAGGAGCTGGAGGATATCGGCCAGGCCGCCCTCCTGCCGGACCTGCGCAAGATCGAGGCGGCGGCCCGCCACCTCCTGTCGCTGATCAACGACGTGCTCGACATCTCCAAGATCGAGGCCGGGCGCATGACCGCCTCGGCCGAGACCTTCTCGGTGTCGGACCTGCTCCGGGACGTCTCCGACTCCACCGGCTCCCTGGTGGAGAAGAAGGGCAACCGCTTCGTGCTCGACGCGGGCGAGGATGCGGGGGCCGAACTGGGCTCCATGCACCAGGATCAGACCAAGATCCGCCAGTGCCTCCTGAACCTGATCGGCAACGCCGCCAAGTTCACCGAGACGGGGACCATCACCCTGACGGTGCGCCGGCACCGGGAGGCGGAGGCGGACTGGCTGTCCTTCGCGGTGACCGATACCGGCATCGGCATGAGCGCGGAGCAGATCGAACGGCTGTTCGAGCGCTTCGTGCAGGCCGACGAATCGACCACCCGCCAGTTCGGCGGCACCGGCCTCGGGCTCGCCATCACCCGCGCCTTCTGCCAGACGATGGGCGGCGACATCGACGTCACCAGCGTCCCGGGCGCGGGCGCAACCTTCACGATCCGCCTGCCCGCGACGCTCAGTCCCGAGGAGTCGCCCGCGGCCGAGGTCGAGGCCCACAAGCCGGTCGAGCCGCACGAGCAGCACGAGACGGTGCTGCTGGTCGACGACGATCCGGCCGCCCGCGAGCTGCTCCAGCGCTTCCTCGAACGCGAGGGTTTCCACGTCCGCAGCGCCAATGACGGGCGCGCCGGACTGACCCTCGCCCGGGCCCTGAAGCCGCGGGCGATCCTGCTCGACGTCGAGATGCCGCGCATGGACGGCTGGGCGGTGCTGCACGCGGTGCGCAGCGATCCCGATCTGGTCGGAACGCCGGTGATCATGACCTCGGTGGTGGCCGAACAGGGCCTCGGCCAGGCGCTCGGCGCCACCGACTACTTCGTCAAGCCGATCGACTGGGACCGGCTCAAGGGGCTGATGGAGCGCTACCGGCCGGCGGCGCCCAACGAGGCCCGGGTGCTGGTGGTCGACGACGACGCCGATGCCCGCGAGCGCCTGCGCCGGTCGCTCGGCCGGGAGGGCTGGACCGTCGACGAGGCCGAGAACGGCCGCATCGCCCTGGACCGGTTCAGCCAGGCCCGCCCGAGCCTGATCCTCCTCGACCTGATGATGCCCGAGATGGACGGGTTCGGCTTCCTGCGGGCCCTGCGCGCCCGGCCCGACGGCGACGTGCCGGTGGTGGTGCTCACCGCCAAGGAGATCACCCATGCCGAGAAGGAGAGCCTGAACAAGCAGGCCGACCGGGTGATCGCCAAGGGCTCCATGAGCCTCGCCGAGATCGGCCGGCAACTGCGCGTGCTCTACGCGCGTTCGGCGAGCGAGCCGGTGCCTGGACAACTCCAGGGTCTGATCGCGCGGCTCGCCGAACAGGATACGCAGGAGCGGCCATGAGCGACGAAGGCATCGATCCGAACAAGGCGGCGGCAATCCGCCTGCGGGCGCGGCTCGCCGTGGTGGAGCGGGCGGCGTGGTTCGGCCTCGTCCACGCCATGAAGACGCAGCCCGAAGAGACCGAGGCCTACATCGCCTCCGAGCGGGCGCGTTGCGCGGAGGGGTTTGGCGGCACCGCCTGGGCCAAGGATCTCACCGACGCCGAGCGGAAGATGCTCGGCGCGGAGGTCGATGCCGGGCTGGCACAGCTGATCGAGGATGCCCGCGGGGAGGTGTGAGACGGCCCCTCATCGCGGGCTGGATGCCGCGCTGAGGGATTTGGTGTGTTGATACTGCAGAACGATGGGATGCGGTGGGCGATCCTGGAGCCACGTCGTCGTAAGCGTCTTCGGCATGTCGGAACGACCAAGAATCGAGCATGCCATCCAGATCCTTGCTGGACGCGAAGTCGTGTTCAACACGGTGCCGGAATTCTACGATCGGTTCGAGGGCAAGGTGATACGCTTCGCGCCAGACAAGTGGTTCTTCCTGGCGCCGAACTGACAAGTCCCGCGTGCGCAAATTCTAAACTTGAACGCCCCGAAACACGTCACCCCAAGCCGGCGGCAAACCCGTCGAGGCCAGTGGCGACGCCACCGCATGACCCGGCAGCCGCGTGGCGCAAAAAACCCCCCGCGCCACCGCCCGCGCCAGCACCCGCGCGGCGGCATCGCCCAGCCGCGCGAGATCCGGCACCGAATCAGCCAGCGGCACGGCGCCGGTGGCCGCGGCAAACACCAGATCGCCGTCCAGCGGCGTATGCGCCGGCACGAGGGCGCGGGCGAGGCCGTCCTGGGCCGCCACCGCGAGGCGGCGGCATTGCGCCTTGGTCAGCGCCGCGTCGGTCGCCACCACGGCGAGCGTCGTTGCGGCGCCCGGCAGCGTCCGGGCCGGGAAGGCGAGGGCATCGTCCGGTACCCGGGCCGGCGAGCCCAGGCCGCCGAATTCTTCCGCCTGTTCGAACGGCGCCGCCCAGAAATGCGGCCCGTCGCCAATCGTCGCGTTGCCGAAGGCGTTGACGGCCACGAGCGCCCCGACCCGGAAGCCAGTGCCCGCCACCAGGGCCGAGGCCGAGCCGATCCCGCCCTTCAGGCGCCCGGTGCGGGCCCCGGTCCCGGCCCCCACGGAGCCCAGATCGAAATCCACGGCCGCCGCCGCGGCCGCCGCGAAACCCAGTTCGCGATAGGGCGGGTAGCGGCCCCAGGCCTTGTCGCCGCCGTTCAGGAGATCGAACAGAATCGCGCCCGGCACGATCGGCACGCGCATGGTGCCCACCGGAAAGCCCCGCCCGGCCTCGGCGAGCCACGCGGTCACGCCGGCCGCCGCGTCGAGCCCGAAGGCCGAGCCGCCCGAGAGCACCAGCGCGTCGATCCGCTCCACGGTGCGTTCGGGATCGAGCAGATCGGTCTCGCGGGTACCGGGCCCGCCGCCACGCACATCGACGGAGGCGACCACCGGCGCGTCGAACAGGATCGCGGTGACGCCGCTGGCAAGCATGAGGTCGCTGGCGTGGCCGACCCGCAGGCCGGGAATGTCCGTGATGCGATTGCGCAGCATGGCCCGACCTTGCCATGCCCGGAGATCGGCGCAAATCCGGTCGGCGCCGTTGACCGCCGGTCGGGGTTCCCCGGTTGCGCGGGCGGCAGACGGAATCGAGGAGCACGCCATGGACGTCGGATTCATCGGGATGGGGCGGATGGGCCGGGGCATGGCCGCCAGCCTCGCGCGGGCCGGCCACCGGGTCCGGGCCTGGAACCGCACGCCGGCAGCGGCGCAGGGCATCGACGGAGTGACCCCGGTGGGCAGCGCCGCGGAGGCTTTTGCGGGCGACGCCGTGATCACCATGCTGGCGGACGACGCGGCGCTCGAGGCCGTGATCGTGGCCGGCGGCCTGCTTGACCGGCCGGAGCGCCCGGGCCTGCATATCGGCATGAGCACCGTCTCGGTGGCGCTCGCCAAGCAGCTCGCGGCCGTGCACGACCGGGCGGGCGTCCCCTACATTTCGGCGCCGGTCTTCGGGCGACCGGACGTGGCGGAGGCCGGCAAACTCAACATCGTGGCCGCCGGGGCTGCGGAGCTGATTGACCGGGCCGGCCCGCTGCTCGACGCCATGGGCGCCAAGACCTGGCGGTTCGGGGACGATCCGGTGCGGGCGAACGCCGTCAAGCTGGCCGGCAACTTCATGCTGATCTCGGCGATCGAGGCCATGGGCGAGGCCTGCGCCCTCACCGAGGGCCACGGAGTCGCGGGCGCCGACTTCCTCGACCTGATGACCAGCACCCTGTTCGCCTCGCCGGTCTACAAGGGCTATGGCGCCTCGATCGCCCAGAACCGCTACGAGCCGCCGGGCTTCATCCTCAAGCTCGGGGCCAAGGACGTGCGCCTCGCGCTCCAGG
This sequence comes from Methylobacterium sp. J-026, assembly GCF_022829585.1. Classification (GTDB taxonomy): domain Bacteria; phylum Pseudomonadota; class Alphaproteobacteria; order Rhizobiales; family Beijerinckiaceae; genus Methylobacterium. Next base: position 35,040 of record NZ_JAKSYC010000181.1, read on the forward strand.
CCGCCGAGGGCGCGGGCGTGCCGATGCCCTTCGCCAGCGTCCTGCGCGACGGCCTGATCGAGGCGATCAGCCACGGCGACGGCGAGAAGGACCTCGCCGCCCTGGCGCGCGTCTCCGCCCGGCGCGCGGGGCGGGGCTGAGACGCCCGCGCCTAGAGACCGAACCGGCCGAAGGCGGCGCGCTCCTCCAACGCGGCCAGGGCATCCGCGGCAATCCCGCCCGGCGCCCCACCCCGGCGCAGAAGGCGGGCGACCAGCCCGCCCCGCGCCTCCGCCACGAGGCGCAGGTCGACCGTCTCGCCAAAGCGCGCGCGCATCGTCGTGCGGAGGTCGCCCAGGGCGTCGATGAGGCCGAGCGGCAGCGCCTGCCGGCCGGTCCAGACCGCCCCGGTGAACAGGTTCTCGGTCGGAGACAGGGTCGGGCGCCGGGCGGTGACGAGGCCGGTGAACAGGTCCTGGATGTCGGCCTGGATGCGCTTCAGCCGCTCCACATCCGCCGGGTCCTCGGGGCGGAACGGGTCGAGCATGGACTTCGCCTCGCCCTGCGTGTGCACCCGGCGCTCGACGCCGAGCTTCTCCAGGAGGCCGTGGAAGCCGAACCCGGCGGACACGACCCCGATCGAGCCGACGATCGAGGTCGGGTCGGCGACGATCTCGTCGGCCGCGCAGGCGATCATGTAGCCGCCCGAGGCCGCGACATCCTCCACGAAGGCGATCACCGGCAGGCTTTTTTCCGCGGCCAGCGCCCGGATCCGGCGGTGGATCAGGTGCGACTGCGCGGGCGCGCCGCCGGGCGAGTTGATCACGATCGCCACGGCCTTGACCCCGGGCATCCCGAAGGCCCGCTCCAGGCTGCCCGCCACGCTGGCGATCGAGAGGCCCGGGCGGATCGGCGAGACCGCCCCGATCGTGCCGGAGAGCCGGACCACGGCGACCCGCGGGCGCCGGTTCCGGAACCGGCGCGGCAGGAGGGCCCGGAATGTGTCGGGGAACGCGAAGGGCATGGAGATCTGGCGCGGGCTCGTCGGGGGCCCGGGCGGCGAACGGCCCGGGCGGGGCATCGGGAAACTGGGCGTTCCGCCCCGGGGCGCAAGGGCGGTGCGGCGGCGGGCCGGGGCGGGTTTTCGATCTGCGCAGTCATGACCGGCGAACCGTTGGCCGACCTTGGCCGTTTCTGCCCGCGGCGCGAGCCTCGTGCCGGCCCGGATCCGCAGGATCGTCCGGGCGCCACCACGGGAGAGAGACAATGCGACCCTGGCCTATCCTGGTCCTCCTTGCCGCCCTGATCGGCGGGCTGGCGGGGGTGCCCGCACGTGCGGCCCCCCTTCCGGTCCCGGTCACCGCCGCGGCCGCCGCACCCGCCCCGGCGGTGCAGCTGGCCCGCTGGCACTACCGGCGCCACTGGCACCGGCGCCATCACGGGCGGCGCCACTGGCATCACCGCCGCCACCGTCACCACTGGCATCGCCATCACGGGCACCGCCTTCATCACGTCCGCCCGCATCACGCCCGGCCCGGCCGCGCCGTCGGCCACCGGAACCTCACGTTCTACTGAGCCGACCGACCCGCCGCCCGGCCCGGACAGGCCGGGAGGCGGCCTTGCGGGGGGCCTCGGAAAACTTTATTTAACCGTCTGATATCACTGCTCTTCCGCGGGACCGTCCCGGCGCATCGCGCGTCGGTCGACGGCCGCGAGCACCGCCCATCCGGGCTTCAGAACGGAAATCGACTTGGCCGAGAACGATCCGACTGGCACCGCCCCGCCCGCCAGCGACATCCGCCCCGTCTCCATCACCGACGAGATGCGCCGCTCCTACCTCGATTACGCGATGAGCGTGATCGTGAGCCGGGCGCTTCCCGACGCCCGCGACGGCCTCAAGCCGGTCCACCGGCGCATCCTCTATTCCGCCTTCGAATCCGGGCATCTGCCCGAGCGGAAATACGTCAAGTCGGCGCGCATCGTCGGCGACGTGATCGGTCTCTACCACCCGCACGGCGACCAATCGATCTACGACGCCCTGGTGCGGATGGCGCAGGACTTCTCCATGCGCCTGATGCTCATCGACGGGCAGGGCAATTTCGGCTCGGTCGACGGCGATCCGCCGGCGGCCATGCGCTACACCGAATCGCGCCTGGCCAAGCCCGCGACCGCGCTGCTCGCCGACATCGACAAGAACACCGTCGATTTCCAGCCGAACTACGACGAATCGCGGGAGGAGCCCAAGGTCCTCCCGGCCCGGTTCCCGAACCTCCTGGCCAACGGCGCCGGCGGCATCGCGGTCGGCATGGCGACCAACATCCCGCCGCACAATCTCGGCGAGCTGATCGACGCCTGCATGGCGCTGATCGACGATCCGGGGCTGACCATCGAGCAGCTCACCGAGATCGTCCCCGGGCCGGACTTCCCCACCGGCGGCATGATCCTCGGCCGGGCCGGCACCCGGCAGGCCTACGCGACGGGACGCGGCTCGGTGATCATGCGCGCCAAGTCGCATGTCGAGGAGCTGCGCAAGGAGCGCGAGGCGCTGATCTTCACCGAGATCCCCTATCAGGTGAACAAGGCGACGCTGGTCGAGAAGATCGCCGAGCTGGTGAAGGAGAAGCGCGTCGAGGGCATCTCCGACCTGCGCGATGAATCCGACCGCACCGGCATGCGCATCGTCGTGGAGATCAAGCGCGACGCCATGGCGGACGTCGTGCTCAACCAGCTCTACCGGTTCACGCCGCTGCAATCCTCGTTCGGCTGCAACATGGTGGCGCTGAACGGCGGCCGCCCCGAGCTGATGAACCTGAAGGACCTGCTCGAGGCCTTCGTGGACTTCCGCGAGGAGGTCGTCTCCCGGCGCACCAAGTTCCTCCTCGGCAAGGCCCGCGAGCGCGCCCACGTCTTGTGCGGCCTGGCCATCGCGGTCGCCAACATCGACGAGGTGATCCGGCTGATCCGGACATCGCCGGACCCGAATTCGGCCCGCGAGGCGCTGATGGGCCGCGACTGGCCGGCCCACGACATCGCGCCGCTGATCGCGCTGGTCGACGACCCGCGCCACCGGGTCGCCGAGGACGGGACCTATCGCCTGTCCGAGACCCAGGCCCGGGCCATCCTCGACCTGCGCCTGCAGCGCCTCACCGCCCTGGGCCGCGACGAGGTCGGCGACGAGCTGAAGACGCTCGCCGATGAGATCGCCGACTATCTCGACATCCTGCGCTCCCGGGTGCGCATCCAGGCGATTGTGAAGCGGGAACTGGTCGAGGTGCGCGAGCAGTTCGCCACCCCGCGCCGGACCGAGATCGTCGACTTCGACGGCAGCGTCGAGGACGAGGACCTGATCGCCCGCGAGGACATGGTGGTGACCGTGTCCCACGCCGGCTACGTCAAGCGCGTGCCGCTCTCGACCTACCGGGCCCAGCGCCGGGGCGGCAAGGGCCGCTCCGGCATGGCGACCCGGGACGAGGATTTCGTCACCCGACTGTTTGTGGCCAACACCCACACGCCGGTGCTGTTCTTCTCCAGCCAGGGCCAGGCCTACAAGGAGAAGGTCTGGCGCCTGCCGATGGCCGCCCCGAACGCCCGCGGCAAGGCGCTGGTCAACATTCTGCAATTGCAGGACACCTCCGAGCGCATCACCACGATCATGCCGCTTCCGGAGGACGAGGCCTCCTGGGAGACGCTGGACGTGATGTTCGCGACCGCCAGCGGCAATGTCCGGCGCAACAAGCTGTCGGACTTCACCACGGTGAACCGCAACGGCAAGATCGCCATGAAGCTCGATCCGGGCGACCACATCGTCCATGTCGAGATCTGCCGGCCGGACCAGAACGTGCTGCTGACCACCGCCAAGGGGCAGTGCATCCGCTTCCCCGTTGAGGACGTGCGCGTGTTCAAGGGCCGCGATTCCACCGGCGTGCGCGGCATCCTGCTCGCCCCGGACGACCGGGTCATCTCCATGACGATCCTCAACGCCTTCGACGCCAGCGCCGAGGAGCGGACCGGCTACCTGAAGATGCGCCGTGCCGTCACCGGCGAGGCGGAGGAGGGCGCCGAGATCGAGGCCGAGGACGGCGCCGAGGCCGCCGCCATCTCGCCGGAGCGCTACGCCGAGATGGGCGCGGCCGAGCAATACGTGCTCACGCTCTCGGAGCGAGGCTATGGCAAGCGCTCCTCGTCCTTCGAGTACCGGACCTCGGGCCGCGGGGGTAAGGGCATCACGGCCATGCGGGTCAACGACCGCAACGGCAGCCTCGTCGGCTCCTTCCCGGTCGAGGCCACCGACCAGATCATGCTGGTCACCGATGGCGGCCAGCTGATCCGGGTGCCGGTGGACGACATCCGCATCGTCGGCCGCGCCTCGCAGGGCGTCACGGTGTTCAACACCGCCAAGGACGAGAAGGTCGTCTCGGTGGAGCACATCGAGGGCGAGGACGAGGGTGGCGCGGAGGGTGGCATTGAGGGCGGCCTGGAGGGCGGCCCCGAGGAGGTGTGAGGCCCCGGCCGTCTCACCCCGAGGTTCCGTCCGGCGCAAAAATGCTCTAGGCCGGGCCCCGATGACCCGCACCGCCCTCTATGCCGGCTCGTTCGATCCGGTCACGAACGGCCATCTCGACGTGGTCCGCCAAGCCTGCCGGCTGGTGGACCGCCTCGTGATCGCCATCGGCGTGCATCCCGGCAAGGCGCCGCTGTTCTCGGCCGAGGAGCGGGCCGCGCTCCTCACCGAGACCTGCGGACCGGTGGCTGCCGCGGAGGGCGCGACGCTCGAGATCGCCACCTTCGACGATCTCGCCGTCTCGGCCGCCCGGCGCTGCGGCGCCGCGATCTTCATCCGCGGCCTGCGCGACGGCACGGATCTCGATTACGAGATGCAGCTCGCCGGCATGAACGGCGCCATGGCGCCGGAGGTGCAGACCGTGTTCCTGCCCGCCTCGACGCAGGCGCGGCCGATCACCGCGACGCTGGTGCGCCAGATCGCCGGCATGGGCGGGGACGTCTCGCCCTTCGTGCCCGCCGCCGTGGCCGCGCGCCTCCGGCAGCGCTTCGCCGCACAGTCCTGAACCCGAAAGGCCTTCGATGAACCGACGCCACGCCCTCCTCGCGCTCGCCCTGACGCTCGGCACCGCTACGGCGGCCCGCGCCGCCGACGCCAACACGGTCTATCTCCAGACCAAGGATGGACGGATCACCATCGAGTTGCGTCCCGAACTCGCGCCCAAGCACGTCAAGCAGATCAAGACGCTGGTGAACCAGGGCTTCTACAACGGCCTGAAGTTCCACCGGGTGATCGACGGGTTCATGGCCCAGACCGGCGACCCGAAGGGCAACGGCACCGGCGGCTCCAGCCTGCCGAACATCCCGGCGGAGTTCTCGCAATCGGCCCAGTTCCGCCGCGGCACGGTGGGCATGGCCCGCTCGCAGGATCCGAACTCGGCGAACTCGCAGTTCTTCATCTGCCTGGCCGACGCACCGAACCTGAACGGCCAGTACACGATCGTGGGCAACGTCACGGACGGACTCGACGTGCTCGACAAGATCAAGAAGGCCGCCCCCGGCGCGCCGGGGGGCTCCGTGCAGGACCCCGACAAGATCGTCAGCATGGCGATGGCCGAGAAGGCCAAGTAGAGGCTCGATGCTGGGCCGGCGCGCCGCCTCGATCCTCCTGCTGACCTTCGCGCCGGCGGTCGCCAGGGCCTACGAGGGCGGGCCCTTCTATGGCTACGCCCTCGAACCCGGCGGCGCCTATCCCCTGAGCCTGCCGCAGACCCTGCGCGCCACGATCGCGGTGCCGGTCTCCCGGGTGGCGACGAAGCCCGCCAACACCCTCGCCGAACTCTACCCGGCGCTCGCCGCCTGCTGGCAGGTGCCGGCCGGGCTCGGACGGCCGACACCTGAGTCCGACGACATCGAGATCACCCTCCGGCTGTCGCTGCGCCGCGACGGCAGCCTGATCGGGCCGCCGCGCGTCACCTACGCGGCCGGTGTCTCCGCGGATCAGCGGACCACCCTGGTGCGCGGCACCCTCGACGCGATGGCGCGCTGCACCCCGGCCCACATCACCCTGGGCCTCGGCCGCGCCATCGCCGGGCGGCCGGTGGCGCTGCGCTTCGTCTATCGCCCGCCGGCCTGAGCGCCGGCGATCCCCTCACAGGCGCTGGCCGGATCCGGCGCGCGCCGATACAGTTCCCCCAACCGGAAAAGGATCGATCTATGGCCGACAACGAGACCATCGTGCTGGAGACCACCAAGGGCCGCGTCGTGATCGCGCTGCGCCCCGACCTCGCCCCGGGTCACGTGGAGCGGATCAAGACCCTGGCTTCCCAGGGCTTCTACGACGGCGTGCCGTTCCACCGGGTGATCGAGAACTTCATGGCCCAGACCGGCGACCCGACCGGCACCGGCTCGGGCGGCTCGGAGCTCCCGGACCTGAAGGCCGAGTTCAACGCCGAGCCGCACGTGCGCGGCACCTGCTCGATGGCGCGGACCAACTTCCCGCACTCGGCGAACTCGCAGTTCTTCATCTGCTTCGACGACGCGCGCTTCCTCGACAAGCAATACACCGTCTGGGGCAAGGTCGTGGAGGGCATGGACGTGGTCGACACGATCAACAAGGGCGAGCCGCCGCGCTCCCCGGACAAGATCGTGAAGGCGACGATCGGCGCGGCCTGAGCCTCGAATCGCCCGCTCGATCACGCGCGGGCGATCTCACCCCTCTGCATCCTGGCCTGAGGCCTCGGATGGGATACCGCCTCAAACGCCGGCTGTGAGACTGATGGCCTCCGCCGCCGCCAGATCCTCCGGCGTGTTGATGTTCAGGAACGGGTCCACGGGCTCGGCCGGCCAGGACGCCGAAGCCGCCCCGTGGCGGGCGATGAACGCGCCGACGCGCCGCTCGCCCTGTTCGAGATAGGTCCGCAAAGCGCCGCGCAGGGCCGCCGGCCAGAGCGCGATCGTGTAGTGCTGCCGCGCCCCGGACGCCGCCAGCGCGATGCCGGCCTCAGGCGCGACCGCCGAAAGCCGCGTCACGAGATCGGCCGGCAGGAAGGGCGTATCGCCCGAGACGCTGATCACCCGCGCGATGCCGCTTTCTGCGGCGTGATCCAGCCCGGCGAGGATGCCGGCGAGCGGCCCGGGCGTCCCCGGCAGGGGATCCGGCAGGACCGGCCCTGGGAATCCGGAAAACCGCGCCGGATCGCCGTTGGCGCTGAGCGCCAGGCCCGCCGCGCATTGCGGCTCAAGCCGCGCGACGACGTGCTCCAGCAGGGTCCGGCCGCCGAGCCGGAGCAGGGGTTTGTCGCCCCCGCCCATGCGCCGGCCGAGGCCGCCGGCGAGGATCAGACCCAGGATCGGCGGGCGGTCCAAACGATCACTCGAAGACGATCTTCGGCGCCGTCCGCCCGGCCGGCGCCCCGGACAGGTTCGCCCAGAGCTGGGCGGCGATGGCGCGGTAGACCTTGGCGTGGGGCCCATCGGGATCGGTCGCCACCACGGGCCGGCCGGAATCCGAGGTCTCGCGGATGATCATGTCGAGGGGCACCTCGCCGAGGAACGGCACGCCGAGGCGCTGCGCCTCGATCCGCGCGCCGCCATGCCCGAAGATGTGCGAGGCGTGGCCGCAATTCGGGCAGACGAAGGTCGCCATGTTCTCGATCACGCCGAGGATCGGCACCGCGACCTTCTTGAACATGGTCACGCCCCGGCGGGCGTCGATCAGCGCGAGATCCTGGGGCGTCGAGACAATCACGGCGCCGGAGAGCGGCGTCGCCTGCGCCATGGTGAGTTGCGCGTCGCCGGTGCCGGGGGGCATGTCGACGATGAGCACGTCGAGTTCGCCCCAGAGCACGTCGCGCAGCATCTGGGTGATGGCCGATTGCACCATCGGCCCGCGCCAGATCATCGCCGTCTCGGGCTCGATCAGGAAGCCGATCGACATGACCTTGAGGCCGTAGCCGACCATCGGCTCCATGGCCTTGTTGTCGACGACATTGGGCTTGCCCGCCAGGCCGAACAGTTTTGGCACCGACGGCCCGTAGATGTCAGCATCGAGCAGGCCGACCTTCAGCCCCTGGGCCTGAAGCGCGAGGGCGAGGTTGCAGGCGGTCGTGGACTTGCCGACGCCGCCCTTGCCGGAGGCGACCGCCACGATGTGGCGCACGCCGGCGATCTGCGGCCCCTGGTTCGGCGGCGCGCCGGGCCGGGGCGGGGCGACCGGGGGCGGTGTCACGGGGCGCGGCGCGGCGCCGCTCTGGGCCGGATGGCCCGGGCCCCGCTCGGAGGTCAGGCTCGCGAACACCCCCGAGACGCCCGGCATCTGCAGGACGCGCCCCTCCGCTTGCCGCCGCACCGGCTCGAACCGCTCGGCCTCGCTGGCATCGACCAGGATCGAGAACATCACCCGGTTGCTCGGATCGACCACGACCTCCGACAGCCGGCCCGAGCCGGGCAGGGTGGTGCCGGCGGCATCGACGGTGACGCTGGCGAGCGCCTTCAGCACGTCGTCGCGGGTGATCGCCAAGTCGTCCTCCACGGGGGAAAGTCGGTATGTCAGCTGCATGTAACTAAGCGCGGCGAGAACACCAGACCCCGGACAGCGATTCGGGTCAGACCGGGCTCTCACGCAGGATGCACCGATCCGCTCTGGAAAGATCCGGTCGCTGGCCGTACACTTTGCCCGATCGGAGGCGGCAATGGCCGATGCAGAGCGATCTGACGATGCGCGGACGCGGCGGCGACGGGCGGAACGGCTGGAAACGCGCGTCACGGCGGAACAGAAGGCGTTGATCACGCACGCTGCGGCCCTCGAAGGGCGCAGCGTCACCGATTTCGTCCTGACAAGCCTCCAGGATGCCGCCAAGCGCGCCATCGCCGAGCACGCGATGATCGAATTGAGTGTCCGGGACTCCCGCGCCTTCGTGGAGGCCCTGGTCGAGCCTCGCGAACCGGGCCGGCGGATGCGGGAACGGGTCGCGACCTTCCGGACGCGGATGGGCGACGACGCGACGTGAACGGCTCGTCGATGCCGGTCATCGCCGCCCTCGACCCGGCGCGGCACGACCGGTCCCGTTTCGCCTGCGGTGTCGAGGCGCTGGACCGCTACCTCCGCATGCAGGCCGGACAGGATGCGCGGCGGCGCGTGGCTGCCCCCTACGTTCTTCTGGAACCGCCATCGGCCGCCGTCATCGGGTTCTACACCCTCTCGAACACCTCGATCCGGTCGGCCGAGCTGCCGGCGACGCTCGTCAAGAAGTTGCCGCGCTACCCCATCCTGCCCGCGACATTACTTGGCCGACTGGCGGTCGATGGGACGCGGCGCGGAGAGGGCTTCGGCACGCTCCTTCTCCTCGACGCGTTCCGACGCTGCCTCAGGAGCGAGGCAGCCACCCTGGCGGTCGTCGTCGACGCGAAGGACGCGGCCGCAGCCTCGTTCTACGAGCGCCACGAATTCCTGCGGTTGACCGATCTGCCTGACCGGCTCTTCAAGCCGATGGCTGAGATCGAGGCGCTGTTCGCGAAAGCGGGTTCGTGAAACGACGGGACGCTCAACGCGCCGACGGGCGCGCGATGACGGTGTAGGTTTCCATCGGGCCGCGCACCACGGTCCCGTCGCCGCGCCTGTCGAGGCCGTGGCGCTCGTGGCGGCAGCCGAGCGGGCCGCGGAGCCGCTTCACGCGCTCGATATGCACGCTGCCGGAGCGCCGGTGCGAGAAGTCGTGGCCCGCGATGCGCACGCCCGCGCCGAAGCGCACCTCCGCGGCCGCCGGCAGGACGGGGAAGCCGAGCGCGCCCATCACCAGCAGCGTGGCACTGCGGTTTCCACCCGAACGGCCCCCATGCGAACCTCCCTCACCGCGCGAGCACGCTGAACCAACGGGAGATTGATCCGTTGTCGGGGCAGCCTTCAGGCGGGGACCTCTCCGGCGCGCGCCCGCGCACCGGCGAATCGCCGTCCGGACAGACCGACGAGACGCGTTAGGAGACGACATTCATGCATCAGGGCAACCACCGCGACCACGAGGGCGCGAAGAAGCTGTTCGAGCTCATCAAGGACGTGAAGATCGCCATGATGACCACCACCGATTCCGACGGGACGCTCAACAGCCGCCCGATGTGGAACAACGACGCCGACGAGAACGGCGACCTGTGGTTCTTCACCAAGCTGCACTCGCCCAAGACCGAGGAGATCAGCAAGGACAACCAGGTGAACCTCGCCTATTCCGACCCGTCGAGCCAGACCTACGTGTCGGTGGCCGGCAAGGCCGAGATCGTCCGCGATCAGGCCAAGATCGACGCGAAGTGGAATGAGAGCCTCAAGACCTGGTTCCCGAACGGCAAGAACGACCCCGAGGTGGCGCTGCTCCGCGTCCATCCGGAGAAGGGCGAGTACTGGGACAGCCCCAACAGCACGATGCTGCACCTCTACGGCTACGTGAAAGCCTCGCTCACCGGCGAGAGCCCTAAGACCGACACCAAGAAGGTCGATCTCGCCTGATCGTTCGCGTTCGGACGACGCGGGTCTCGGGGGCGGCGCGCCGGATCGGCGGGCCGCCCTTTTTCTTGACGCGGGCGGGTGGGGCATGCGCTCTGCGCGATCGAAGCGCGGCAGAGTGCCAAGAGAATGCTCGATCTGGCCAAGCGGGTCTACGATCACAGCTTCCGCATCGACCCGGTCGTGCGGTCGCTGCTCGACACGGATTTCTACAAGCTGCTGATGGCGCAATCGATCCTGCGCCGGCACCCGGACATCCGCACCACCTTCGGCATCACCAACCGGACGCGGCGGATCCGCATCGCCGACGAGGTCGATGCCGGGCTGCTGCGCGAGCAGCTCGATCACGCCCGCACGCTGCGCCTCAGCAAGGGCGAGGTAACGTGGCTGCGCGGCAACGTCTTCCGCGGCCAGGGCCGGATCCTCGAGCCCGAGTTCGTGGCGTGGTTGGAGGATTTCCGGCTCCCGGACTACGAACTCGCCGTCCAGGACGGCCAGTACGAGCTGACCTTCCACGGCCCCTGGGTCGAGACCACCCTATGGGAGGTGCCGGCGCTGGCGATCCTCAACGAGCTGCGGGCCCGGGCCGTGCTGCGCGGTCTGGGCAAGCTCGACCTGCAGGTGCTCTACGCCCGGGCCATGACCCGGGTCTGGGAGAAGATCCAGCGGCTGCAGAAGCTGCCGGACCTGTCGGTGGCGGATTTCGGCACCCGCCGCCGCCACGGCTTCCTCTGGCAGGATTGGTGCGTGCAGGCCATGGCGGAGGGTCTGGGGAACGCGTTCCTCGGCACCTCGAACTGCCTGATCGCCGCCCGGCAGGAGGTCGAGCCGGTGGGCACCAACGCCCACGAATTGCCGATGGTCTACGCGGCGCTCGCCGAGGACGATGCGGCGCTCGCCGCCGCCCCCTACGCGGTGCTGGCCGACTGGCAGGAGGATTACGGCGGCAACCTCCTGGTGATCCTTCCGGACACCTACGGCACCACCGGCTTCCTGGCGAACGCCCCCGAATGGGTGAGCGGCTGGACCGGGATCCGCATCGACTCGAAGGACCCGATCGAGGGCGGCGAGGAGGTGATCCGGTTCTGGCAGGGCCGCGGGCACGATCCCCGGGACAAGCTCGCGATCTTCTCCGACGGGCTCGACATCGACGAGATCGAGCGCATCCACGCCCGGTTCCACGGGCGGATGCGCATCGGCTACGGCTGGGGCACCCTGCTCACCAATGACTTCCGCGGCCTCCTTCCGGACGGCAAGCTCGACCCGGTCTCGATCGTCTGCAAGGTCACGGAGGCGAACGGGCGGCCGACCGTCAAGCTCTCCGACAACCCCACCAAGGCGCAGGGTCCGGCCGAGGATATCGCCCGCTACCGCCGGGTTTTCGGCGTGGGCGCGCAGGAGGCGCTGCCGGTGGTGGTGTGAGCGCCGGTTTCACCGGCCGCGGCGTGAAACCGGCCGGCTGACGGCGGGCGGCGCGGAGTGGTATGGCGTCGACCAATGGGATCGCCGTCCGCGGCCGCCCCCACGGGAGAACGCCATGTCGATGAATCGCCGCTCGCTCATCGGTGCCGCGGGCCTCGCCCTCGCGGGGCCAGCCCTCGAAGGGGCGCAGGCCGCCGAGGCTTCGAAGCCCGCCGCGAAGGCGCCGCCGCCCGTCACGAAAATCCTCGCGCAGTGGATCCTCGGATCCTCCTACGACACCCTGCCGGAGCCAGTCCGCCGGGAAGGCGTGCGCAGCTTCCTCAACTGGGTCGGCGTGGCGGTGGGCGGCTCGCACCACGAGACCGTGAACGTGGCGGTCTCGGCCCTCCAGCCCTTCTCGGGGCCGCCCCAGGCCGGGCTGTTCGGCCGGACCGAGCGGTTCGACATCATGAACGCCGCCTTCCTCAACGGCGTGGCGAGCCACATTTTCGACTTCGACGACACCCACCTGAAGACGATCATCCACCCCGCCGGCCCGGTCGCCTCGGCGATCCTGGCCTATGCCGAGATGAAGCCGGTCTCCGGCAAGGCCTTCCTCGACGCCCTGGTGGTGGGGATCGAGACCGAGTGCCGGATCGGCAACGCCGTCTATCCGAACCACTACGATGCCGGCTGGCACATCACCGGCACCTGCGGGCCCTTCGGCGCGGCCGCGGCCGCCGGCAAGCTGATGGGGCTGACCGAGCAGCAGATGGTCTACGCGCTGGGGCTCGCCGCCTCGCAGCCGGTGGGCCTGCGCGAATCCTTCGGCTCGATGAACAAGAGCTTCAACCCGGGCCGGGCGGCGGCGAACGGCCTGTTCGCGGCGATCCTGGCGGCCAAGGGCTATACGTCCTCGGACGGGATGATCGAGGCCAGGCGCGGCTGGGCCAACACGATCTCCACCAAGCAGGATTGGTCCGAGATCACCGACGGCCTCGGCACCCGCTACGAGTCCCTGCTGAACACCTACAAGCCCTTCGCCTGCGGCATCGTCATGCACCCGACGATCGACGCGGCGGTCCAGATCCGCGATCAGGACCACATCCGGCCCGAGGACATCGCCCGCGTCGACCTGAAGGTCCACCCCCTCGTACTGGAGCTGACCGGCAAGACCGCCCCGAAGACCGGCCTGGAGGGCAAGTTCAGCATCTACCACGCGGCCGCGGTGGCCTTCGTGGAGGGGGCGGGCGGCGAGAAGCAGTTCAGCGACCGGGCGGTGAACGATCCGCGGGTGGTGGCTCTGCGCCGGAAGGTGATGCCGGTGGTCACCCCCGGCATCGACGCCGCCCAGGTCGACATGACCGTGACCCTGAACGACGGGCGGGTGTTCCACCGGTTCATCGCGCACGCCATCGGCAGCGTCGAGACACCGATGTCCGACGCGCAGCTGGAGGCGAAGTTCGCCGACCTCGCGGCCGGCGTGCTGCCGGAGGCGCAGGCCAAGCGGGTGATGCAGCTGTGCTGGTCGCTGCCCGATCTCGAGGATGCGGGCGCGGTGGCCCGAGCGGGGGTGCAGGGGGCGTAAGCCGCCGAACGCTCCGCGGGATCGTTTTCCGGCCCCGTGCCGTTCCCCGTGCGCGCGGCCTCGTCCGACCCCGGCGGGCGCCCGCCTGTGGCGTTCGGGGCGTGGATCGCAGCATGGGCACCAGAACCCCGGTCGGGGCGCAGCCTGAACGCGCGCCGGTTCCGCCGCGGGCGGCCCGCGTCGCCGCCGCCGAGACCCCGCGGGCCGCGATGGCCTCGCCGGTGGTGGTCGCCGCCACCCTCATTGCGGCCCTGTATTTCGGCCGGGAGATCTTCATCCCGATCGCGATCGCGCTGCTCCTGTCCTTCGTGCTCACGCCGCTGGTGAACCGCCTGCGGCGCCTGCGCCTTCCCCGGCTGGTGGCGGTGGGGCTGAGCGTCGTCCTGACCCTGGGGATCGTGGCGACCCTGGCGACCCTGATCGGCTTCCAGGCGGCCGACCTCGCGGGCGACGCCCCGCGCTACCGGGCGACCATCGAGCGCAAGCTCGCCGGGTTGCGCGAGTCCCCCGCGGGACACCTGATCGAGTCCCTCGCCAAGACCGGACAGGCGCTGCACGGCGGCGGCCAGGAGCCGGCCGGCGCGCAGGGACAGACCGCCCCGCCGCCTCCGGCGCCGGACCAGGCCCAGCCCGCGCAGAAGCCCGTGCTGGTCGAGCTGATCTCGTCGCCGCCGGGTCCGATCGAGATGCTCCGGACCGTGCTGTCGCCGGTGATGCCGCCGCTGGCCACCGTGGGCATCGTCTTCGTGGTGCTGCTGTTCGTGCTGATGCAGCGCGAGGACCTGCGCGACCGCATGATCCGGCTGGCGGGGTCGAGCGACCTGCACCGGACCACCGGGGCGATCGACGACGCGGCCAAGCGGCTGAGCCGCTACTTCGTGGTCCAGCTCGCCCTCAACGCCGCCTTCGGGGTCGTCATCGGCATCGGCCTCTGGGTGATCGGCGTGCCGAACCCGGCGCTCTGGGCGATCTTCTCGGCGCTGATGCGCTTCATCCCCTATCTCGGGGCCGTGCTGTCGGCGATCCTGCCGATGGCGCTCGCCGCCGCGGTCGATCCCGGCTGGAACATGATGATCGCGGTGGCGCTCCTGTTCGTCGTCCTGGAGCCGCTCACCGGCCAGGTCTTCGAGCCGATCGTCTACGGCCAGTCCACCGGGCTCTCGCCCTTCGCCGTGCTGGTCTCGGCCCTGTTCTGGACCTGGCTCTGGGGGCCGGTCGGGCTCCTGCTCTCGACGCCGCTCACCGCCTGCCTCGTGGTGCTCGGGCGCCACGTGGAGCATCTCGAATTCCTGGACGTGCTGTTCGGCGACCGGCCGGCGCTCACGCCCGTCCAGAACTTCTACCAGCGGATCCTCGCGGGTGACGCCGAGGAGGTGCTGGGCCATGCCGAATTGATCCTGCAGGACTGCGCGCTCTCGTCCTACTACGAGGAGGTCGTCCTCAAGGCCCTCGAACTCGCCGCCCGGGACGCCGCGCGTGGGGTGCTGACCGCCGGGCAGAAGGCGGCGATGCGCGCTGCCCTCGGCGAGCTGATCGCCGACCTGTCCGACCGGAGCGACGCGGTCGCGGAGGCGGCCGGAGCGGGGAACGGGAGCGCCTGCAGCCCGCTGCCGATGGGTCCGGCCCCGGACGGCCTGCCGGAGGCCTGGAGGCGGTCGGGTACGGTGCTCTGCGTCTCCGGGCGCGGCTTCCTCGACGAGGCCGCCGCCGCGATCCTGGCCCAGATCCTGGAGAAGCGCGGGATCGGCGTCCGCACGGTGCCCTTCGCCGAGGCGGCGGCGGCGCGGATCGGGCGATTCGAGCCCGGTCCGGCCCGGATGGCCTGCGTGGTCACCCTGGCGCCCGAGGGTGCGCCGACCCACCTGCGCCGCTTGGTCCAGCGCCTGGAGGCGCGGATGCCAGGCGTGCCGGTGCTGCTCGGGCTCTGGCTCGCCCAGGCCGGCGACGGGGCCACATCCGGTGCGGCGGAGCCGATGACGGAGGGGGACCGGCAGGCCGGTTCGCTGCGCGCGATGGTGGAGGCCGTCCTGGCCGCCGCGCAGGCGCCGGATGCCGGGGCGGCCCGCCGTCCGGAGAGCCGCGACGAGGCCAGCCGCGCGCCGGCCCCGGCCGAGGCATGAATCCAGGGCATGAATCCGGGGCATGAATCCGGACCGCTCCGGGGACTTGACGGCCGGGGGGGCGCACCGGTTTCGTCGCGCATCGGCCGCTCGAGCGGGCCGGCCGAAGATGGAACGGGGACGTGATCCGATGAGCGTGGTCGAACTCGGGCGATTCCTGGACGACCTCGCGGACGCGTCCGGCAAGGCGATCCTGCCGTTCTTCCGCGCCCAGTTCGGTCTCGACGACAAGGCCCGCGGCGGCGCGCCGTTCGATCCGGTCACTGAGGCCGACCGGGCGGCCGAGGTCGTGCTCCGGGCCATGATCGGCCAGACCTTTCCCGGCCACGGCATCCTGGGCGAGGAATTCGGCGCGGAGCGCACCGACGCCGAGTGCGTCTGGGTGCTCGACCCGATCGACGGCACCCGCGCCTTCATCGCGGGCCTGCCCACCTGGGGCACCCTGATCGGGCTCACCCGCACCGGCGTGCCGGTGCGCGGGATGATGCACCAGCCCTATCTCGGCGAGCGCTTCACCGGGGACGGGCGCAGCGCCCGCCTGCGCGGACCCGCCGGTACGCGCACCCTGCGCAGCCGGCGCTGCGCGGACCTCGCCCAGGCGATCCTGGCCACCACCGATCCGCGGCTGTTCGCGGCCGGCGCGGAGGCCGAGCGGTTCCGGGATCTGGAGGCACGGGTTCGGATGTCCCGCTACGGCGCCGATTGCTACGCCTATTGCATGCTGGCGGCCGGCCAGATCGACCTCGTGGTCGAGGCCGGGCTGAAGCCCTACGACATCGTCGCGCTGATCCCGATCATCGAGGGGGCCGGGGGCCGGATCACGGCCTGGGACGGCGGCCCGGCGGCCGGCGGCGGGCGCATCGTGGCGGCCGGAGATCCGCGGCTGCACGCGGCGGCGCTGAAGGTGCTGAACCCGTGAGGGTGGAGCGGCGGACCCGGCCCCGCGCCCTCCCTCCCACGCGGAGCTACGGCCTCCACAGGTTTGGGGCGCGGTGCAGTCACGAACGGTCGGTGGACAGGGTGAAAGGCGGGACCTCACCGGAGGCGGACAGGCCCGAACATGCCTCGATGATGTGCCCGATCCTGATCCTTCCCGCCCCTCACCCCAACCCTGTCCCGCCCGGGAGAGGGAGCCTGCCGCGCTCCGCCATCGAGGTCAGCGTCAAAGCTGCGGATCCCGTAGCCTGCAGAGCAGGAAGCGAGAGGCGCGCGGCCGGCTGCTCCCCGTCTCCGACCGCGCTTTATGAACTCAGGAGGACAGGGGGACGGAAGACGCCCGGGTTCCTGCAGTCGGGTGGCTTGATGAAGGTTTCCGCCTCCGATCGCCCACACGGGAAGGCCGCTGCGAACCCCGGCGAGGGCCCGTCCGCGTGCTGCTGAACGCGCTCGTCCTGCTCACGGGCCTGATCCCGCGCGCCGAGACCGGTGTCGACGCGCTCCTGCACGCCGTGCCGCCCCCGGAGCCGGCCGTCGCCGTCGAGGCGCCGCCGCGCTTCGACCCCGCCACCCGCTCGGTCTCCAACTGGCACGTGCAGACCGGCACGCACCTGCTGCCGCGGGCGCTGGCCGTCACAGCCCGTCTCAGCGCGGACCCGCCCTACGTCGCCCGCTGCGTGCGGCTCAACAACGGCTGGTGCATCAAGTCCGCCCGCTGGCCCGGCGAGATCGGTGCCGACGGGGAGGGCCACACCGCCTTCGCCACCCTCGACGACGGCGCCGACGCGGCGGCGAGCCTGCTGCGGCGCTACTATCGCGATTACGGGCGGCGGACCGCGCTCGCCATCGTGCGCCGCTGGGCGCCGGCGGAATGCCGCGTCGGCGGCGCACCGGCCCGGGGGGGCGCCGCGCCCGCCATCTCGGCGGCCCTGGCGCCAAGGGGGCTCGGGCGGACGCTGCGCGCCCGCTTCCTCGCGGCGCACCGGCCCGGGGGAGCGCCCCGGCGCCGGGCGTCGGCCCTGCGGGTACAGCCCTGGTCACCCCTCGCCCGGATGGCCGGGCGGCCGGCCCGGCGCCCGGCCGTGCCGCATGTGGCGGCGCTTCAGCCGGTGCCCGATATCGCGGCCGGCATCGCCCCGTCGGCGGGCCCGGCGCGCCCGGTCCGCGGCGCCGCCGACCCCGCCGCCCTCCTCGACCGGGCGGCGGACCGCCCCGTTCCGAGCCCCGACCGGATGGTGGCGGAATCCGCGCTGCTGCCGGCCATCGCGGCCGGGATGCCCATCCTCGACCTGCGCCTGCCGGCGCCGCTCTGCAGCGGCGACGAGGGCCGGATCCAGGCCTATGCCGCCCGGATCAGCGGCAGCGTCGGGCTGAAACCCGGCGACGATCTCGACCTGTTCGGGCCTGACGGCGCGCCGCGCCCCCATCTCGCGCCGGTCATGCTGGCGATGTCGGCGGTGGAACTCGGCACGCTCCGGGCCAGCCCCGACCTCGTCGCCGGGGCGATCACCCGGCTGCGCCCGCTCACGCCGGCCGCCGAGGGCGCGCCGCCGTAGCGCATCGCCCCGAAAGACGGCCGCCGCCGTGCGGTCCGGGACGATGCGCGCGCCGCAAGCCTTGCGGTTCGGCCGCAATCGCGCCACCTGTGCCCGGCCTGTTCCCCTCACGACGAGCCCGCCCGTGCCCCTGACCGACCTTGCCGCGCGCGCCGGCTCGGCCGTCAAAGCCTTCGCCGAAGCCTCGCACGACCTGCTGGTCCAGCCGACCTTGAGGCTCGGCGTCACCGGGCTCGCGCGCTCGGGCAAGACGGTGTTCACCACGGCGCTGATCCACCACCTCGTGGAGACGCACGCCCTGCCGGCCTTCGCGCCCGCCCAGGAGGGCCGCCTGCGCCGCGCCCGCCTCGTCCCGCAGCCCGACGACGACGTCCCGCGCTTCCCCTTCGAGGAGCATTTCGGCACCCTCACCGAGGCGCGGCGCTGGCCACGCTCCACCGACCGGATCAGCCAGTTCCGCCTGGAGATCGCCTACGAGCGCGCCGCCGCGTGGCGCTCGGGCCCGGCGACCCTGATGCTCGACGTGGTCGACTATCCGGGCGAGTGGCTCCTCGACCTCGCCCTGATCGAGACCAGCTACACGGCGTGGTCGCGGTCCACGATCAACGGCACCCGCCGGCCCGGCCGCGCCGCCGTCGCGGCCCCCTGGCTCGACGCGCTCACGGGCTTCGACCCGAACGGCCCCCTCGACGAGATCGCGGCCGAGCGCGCCAGCGACGCGTTCAAGGCCTACCTCGCGGGCCTGCGGGCCGGTCCGGAATCGGTGGCCACGACACCCCCGGGCCGCTTCCTGATGCCCGGCGACCTCGCGGGCTCCCCGGCGCTGACCTTCGCGCCCCTCGACCGCCTCTCCGAGAGCATCGCCCCCGACAGCCTCGCCGGGCTGATGGAGCGGCGCTTCGAGGCCTACAAGGCCAAGGTGGTGACGCCGTTCTTCCGCGAGCATTTCCAGCGGGTCGACCGGCAGATCGTCCTAGTCGACGTGCTCTCGGCGGTCGATGCCGGCCCCGCGGCCCTGGCGGAGCTGGAGGAGGCCCTCGACGCGGTGCTGCTCAGCCTGAACATCGGCCGCAACACGGTGCTGTCGCGGCTGTTCGCCCCCCGGGCGGACCGGGTGCTGTTCGCCGCCACCAAGGCCGACCATCTCCATCAGACCAGCCACGACCGGCTCGAGGCGCTGCTGCGGCTGCTCGTGTCCCGGGCCATGCGCCGGACCGAGGCGGCGGGCGCCCGGGTCGGCACCGTGGCGCTGGCCTCCGTGCGCGCCACCCGGGAGACCACGGTCCACGACGGCGCCGAGACCCTCCGGGCGGTGGCCGGCACCCCGGAGGCCGGCGAGGTGGTGGGCGACGAGGTGTTCGACGGCAACGGCGAGGCCGCGATCTTCCCGGGCGAATTGCCCGCCCGCGCCGAGGCGGTGCTCGAAGGGGCGGTGGAGCCGGGCTCCCTGCGCTTCCCCCGGTTCCGGCCGCCGCTGGTGCGGCCCGACGGCCTCGGCCGCCCCGGGCACCTGCCGCAGATCCGGCTGGACCGGGCGATGCAGTTCCTGATCGGCGACAGGCTGGCGTGATGGCGGATCTCGGAGAGGCGCTCGCAGACGCGCGGTCTCTCCCTCCCCCCTCTGCGGGGGAGGGTGGCCCCCGAAGGGGGTTGGGAGAGGGGAACCCGGCTTCCGAAAAGGGCGAAGCCTGCATGACGGCTGAAGCCTTATTCTGCACCGTCGCTCCCCTCTTGCGGGACTTAGTCCCTGCCCGGCCCCTCCTCACGCAGGGGCCACCCTCCCCCGCAGAGGCGGGAAGGATAGGCGCGCCTCCGGCTCTTTCCGAGATCCACAAGAGACCGCCACACGCACTGGTCGGCATGCCAGGGCGGCGATGGCCAGCAGGGCGAGCGCCACCCAGCCGAGCCAGGGCGCGGCCTGGAAGAGATCGGCGATCATCCGCTCGACCGAGAGCCCGATGCCCAGCGAGACCAGGCCCCGACCGCCGACAGGAACAGCGCCATCCAGGGCGACCGCCGCCGCCGCGCCACCGGCACCGCGACGCCCTCCGCCGCATCGACGAACTCGAAGGGCTCCTCCACGATCCGGGTCTGCGGCCGGGCCGAGAGGGGCGTGGGCGTCACGCGCGAGTCCGGCGGCGGGTCGGGGGGGATACGGAAGGGGCGGGGG
>NZ_JAKSYC010000193.1 GCF_022829585.1 Methylobacterium sp. J-026
GACGACGTTTGGCACTCTCGAACGGCAGTCCCGGAGAGCCACCTCAGGATATCGGACTATGGATCGATAAGGCATTTACCGGGCCGCGTCGGGGGATACAGCCCTGGGCTCGTCGCCGAGAGGCAGACGTTCCGAGTACGATCCAACTTGGCCACCTGAACAGCGGTCTTCGCTTCCAAAAAGCAGCCATGGTCCAAGCATGCGCCGATGCAGACATCGTCCGAGCCCGCTCGGTCCAACAGAATACATTCCTTCGATATATGAAACAGTATCAACGACAACACACTTGATGACAAAATAGCTATGCAAAACTTGGTTGCCTTCAACTCGTAAAACTCCCGAAATTCATCGCAGAAGTCCATCATGGTCCAGGTGACACGTCAGGATGGATGTCACCAGGATCAAACTATTTTCGAACCAGCCATGAAACATTTTAGGTTGAGGCTCATTTCGACAAGAAGATCTAAAATTCTGGGGATGAAAAACTTCGCACATATCAGGAGATGAACCATGAGGGCGCTGGTTTGGCACGGCACTGCGGACATTCGCTGCGACACGGTCCCGGACCCCAAGATCGAGGATGATCGCGACGCCATCATCAAGGTCACGGCCTGCGCGATCTGCGGCTCGGATCTCCACCTCTACGACCACTTCATGCCCGGCATGGAGAAGGGCGACGTCATGGGCCACGAGTTCATGGGTGAAGTTGTCGAGACGGGCAAAGGCGTCAAAGGCGCTCTCAAGAAAGGGGAGCGCATCGTCGTGCCTTTCACGATCATCTGCGGCGAGTGCGACCAGTGCAAGCGCGGCTACTTCTCCGTCTGCGAACGCTCGAACCGCAACAAGGACATCGCGGACAAAGCCTTCGGCCACACCACCGCGGGCTTGTTCGGGTACACCCATCTCACCGGCGGCTATCCAGGCGGTCAAGCCGAGTACGTCCGCGTGCCGTTCGCCGACAAGACGCAGATCAAAGTGCCGGAGAACCTGAGCGACGAGCAGGTCCTGTTCCTCGGCGACATTTTCCCCACCGGCTGGCAGGCGGCGGTGCAGGCCGATATCCAGCCGACCGATACGGTCGCGGTCTGGGGGGCCGGGCCCGTCGGTCAGATGACGCTGCGCTCGGCGCTCCTGCTCGGGGCCAAGCAGGTGGTCTGCATCGACAGCGTACCCGAGCGCCTGGAGATGGCGCGCGCCGGCGGTGCCATCTCCATCGACAACAGCACGGAGAGCACGGTCGAGCGCCTGAACGAACTCACGGGCGGCAAGGGCCCGGAAAAGTGCATCGATGCCGTCGGCATGGAGGCGCATTCGCCACGCGCGCTCGAACACGCCTACGACCGCGTCAAGCAGGCGGTGATGTTGGAGAGCGATCGCGCTTCGGTGCTGCGCGAGATGATCTATGTCTGCCGTCCCGCCGGCATCCTCTCGATCCCGGGCGTCTATGGCGGGTTCATCGACAAGGTGCCGATGGGTGCCCTCATGAACAAGGGACTGACCGTCCGCACTGGCCAGACCCACGTGAACCGTTGGACCGACGACCTCGTCAAGCGCATCGACGAAGGGCAGATCGACCCTTCCTTCGTCATCACCCATCGGGCTGGGCTCGAAGAAGGGCCCGAGATGTACAAGACGTTCCGCGACAAGAAGGACAACTGCATCAAGGTGGTGCTCAGACCCTGAGCGGTCCCGTGGCCCGTCGAGCTACGGCGGGCCTACCCACTTCGCCCTCCCTGCTGCAGCGAGGAAGTCAGCATGTCCGAGCCAACGTCTCTACGCCGTCGGAGCGGCGCTCATGATCGTTCCGAGTTGCCGAGCTATCTCGTTTCCGACCCACGCCGCAGGCCGGATCCCGCAACGAGGGAACTTGCCCAAGGATTGGGTTGGTTCTCGGTCGGCCTCGGGCTTACCGAGGTGGCGTGCGGCGGCGCCATCGCGCGCTGGCTTGGGATGCCGCGCTCGGCACCGGTCATCCGAGCCTACGGCATGCGCGAGATCCTGCAGGGGGTCGGGATCCTGAGCGCGAGCGATCCAACCCCGTGGATCTCGGCACGCGTGGCCGGGGACGCGCTCGATATCGCCACGGTGCTGCCCGGGCTTGAGGGCCACAACCCGCACAAGGGCAACGTGCTGGTCGCCCTCGCGGCTTTGGCGGGCGTCACCGCGCTCGACCTGATCTGTGCACGGAGTCTATCGGAAGCCCCCCTCGCTCCGTCCGAGAAGGTCCGACGCGATTATCGCCGCCGCAGCGGCTTCCGCCGTCGCGCCGAAGCGATGCGGGGCGCGGCAGGCGACTTCAAACCGCCGCTCGACATCATCGGCCCGGAGGCGATGCGTCCCTGGACCCTAATCAACGCCTGAGGCCGGAACGATGGCCGGTCAGATCCCGCCCGTCCTCGAACAAGCATCGGGCGTGCTCGTCATGGGCATCGTCCTCGCCGACATCTTCCTGACGGTCCTCTACGCGCGCATCGGGACCGGCCTGATCGCGGACAGGGTCGCTCATCTCACCTGGGCTATCTTCCGCTCCACCGCCAATGCGGCCGGACGGAACCGGGGCGCCGTGCTGTCCTTCTGCGGCCCGGTCATCCTCATCGTCTACGTCCTGCTCTGGGCCCTGGGGCTGACTCTCGGGGCCGGCCTGATCATCCACCCCTCGCTCGGCGTGGCGGTTCGGGCGAGCGGCGGCGCGACGCCGACCGACTTCATGACCGCCCTCTACGCGGGCGGCAGCAGCATTGCGATCGTGGGGTCCGGCGACTTCAAGCCGAGCACCGACAGCTACCGCGTCCTCTATCTCGTGAACTCGCTCGTCGGCATGTCGGCGACGTCCCTGGTTCTGACCTACGTGATGCAGGTCTACAGCGCACTCCGGCAGCGCAACGCCCTCGGGCTGAAGCTGCATCTCCTGACGGGCGAGAGCGCCGATGCGGCCGAGTTCCTGGCGCGGCTCGGGCCGCAGGGGCAATTTAGTTCGGGCTATACCCACCTGGCCGACCTGGCGGCGTCCATGTCCGCGATGAAGGAGGCACATCACTTCTATCCCGTCCTGTTCTACTTCCGCTTTCGCCAGCCCTTCTATTCGGTCTCGGCACAGGCCTTCGTCGCCCTCGACACGGTGTCGCTGATCCGCAGCGGGATCGGAGACCGTCAGGCGGCATGGCTGAAAGAGGCCGCCGCCGTCGACGCGATTTGGCGTGTTGCCATGCTGCTCGTGGTCACGCTCGAAACGACATTCGCGCGCGGAGACCTGCCGACGTCGGCCGACGTCAGCAGGGCCGAGAGCGAGGCATGGCGCACGCGCTTCGCGGAAGCCGTCAGGCAGCTCTCGTCGGTGGGGATCGAGGCGACGCCCGACGGGTCAGGCGCCGAGACGTATCTCGCGCTGCGGGCACGGTGGCAGCCACACATCGCGCGACTGGCACCGCTGATGGCTTATCACATCGATGAACTGAAATTTGGCGGAGACAAGCGCCCGTGACATGCCCTCTCGCTGCGAGGGAGGGCAGACGATGTCCGCTTCGATGCATCCGTCACCCAGAAGCGGACGGGCGGGAAACCACCCAACCCAGCCGTTCAGAGGCGCTGGCCAACGCGACCAAAGCTGGCCGAAAGCTGTCCGACGGGTTTCGGATGAGTGACGTAAAATGCAGACATTGTCGGTGGCCAGGTACATCAGGCCGCGCGAACCTAAGCGAAGCCTCTGTCGAGATGGTTCTGAGCAGTGGCCGCACTGTCCAGTCTACCAACAATCACGAAGCGCTGCATTGAGGCCGTGGCAATTTCGCAAAGAGGTTCGCGAGCGACCGGCGTCGGATCGGGACGCGGAGCGTTCTGGCGATCCATTGCTCTTCGTCGAGGTATTATGCTGCGTATGTGGAAAGCAAGTGACGCTCTACCGCCTTCCTACCAGCCCCTGTGGCGTGGCCGGACATTCAGGTGGACTGCGGCGGCGCTCGTGCGCCGCCGAAGGTTATCATCTCGCCGAGGAGCCAATCCGAGAAGACGCGAGCCATGGTGCGGTTCAGGTCGGTCTTGCGTGCCACCAGAAAATACCCAACGCCGTCATCGTGCTCGACCTCGAAAGGGCGCACGAGCGTCCCCGCAGCGAGGGCGTCGGCGACCAGCGAGCGACGGCCGATCGCTATCCCCTGCCCCTGCTCCGCAGCCGCGAGCACCAGCGCCGTCTCGCTGAAACTCGGACCCACCGTGCCTAGCGAAGCATCGTAACCCGCAGCGTGGAGCCAAGCGGGCCAGGTCGGACGTTCAGCGTAGTGCAGCAGAAGGTTCGCGCGAAGGAACGCTGCGCTCGGCGGTGCGCCGTCGCAGAGGGCCGGGGTGCAGACCGGGAACAAGGTTTCGTGGGTGAGCCGCTCAACCGCAAGGTCCTTCCAAGATCCGTCTCCGGCTCGGATGGCGATATCCCCTGGGGAATGGTTGAGGTCTGCGTAGTATCGGTGCGTGTCCAAGCGGAAGTCGATCCACGGATGCGCGCGTAGGAAGCCGCCTAGCCGCCCGACGAGCACGCGGAGCGCGAAGCTGCGCGGCGCCGCGACGACGAGCGTCGTACGCCGCCGCGGCTGGCCGATCCGTTCAAGGCCCGCGGCGAGTTCGTCAAACGCGCGCCGAACGTAGTCCGCCAGAAGGTCCCCGGCCTCGGTCAGCGTCACACCGCGCGGTCCGCGGTGGAAGAGCGCCGTCCCAAGAGCGTCCTCGAGCGCCTTCACGTGGTGGCTGACCGCCCCCTGGGTCATACCGAGTTCGGCTGCTGCCCGCACTAGATTCGCGTGCCGCGCCGCCGCATCGAAAACGCGCAGCTTCGCCAACGGTATGCCCGCAAAAGCGGCGCTATTAGCTTTGCTCATAGCGCAGGAACCTAACGCACATCTTGCGCAGCGGCCAAGTGGCGTCATCCTCTGCCAATGTTCGAGTGAAGAGGCAGGAGATCATCTGATGGCGCCCAGCGCAGACCGCTTCGCGGCAGCCCGGGAGCACTTCCCCGGCACACGGGCCGGACCGTTCCTCGACATGTCCGCGCGCGCGCTCTTTTACGACGGCGGCCGGCGAGCGCTCGATCAGCACCTCAACGATATGGCCGAGGGCACGGTCGATAAGAAGGGCCTGTTCACCGCGGTCGAGGAATGCCGTGACCACTTTGCGGCGCTGATCGGCAGCCACTCGGACGAGGTCGCCTTCACCCGGAACGTGACGGATGGCATCGCCGCGTTCGGGGCCGCGCTCGACTGGCGGGCGGGGGACAGCGTGGTCGTCTGCGAGGAACTCGAGCATCCAGCCAACATCTATCCTTGGTACGGTCTCGCCAGGAAGCACGGGATCATTATCAAGAACGTCCGCCAGAAGGACGGCATGGCACCTTTAGACGACATCGTGGCCGCCATGGACGAGCGATGCCGAGCGGTGGCGATATCCGCGGTGTCTTTCGCGCCGGGCTTCCGCTTTCCGGTTGCGGAGCTCGGGGCGGAATGCCGTCGGCGCGGCGTTCACCTCGTGGTCGACGCGGCGCAGTCAATCGGCGTCCTCGCAACGGACGTCGAGGCGTGGGGCGTCGACGTGCTGGCCGCCTCGACGCAGAAGGGCCTCATGGCTTTGTACGGGCTGGGCTTCCTCTACGTCCGCCGCAGCGTCGCCGAGCAACTCCAGCCCGCCCTACTGTCGCGCTTCGGGGTCGAGCAGGAGGGGCACGAGGCGAGCCTCGGCGACCCGATCTCGGGTCGCCTCGCCCCGGGCGCGCGACGCTTTGATGTTGGCAACTACAACTACCCGGCCATCATTGCCGTCATGCCGGCGCTCAAGTTGATCCTCGAACTGACCCCGCAGGCGGTCGAGGACCACGCCTTCGGGCTCGCGCGTGAGTTCGCCGATCGCCTGCTCGCGATCGGGCTGCCGGTCTATGGCGGCCGGCCCGGTCGCTGGGCCAGCCACATCGTCACGGTTGGCGCCGCGCTCGGGTACGATCACGACTCGGCCGCCGACCTGAGCATGGCGGCGCTGTACGAACACTTGGTGGCGAACGGCGTCCGGCTGAGCATCCGGCGGGACCTGCTACGCTTCTCCTTCGGGCTGTACAACGACCGGAGCGACATCGACCGCGTCGAACGGCTCGCCCGTGAATGGGTTCGCGGTCAAAACACAGCTCCGAGGATGGCGGCGACGGGCTAGACCCGAGGAGATCTCCAGCCCAAGCGCGGCGTCCATGCCCATCCGGCAGCACAGGAGCAGTATCATGGCGAGCATGGCTTCGCGTAGTCCGGCGGATGGCGGAGCGGTTCGCAGCCGGGCCAACCGGACCTTGTCGCTACAGATGCTCACGGGCTTGGTCGTCGGTTGCGTTATTGGCTTCGCTTTCCCAGACCTCGGCAAGGCCCTGCTGCCGATTGGACAAGTGTTCATCAAGGCGCTGCGGATGATCGTCATCCCGCTAGTCTTCTCGTCGATCGCGCTCGGCATCTATAACATGGGCCGGGAGCTTTCGGCTTTCGGGCGCATCGTGCTCATCGCCTTCGTCTGGTTCTTCATCGCGACTGGGATCTGCATCCTGGCCGGGCTGCTCATGAACGCGCTCGTGCATCCGGGCATCGGCGCCGATCTCTCGATTACCGGCAAGGTGCCAGCGAACGCTGGGCTGAAGATCGACCTAGTGTCGTTCCTGGTCGACCTCGTGCCAGTGAACATCGTCAGCGCCATGGCTGAGCAGAAAATCCTACAGGTTCTTCTGTTCGGTATCCTGTTTGGCGCCTCGCTCGCCTCTATCGGCGAGGTCGGCAGCGGGGCGGTCGCGGTCCTCGAGGGCGTACAGGCCGCCATGATGCGGATGGTCCGCTGGATCATTGCGCTCGCACCCATCGCGGTGGCCGCGGTCATGGCATGGCTGTTCGCGAGCCAGGGACTCGGCATGATTACCGCGCTGGGCAAGCTGATCGCGACACTCTACCTCGGACTGGTGCTGGTGATCGCGGTGATGTGGCTCGTCCTATTCGCTATCGGCCACAATCCCGTCCGCGTCACCCAGAAGATCGCCGAGCCCCTGCTGCTAGCCTTCACGACGCGCTCGTCAGAAACGACGCTGCCGATACACATGGAGATTTTGGAGCGGTTCGGAGTGCCGAACAAAATCGTCTCAACCGTGATCCCGCTCGGCTACTCGTTCAATCAAGACGGCACGTCGCTCTACATCTCGCTCGCTACCGCCTTTGTGGTCGAAGCTCACGGCATTCCGCTCGATCTACCGGCGATGCTGACCATCATCGTGACGGGACTGATCTCGACGAAGGGCATGGGCAACGTCTCGGGAGGTGGGCTCGTTGCAGCCACCACGGTCCTTGTCGCCCTCGGCTTGCCTATTGAATTTGTGGCTGTGCTCGCGGCAATCGACGTATTCCTGGATATGGGCCGCACCACTGTAAACGTGTTCGGCAACACAGTCGCGGTCTTACTCGTCGATCGGTTTGTGCATGTGTCATCAGTTGATGCCGTGGCGATCGCGGATGCCGCTGAACCCCAGGCTTTAGCGAGTCACATTAGAGCATGATCTCCTTCGCCGTCGATCTGCGCAGCGATACCAAGACAAGGCCCACAGCCGGCATGCGGGCCGCTATGGCTGCGGCATCCGTGGGCGATGAGCAACTCCACGAGGACCCCACCGTCAACGAACTCTGCGCTCGCGCCGCCGCGCTCTTGGGCAAACCGGTCGCACTGTTCCTGCCATCGGGTACGATGTGCAACCTCGTCTCAGTCCTCGTGCACTGCCGGCCAGGCGAGGAGATCATCGCCGCCGACATCTCGCACCTCATCTCGTCCGAGTCCGCGGGCGCGGCCGCGATCGCAGGCACCCAAATCCGGTCGGTCCGCTCCGACCGCGGTATCTTCACGCCCGAGGCTGTCCGGGCTGCGCTGCGCCCGGAAAAGATCAATGTGCCTGTCAGCCGCCTCCTCCACGTCGAGCAGACGGTCAATCGCGGTGGCGGTTCGGTGTGGACGCTTGAGACCCTAGCCGCAGTCTCGGCCGCCGCGTGGGAGGCCGGGCTGAAGGTGCACATGGACGGTGCGCGCATCCTCAACGCTGTCGTCGCGACCGGCACGCCCGCAGACGCGTTCGGGGCACTGTGCGATAGCCTCTGGCTCGACCTTTCGAAAGGGCTAGGCTGCCCGGTCGGCGCGGTCCTGGCGGGGGACGAGGCCTTCGTGGCGGCCGCTCGGCGGTGGAAATTCCGCCTCGGTGGCGCGATGCGTCAGGCTGGCGTGATCGCGGCGGCAGGCCTGTACGCGCTAGACCATCACGTCGAGCGGCTGGCCATCGACCATGACAATGCGCGGCGGTTGGCCGAGTGCCTGTCGGGTGTACCGCAACTCCGGGTACGGACACCGGAGACGAACATCGTCTTCCTCGACCTCATCGACGACGTATTGGACGCAACGACCCTGTCGCGGGCCTTGGCCGAGCGCGGCATCGGCATAGACCCGGTTGACGCCGGCACACTCCGGGCCGTCACGCATCTCGATGTCGACGCGGATGGAGTCTACAAAGCCGCCGAGGCGATCATCGCGGCTGTTCGGAAAATATGAGCCTGCGACGACAAGCTTGACGTCGCGACGATACATCGTGCTGTAGCCGAAAGTTGCCGATCGGCTTAGAGGCGCAGGCCCCCCGGTCAACGGATGTTGATCGGTCAGAACTACGCTGTTTCGAACTGAGATCGATCTGACTTGTGGGGTCGAGCGGCGCGATCTTTGTTGACGTTCTTGACTTGAATGTTTCGACACGCAGCAGAGGGGTTGCCTTGCTGCGCACGCCAAGCGCTTTCGCTCTCTATACGTCGCGACATCACACAGATAGGATGATTGCGGTGATGAGCTCTTTCTCGGGAGATCTGCTCTTACCGGTGGCAATTAGCGACCTAGGAAGGCCGCCCGAGCGAAATCGGAGCAGCTTTGCCACCCGAGCTTAAAGAGACGCTGCGACTGAGCCCTTCACTGACCAAGTTTGGCATCGGGTGTCAGCCTCTGTGCCGATGTACTGATGTATTACACGCTATCCCGAGAGCGGCGCAAAAATTGCCCCGGGTGATCCGCTTGACCCCGTGCCGCACGCGCGGGTGCTTGGGCTGCTCGATAACGCAGCCCACGGTGTAGTTGGAGGACCGTCATGTCCCGCATGTCTTGGCTGATCGTGTCGACGATCGTTATGCTTGGATCTCATGTCGTCGAAGCCGAGGAACTCACCGGCACGCTGAAGAAGGTCAAAGACAGTGGCGAGATCGCTGTTGGTTACAGGGATGCATCGATCCCATTCTCGTATCTCGATGGCGATCAGAAGCCGGTCGGGTTTGCAATGGACATCTGTTACAAGATCACTGATGCGGTCAAAGCCGAGCTGAAGCTTTCCGAACTGAAGGTCAAGCTTGTGCCGGTGACCGCCTCGACGCGCATTCCTTTGATGGCCAACGGCACGATTGATCTGGAATGTGGCTCCACTACGAACAATGCGGAGCGCCAGAAACAGGTTTGGTTCACGAACACTCACTTTCTCACGGCGACGCGGTTCGCTTCGAAGAAATCTGCCAAGATCGATAAGATTGATGACCTGAAAGGCAAGACCGTCGTATCGATCCCAGGTTCGACGAATATCATTCAGACCCTTGAGGCCAACAACTCAAGAAACCTCGGTATGACGGTCCTGCAGGCAAAAGACCATGGCGAGGCGTGGTTGATGGTGGAGAACGGCCGCGCCGCCGCCTACGTCATGGATGACGTGCTGCTCGCCTCCCTGATCGCGTCTTCGAAGGAGCCGGGCGCCTACCGGATTTCATCGGACACGCTCTCGCGGCCTGAGCCCTACGGGATCATGGTGCGCAAGGACGATCCGGCCTTCAAGAAGGTTGCCGACGCTGCCACAACCAAGCTCTACACCAGCCCCGAGGGCAAGGCGCTCTACGAAAAGTGGTTTACCAAGCCGATCCCGCCGCGCGGTATCAATCTCAACTTCCCGATGGATGCGACCATGAGCAAGAACATGGCACATCCAAGCGATAGCTCTGACCCAGCGATGTACTGAGCGGCTGCCGAACCGCAGCGAGCACTCCTCAGCTTCGTACCGAAATCGGCGATCGCGCCATGATCGCACGGACCCGCGACCTGGACGCGTATTATTACGGATTCTGGTTTTCCGTTCGATAAGGTCGCGAAGACTGGGCACCGCGCCTTTCGGTATCGGCTGCGCCGAGCGGCTGCCTCCATCGGTCCTCATCTCGGACCGCCGGGAAACGAGCGGCGAGGCCCTGCCTTCGAGAGCTTGACGGCGTCAGATCCCCGGCGGGCCGTTCCTGACGGACGCACCGAGGCGCCGGCATGCAGCTTGCCATGCGCGCCCTGGGGTGGGACGCTGACCGGCGCGCCGGGCGCGTGCGTGCTCGACGAGGTGCAGGATGGATCGCCGTCGTTTCCTCCAGCTCGCAGCCGCCCCGGCCATCACCGCGGGCATCGCACGGCCGGGCCGCGTCGCCGCGCAGGGCGCGCACGTCCTGCGATACGTGCCCTACACCGACGTCACGGTCCTAGACCCCACGTGGAGCACCGCCTACGTCACCCGCGACCACGCGGCGATGGTCTACGACACGCTGTTCGCCCTCGACGAGCGGCTGACGCCCCAGCCCCAGATGCTGGCCGGCCACACGGTCTCGGACGATGGCCTCACCTGGGAACTTACCCTGCGGCCGGGACTGAACTTCCACGACGGCTCGGCCGTACTCGCCCGGGACTGCGTCCCGAGCCTCGTGCGCTGGGCGCGCCGTGACGCCTTCGGCGGGGCGCTGATGGCCGCGACCGACGAACTCGCGGCGCCCGACGACCGCACCATCCGCTTCCGCCTCAAGCGGCCCTTCCCGCTCCTGCCCTATGCCCTGGCCCGCAACGGCGCCCCCTACCCTGCGATCATGCCCGAGCGGCTGGCGCGGACCGACGCCTTCACCCAGCTCACCGAGATCGTCGGGAGCGGTCCCTTCCGCTTCAAGGCGGACGAGCGCGTCGTCGGCGCGCGCGCCGTGTACACGCGGTTCGAGGGCTACCGCCCGCGCGAGACCGGGACGCCGAGCGGCACCGCCGGGCCGAAGATCGTGCATTTCGATCGGGTCGAGTGGCTCGTCCAGCCGGACGCGGCCACCGCCGTCAATGCCCTCGTCGCGGGCGAGGTCGACATGTTTTACAACCCGCCGACCGACCTGCTGCCGGTCCTGGGCCGCAGCCGCGACCTGCAGGTTTTCCAGGGCGATCCGCTCGGCAACGTCGCCTTGATGCGGGTGAACCACCTGCACCCGCCCTTCGACAATCCGGGCGTGCGCCGCGCCGTCCTCACGGCCGTACGCCAGGAAGACTTCATGCTGGCGATGATGGGCGAGGACCGCGCCCTCTGGCGCGACGGGGTCGGCGTCTTCCCGCCCGGCACGCCGATGGCGAGCGTGGCCGGTCTCGACGTCCTGGCGAGTCCCCGGCCGGTCGAGGAGGCCAAGCGCACCCTGGAGGCGGCGGGCTACCGGGGCGAGCGCGCGGTTGTGCTGATCTCGACCGACAGCCCCAAGCTCCAGGCCCTGGGCGAGGTGGCGGCCGACCTCATGCGCCAGATCGGCATGAGCGTTGACCCGCAGGTCACCGACTGGGGCACTGTGGTGCAGCGCCGCGCCAAGAAAGAACCGGTCGCGCAGGGCGGGTGGAGCGCGTTCTTTACGACCTTCTCCGGCCAGGACCTCCTCGACCCCGCGGGCTACCTGGCGCTGCGCGGCACCGGCGAGCGCGCGTGGTTCGGCTGGCCGACCGACGCGATGATGGAGGGTCTGCGCGCGCAGTGGCTGGCGAGCGGCGATCCCGCGCAGCAGCGGGCGATCTGCCGGGACATCCAAGCACGGGCGATGGACGCGGTGCCCTTCGTGCCGCTGGGGCAAGCTTTCTACGCCACGGCGGCCAAGCGCGACCTCAACGGCATCCTGAAGGGGTTCAGCACCTTTTGGAACGTGCGGCGGGCTTGAGGGTATCGGGATCATGGCGGACGACCTTGCCTACACGCCCGCGGCAGAACTCGCCGCACTGATCCGAACGCGGCGGCTGTCGCCAGTGGAGCTCATGACGGCGACGCTCGCGCGCATCGCGCGGGCGCAGCCGGTGCTGAACGCCTTCATCACCGTCGCTGAGGTGCAGGCGCTCGCCGGCGCCCGGGCGGCGGAGGCCGCGGTGATGCGCGGAGAGCCGCTGGCGCCGCTGCACGGCCTGCCGGTCTCGATCAAGGATCTCGTTCCAACGGCCGGGATCCGCACCACCTGGGGCTCGCGCGTCTTCGCCGAGCACGTGCCGGAGACCGACGCGGAGGTCGTGGTTCGCCTGAAGGCATCCGGCGCGATCGTCGTCGGTAAGACCACCACGCCGGAATTCGGACAGCAATGCCTGACCCAGGCGCCCCTGTTCGGGCGTACGCGCAACGCCTGGGACGCCGGCCGCACGTCGGGCGGCTCCAGCGGCGGGGCGGCCATCGCTGCGGCGGCGGGGCTGACTGCGCTCGGCGTCGCCACCGACGGCGGCGGCTCGACCCGGATCCCTGCCGCCTGCAACGGCGTCGTCGGCTTCAAGCAGGGGCTCGGTGTGGTGCCGCAGGAGTACGCGCAGGACTGTTTCGGCAACATCTCCTACGTAACACCGATGACGCGCACCGTTCTGGATACGGCGCTGATGCTCGACGCGATGTCCGGACCCGACTCCCGCGATCCGCTCAGCGCAGGCCGGCCGCAGCCGGGCTTCGGTGCGGCGCTGGATGCTTTGTCTCCGGGGACGAAGGCCCTGCGCGGCGTTCGGGTTGGCTGGCGGCCGAGACTGGGCAATGCGCACGTCGCGGCCGACGTCCTCACCGCCTGCGAGCGGGCAGTTGCCGCCCTGGCAGATCTCGGGGCCGAGACGCGTGGGCACGAGGCTCCGTTCGAGAACCCGGAATCTCTCTGGTTCGTCAGCAACGGCGCGTACCGCATGGCGCAGTTCGGCCACCACCTCGCGCGTCACCGGGATATCCTGTGCCCGACCTTCGTGCGGCAGATGGATCGGGTGCGCGACGTCTCGGCGGCCGAGCTCTACGCGGCGATCTTCGCGCGCACCGCCCTCTACCGGCAGGTGCAGGCATGGTTCTCGGATATCGACATCCTGGCGACGCCGACCCTGTCGCGCACGGCCCTGCCGATCGACCAGGACTTCTTCGGGCCGATCACGATCGACGGGAGAGCCGTGCCGAACCTGCGCGCGGCCTGGTACCCGTACACGATGCCGTTCAACCTCACCGGCAACCCGGCGGTAAGCCTGCCCTGCGGGTTCGACGAAGCGGGACTGCCGGTCGCGATCCAGCTCGTCGGACGCGTCGGCGAGGATGCCCGCCTGCTGCAGGTCGCGGCCTCCTTCGAGCGGGCGATGCCCTGGGCAGACCGGCATCCGCCGCTGCCGGAACTCGACTGACCCGAGGAGCAGAGATGGCCCCCTACGATCCGAACCGCCGGACCCCGGGCTTCGACGCCGCCGCGGAGGCGTTCCGCTCGGGCGCCGATTCCCCGCGAGCCTACCTGGAGCGCTGCCTCGCAGTGATCGCCGAGCGCGAGCCCGTGGTACGGGCCTTCGTGGTCGTGAGAGGCCGGGGCGCGGGAGGCCGCGGACGCCAGCGGCGCGCGCTGGCGGGTCGGGCGGCCACTCTCGCCGATCGACGGTATGCCGATGGGGATTAAGGACCTCCTCGAGACGCGCGACATGCCGACCCAGATGGGCTGCGCGGCCTACGCGGGCAACTTTCCCCGACGCGACAACGCTGCGGTCTGGGCGCTGCGCGAGGCCGGGGCGGTGGTCCTCGGCAAGACCACCACGGCCGAACTCGGCGGCACGCACCCGCCGGCGACGACGAACCCGTTCGATCCGGCGCGCACGCCGGGCGGTTCGTCCTCGGGCTCGGCCGCCGCGGTCGCGGCGGGGATGGTGCCGGCTGCGATCGGCAGTCAGGTCGGCGGCTCGATCATCCGGCCGGCGAGTTACTGCGGCAACTGGGCCCTGAAGCCGTCCCAGGGAGCGATCAACCGCGGCGAGCGACAGGCGACCAGCATGAGCACGCACGGCGTGCACGCGACCTGCGCGGAGGACATGTGGCGCGTGTCGATCGAGATCGCCCACCGGGCCGGCGGCGATCCGGGTGGCGCGCCGCTCGCGGGCCCCGCGGATCCGCCCCGTCCACACCGGCCGCTAACCGTGGCGGTAATGGAGACCGAAGGCTGGGAGGCGCTCGACGACGCGTCACGGGGCGCCTTCGAAACCGTGGTGTCGCAGATGGCCGACGCTGGCGTCACGGTGCTGCGCCGCACGAAAGAGCCCGCGATCGAGCGCTTCGAGCGCGCCCTCGTCGGTGTGCGCGAGATGGCCAACACGATCACGGCCTGGGAGAACCACTGGGCGATGCGCAACCTTGTAGCCCAGCATCCGGACGGCGTTAGCGAACGGGCCAAGGCCACGGTCGCGATTGCGGAGCGCTTAGGCGTCGAGGGCTACCAGGATCTGCTGCGGCGGCGCGAGGGCGTGCGCGCCGTGTACGCGGCGCTGGCACCCACCGTGGATGCTCTGATCGCGCCAGCCTCGCCCGGACCAGCGCCGCCCTGGTCGGGGGACCGTCCCGGCGAGCCGCTCTCGCAGCGCCCGACGGGGGACTCGGTGTTCAACACGCCGAGTTCGCTGCTCGGCGCGCCTGTAGTGACGGCCCCCCTCACAGCCGTGGGCGGCCTGCCGATGGGCATCCAAGTTGTGGGTCAGCCCGGTACCGACGCGCGGATGACCGCGATCGCCTGCTGGATGGCTGAGGCGCTACGGCCGGTCCTCGCCTAATCGGGTGTGCGGTGTTCTCAGCGATTTATTGGGGGCTGCGGCCGGAGCAGGCGCGGCTCTTCCGTCATGCCCGATGCTCTGGCTTTAGATCGGTCAGCGTCACCGCCGCCCAGTCCATTTCGAGGCGAGCCCCCTGGCCTGCGATCAGGATGTGAAGCGATCAACCGCGTAGGGTGACGGATCGATCGGGGCAGCGCGCTGTGCCAGGAGCGCGGCGACCAAGCGCCCGCTCGGCGGGCCGGCCGTCATGCCGTAGTGGCCGTGGCCGAACGCGAGGTGCAGGCCGGGCCGCTGCGGGACCGGACCGAGCACGGGCAGCGTGTCCGGGAGCGAGGGCCGGAACCCGAGCCACAGCTGCGGCTCCCCGTGGGTGAGGCCGGGGAAGAGCGCGCGCGCGTGCTCGGCCAGGATCCGGGCGCGGGTCTCGTCCGGCGGGGCGTCGAGGCCCGCGAATTCGACCGTGCCGGCCGCGCGCAGGCCCCCTTCCATCGGCGTCACCCCGAAGCCGCGCGACTTGTAGCTGATCGTGTAGCGCGGTTCGATCGAGGGCGTGGGCAGCATGGCGTGGTAGCCGCGCTCCGTCTCGAGCGGCACGCGCACCCCGAGCGGGTCGAGCAGCGCCTTCGACCACGCTCCGCCGGCGACCACGACGTCGGCGCCGGCCCGGTTCGCGACGTTGGTCCAGACCGTGAAGCCGCCGCCCTCGCGCGGGATGAGCTTCAGGGCCCGCTCGGCCACGATCGTGGCGCCCTCCCCGCGCAGCCGGTCCGCTAGAGCCCCGACGAGCCGGGCGGGGCTGATCGTGTAGCCGTTGCCGGGCACGAGGAGCGCGCGCCGCACGGCGCGGGAGATGCCAGGCACCATCTGCTGCAGGTCGTCGGCCCCGAGCACCTGCGCCTCGATGCCGTGCCGCTCGCGGATCTGCCGCTCGACGCGCGCGCCCGCGCTCTCGCCCTCGCCGTCCCAGACCTGGATCTGGCCGGTGCGCCGGACGAGCTCGCCGAACACCTGCGGTCCGATCAGATTCTGCCAGCAGGCGAACGCGTCCTTGTGCAGGGCGCGCAGCGCGTCCGAGATCGCGAGGACGCGATCCATCCGCCCCTCCTTGATCCAGCGTATCAGCCAAGGCAGCGCGGTGGGGAGATAGGTGGGGTGGACGACCAGCGGACCCTTCTTATCCCGGAGCCACCCGGGCACCTGGCGCAGCATGCCGGGCATCGCGATCGGCGAGGCCGTGTCGGCACTGATCATGCCGGCGTTGCCATAGGAGGCGCCGCCGCCCGGCGGCAGCGGATCGATCACGGTCACGTCCCGGCCGGCGCGCCGGAGGTAGAGCGCGGTCGATAGCCCGACCACGCCCGCGCCGAGGACGATCGCGGTGTTCTCATCGCTCATGCGGCGTCTCCGGCGTCCGAGGATAGGCGGTGGCCCGACCGAGATCGGCCGAGGGGATCACGCTCGGATCTCGCCGCGGCGACCGCGGACCGCGCGCGTCGCCCGTGCGATGCGGGCGGGATCGTGGGAGCCGGGGGATCCCGTGCATGGGTCAGGCGTCCCGGCGCCGGCGCAGGAGCGCGTCGACGCCCAGGATCACGCCCGTGACGCCGATCAGGAACGCGCTGACTGCCGCCACCGTCGGTTCCACCTGCATGTGCAGGCTGTTCCAGATGCGCACCGGCAGGGTCTGCGTGGCCGCGTCGGTGAGGAAGAGCGAGATGACGAGCTCGTCGAAGGATGTCAGGAACGCGAACAGGGCGGCCGAGGCGAGGCCGGGTGCTGTGAGCGGCACGACGACGGTGCGCAGCGTCCGGGTGCGGCTTGCGCCCAGACTCAGGGCCGCCTGCTCCAGGCGCAGGTCGACGGATTGCAGCGCCGACAACAGAATCAGCAGGACGACCGGGAAGGCAATCACCGCGTGGCACAGACCGACCCAGATCACGCTCCCGACCAGCCCGAGGCGCGCGGACGCGTAGTACATGGCGATCGCCGTGACGACGGTCGGCGAGACGATCGGCAGGAGCGCGACGGCCAGGATCAGCCGCTTGGCCGGGAACGCGCCGCGCACGAGCGCGTAGGCCGCCAGGAACCCGACCCCGGTGGCGACGACGCAGGCCACGCCGCCGATTGCGAGGCTGGACGAGAGCGCGGCGCGCCAAGCCGGATCGCCGAGGAACGCCGCAAACCAGCGCAGCGACAGGGATTCGGGCGGGAAGCGCAGGAGGGTGCCGCCGCTGAAGCCCAGCACCACCACGATGGCGATCGGCAGGATCAGGAGCAGGCAGGCGCATCCGACGAACAGCGGCAGCGCGGCGCGCACGCTCAGGCACCCATCATGCGGCGCAGATCCGTCACGCGGGCATAGACCGCGAAGAGGATCAGCGTCGCTACGAGCAGCACCACCGACATAACGGCCGCGCTCGGCCAGTCGATCAGGATCTCGACCGCTCGCTCGATCAGCATCGCGACGGTGACGTCGCTGGGCCCACCCATCAGGGCGGGCGTGATGAAGAAGCCGAGCGCTAGGATGAGGACGATGAGCGAGCCGGACACGATCCCCGGGACCGACAGCGGGAGATAGACGCGCCGGAACAGGTAGAGCGGGCTCGCCCCGAGGGCGCGCCCGGCCCGCAGCAGGCTGGGGTCGATCGCCTTCATGGTCGCGTAGAGCGTCAGGACCATGTAGGGCAGCAGCACGTAGGTCATGCCGACCACGATTCCAAAGGTGTTGTAGAGAAGCGCGAGGGGCGCTCCGATGAGCCCCGACGCGCCCAGGAGCTCGTTGATGAGCCCGCTGCGGCCGAGCACCACGGTCAGCGCGTAGGTCCGCACGATCACGCTGGTGAAGTACGGCACGATCACGCAGAACACGACGAGCGCGGCGCGCCAGCCGCGGTGATTGGCCAGGTAGAATGCGATCGGGTAGCCGATCACCAGCGTCGCGAGCGTGACGAGGACCGAGACCCAGAGCGTCGTGAGCGCGGCGACCTGCATGGAGCGCGCGGTGAGGACGTCGACGAAGAGCTCCGGCACCTCGGCGGGCGCCGTCTCGATGAACAGGGTCCGCGCCAGAAACCAGGCGAGCGGCGCGAGGAACAGCAGCGTGAGCAGGCCGAGCGCGGGCAGGAGCAGGAGCCACGTCCGGTCCCGTCCCATCACGCCGCGTCCGGCGGCAGGATGACCGTGTCGGCTGGCGACCACGCGAGGGCGACGCGCTCGCCCAGCTCCGGGTGGTGATGCGCGGCTACGTTCGGGGCGTCGGCGGTCACGAACGCGCCGCTGCCCATCTCGACCGCGTAGCGCACGACGCTGCCGAGGAAGGACGCGCGCCGCACCGTGCCGCTCAGGCGATTGACCCCCTCTCGCGGCGGATCGGCCGACGGGTGCAGGGTCAGCTTCTCCGGGCGCACGAACAGCTGACCCTCGCCGCCCGCCGCGAGCGTCGCCGCTTCGTCCGCGTGCAGCACCGCGCCGTCCTCCAGCTGGAACGCGACGCGGCCCGGGCCGGGCGTCACGATCCTGCCCGGCAGGAGGTTTGCCTCGCCTAAGAAGCAGGCGGTGAAGGCGTTGGCCGGGCGCTCGTAGACGTCGCGGGGCGCGCCGATCTGCTCGACGCGGCCGCGGCTCATGATCGCCACGCGATCGGATAGGTTCATCGCCTCCTCCTGGTCGTGGGTGACGTAGAGGACGGTCATGCCGAGCCGGCGCTGGATCTCCTTGATCTCGACCTGCAGGTCGTAGCGGAGGTTCTTGTCGAGGGCGCCCAAGGGCTCGTCCATGAGCACGACGGGCGGCTGGAACACGATCGCCCGGGCGATCGCCACACGCTGCTGCTGCCCGCCCGAGAGCTGGCGCGCGTAGCGGTCAGACAGGTGCCCGAGGCGGACGAGGTCGAGCGCTGCTGCGACCCGCTCGCGCACGAGCGACTTCGGCATCCCACGCGCGCGAAGCGGGAACGCCACGTTCTCGAACACGTCCATGTGCGGGAAGATCGCATAGTTCTGGAAGACCATGCCGAAGCCGCGCCGCTCGGGGGGCACGGCCGCGAGGTCGACTCCGTCGACCAGGAGGCGCCCGGCGTCGATCGACGCGAACCCCGCGACCATCATCAGGGTCGTGGTCTTGCCCGAGCCGGAGGGGCCGAGCAGCGAGAAAAACTCGCCCGCCTGGATGCGGGTCTCAAAGCGGTCCACGACGGTCTCGGAGCCGTAGATCTTGGTCAGCCCCTGGAGCTCCAGCACCTTACCGGCCGGTTCCGTGACGGCGGCCGCCGCGCGCTCGCACGGGCGGGCGAGGCCGACGGCGCCCGGCACGGTCGCGTCCTGTCCGATCACAGCACCCAGTTTGACCAAGCGCGGCTCACTTTGGTTCGGTTGGCCGACCACCAGTTGATGTCGTTCTTAAAACCCTTCGACACGGTCCAGGGTGTGCCGGTCGCGGGATCGAGCAGGAGCTTCGATGTGTGCGGGTAGACCTTGGTGTTGGCCGGAATCGCCTTGTACTCGGCGAGCCA
The DNA here is from genome assembly GCF_022829585.1 of Methylobacterium sp. J-026. Lineage (GTDB taxonomy): Bacteria > Pseudomonadota > Alphaproteobacteria > Rhizobiales > Beijerinckiaceae > Methylobacterium. The sequence continues at coordinate 19,409 of NZ_JAKSYC010000193.1, forward strand.
GCGCTTCTGCACGTCCTCGCTGATCGAGTAGTCGATGAACTTGAGCGCGGCCTCTGGCGCCTTAGCCCCCTTGGGTATGGCGTAGGACTGCACCAGGACTTGGTTCTGGTTCCACTGGATGCCGAGCGGCGCGCCGCCGTCGATCGAGGCCTGGGCGCGGGTGTTCCAGAGCACGCCGAGCACGGCCTCCTTGTCGGCCATCATCTGCGCGGACAGCGCGCCGGTGTCCCAGAACTTGGGCACGCTGGGCTTGATCCGGCTTAAGGACTTGAGGGCGCGCTCGATGTCGACCGGGTAGACCTTGTCAATCGCAACGCCGTCGGCGAGGAGCGCAATCTCGAGGTTCGGGGCCCCGGACTCGATGCCAGCCAGCGTGCGCGGTCCGGGAAACGCCCGCGTGTCCCAGAACTCGGCCCAGGATTTCGGCTCGGAGCCGGGCTTGAACACGTCCGTCCGGTAGCAGAGCACGAACGCGTACACGAACGAGCCGACCTGATGGCTGAGCTTCAAGCTCGGATCGATGTCCTCGAGCTTCGTATACCGAAACGCTCCGTAGTCGATCGGGACGAGCGCGCCTGCCTCCTCCAGCATGAGGTTGGCGTCGTTGCCGGTGTCGATGCAGTCGATCTCGACCTGCCCGGCCTTGTACATGGCGAGCAATTTGCCCACCGTGCTCGGGACAGGCACGATCTCGATGCCGGTCTCCTTCAGGAACGGCTCGTAGACGGTCCTGCGCTTGATCTCGTCGAAGGAGCCGCCGGGCGTCCTCACCCGCAGTTGCGTGGTGGCCCGGGCGGGGTTCGTGATCACGGCCGGCATGGCGAGCAAGGCCGCGCCACCCACCATGAGGCCGCGCCGCGTCGGGGTCGTGGACAGCTTCGGCACCGCGCGCTCCCATCACCTCGGAGCGGAGTGTAGGCGCGGGAAATACTGTTCGCCTAGCGAAAATCACGGGCAATCCTGACCGCATTTACGACGTGTCGCACACGCGGAGGGCTGCGCGGGTGGTCCGCGGTCGAGCCCGGCGCTTGCATACTCACGCCAGGGCCCGGATCATCGTCCCACCGGCCGTCGCAGAGAGCGTCCATGATCAGGAACGAGCCGTACTGGTGGCGGGCGGCACCCTTGGCCGCCTCGGACCCTCTGCCCGTGCGCGGCACCGCCGACGTGGTCATCGTCGGCGCGGGCTATACCGGGCTGTCCGCGGCGCTGACGCTGGCCCGGGCCGGCCGCAGCGTTCAGGTCTTCGACCGGCAGAGGCCCGGCGAAGGCGCCTCGTCCCGCAACGGCGGCATCACGAGCGGGAACCTGCGCCCGTCGCTCGCCGAGCTGACGCGGCGGTTCGGCGCCGAGCGTGCGAGCGCCCTGGTGGCCGAGTCCAAGGTGGCGCGCGAGGACCTGTACCGGTTCATCGCCGAGGAGGGGATCGACTGCGACTTCAAGCTCGTCGGCCGCTTCGCGGGTGCCTCCCGCGCGGCCGACTACGAGCGCCTGGCGCGGGAGGCCGATCACCTGCGCGGCGCGTTCGGCATCGAGGCCCACCCGGTCGCGCGGGCTGAGCAGCGCAGCTTCATCGGCTCGGCGTTCTACCACGGCGGCAACGTCCGCATGGACATCGGCGGCCTTCATCCCGCGAAGCTGCACGCCGCGATGCTCCGCCTCGCCCGGGACGCGGGCGCCGTCGTGCACGGCGAGACTGCCGTTCTCGGCATCCGGGGGGAGGCCGGGCGCTACGAGGTCCTGACCGCGCGGGGCGCAGTCCGCGTCGGCCACGTGATCGTCGGCACTAACGGCTACACGGACCGGTTCGACCGATGGCTGCGCAGCCGGCTCGTGCCCGTGCGCAGCCGCATCATCGCGACGGTGCCGCTCTCGGCCAACCTCATGGGCGAATTAATGCCGAGCCGCATGATGTATTCCGAGACGCGCAAGCTCCACTACTACTACCGGCCCTCGCCCGACGGGACGTGCATCTTGTTCGGGGGCCGCGACGGAACGATCGCCGGCGATGCGGAGTGGCCGACCGCGAGTCTGCGGCGCGCGCTCGCGGATATTTTCCCTCAACTCGACGGCGTCGCGATCGAGCACAGCTGGTACGGCAATGTCGCCATGAACCGCGATATGGTCCCCCGGATCTTCGCGCAGAACGGGCGCCGCTACGCGGCGGGCTACTGCGGCTCGGGCGTGGTGTGGGCGCGATGGGCCGGGCAGAAGGCGGCGCTCCAGGTCTTGAACGAACAGGCGGGACGCTCAGCGCTAAACTTCCGTTCACCGCGATGGGTGCCGCTCGTCTCCGGCAAAGCCTGGTTCATGCCGGTCGTATTCGGTTGGCTGCGCTTCCAGGATGGGTTGGCCGCACGAAAATGAGGAGCCCATCAGGGCAAATGCCATTTTTCTAGGTTCGCGCGGTGACTGCTTCTGGGATCCGGGCGCATATGCTTGGACGCCAGAAATGAACGCAAAGCCGAAGATCTGTTTTTCGACCGGAGTTCAAGGTCCGCTTCTGGTGCTTACCCGCCGACCGCCTCATCAATTGTCGGAGCGGTGAGATTTTCTGCCGCGATCGCACCCCGCAGCCACCTCTCGAACGGGCCTGCCAGTGACCCGCGCTTTACCCCGCGCGGTTTGACAAGGAAGTACGATGTCGTCTCCACCTCGAAGGCATGATCCTTGAAGGGAGCGATCAGCCGGCCGTCACGAAGTTCATCCGCCGCCAGGACCTCGCTCTCCAGAACGACGCCGAGGCCAGCGACCGCAGCTTCCACCGCCATCACCGAACGGTCTAGCCACATCTCGTTGCGCGGGCGTAGAGCCCCTTCTCCGACATTTCGCAGGTAGTGCGCCCACGTCAACGCGTTGACGGAATGGATCAAGGTCGTGGTCGCCAGGTCTCGCGGTGTGTACAGCCCCACCGAATCGGCGAGTGAGGGACTGCACAGCGGGCGCAGCCGCTCGATCAGGAGCGGCTCGACGCCCAGGTTCGTCTGTGGCGGTCGACCGTAGGTGATGGCAAGATCGAACCGCTCCGTCTCGATGTCGTCGCGATCCGATAACGTAGACAGACGGATCCGCGCCTCGGGGTGGGAACGGAGGAAATTCGCCAGCCTAGGCTGCAACCATTTTGCCGCGAAGCTCGGCCCCGATGCGATGACGAGGGGCTCGCGCTGGGATTGTGGGGCGACCCGTTCCGTCGCACCTGCGATGATACTGAGCGCGTGTTCGATCTCGACGGCGTAGGTCCTGCCCCCCTCTGTCAGGAAGGCACGGCCCGCGCGCCGCCGGAACAGCGGCATGCCGAGAAAGTCCTCCAGTTGCTGAACCTGATGGCTGATCGCCGAAGGCGTGACGCCCAGCTCGTCGGCGCCCTTCGCGAAGCTGCCGTGCCGGGCCGCGGCTTCAAACGCCGCAAGCGCCCGCAGCGGCGGCGTTCTGCGTCGCCCCGGATCTGCCGGTGAGCCAGCCTCAGCGGCCGGTGAGTTTTTTGCGTTGGCGCTCATCGGCACCTCGGACCTAACAGTGCTTCCGACACCACGCAACGCCGGTGCCGGAACCGAGGCCGCAACGCGCGCCGCTTCGGAGCAGGCCCGATCCCGGCACCCTGCCGATGGAGCGGACGATGAGCGGATCCCTTGAGGCGGCGGCGAAGGACCATCTGGTCCGCTACGGCGGCGACACCTTCCCGAATCTCTTCACGAAAGCCAGGGGCACTGTCGTCACCGACAGCCAGGGACGGGAGTATTTGGATTTCACCTCCGGTCAGATGTGCGCCACGATCGGTCACAACCATCCCGCCATCGTCGAGGCGGTCCACCGGGCCGGGGAGAAGGCATTCCACTTCTTCAGCGGGATGATCCCGGAAGTGGTGGCCGAGCTCGCCCAGGTGCTGGCCCGCGACTGGCTGCCGAGCGACCTCACGAAGACGATCTTCGTCAACACCGGCTCCGAGGCGACCGAGGTCGCCCTTCGCATGGCCAAGATGTACACCGGCGGGTACGAGGTCCTGGCGCTGGGCGGTTCGTGGCACGGCATCACCGGCGGGGCAAGCTCCGTCTCGATGGCCAGCGACCGCAAGGGCTACGGCGTGCCCGCACCCGGCGTGTTCGTCATCCCCGAGCCCAACGCTTACCGCCCCTACTTTTCGGGGATGGACGAGGAGGCGGCGGCGCTCGCCAATCTCGATCTCGCGTTGAAGCTCTACGACATGCAGTCGGCGGGCAAGGGCGCCGCGATCATCGTCGAGCCGGTGATCAGCGCGGGCGGCGTGCTGGTGCCGCCCCGTTCGTTCCTGGTCGCCCTGCGGGAGGCTGCCGATGCCCGCGGCATGCTGCTGATCTTCGACGAGGCGCAGACCGCCTTCGGCCGGATCGGCACGCGCACCGGCGCCGAGCACTTCGACGTCGTGCCGGACATCATGACGATGTCTAAGACGCTGGGCGGAGGCCTGCCGCTTGCGGCAGTCGCGACCACCGCCGCGATCGAGGTAGACATTCACGAGAAGCACTTCACCTACTACACCAGCCACGTCTCCGACCCGCTCACCGCCGAGGTCGGCCTCGCGGTTCTGAAGGTGATCGAGCAGGAAAAGCTCGTCGCTAGAGCTAACGAGATGGGCGCCTATCTGCGCGGTCGGTTCGAAGATCTGCAACAGCGCTACGAGGTGATCGGCGACGTGCGCGGGCTCGGTCTACTCATCGGGGTCGAACTGGTGATGGATCGGGAATCGCGCAGCCCGGCGCATGCGCTCGGCGCGCTGACGACGCGCAAGTGCTTCGAGAAAGGCCTGAGCATGAACATCCGTCGCCGGCCCGAGCGCGGCTCGGTCTGGCGGATCGCCCCCCCGCTCACGGTCTCCACCGCTGAGATCGACCGGGCCGTCGAGATCCTCGAGGCGGCACTGCGCGAGAGCCTCGACGAGACCGCGGCCGGTAGCACCGCCTGAAGGCGAGCGCTTCAAGATCCAATGTCCTGTCGCCTGGAGACACCCTCATGACGCCCAAGCTCGCGTGTGCTCTCCGTCCGGCCCTGTCAGCCCTGGCGATCGTCTCCGGCCTCGGGGCGGCGATCGCCGCAAGCCCGACGCTCGAGAAGATCCGGTCCTCGGGCACGCTGACATTGGGCTATCGCGAGGCGTCGATCCCATTCTCCTATCTCGGTCCGGATCAGAAGCCTGTCGGGATGTCGCTTGATCTTTGCGCGGCGGTGGCACAGCGGGTCCGAACAGAACTCAAGCTGCCGGAGCTGAAGACCGCCTTCGTAGCGGTGAACGCCTCGAACCGGATCCCACTTCTCCAGAATGGCACGGTGGACATCGAGTGCGGCAGCACGACGAACACGGCCGAGCGGCAGAAGCAGGTCGCCTTCTCCGTCGCGACCTTCGTCAGCCAGCCGCGCTGGCTCACCCTGCGGGCGTCCGGGATCGCAGAAGTGAACGGATTGCGGGGCCGCACCGTGGTGATCACGCAAGGCTCGCTCAACATGCTTCTGGCGCAGAAGCTGAACGTCGCGGACGGGCTCGATCTGACGATTCTCCAGGCGCGCGACCACGCCGAGTCGCTGCTGATGCTGCGCACCGGCCGAGCAGCGGCGTGGTACGAGGACGATGTCCTGCTCGCCGGGGCGCGGGCGACGGCTTTGGATCCCGCAGCGTTGGCGTTCCTGCCAGCATCGTCCGGCGCCGACTACTACTACGGCCTCATGCTCCCGCGCGAAGATCCCGAATTCAAGGCGCTCGTCGATGGAGCCGTAAAAGCGCAGATGGCCTCCGGCGTATTCGCCAAGTTGTATGAGCGGTGGTTCCTCACGCCGATCCCGCCGGCCGGACAGAACCTGGACCTGCCGATGAGCGAAGCGCTGCAGTTCCGCGTCACAAACCCAAGTGACGCACTGAAACCTTGAGTGTGAAATCCGGCCCTATCGGGAGGATGAAGGTGCGGTTGTGGCGTGATCCCGACCTACAGCCTAGCCCGTAATAACGTCCGCTCCGGAGCTTTTGACTGGGGCAGCTAAATGGCCGCAATGGGCGCCAAGCCGAACGGCCGGTTTCGGGAAGCGAGCCGATGTCGGTTGACGGCGCGAAGCCGGGGGGCGGGCAGATCACGGGTCCGCGGCCACGCAGTTGGTTCAGGAGTGCCGGACACTTGCTCCCTACGCGGACGGCTCCACGCCGATCCGCATTCGGGCGCATGACCATTCAGCCGAGGTAGGCAAGCCCTCGCCTTGGCACGAACCCTGCGCACGTGTTCTCACGATGTCGGCCTCCTGATGCGACAGTGCAGCCAGGCAGCGACGTCGATAGCCCCGGAGAGTGCAGGTTGAACACGCCGACCAACGCTGAGGAGCAGTCGCTCGTCCAGATCGCGCGACGCGTCCTGCCGGGGGGCAACTTCGGCAACATGGCCGGAGAGATCGTCGTGCGCTCAGGCCGTGGCGGACGCGTGTGGGACGTCAGCGGGAACGAGTACATTGACTACCTGCTCGGGTCGGGGCCGATGCTCGTCGGACACGCCCACCCAGCCGTGAACGCCGCCGTGTTGGAACAAGTCGAACGCGGCTCGACCTTCTTCGTCAACAACGAACCCGGCATCCGGCTCGCGGCCGAGATCGTCGAAGCGCTGCCCTGCGCCGAGCAGGTCCGCTTTGTCTCCACCGGGACCGAAGCCGACGCCTACGCCATGCGGCTCGCCCGCGCCCATCGGCGACGGCCCAAGATCCTTAAGTTCGAGGGCGGCTACCACGGCATGAGCGACTGGGCCCTGATGAGCCTGTGGTCCGCACGTGAGAACAACACTGGGCGCGCCGTCGCCGACACAGCCGGCATTCCGCCCGGCCTGCTCGACGAGATGTTGGTGTGTCCATTTAACGACCTCGCAGCGGCGCGCGAGATGATCCACGCCCACCACGACGCGATCGCTGGCGTGATCGTGGAGCCGATGCAGCGTCTGATCCCGCCCGCGCCCGGCTTCCTACAGGGCCTGCGCGACCTCACTACCGAGTACGGAATCGTGCTGATTTTTGATGAGGTCGTGACCGGCTTCCGCCTCTCCTACGGCGGAGGCCAGACCTACTACGGCGTCACGCCCGACCTGTGCACGCTGGGCAAGGTGATCGGCGGCGGCTACCCGCTTGCGGCGATCGCTGGCCGAGCCGAGATCATGGCGCACTTCGACCGCGAGCGGGTCGAGCCGGAAGGCTTCACGCCGCAGATCGGTACGCTCAGCGGCAACCCCATCGCTGCCGCGGCGGGGCTGGCCGCCCTGGCGCTCCTGAAGCAGCCGGGAGCGTACGAGCACCTGTTCGCGACAGGGCGTGCCATCTGGGCCAGCGTTGAGGCGGCGCTGCGTGAGGCGGGGCACGCCATCACGATGGTGGGCGAGCCGCCGATGTTCGACGCGCTGTTCACGACGTCGCGGGTGACGGATCATCGAGGCATGGCAGGGGCAGATGCCGTGCGCGCACGGCAGCTCAACGGCCTGTTGCGGGCGGGTGGAATCCTGAAGGGCGACGGTAAGATGTACGTCTCACTCGCCCACGACGAACGGGATGTGGCCGACACGCGCGCGGCCTACCGCGCGGCCGCAGCGCGTCTGGACGAGGCCGACGCCGTCCCGTGAAATTTCTTGTTGCGCCCCTCAAGGCTCGTCGCGCGAGAAGCGCCGGACCACGTTCTCCAGCAGCCGCGAGATTTGGCCCTGGAACGCACCCGCGTGCCAGAGGCTACCGCAGAACGTGATTGAACCAACCGACAGCACCGCCCCCCCGGACGGGGTCTCGAAGTAGACGATCTCGCCCCGCTTGAGCTCCTCAGGCTCCTCGCCCGAGATGGTCGAAACGTGCGTGAGCATCTCCTCCGGCACGGTCACGAACGAGCTCGGCGGGTCCTCCGACACCGCGAGGATCACCGCGTCCTCCGGGGTGCCGAGGTCGTGGTCGGCCCGGTCGAGCTCGAACCCCGCCGCCCCGCCGCCGGACAGGCCGTACCCGCCGATCGTCTCACCCTCGACCCCCTCGAAAATCCAGGCGTGCGCGGCCTCGTACGAGGCCGGCAGCCGGCGGTAGTGGGTGCCCTCGAACAATCCCTGGCCCGAGAAGCCGACGCCGACCAGCGACTGCGGCGGCCGACGGTTGCGCCGCCATAAGCCGCCCAGCGCGCCGTCGAAGGCGTTGTGGTACTCGCCGGGCTCGGCCTCCCAGGCCCGGATCCCACCCTCAGCGCGCCGGATCTCGATCACGCCTGGCATGTCGGGATGGCGGGCGATGCGCCAGTAGAAGCCGTTGCCCCCGAGGTACACGAGGCGGCCGCCGCTGCCCGTGTAGGCCGCCAGCGCGTCGAGCGTGCCCGGGGTGTGATATTCCGGGTGCGAACCTGTCAGGACCGTCCGATAGGGCCGGATAAGGTCGGGGCCCTCGTCGTCGAGGTCCTCGTCGGTGACGATGTCGAACGGGAAGTCCTTGGCGGTGAGCCATGCGAGGAGGTGCGTGTCGGCGGGGTAATGCCGCAGGCCGGAGCCCTTTGAGTCATCGAAGGTCAGGTAGTCCGGCCGCATCGTCAGGATCGGCCGAAGGCGGGACGAGAAGGCGATGCCGCTGCCGTCGGCGTGGCGGTTGTAGGTCGAGCGGCCGTAGACCGGGAAGTCGTCCGGGTTGTAGGGTGAGGCTCCCCAGGCGGCGGCCCGCGCGCGGAGCCTGTCGTCGAAGTTGCCGCGCGCATGGTTGGCATAGGCCTGGTAGGTGAAGGTTGAGGCCAGGAACGCGATCGGCGCCCGCGGGCCGTCCCGGCGCGGCAGGACGTAGAACGGCAGGCGGTCCTCCCCACCAGCACAGGTCAGCCGCAGGGCGTAGGCGCCGCTCGGCAGGTCGGGAATCGTCAGCTCGAAGTCGGGCTCCCACCGACAATCATCAAGGTCGTCGTCGTGGAAGTGGATGGCAGCGTAGTCGTTGGGCGCGTGGCGGAAGCAGGTCTCGCGCCCGCTCCAGAACGCCCCGACCACGCCGCGGGTGGGTAGGTTAATGGCGCGGCCGTGACGCTCCTGGGGCCCGGTGTCGATGAGCCCGGTCCCGCCGATGTCCTGCGCAAAGTCCCAGAGAGCGAGTGGCGTGACGTCTTCGGGGAGGCGGCCAGGGTCGAGCCAGTCGGCCACATGACCATCTAAAATCGCCGGTGCCTCGATCTTGCCGGTGAAGTGCCGCGCCGGCTCCGCTGCCCGCTCAGCCGCGAACAGCACAGGCCCCCCGGCGGGAAGCGCGAGCCCGGCATCGTCGGCGCGCCGGATGATTGGTTCGCCGCCATCGAGCGCCCGCTGCCCGAGGGTGAGCGCGCCGGTCCGCGGGTCGGCGGCGAGCCAGATCCGGTACCAGCGCCGCCGCTGGATCGGGACATCCGCGGCGAGATCGACGCGGCCGCCCGCCCACCGCATCGAAGCGGTCGCGCCCGCTCGGCCGAACGAGAGGACGACTGCATGATCGTCGTCCTCCTCGGAGAGGACGGCGCGCGTGTCACCCTGCCGAGCCACCCAGACGACGGCGGTCCACGTACAGGGCGCGGACGCATCCCGGTCCGGTCCGGCCGGCACCAGCCCGTATGACCCGGACCGGATCGGCTGTCGGCGTCCGGGCACGGTCCGGTCAAAGAAGGTGGACAGATCCTCGATGTGAAGGCCCGGACCGTCCGGGTTCGGGTCGCCAGAGACGATCCGCTCCAGCTGCGCTCGGTATGAACCCCCGTCACGCAGGCTGACGTGGACCAAGAGCGTGTCGCCGGGCCGCCCGGAGAAGCGGGACAGGTAGCCCGTAACGGGTAGTTCAGCCGGCGCCACGTCGCTCATTCCGTCACCCTTCGGTCCCGCCGCGTCACGCCTTGCGGACGTTGTAAAACAGCGGGAAACCCTTCATCAGCCCGGTCACGGTGCCGCGCCGCGCGGTCGGCTGGAAGAAAATCCCGAGCGGCAGGTAGGGCACCTCCTCAAAGGCCTGCTCCTGCAGCCGACGGCAGATCGCTAGTTGCGCGGTTTGGTCGGTGGTCGTGAGGTACTCGTCCCGCATTGCCTCCAACGCCGTGCTGGTCGGCCAGCCGTATATGCCTTTGGTGCCGATGCCGCGGATGAACTTGTTGTCGGCCGGGGTGATCGTGCTGACCGCGGTCGTGAAGGTGCACATGGCGCTCCACCCGCCTGCCTCGACGGGCTGCGTTGAACCCCAGCGCTGCGCCATGGTGCCCCAATCCAACGCCTGGTAGTCGACGTTGAGGCCGATGCGCCGGAACATGTCGGCCGTCACTTCGCTCATCGCGTTGATGCTGGCAAAGTCGGTCGGCGCCATGAATACCACGCGCTCACCCCGGTAGCCCGACGCCTGCACGGCGGCTTTGGCCTTGGCGAGGTCCGGCGTCCTGGATAGGCGCTCCATCCCCGCGTCGTTGGTCATCGGCCCCGGGGTCATGTAGCCGATGCCGTCCCGCCACATCTTCGGGTCGTCGCCCGCAACCGCCGTCATCACGTCCGCTTGGCTGAGCCCCATCAGCAGGGCCCGGCGTAAGGCGGGGTTGTTGAACGGCGGCTGGAGGTGGTTGACGCGCATCAGGCCGAGGAAACCCGCCTCGTCCTGCACCTCGGTGCGCAGGTCGCGGTCGCGGGCGAGCGACGCGACGAGGTCGGGGATTGGCTGCTCCCACCAGTCGATCTCGCCGGTCTGCAGCGCGGCGGCGGCGGTAGCGGCGTCCGGGATCGTGCGCCACTCCACGCGATCAAGGTGAGCGACCTTCGGACCCGCGAGGAAGCTTGGGGTCCCATCCTCGCGCGGAACATACGCAGCGAACCGCTCGTAGACGTTCCGCGCGCCTGGCACTCGCTCGGCGGCGAGAAACTTGAATGGTCCGCTGCCGATCACCTCGGGGACTGGCTTGAACGGGTCCAGCTTCGCCAAGCGCTCTGGCATGATGCAGGGCATGTTGGTGTTGGCCTTGCCGAGCACGTCGGGCAGGGTTGGGAAGGGCCGCTTGAGGCGGATCTGCACCTCATCGTCGGTTGGCGCCGTCATCTCGTCGATAGCGGCTATCAGGTCGAAGCCGTAGAGATCGCGTGAGCCCCAACGCTTGAGACTCGCGACGACGTCGCGCCCGCGCACTGGCTCTCCATCGTGAAAACGCAGTCCGTCGCGCAGGGTCAGCCGCCAGAGCAGTCCGTCCTGCTCGACGACGTGGCCGGCGACCATCTGCGGACGTGCCACGTAGGCGTCGTCGACCCCGTACAGGGTGTCGAAGACCATGAAGCCGTGGTTGCGCGTGACGAAGGCGGTGGTGACGATCGGGTCAAGGAGGGCGAGGTCGGCCTGCGGGACGAAGCGGAGCACGCGGTCCTTTCCAGCAGCCCGGACGACTGCGGGCATCGCGAGGCCCGCGCCGGCGAGTTGGAGGAACCTACGCCGCCGCATCCCCATGATCATGATCTGCCTCGTTCGCGCTTACGCGAGCGCTCAACAAGAAGCATGCCGATCAGCCGCCAAGCCCGCAAAACCCGAACGGCGCTGCCAGACCTGATCTCGACGCTACCCTGGGCATCGGCTTCGCGTCGCCGAATGGATGTCTCCAACTGGCCGAAAGCCGCAGGTCCGCTTCGGAGAAGGTTCGCTACAAAAGCGGACGCCATTCACGGCTCGACCGCCACGGGTGTCGTCGGTTTCACGTGCGGCTCGGATCGGTTCGGCGTCGCCGAGAGTGTCGGGCGTCCGAGCAGGATGACGGCGACCGAGGCCGTCGCGGTCACGCCGGCGAGCGGCAGCAGCGCCAGGGGCCAGCTTCCAGTCGCATCCTTGATCGCCCCCGTCGCCCAGCTCGTGAAGAAGCTCGCTCCGGTGCCAACTGCGTTGATCTGAGCGATCCCCGCGACCGCCGCGCGCGTGGACAGCCACTCGGTCGTGAGTGCCCAGAAGGGGCCGCGCGACGCCGAGACGCCGAACAGGGCGAGGCACAGCAACAGCACGGTCGGGGCCAATCCGTGCAGGACGAGGCAGAGGCATAAGCCCAGCGTCGTTAGTGCGGTCGGGACGGCCGTGTGCCAGACGCGCTCGTCGCGCTGGTCAGAACTCCGGCCGCCCGCGTACATCGCTAGCGCGGCGACCGCGAACGGGATCGCGTTCACGAGGCCGACCTCCGTCGTCGAGAGTCCGAACGACTTCAGGAATTGCGGTTGCCACAACGATAGGCCGGCGTTGGCGGTGGCTTGGCCCGCGTAGATCAACGACAGCACCAGGACGGTGCGGTCGCCCATCACCGCCCAGACGGTGGTCTTCTCGATGCTGGTCCGTGCGGCCGCGTCGGCAGCGAGGCGGCTCGCGAGCCAGTCCTTGTGCTCCGGCTCGAGCCAGCCTGCCTGCGCCGGCGTGTCAGTCAGCCAGACGAGGCCGACGAGGCCGATCACCACGGCGGGCATCGCCTCGACGATGAACAGCCACTGCCAGCCCGAGAGGCCGAGCCAGCCGTCAAACCCGAGCAGCGCCGCCGAGATGGGCGAGCCGACGATGCCGGCCACGGGGCTTGCGA
>NZ_JAKSYC010000201.1 GCF_022829585.1 Methylobacterium sp. J-026
TGGCGGATCGCTTCTGTATCATCTCGGCAACAGCCGCGGGCCAAAGTCACGGGGTGCTGCAACCAAACCACCGCCGAGATGTTGCGCCGCCTGGCCGTGTACATCGCAATGTATTTCGACCGTACAACGCATGTTCATGGATGGTTTACTATACCGTCCCACGTCATCAGCCGGCAGTGTGTCCGTAAAACTACAGCCATTTCATCGACGGACCGGTAGCCTTATCATCAGATCGAAATTTGGACCTTACGTTATGACCAAGCTCCTGACCTCGCTGGCCGCGTTCACCGCCCTGACGGCCGCCGCCTCGGCCGCCGACCTTCCCCGCCGCGCCGCCCCGCCGCCGGTGTTCACCCCCGTGCCGGTGTTCACCTGGACGGGCGCCTACTTCGGTATCAACGCCGGCTACGCGTTCGACGCCTCCAGCCGCAGCAACAACAA
>NZ_JAKSYC010000203.1 GCF_022829585.1 Methylobacterium sp. J-026
CTTGTTCTCCAAGCCGTGGATGCCGACGAGGATGCCCTCAGCGCTCATTCACTCGAGTCCGTCGACAAGTTGGGCGAGGCGTCGTCCCGCAGCCCGATCGTGGGGGCGCCTCACTACGGTGTGCTGCCCGCCCCAGCCGAATATCGCCTCGGCACGTTCAAGGAGGCCTGAACGGACGGCTGCAGCGGCGTCCGGACGTCCGGATCGCGCTCGGCGCGATAGACACGGACGGATGGCTTGGTCACCTGCCGCAACAACAGCATCACGCCTCCAGCGATTAGAGGGGCGGAGAGCGGGTTGTGCCGGACCGCATGCAGGGCACCATCGTAGAGCGCGACCCCGGCCTCGCTCCGGCGTGCGGTACCGACAAATTCC
>NZ_JAKSYC010000214.1 GCF_022829585.1 Methylobacterium sp. J-026
CACATGTCCCGCACCGTCGTCGTGCGGCCGGTGGCGATCACGTAATCGTCCGGCTTCTCCTGCTGCAGCATCAGCCACATCGCCTGCACGTAGTCCCGGGCGTGGCCCCAGTCGCGCTTGGCGTCGATGTTGCCGAGCCGCAGCTCCTTCTGCCGGCCCAGCTTGATCCGCGCCACCGCGTCCGTGACCTTGCGGGTCACGAACTCGACGCCCCGCAGCGGGCTCTCGTGGTTGAACAGGATCCCGTTCGAGGCGTGCAGCCCAAAACTCTCGCGGTAGTTGATCGTCATCCAGTGCGCGTAGAGCTTGGCCACGCCGTAGGGCGAGCGCGGGTAGAACGGCGTCGTCTCGCTCTGCTGGGCCTCCTGGATCAGGCCGAACATCTCCGAGGTCGAGGCCTGGTAGTAGCGCGCCTGCGGGGCGACCGAGCGCAGGCATTCGAGCATGTGCACCGCGCCCAGGCCGGTGACCTGGCCGGTGAGCAGCGGCTGCTGCCAGGAGGAGGTGACGAACGACTGCGCGGCGAGGTTGTAGATCTCGTCGGGCTTGGCGGTCTGGACGATGCGCAGCAGCGCCGACTGGTCGAGCAGGTTGCCGTCGACCAGCTCGACATCGTCGAGGATGCCCAGCCATTTCAGCCGGTGGTCGAACACGCCGGCATGGCTGGAGCGACGTACGATCCCGGTGACCGCGTAGCCCTTCTGCAGGAGCAGCTGCGCCAGATACGCGCCGTCCTGGCCCGTGACACCCGTGATCAGCGCGCGCTTG
>NZ_JAKSYC010000348.1 GCF_022829585.1 Methylobacterium sp. J-026
AAGCTGACGCGGGCGCAAGCCGCTAGCCATACGGTTGAGCACGGAGGGTCCGGATAGTTGCACAGGCTGACATCGTTTGACGCTGTCGCCTGACTTGGATAGTGTGAGCCACAGCCAATCGCGACCACGACCCCGCGAACACCGTCGACGCCAACCTCGCGGCCTTCTGCCCACCCTGCCACATGATCCAGACTCGGCCGGATCATTAGCGGAGAGGCTGCAGCACACTGTTCCGGCGGAAGGCGCTCGGAGACCTGTTCGGGGGCCCCTACGCCTGAAGAGCTGTCTTCAAGATGCAGAGCAAGCTATGTCCCGGGGACTTATAAGAAAGAAATCACTCTATCGCGTGAACCATGCGCAAAATCCTG
>NZ_JAKSYC010000255.1 GCF_022829585.1 Methylobacterium sp. J-026
CCGAACGCTGTCCACAAGTGGACAGCGATCCGGACAGAACCCGAACGGGGTGGCAAGTGTCTCACCCCGGATGGGGGATGCAGCTGAGGACGCCTCAAATCGCAGAGGAAGCCCCAGGGGGCCCGGCGTCGGCTCCCGGCCACGCACGGGCGCCTCGATTGAGCGCCGCCGCCGCGGGGCCGACTGTGGTCGCATGCCGCTCGGTCTCGCCGCCAAGTGCACCCACGCCGAGCAAGGCCTGCTCGCCCTGGTCGCTGCTGAGGTAGCGCGCCGCGGCGACTGCCGGCTGGCGGTCGGGCACATCGCGGCGATCGTCGGCGTGTCCGAGACCACGGTGCGCAACGCCATTCGGGAGGCGCGTAAGCTCGGGCTGGTCACGGTCGAGGAGCGCCCTGTCACCGGCTTTCGCAACCTGCCGAACATCGTCCGGGTCGTCTCGGCTGAGTGGACCGCCTGGCTGCGCTTGGCCCGGAAGGGATCCATTCCTCAGGGGGGAGGGTGCAAATTCCCGCAGCGCACGCCTACTGAAGTTCTAGTCCTGTCAGAATCGGGGAAAACGGAAGCGAGAAAGGGCTGCCGACGAGCGGCGGGCGACCTCGACCGATCAGACCGAGCGAGAATCCGCGCGGTTGGTCGCACTGGCCGAGCTATGCCGTGAAGACATGTACCTGGCCGTTCTATCGAACGATCTGAACAAGGCGCTCCAACTTGGCTTCTCGAACGACCATAGAACCGACCGAAGCCGAGGGCGCAGACGAGGCCGCATCCCGTGCGCTTGACGTCATCCTCTCGGAGCCAATCCGACGGCACCTCGGCAGTTTGATAGCGGCAGTCTATGGGCTTGAGGATCAGACCGACGCCGAGGCGAGCGCTGTCGAGCGCTTCGCGGATCTCCTGGCCAAGCTCGATGCAGATGTCGGTGCTGCCCGTACTCGCAACGACACTGAGTTCCAGCAACTACTCCTCGCCACAGCGGCATCGCTCAGGCGTTTCGCCTTATCGCTCTGCCGGGACAGATCTGCAGCCGAGGATCTCGTCCAGGAAACCCTCCTCCGAGCCTGGAAAAACAGGCACCGCTTCCTTCCAGGAACGAACCTTGAGGCATGGACCTTCACGATCCTCCGCAACTTCTACTACACCGGACAGCGTAAGCATCGTGAAATTCAGGACGACGATGGGAGCTACGCGGCCCGCATGGTCACCTTGCCTGAGCAATCCAGCCGCCTCGACATTCAGGATGTCAGCGCAGCTCTCGACCGTCTTAACCCAGTGATGCGGGAAGCCCTGATCCTCATCGCAGTGGAAAACATGAGCTACGACGAAGCGGCCGCGGTCATGGGTTGCCAAGTCGGGACCGTGAAGAGCCGTATCTGGAGGGCCCGGGACCAGCTTGCGCGGATACTCGGCTACAACGGTGCCGAGATCGGCACTGACGCCGTGATGCTCTCAGCAAACGCAGGG
>NZ_JAKSYC010000259.1 GCF_022829585.1 Methylobacterium sp. J-026
GCCGCCTCGATCGTAGCGTTGAGTGCCAACAAGTTGGTCTGCGCGGCGATCCCCTGGATCATCGTCACCACCTCGCCGATCTGCGTGGCCTGGCCGCTCAGGCCCTCGACGATGCTGCCGGTGTGGCGCGCCTGCTCAACCGCCTCGCCGGCCATGCGCGCGGCGTGGCTGACCTGCTGGCTGATCTCGCCGACGGATGCCGACAACTCCTCCGCGCCCGAAGCCACCGCTTGGATGTCGCTCGACACCTGTCCCACGATGCCGGCGGCCTCGGCTGTCTGCTGGGTGACAGCCTCGACCGCGGGACCGATCGCGTCGAGATCCGTGCTGATCACCCGCTGCGCCTCGGCCCGGCGCTGGCGCTCGTGCACCTGTTCGGTGATGTTGGCGGCGAACTTCACCACCTTCACCGGCACACCGTCCCGGTCGCGAATCGGGTTGTAGGTCGCCTGGATCCAGACTTCGCGGCCGCCCCGGGCGATGCGCCGGAACTCATCCGCGGCGAACTCGCCACGCCCGAGCTTCAC
>NZ_JAKSYC010000261.1 GCF_022829585.1 Methylobacterium sp. J-026
CCCCTAAACAGACCTTGCTTCAGCGCACCCCTCACAGCTGCAGCCTCGTTAAGCGCCCAGCTGAGCTGACGATAGGGAACCCTCCGGCTGTCGAAAGCCGCGTCGATACGGGTGCAACTGACGCGACCGCAAGCTCGACCCGGCACCCGTTACCGGGAAGACCCGGGCATGAGCCGCTTTCTGAGCCGACGCGTCCTCCTTACAGGGGCTTCCGCCGCGGCTGCGACGGCTATGCTCGGCGGGTGCGACCGCCTGGGCAACGCGGAATGGTTCAAGCGCACGCTGAAGACCGGCGAGGACGCCAACCTGTTCGTCCAGCGGCTGCTGCTCACCAACCGGACGCTCGCACCGGAATACGCCGACGCCGACATCTCGCCGGTGTTCAAGCCGAACGGAACCGAGGACCCGCCGGACAAGGGCTACAAGGCCCTGGC
>NZ_JAKSYC010000263.1 GCF_022829585.1 Methylobacterium sp. J-026
GTAGCTGGCATCGCCGGCGAGCTGGGTGATCTGGTTGAGCAGGTTGTTGTACTGCTGCGCCAGGGACTTGCGCTGGCTGACGCCGGACACGGCCAGGTCGCTGGAGACCACCGTGCTGGCGGCAGTGCCATAGGTCGAGGCCGTGGTCGAGGACGACGCGAAGCCGAGCGCCGCCTGGCTGGTGGAGTTCTGGAATTCCACGTCGGCCTGCGCGTTCAGGACGATCTTGGTGCCGGTGCTATCGACCGAGAAGATCGCGCCCGCGCCGAACGAACCACCCGACGTGGTGCTGGCCGAGCTGACCGCGGAGTTCAACGCCGACACCACGGATGTGATGCTCGACGACGCGGCGAAGTTTGCCGACACGGAGGTGCCGTTGATCGTGAACAGGGCCGTCGTGGAGGCCGTGCTCGTGGTGACCGGGAAAGCGTTGGTCGCCGTGCCGGTGGTGGAGAGCTGGGTCGACAGCGCCTGGTTGGCGAGCGACTTCGCCTGATCCACGAGCTTCTGGAT
>NZ_JAKSYC010000268.1 GCF_022829585.1 Methylobacterium sp. J-026
ACGGCGACGAGCGAGAACGATGTAGCGAGTACGAACGTGCCTACGACGAGGGATGAGATGAGCAACATGGGAGGATTTGGGGGCTGAATGGCTATGCTTCCTCAATGTCTGAGGGCCACCCCCAGTTGCAACTTATGTGTGCATAGCCGCTCACCACTTGCGGGCCTTCCCGAACGTGGCTGCGATGCAGGGCCTGGCCCGGTATGGGCACTCACCTTCGTATCGGCCGCTCGGCCCCACCCCGATCTGCTCACGGGG
>NZ_JAKSYC010000275.1 GCF_022829585.1 Methylobacterium sp. J-026
TCGATCAGCAGGATGACGACGGCGGCGCGGTGGGCTGCTTCAGGCTCGAATGGCCTGGATGAGCCAGGTTGCGCCGAACAGTCGGATCATCCGCTTCACGTTGTAGGCGAGGATCGCGAGGCTCATCTCGGTTCTCACGCCGCTCGCGCTCATGGGTGAGATCATCAAGGGCGACCTACAGCAGGCCATTACCGAATATTCCGGGCCGCCGCTGAAGCCATCCACCGTCGCGCGGAAGGGGTCGGACAAGCAGCTCGTAGACCAAGGCATCGAGCTTGCCG
>NZ_JAKSYC010000276.1 GCF_022829585.1 Methylobacterium sp. J-026
CACGGTGGGCGTACAACACAGGTGCCGCGACCAATCGCGCGACCGCACGGAGTAGCTGTACCGGCGGCGGTGGGGGCAGTGGCGCCCCCCTGGGAACCCCATCGTGACAGTCTCCCCGTAGCCATACCCATGGCGGCCGTAGGATTACCCGCAGCCGCCGCCGAGGCTGTATCCGACAGCTGAACCGGTCACGAGGCACCACACCAGACCGTATCCGCCGTAGCCATAACCGCGGCCCAGGCCCGTGCCTCGCCAGTAACCGCCGTATCCCCCGCGGAAGCCACCGTAGCCGCCGCGGAAGCCAGCGCCGCGGAAACCACCACCATAGCCGCCGCCGCGGAAGCCACCGCCACCAAACCCCCCACCGTGGAAGCCACCACCGCCGAAGCCGCGGGCATCAGCGCCGGTCGGCACGAAGGCGATGGCGGCCAGCAGCGCCGTTGAAGCGAGAGCAAGACG
>NZ_JAKSYC010000279.1 GCF_022829585.1 Methylobacterium sp. J-026
GAAGCGGCCGCGGTCATGGGTTGCCAAGTCGGGACCGTGAAGAGCCGTATCTGGAGGGCCCGGGACCAGCTTGCGCGGATACTCGGCTACAACGGTGCCGAGATCGGCACTGACGCCGTGATGCTCTCAGCAAACGCAGGGAGGTCGCGCAGTACACCCAGCAGTTCAGGGAAACCGTCGCCTCGGCCAAGGAGCAGTCCAAGCAGATCGCCGACGCCACGGCGCGCCGCGTGTCCCAGGGTGCGCTGTTCGGGGCCCTCGCGCTGATCTTCGGGGCGCTCG
>NZ_JAKSYC010000327.1 GCF_022829585.1 Methylobacterium sp. J-026
CTTGATCCCGAGATCCTCGGCGATCATCTGGCCCTTGGTCAGGATCGCGATGTCCTCGAGCATCGCCTTGCGGCGGTCACCGAAGCCCGGCGCCTTGACGGCCGCGACCTTGAGGCCGCCGCGCAGCTTGTTGACCACGAGCGTGGCCAGCGCCTCGCCCTCGATGTCCTCGGCGATGATCAGCAGCGGCTTGCCGGTCTGGACCACGGCCTCGAGCACCGGCAGCATCGCCTGGAGCGAGGAGAGCTTCTTCTCGTGGATCAGGATGTAGGGGTCTTCCAGCTCGGCGACCATCTTCTCCGCGTTGGTGATGAAGTACGGGGAGAGGTAGCCGCGGTCGAACTGCATGCCCTCGACCACGTCGAGTTCGGTCTCGGCGGTCTTGGCCTCCTCGACGGTGATGACGCCCTCGTTGCCCACCTTCTGCATGGCGTGGGCGATCATCTCGCCGATCTCCTTGTCGCCGTTGGCGGAGATCGTGCCGACCTGGGCGACCTCGTCGGAGGTCGAGACCTTCTTGGCGCGGGCGATGATGTCCTTCACCGCAGCGGCGGTGGCGAGGTCGATGCCGCGCTTCAGATCCATCGGGTTGATGCCGGCGGCGACGTACTTCGCGCCCTCGCGGACGATGGCCTGAGCCAGCACGGTGGCGGTGGTGGTGCCGTCACCCGCGATGTCGTTGGTCTTCGAGGCCACTTCGCGCACCATCTGGGCGCCCATGTTCTCGAACTTGTCGGCGAGCTCGATCTCCTTGGCGACCGTCACACCGTCCTTGGTGATCCGCGGGGCGCCGAAGCTCTTCTCGATCACGACGTTGCGGCCCTTGGGGCCGAGCGTCACCTTCACCGCGTCGGCGAGGATGTCGACGCCGCGAAGCATCTTGTCGCGGGCGTCGGCGGAGAAACGAACGTCTTTCGCTGCCATGGTTTGCCTCTTGTCGTTAGGTTGAACCCCAAGGCCGGAGCGGCCTCAAAGGGTCGGGACGGGTGATCCGATCAGAGGGCGACGACGCCCATGATGTCGGATTCCTTCATGATCAGGAGGTCCTGACCGTCGATCTTGACCTCGGTGCCGGACCACTTGCCAAACAGGACGCGGTCGCCCTTCTTGACGTCCAGCGGGTTGATGCGGCCGGTCTCGTCGCGGGCGCCGGGGCCGACGGCGACGATCTCGCCCTCTTGCGGCTTCTCCTTGGCGGTGTCCGGGATGATGATGCCGCCCTTGGTCTTCTCCTCGCTCTCGATGCGACGGACGACCACGCGGTCGTGCAGCGGACGGAAGTTCATGAGCTGCCCTCTTGCTTCAGGTCTGAAGTTGGCGTTGATGCGGCCGCGAGGCCGCGTCCAAACCCGACTGTTAGCACTCTGTCTCGGCGAGTGCCAAAGACCGCGGTGAGGTAGGCTCGGCGGCGTGTCGTGTCAAGACGGTCGCACCCCCGCGCGACGGCGTGATGGCGGGGCGGCCGCCCGTTCTTCCAGATGGATCCCATGCGCCGATGCTGAGCCTGCACGGACCCGAAGGCCCGCTGGCGATCGAGCCCGGCGGGCGCATTCCGGACGGGGCCGTCTGGCTCGACATGAACGATCCGACCCCGGAGGAGGCCGCCGCCGTGGAAGCGTCGACCGGGCTGCGCGTCCCGTCGCGGGCGGCTCTGGCGGAGGTCGAGAATTCGAGCCGCCTGCGCCGGGTGAAGGGCGGGCTCTCCCTCTCGACACCGATGATTACCTTCGAACGCAGCGACTCGCAGCTGAAGCCGCTGGGCCTCATGCTGACGAAGGACCACCTGGTCACCATCCGCTTCCACGAGTTGCGCAGCTTCGCCTCCGCGGCGAAGCGGATCGCCGAGGGTGACGGCAGCGTGACGCCGAGCGAGGTCTTCCTGGTCGTGCTGGAAGAACTCGTCGACAACCTCGCGGACGCGCTGGAGGACATGGCGACGGAACTCGACACGCTCTCGTCGCGGATCTTCGATTTCGATGTCCGCGGCCCCGAGCGGCGCCGGTTGGAAAGCCCGCCCCCGCGGCGCCGCGATCTGGCGCTGCGCCGGATCCTGCACGGGATCAGCCGCCGCGGGAAAGCGTTGGGGAAGATCCGCGCCAGCCTCCTCGGACTGGAGCGGATCGTCCCGTTCGTTTCAGCGGCTTGTGACGGGCTGGGCCTTCCCGAGGATGGCCGCTTCGAGACGATCAAACGGGATATCGAGTCCCTCGACGAGTTCGAGACGCGGCTGGCAGAAAACGTTCAATTTCTGCTCGACGCGGCACTAGGTCTTATCAACATCGAGCAGAACAATGTCTTCCGGGTGCTGACCGTCGTCTCGGTGGTCGGCGTGCCCCCGACCCTGATCGCGTCGATGTACGGCATGAATTTCAAGCACATGCCGGAATTGGACTGGACCTACGGCTACCCCTACGCCCTGGCCCTCATTCTCGTGAGCGCGCTCGCGCCGATCATATATTTTCGGATGCGGGGCTGGTTTTGATACTATAATTTTCGAGATGTTTTTATTATTCGCTATCAATAATACTGAAGTAATGACTCTATATAATACTGTTTTCGATTGATATCAGCACCGTATTATAGAACTCAAATGGTGATACCAAAATTCAATTTAGGATTAGGATTGGATTAACGCGTCCATGGTTTTGAAAGATGCATCACAAGCGGGTGCAGCCATGTTCAAGCGGACGACCTACAGCGAATCTCAGGCCAAGATCGATGCGCTCAATCGGTCATTGGCAATTATTGAATTCAATATGGATGGTCACGTCACAAGTGCGAACGAAAACTTCTTGAAATTGATGAAATACGCGCTCGACGAAATCATCAAGAAGCACCATTCGATCTTCGTCGATGATGCGTCCGTCAAATCGGATGACTACGCGGCCTTCTGGGCGAAGCTGAGGTCCGGTGAATACGTCACCGGCGAATTCCTCAGGCTCGACAAGGAGAAGCACCCTGTCTGGCTCGAGGCGACGTACAATCCGATCCTGGATGCCAGCGGCAAGCCCGTGAAGGTCATCAAGTTCGCCAGCGACATCTCGGTGAAGAAGAACCAGATCGACCGGCTGATGTCGATGATCGACAACATGCCCGTGGCGGTGATGACCGCCGATCCGCGCGACAACTTCCGGATCAATTACCTGAATACGACCTCGCGCCGTACCCTCGGTCCGCTCGAGCAACATCTCCCGATCAAGGTCGATGAGATGCTCGAACATTCGTTCGACGTGTTTCACAAGAACCCCCGCCACCAGCGCTCGATGCTGGCCGATGCCAGCCGCCTCCCGCACCGCACCAAGATCAAGGTCGGGCCGGAGACGCTGGACCTGCAGGTCACCGCGGTCAACGACGAGAAGGGGAACTACATCGGACCGATGCTGACCTGGTCGGTGGTGTCGGCCCAGGTCCACATGGCCTCCGAGGTCAACCGGGTGGTCGCGGCGGTCGGATCGGCGATCGAGGAGATGCAGCAATCGGCAGAGGGGCTCACGCAGTCGGCCAATTCCGCCCGACAGAGGGCCACCTCCGTGGCCGCGACCTCGGAGCAGATGAACAATGCCATCCAGGAGATCTCCGGGCAGGTCGGGCGGGTCTCAGAGCGGGCGCAGCAGATCGCCACCCAGGCCGGGACCACCGACGCGACGATGCGGCAGCTGGCCGAGAATGCCCGGAAGGTCGACGCGGTGGTGGGCATGATCAAGTCGATCGCCGACCAGACCAACCTTCTGGCGCTGAACGCGACCATCGAGGCTGCGCGCGCCGGCGCGGCCGGCCGCGGCTTCGCGGTGGTGGCCAGCGAGGTCAAGGCGCTGGCCGAGCAGACCGCCAAGGCGACCGGCGAGATCACCCAGCAGGTCTCGGCGATTCAGAGCACGACCGGCGAAGCGGTCGGCGCCATCGAGATGATCACCGCGGCCGTCGGCGAGCTGTCCAAGCTGACCCTGGCGATGGCGAGCGCTGTCGAGGAACAGGCGGTCTCGACCCACGAGATGTCGGGCAATATCGGCGGCGTCTCACAGGCGGCCAACGCGACCGGCCAGTTCGCCGAGGCGGTCCGGGGCATCGCCGGAAGCCTGGCGGACCACTCGTCGAGCCTGTCGGAGAGCGTGAACCGCTTCATGACGGCGAACTGATCCGATCGATCGGACGACGCGAACCGCTGCAGGCTCAGTCCCGGGCGAGCTGTGCCCGTCCAATGGCGAAGACCCGCCCGTCTCCCAGGAGGTGGGCGGTGAAACCCTTCGGGAACAGGCCTTCGATGGCCCTGTCGCGGACGTTGAGGCCCCCCGCATAGGCGCCGAAGGCCGGCATCACCACGCGGCTGCCGTCGGTGACGAAGCAGCGGCGGCGGACCGCGCGGCCGCGCATCGCGACCTTGCCGCAGGGATGGAGGTGCCCGGCGATCTCCCCGGGCGCGTCGCCTGGGCTCGGCTCGTGGCGCAGGACCAGGCCGCCCAGTGTCAGCGCGTCGGCGTAGCGGCCGCCGACCCCCTGGCTGATTGCGGCATCGTGATTGCCGGCGATCCAGACCCAGTCCCTGCCGTCCTGGAGCGCCGCCACCATGGCCCGGTCACCGGGCTCCATGCGCTCGGGTCCGCGGGCATCGTGGAATGAATCCCCGAGGGCAACGACCCGGGCGGGTTCGTGGCGCGCCACCGCCTCGTGCAGGCAGGCGAGCGTCTCGCGGGTGTCGTAGGGCGGCAGGAACTGGCCGGAGCGGGCCGCGTAGGACGAGCCCTTCTCCAGATGCAGATCGGACACGATCAGCGTCCGGTGCTCCGGCAGCCAGAGGCCGCCGCACAGGTCGAGCACCAGGGTCTCGCCCGCGAGGTGCAGAGTCGGGTGCTTGTGAGTCTTCTCGAGTTTCAGGCCGGCCGCCAAGATCGCATCCTCGGTGTCGTCGGGGGAGGGCGGATCGACCGTCAGGACAGGGCCTCTTGAAGAAGCTCCGCCTCGGCCTCGGCCAGGATCTCGTCGGCGCCCTCGCCGTAGACCCGCTCACGCCCGATCTCGAGCATCACGGATACGGAGAGCGGCGAGACCCGGTCGAGAGACCTGTACGTGATTCGCCCCCGGATGCGCTCTAGCATCATGCCGAGGCGCCTCACGTCGAGGAGTCCGGTTGCCGCATCCTGCCGCGCGGCGCGGAGCAGGAGATGGTCGGGCTGGTGCTTGCGCAGCACGTCGTAGATCAGGTCAGTGGAGATCGTGACCTGGCGCCCGGACTTCTTCAGCCCGGGATGGTGGCGCTCGATCAGCCCGGCGATCACCGCGCATTGTCGGAAGGTGCGCTTCATCATCGCCGACTCGTCGAGCCAGGCTTCCAGGTCGTCACCCAGCATGTCGACGGCGAACAGGTCGCCGATGAAGTCCGGATCGAGGGCGGCGCGCTCGGACACGTCACGGGTCGTCCAGATGGCGATGCCGTAATCGTTGGCCGCGAAACCGAGGGGGCGCAGGCCGTCGCGCTCCAGCCGCCGGGTGAGCAGCATGCCGAGGGTCTGGTGGGCAAGCCGGCCCTCGAACGGAAACGCCGTCAGATAGTGCCGCTTGCCCCGGGGAAAGGTCTCGACCAGGAGATCCTGCTCCCCCGGGAGCACCGAGCGGCGGCGCTGCTGCAGCAGATACGCGCCGATCTGCTCCGGCAGGCGGTCCCATTCGGACGGGTCGGCGATCAGCGCCCGGACCCGCGCAGCCAGGAAGGTCGAGAGCGGGAATTTCGCCCCCGCGTAGGACGGGATCGCCGGGTCTGTACCGGGCGGCGCGCGGGTCACGAGGCACTCGTCCTCTGCGAGCCCCTCGAAGCGCAGGGTCTCCCCGGCAAACAGGAAGGTGTCGCCCACCGTCAGGGTCTCGGCGAACTCGTCCTCGATCTCGCCCAGCACCCGGCCGGACTTGGGCAGGACCGTTCCGGGCTTGCCCCGCAGGCTCCGGCCGAGGCGCACCCGCACCCGCGCCGCCTCGACGATGGTGCCGACATTCATCCGATAGGCCTGGGCGGTGCGGGCGTCGCGCACCCGCCACAGCCCGTCCGGACCGCGCAGGATCTTGGCGAAGCGCTCGTAGGCACGCAGGGCGTAGCCGCCGGTGGCGACGTAATCGATTACCTGCTCGAAGGATTCCCAGGTCAGCCCGGCATAGGGCGTGGCCGAGACGATCTCGTCGTAGAGATCCAGCGGATCGAAGGCGTCGGCGCAGGCCATGCCGAGAACGTGCTGGGCGAGCACGTCGAGGGCGCCCCGGCGGGCGTCGGGGGTGTCCTGCGCGGCCTCCTCGACGGCGTCCAGCGCCGCTTGGCATTCCAGCATCTCGAAGCGGTTGCCCGGGACGAGATAGGCCTTCGAGGGCTCGTCCATCCGGTGGTTGGCCCGGCCGATCCGCTGCATGATCCGGCTCGCCCCCTTCGGCGCGCCGACATTGACCACGAGGTCGACGTCGCCCCAGTCGATGCCGAGATCGAGGGTCGCGGTGCAGACGATCGCCCGCAATTGCCCCGCCGCCATGGCGGCCTCGACCCGGCGGCGCTGCTGCGCGTCGAGCGAGCCGTGGTGGATCGCGATCGGCAGGGCGTCCTCGTTGAGCCGCCACAGCTCCTGGAACGTGTATTCTGCCTGGAGGCGGGTGTTAACGAAGACCAGCGTGGTGCGGTGGTCTTTGATCAGCGCGTAGATCGCCGGCATGGAGTGCCAGGCGGTGTGGCCGGAGATCGGCAGCGCCCGGCCGAGGTCGAGCATGCGCAGATCCGCCCGCGCGCCGCCGGCCACGGTGACGAGGTCGGCCATGGGCGCCGCGGTTTTCCCTCCCCCCTCTGCGGGGGAGGGTGGGCCGGCCGCCAGGCCAGCTCGGGAGGGGGGAGCGACGCTGCAAGACATCGCGCGACTGCCATGAAGGCTTTCGCCCGTTCCGGACGCCGGGTTCCCCTCTCCCCCCCTGCTGCGCGGAATACCCTCCCCCGCGGAGGGGGGAGGGGGAAGCGGGCCCTGCGGCACCAGATACTTCCGCAATTCGTCCGGCTCGCGCACGGTCGCCGAGAGCCCGATCGCCGAGAGCCCCGGGCTCAGGCGGTGCAGCCGCGCCAGCGCCAGCGACAGGAGATCGCCGCGCTTGGAGGTCACGAGCGCGTGGAGCTCGTCGAGGATCACGCAGCGCAGGCCCGCGAAGAACGCCGCGGCCTCGCGGTGGGCGATCAGCAGCGCCAGCTGCTCGGGCGTGGTCAGCAGGATGTCGGGGGGGCGGCTGATCTGCCGGGTCCGCTTATGCGCGGGCGTGTCGCCGGTGCGGGTCTCGACGCGCACCGGCAACGCCATCTCGGCGATGGGCGCGTCGAGGTTGCGGGCGATGTCGACGGCGAGCGCCTTGAGCGGCGAGACGTAGAGGGTGTGCAGCCCCTTCGGGACCAACTTCTGCCGCCCACGCTCCGAGAGTTCGACGAGGCTCGGCAGGAATCCCGCCAGGGTCTTTCCGGCGCCGGTCGGCGCCACCAGCAGGGCCGAGCGGCCGGTCCCGGCGATCCGCAGGAGTTCGAGCTGGTGCGGCCGGGGCGCCCAGCCGCGCGTCGCGAACCAGGCCCGGAACCGCTCCGGCAGGACCGCGGACGGATCGCTCAGGCGAGCGCCATCAGGAAGCGGTCAATCAGTTCCAGGGCTCGCTCGCTCATGGGGCCCGCGTAGCGGGCGAAGACATGGCAGCCGCCGGGATAGATCGCCGTGTGCCCGCCATTGCCCGCCGCGGCCCAGCGCGCCGACATGTACAGGGTGTCGTCGAGGAGCGGATCGGCGGTCCCGATGGTGAACAGGGCGGGCGGAAGACCCTTCAGGTCCGCGTAGATCGGCGACACGTCCGGCCGGCGCCGGTCGATGCCCTCACGGACGTAGCCATCGGCGAATCGGGTGAGGTCGCGGGTGTTGACCACCAGGCGCTCCTCGCCCCAGTTGCGCACCGACGGGGTCAGACCGAGGTCGAAGAAGCCGGCATTGAGGTTCGCGCCCCGGAAGGCCCGCGGCAGGCCGTGCTGGTCGCGCAGCCGCAGCAGCACCATCACGGCCAGATGCGCCCCCACCGACTCGCCGCCGATCGTCAGCGCATGGACCCCGAACTCGGCCTTGCCGGGCCCCGCCAGCCACAGGGCCGCGGCCTCACAGTCGAGGAGGGCGGCCGGGTAGGGGTGCTCGGGTGCCAGGCGGTATTCCACCGACAGGACGACGAAGCCGCAGGCGTCGGCGATGCGTTCGAGCCAGGGATCCTGCTCGTCCGCGGAGCCCCAGACCCATCCGCCGCGGTGGATGTGGAGATAGGCGCCGCGCAGCTTCGCACCCGGCTTTGGGCGGATCACCCGCAGCTTGAGCGGGCCGCCGGGACCGTCGATGGTCAGCCACTCGGCCCGGGCGCTGTTCGGCATCGCGGGCGCGGCCTTGGTCCCTGCCCGGCGCCGGGCGCGCACTTCGGCGATCGGCAGCGACCAGGGATCGGGCAGCGCGGCGTGGGCGGCGACGATCTCGGCATTGAGCCGGAGCGTCTCGGGATCGATCGTCGCCGGGTCGAAGAGGGCGTGGTCGATCATCGTGCGTCTGGTCCCGTCGGCACTCGAAGCCTCTCACGAAACGTCCGGGATCCGGAAATCGCCCCCTGGCCCGGGCGGGACAACGGGAATTCGGCGCCGGCTCCCTCCGTCGCCGAGTCCGACATCTTGGCGAGATCGACGCCGGTTGCCATCTCGGGTTGGCGGCAGAACCCTGCCAACGCCCGATCGGCCCTCGGGTTTCGACGCGGTGTGGTGTCCCGGCCACGGTTCCGCCCGCTTCATCCCCGATCCCCGCGGCACGACTTTTCACGAGGGTACGATGCTCGTCGATCACCAGCGGCGCCCACCGGGCTACGGGCAGGATGCACCGCCGCCGGGCGGTGTCTACGGGGCGGAGCCTTCTCGACCCCGGGACTCGGCCTTGCGGCGCTTCCTGGGCGGCTCCCCGGCCGGCGTGTTCCTGCGCCTGTTGCTCCTGTCGGTGCTGGTCGGCGCCTTCATGTCGATGCTCGGCCTGACGCCCGGGCGCCTGTTCTGGCGCCTGTACGATTCGGCGCGGGCGCTGTTGGAGATCGGCCTGGCATCGCTGCACGATTTCGGCGGCTGGATCGTCGCCGGGGCGATCGTTGTCGTGCCGCTCTGGCTGATCGCGCGGCTCTTCGCCGTCTCGCGCTGACCGACCGTCCGCCGGCGCGGGTTCACGAATCGTTCGCGACCGCTAAGCTGATGGCATGAGGCCCATGACCATCCGTTCGGGCCGGCCGACGCATCGCCGCGTGCTGGTCCTGGCCCTGCCGATGACGCTCGCCAACGTTACGACGCCGATGCTCGGCTTCGTCGGCGCGGCGGTGATCGGACGCCTCGGCGACGCGGCCCTGCTCGGCGCCATCGCGCTGGGCGCCGTGATCTTCGACGCGATCTTCTGGTCCTTCGGCACCCTGCGCATGGCGACCGCGGGGCTCACCGCGCAGGCGGTCGGGGCCCGCGACGATGGGGAGGTCGACCGGATCCTGGCCCGGACCCTTGCGGCGGGCGCCCTGATCGGCCTTGCCCTGGTGGTGCTCCAGTGGCCGGTCGGCGAGGCCGCCTTCGCGATCAGCGGGGCGAGCGGTGCCGTGGTCGCCGGCCTGACCACCTATTTCCACATCCGCATCCTGTCCGCACCCTTCGTCCTGGCGAACTACGGCGTACTCGGCTCGGTGCTGGGCCGCGGGCGGACCGATCTCGGCCTACTGCTCCAGGTGGCGATCAACCTGACCAATATCGCACTGACGCTCGCCCTGGTCCTGGGCTTTGGCCTCGGTCTGGCGGGCGCGGCGCTGGCGACCCTCGGCGCGGAGGCGCTGGGACTGGGATTTGGGCTCGTCATCCTGGCCCGGCTCGGCTCGCACCCGTTCCGGGTGCCGCTGCGCGACCTGCGTGATGCGGCGGCGCTACGCAGGACGCTCAGCGTCAACGTCGACGTGATGCTCCGGACCCTGGCGCTGATCACCGGGATCGTCCTGTTCTCGGCCCTGGGCGCCCGGCAGGGCGACGTGGTGCTCGCCGCCAATTCAGTGCTGTGGAATCTCTTCCTAATCGGCGGCTTCTTCCTCGACGGCTTCGCCACGGCGGCCGAGACCCTGTGCGGCCGCGCGGTCGGCGCCCGGGACGCGAACGCATTCCGGATCGCCGCCAGCTTAAGCCTGCGCTGGTGCCTGGGATTCGGGCTGGGCGTCAGCCTCCTGTCGTTCGTCGGCGGCCACGCGTTCATCGATTTCGTGACCACGAACGGCCCGGTGCGCGAGACCGCGCGGACCTATCTGCCGCTCGCCGCGCTGGCGCCGCTCGCGGCTGCGGCACCCTTCGCCTATGACGGCATCTATATCGGTGCGACCTGGACCCGGGCGATGCGCAACCTCACACTCTGCGCGCTGGCAGCCTATGGAACGGCACTCGGGATCGTGCAGACCCTGGATCTCGGCAATGCCGGGCTGTGGATCGCCTTCGTGACCTTCCTGGGTGCCCGCGGCGTCGGACAGGCCATCGCCTATCCCGCCCTCGCCCGGGCGACGTTCACGAGCACGGACTTGCAGGTGCTCCGCCCGGCCGCCTGACGCGGATTGCAGTGCCGCTCATCATGCAGGCCATCCGCGAACCGGATGTCGCCGCGGCTCGGGCACGCCCTAATGCGGATCCTTCCAGGTCGTGGCGACGGTGGCGGGCGCAGCCGGTGCCGCCTGGGCCACCGGACGCGGTGCGCGCGCTGCCACCGCATCCGCCCGGCGCGGGAGCGCCCGCCGCGGCGCCGCATATCCGTAGCGGCGGCTTCTCCGGACCCGGCGATGCCCCCGCTCGGACGCGTGCCCCACGAAGCCGCCGACCACCGCGCCGGCCACCGCACCGATCGGGCCGCCCACCAGTGCTCCCGCGACCGCGCCGGATCCGACCCCCAGCGTCGTCCGGCTCTGAGCCGAGGCAGCCCCCGGTGCCGCGAGGGCCGCGACCATGGTGAGTGCGGCCAACACTGTGCGCATGATTGAAATTCCAAACGTAGAGACTTGCGTTGCGGCCGCCTTTAAGCGGCGGAACATGACCAAACCGCGGCCTCGTTCCGCGAAGACCCGCGCCGGTGTCAAACGGCGGCGGAACTCACGGGACCCGACTTTCTGGGTGTGGCGCGCGCCGCCGCCTGCTTTAGGGTGCGCCGCAACGACGGGAGGCCGCCCGGCGGCCGCGGGACGAAGCAGGAGGAAGACACGCATGGCCATCACGACGGATCTGCGCCTGCGCCGGAGCGTGCTCTACATGCCCGGCTCGAATCAGCGCGCCCTCGACAAGGCGAAATCCCTGCCCGTGGACAGCATCATCCTCGACCTCGAGGATGCGGTCGGCCCGGAGGAGAAGGAGATCGCCCGGACGCAGGTCTGCGCCGCGGTCAAGAGCGGGGCCTATGGCGACCGGGAGCTGGTGATCCGGGTCAACGCGCCGCAGACGCCCTGGGGCGAGGCGGATCTCCACGCGGCCATCGAGGCCAAGCCCGACGCGATCTTGATGCCGAAGGTCTCGTCCTCGGCCGTGCTGGAGAGCATCGCCGACCGGCTCGAATCCCTCGACGCGGCCGAGGATATCGCGATCTGGGCGATGATCGAGACGCCGGCCTCGATCCTCAACATCCAGGAGATCGCCCGGGCCAAGCGCGATCCGCGCAAGCGCCTGACCTGCCTGGTGCTCGGCACCAACGACCTCGCCAAGGACACCTGGGCGAAGATCGTGCCGGGGCGGGTCCCGATGCTGCCCTGGATGATGATGGCGCTCGCCGCCGCCCGGGCCGAGGGCCTCGCGATCCTGGACGGCGTCTACAACGACATTGCCGATACGGACGGATGCCGGGACGAGTGTCGGCAGGCCCGCGACCTCGGCTTCGACGGCAAGACGCTGATCCATCCGACGCAGCTGGAGCCGGCCAATTCCTCCTTCGCGCCCACCGAGGAGGAGGTGCGCCGGGCGAAACTGGTGATCGAGGCGTTCGAGCGCCCCGAATACGCCAAGCGCGGCGCGATCAAACTCGAAGGCCGGCTCTACGAGCGGCAGCATCTCGGGGTGAACCGGCGCGCCGTGACCTGGGCCGAGGCGATCAAGGCGAAGGGGTTCTGACCCACCCTCCGCCGGCGGCCGTGAAGCGCGTCCGCTGGGTGCGCGCGTCGCGGGCCGTGACGGCGACCTGCCCGCCCTCCTCGAGCTCCGCCAAGGCACGCAGCACCAGGGCATGCTCCACCCCGAAGGTGCGGGCGAAGGCGCGGCTGTCACCCGGAAGGCCGAGGTCCAGCGCCGCCAGGAGTCCCGCCGCCAGCGGATCGAGGTCCGGATGCGCCCCCGAGATCCGCGCGAGGGCGGCGACGAACGCCGCCTCGTCGGGCGCCTGACTCACGCGGCGGCACGTGCCCGCAGGGTCACCAGCACCGACTTGGACGTCGGCGTGTCGCTCTTCTCACCGTAGGTCGAGAGCGGCACCAGCACGTTCAGCTCCGGATAGTAACCGGCGAGAGAGCCACGGGGCATGTCGAAGGGCACGAGGCGGAAATCCTCAGCCTGTCGGGCGACGCCGTCGTCGTGCGTCCCGACGATGTCGACCCGCTCCCCGAATCGGTCGCGGAGGTCCGCGCAATCGTCCGGGTGCGCGAACAGCACCCGGCGCTCGCCGTAGACCCCGCGGTAGCGGTCGTCCAAGCCGTAGATCGTCGTATTGTACTGGTCGTGGCTGCGGAAGGTCTGCAGGACGAAGGTGTCGCGTGCCTTCCGCGCGGCCTGATGCTCGGTCTCGGCCGGCAGGGATTCCGCCGAGAAGTTGGCCCGGCCCGACGGGGTCTCGAACACCCGTTCGGCGGCGAGATTGCGCAGCATGAACCCGCGCGGCTTGCGCACCCGGCTGTTGTAGCCGGCAAATCCCGGGATCGTGGCGGCGATCGCGTCGCGGATCCTGTCGTAATCGGCCGCGAACCCGGCCCAGTCGATCGCCGCCGAACCGAGGGTCGCCTCGGCGATGCCCGCGATGATCGCGATCTCGGAGCGCAGGTCCTTGGAGGCCGGCTTGTTGATGCCCCCCGAGCCGTGGACCATGCTCATCGAATCCTCGACGGTCACGATCTGCGTCTTGCCCCCGGCGTTCCGATCGATCTCGGTGCGGCCCATGCAGGGCAGGAGGTAGCCGATGGCGCCCGGCACCAGATGGGCATGGTTGAGCTTGGTGGCGATGTGGACGGTAAGCCGGCAGGAGGCCAGCGCCTGCGCCACCACCGGGGTATCGGGCGTCGCGCGCAGGAAGTTGCCGCCGAGCCCGATGAACGCTTTCGATGTGCCGTCCCGCATGGCGCGGATCGCCGCCAGGACGTTGTGACCAGGCTTGCGGGGCATCGCGAGCCCGAAATGATGCTCCAGGGCGTCGAGGAAGGCCGCGGGTGGCCGCTCGTTGATGCCGACCGTGCGGTCGCCCTGCACGTTCGAATGGCCCCGCACCGGGCACAGCCCCGCGCCGGGACGGCCGATATGGCCGCGCAGGAACAGGAGGTTGGCGATCTCGCGGACGGTTGCCACCGAGTGGCGGTGCTGGGTCACGCCCATCGCCCAGGTGGCGATCACGCGCTGCGCCTTCAGATAGACGTCCGCCATCGCGGCGATAGCGTCCATCGTCAGGCCGGACTGGTCGAGGATGGCCTCCCACGCGGTCGCCTCGACGGCGGCGCGGTAGGCGTCGAGGCCCGCCGTGTGGTGCTCCAGGAAGGCGTGGTCCAGCAGCGACGGGCGGCCGGCCGCCAGGGCCTCGGCATCGCGGGCGAACACGATCTTGGCGATGCCGCGGAAGGCCGCCATGTCGCCGCCGGAGCGGGGCTGGAGGTACTGGCTGGCGATCGGGCGGCTCGCGCCGCGCAGCATCTCGACGGTGTTCTGCGGGTCGGCGAAACGCTCCAGACCGCGCTCGCGCACCGGATTCAGCACCACGACCTCGGCGCCCCGCTCAGCGGCGCGGCGCAGGTCGCCAAGCATCCGCGGATGGTTGGTCCCGGGATTCTGGCCGACGCAGAAGATCGCGTCCGCCTTCTCGAAATCCTCCAGCAGGACGGTGCCCTTGCCGATGCCGATGGCGTCGATCAGGGCAACGCCGCTCGCCTCGTGGCACATGTTCGAGCAATCGGGGAAGTTGTTGGTCCCGTAGGCCCGGGCGAAGAGCTGGTACAGGTAGGCCGCCTCATTCGAGGCGCGGCCTGAGGTGTAGAACTCGGCTTGGTCCGGATGATCGAGCCCGCGCAACGTCGCGCCGATCTCCGCGTAGGCCTCCTCCCAGCTCACCGGAAGGTAGCGGTCGCTTGCCGCATCGTAGCGCATCGGGTGCGTGAGCCGGCCCTCACCCTCCAGGGCGTAGTCGCTCCAGCTCCGCAACTCGGTCACGGTGTGACGCGCGAAGAAGGCGGGCGGCGTCCGCTTGTCGGTCGCCTCCCAGGAGACCGCCTTCACGCCGTTCTCGCAGAATTCGAAGGACGAGCCGTGCTCCGGATCGCCCCAGGCGCAGCCGGGGCAATCGAACCCGTCGGGCTGATTGGCCTTCAGCAAGGCACGGGCGCCCGTGAGCGGCGCGCGGCTGCCGAGCAGGTGCTTGCCGCAGCTCTTCAGAGCGCCCCAGCCGCCGGCGGCGGAGGAACGCTTGGAAGACCCTTCGGACTGGGCCATGGATCGGTCCTGAATTGGCTGGCGCGAGCGATCTCGCAAACGCGAGATAAGCGTCTGCGCATGGGCCTCACAACGGCGCGCGGGCGCAGGCCCCTCATGCGTCGGACACAGGCTAAGCTTCGGCTCCGCAAAGCCTTTCTAAACGGCGTTCGCGATCGTTCAGGCGGCCCGGGCGAGATCCGCGGCCTCGCGGCCCACCAGCGACGTCAGGCTCGTGACGCCCGCCCGGTCCATCCGCTCCAGCAGGCCCGCCTTGATGCGCCCGACGAGCCCTGGACCGTCGTAGACCAGGGCCGAGTAGAGCTGGACGAGGCTCGCCCCAGCCAGGATCTTGATCCAAGCCGCCTCGGCCGAATCGACGCCGCCGACGCCGATGAGCGGCACCGCATCCCCGATCCGCAGCCGGGCCTGCGCCAGCATCCGGGTCGCCGGCCCGAACAGCGGCCGGCCGGACAGGCCGCCGGTTTCCCGGGCGAGCCCCCGCTCGACGAGGCTTTCCGGCCGCGCCACCGTCGTGTTCGACACGACCAGCGCCTGGACGCCCCGGCGCCGGGCGGTGGTGCAGACGGCGTCGAGGGCGTCCAAGGTCATGTCGGGCGCGATCTTCAACAGGATCGCCGCCGAAGCCCCCGCGGCGTCGCGGGCCTCCACCGTCCGGGCGAGCAGCTCGTCGAGGAACGCCTCCCCCTGGAGGTCGCGCAGCCCCGGTGTGTTCGGTGAAGAGACGTTGACGGTGACGAAATCGACGAGCGGCGCAAGGGCAGCCGTGCAGGCGGCATAGTCGGCGAGGCGGTCGGTCGAATCCTTGTTGGCCCCGATATTGACGCCCACGATCCCGGGCCGGCCCGCCCGGGCCTGCAGCCGGGCGGCCACCACCGCCAGACCCTCGCTGTTCAGCCCGTAGCGGTTGATCACCGCCCGGTCGGCGCGCAGCCGGAAGACCCGCGGCTGCGGGTTGCCCGGCTGCGGCCGCGGCACCACGCCACCGACCTCCACGAATCCGAAACCGAGGCCGAGCAGCGCGTCCGGCACCCGCGCGCCCTTGTCGAAGCCGGCCGCGAGCCCGACCGGATTGGGGAACCGGCGGCCGAGGAGTTCGACGGCGAGGCGCGGGTCGTCCTTCGGAATCCGCACAGGCGGTATCAGCGCGAGGGCCCGCAGGGTCAGATCGTGCGCGCGCTCCGCATCGAGGCGGTGCAGCAGCGGCCGCACGAGCGGGAAGGCGTGCCCAATCATGCCGGGGGGAGCCCGGCGGGGAAAACGTGGCGACCATCCGCGTCCAGGGGCAGCGGCTCCGCAGATATCACCGCTTCGAGCGGCAGCGCGCCGTAGAGATGGGGGAACAGATCGCCCCCCCGCGAGGGCTCGAAGCGCAGCGCCGCACCGAGCGTGTCGGCCTCGACGGCGATCAGGAGCAGGTCGGCCTGCCCGGCGAAATGGCGGGCCGCCGTCTCGGCGACCTGCGCTGCCGTAGAGAAGTGGATGAAGCCGTCCTGGCGATCGATGGGCGCCCCCGTGAACCGGCCCGCCGCCTCGGCCTCCCGCCACAGGCCCCGTGGACAGATCTTGTAGACGAGCGGCATCGAAGCTCCCCGGAACCGACGCGTGGCTGGATAGAGGCGCCGCCCGCCCGCGGCAACTCGGGACCGCCCCGGGATTCGAGGAGCGATTGCATTCTGCGGGCCGTAGTTCTACTTTCCTACGATGAGGCCGAGCGTCATAGCGCAGCGTCCGAACCGGGATATGTGCGCACGACCGTACAACGTCTGGTATTTCCGCTCGTAACCGCGGGGTGTCGACCATACCCGGCGGCGCAACGTTCCAGCGCCCCCACGGCAGCCGATTCCGGGCTGGCGGGATGGGGGTTGCCGGCCTCGTCAGGGTGATCCATCGAGCCCGCTATGCTGTCGCACGAGCAGATCTGGAACGCCATCGACCGGCTCGCCGAGCGCCACGGCTATTCGGCCTCCGGCCTTGCCCGGCGCGCCGGGCTCGACGCGACGAGTTTCAACCGGTCCAAACGCGTCGGCGCCGACGGGCGCAAGCGCTGGCCGTCGACGGAATCGGTGTCGAAGGTGCTGGCCGCCACCGGATCGAGCCTGGACGAGTTCCTGCGCCTCATCGAGGCCCGCGAGATCCCGGCGCGCACCATGGTCCCGTTGATCGGCCTGACCCAGGCCGGCGCCGGCCGCCTGTTCACCGATGAGGGCATGCCGACCGGCGGCGCGGGTTGGGAGGAGATCGAGTTTCCCGATCTCGGTGAGGAGCGCGCCTTCGCCCTCGAGATCCAGGGCGATTCCATGCTGCCCCTCTTCCGGGACGGCGACGTGCTGATCGTCTCGCCCACGGCCAGCGTGCGCAAGGGCGACCGCGTCGTGGTCCGCCTGCATGGGGGCGAGGTGCTCGCCAAGGAGTTGAAGCGTCGCACGGCCCGGACCGTGGAGCTGGCCTCCCTCAACCCCGAGCACGAGGACAGGGTCCTGAACCTCGGCGAGGTCGCCTGGATCGCCCGGGTGATGTGGGTGAGGCAGTAGCCGAAACGGCCCGGGGCCCTGTCGCGAATTCGGTCACGGATTCGGTCACGGCTTGGCCGAAGCGCCGTTCGCCGCTATCGCTGGCCCGTCGCGGGCCTTCCGCATCCGCTGAGCGCGAACGCAGCATGGCGAAGCCCGAGACGGATCGAGATGCCGGGGCGCGCGTGCCGCTGACGCACGAGGCCCGCACGCTCTTCGACGCCCTGCCCACGCCGAGCCTTTTGCTCGACGCGCAAGGCCACATCCACCACGCCAATCCCGCCGCCGAACGGCTCACGGGCCACCCGGCGGAGGCGCTGGTCCGGCAGGGTCTCCACCTGATCCTGGCCGCCCGTGCGACCGCACCCGATCCGGCCCGCGACGGGGACCAGGTATTTCCGGCGGCACATGCCGACGGGACGAGCTTCTGGGCCTGCCTCACCACGGCGCCTCTGCCCGGTACGACCGAACGGATCGGCCAGCTCATCGACATCACGGCGCGCCGGGAGGCGGAGGGGGCGCTCGCCCTGTCCCGGCAGCGCGAGGCGCTGGGCCTGCTGACCAACAGCGTCGCGCACGAGTTCAACAACTTCCTCCAGATCCTGATCGGCTACATCGACGGCCTGAAGCGCCGGCTCGGCGACCGCCAGGAACCGTTCATCCAGCGGGCGATCTCCCGCTCGGCCGACGCGACCGAGCGGGCCGCCATCCTGACCCGGCAGCTGCTCGCCTATTCCCGCCGCATCGCGCCGGAGGTGCGCGCGGTCGATCTCGACGCCATCGTGGCGGATCTCGCGGACCGCATCGGGTCCGATCTACCCTCCGGGGTCCGCCTGACCGTGACGGCCACGCCCGGCCTGCCGCGGGCGATCAGCAACCCGACGCAGATCGAGTTCGCCGTCCGGCATCTCGTGGCCAATGCCTGCGAGGCGATGCCGTCCGGCGGCATGCTGACGCTGTCGACCTTCCGGACCGATCCCGGCGACCGCGCGATGCAGGCGCCGGGCGAGGGGAGCGTCGGCATCCTCGTGGGCGATACCGGGCAGGGCATGTCGCCCGAGATGCTCGCCCGGGCGCTGGCGCCGTTCCAGACCAGCCGCGAGGCAGGGCGCGGCGCCGGCCTCGCGATCGTCCACGGCCTGATGAAACGTCAGAACGGCACGATCACCCTCGACAGCCGAAGCGGGGAGGGGACCCAGGTCCGGCTGTCGTTCCCGGCGGCGCCGGAGCGCACGCTCCACTGAATCTGTGGGAAACGGCATCGCGTGGATCGCGGCCAGGACTAAAACGCGCGGTGGGCCGTTCCCATATTGTTGCTGGCGCTCCGCGCCGTTCAGTTCTCGTCCTCAGAGGCGTGTACATGTTGACCCAGATCTCGCGCCGCCGGCGCGTGGCCGCCCTCCTGGCACTGGCCGCGACGCTGACCGTCGCGGCGCCCGCCGCCGAAGCCCGTCCGGGCGGGGGCGGCTCCATGGGCTCCCGCGGCTCGCGCACCTTCACGGCCCCCTCCGCCACGCCGACGGCACCGGGCGGCGGCATGACGATGCAGCGCTCGCAGACGGCGCCGTCCCCCGGCATGGGCAATCCGGGCCTGCAGGCTCCGGGCGCGTCCGGCCGCCGGTTCGGGGGCGGGTTCTTCGCGGGCCTGCTCGGCGCCGGCCTGATCGGCGCCCTGCTGGGCGGCGGCTTCTTCGGCGGCCTCGGCGGCCTGACCTCGATGATCGGGCTGCTGTTCCAGATCGGGCTCGTCGTCTTCGTGGTGATGCTGGCCCTGCGCTTCTTCCGCCGCCGGAACGAGCCGGCCGGGGCCGGCGCGCCCTACACGCGCTCGTCCATGGACGGCGCTCAGGGTCCCTCCGGCCCGATGGGTGGTGCCGGGGCCGGGGGCGGCCTGTTCGGCGGCTCACGCCCCGTGCAGACGCGCCCGGTGCAGGTCAGCCCGGCCGACTATCAGGCGTTCGAGCGGCTGCTTGCCGATGTCCAGGATGCCTATACCCGCGAGGATCGGGTAACGCTCGGCAATCTGTCGACGCCGGAGATGGTGAGCTACTTCGATGAGGAGTTGCGCAACAACGCCGCCCGCGGCGTCGTGAACAAGATCTCCGACGTGAAGCTCCTGCAGGGCGACCTGGCAGAGGCCTGGGCCGAGGACCGCACGGAATACGCCACCGTGGCCATGCGCTACGCCCTCAAGGACGTGATGGTGGAGCGCGGCAGCGGCCGGATCGTGCAGACCGACGCGCCGGAGGTCACGGAACTGTGGACCTTCCAGCGGCAGCCCGGCCGTGGCTGGGTGCTGTCGGCGATCCAGCAGACCCGCTGACCGCAACCGCGCCCCGGGGGCACATGATTCACGCCGGCGCCGTCACAGCGGCGCCGGCGTTTCTGTGTGCGTCCCAGAGGTTGGCGAGATCGACGAAGCCTGCCACCGGAATCTCCTCGGCCCGCGCCGTCTCGGCCAGACCGGCGGCGTCCAGCAGGCGGCTGGCCTCCGGTGTCAGCGCCTTGAGGCTCTGGCGCAGCATCTTGCGACGCTGTCCGAAGGCCGCACGGGTCACCGCCTCAAGGGCCCCGGCCCGGCAGGGCAGGGGACACGCCCGCGGTACCAGCCGGACCACGCTCGACGTGACCTTGGGTGGCGGCACGAAGGCCGAGGGGCTCACGTCAAACAGGATCTCGGCCTCGGTGCGCCAGCCGCAGAGGACGCCGAGGCGGCCGTAATCGGCCCGCTCCTCCGGCCCGGCCACAATCCGCTCGGCCACCTCGCGCTGGAACATCAGCACCGCCTGATCCCACCAGGGCGGCCAGACTTCGCCGTCGAGCCAGCCGGTGAGCAACGCCGTCCCGACATTGTAGGGCAGGTTGGCGACGATCCGCGCCGGCCCGGACCCCACGAGGGGCCGCGGATCGAAGGCGAGGGCGTCGGCATCGACGACGTCGAGGCGGCCGGGATAGTGGGCGGCGATCTCGGCGAGCGCCGGCAGGGCGCGGGCATCGCGCTCGATCGCCACGACCCGGGCGGCCCCCTCGGCCAGCAGCGCCCGGGTCAGGCCGCCCGGGCCGGGGCCGACCTCCACCACCGTCACGCCGTCGAGGGGCCCCGCGGCGCGGGCGATCCGGCCGGTGAGATTGAGGTCGTACAGGAAGTTCTGGCCGAGCGCCTTGCGGGGCTCCAGCCCGTGCCGGGCGACGACATCACGGAGCGGCGGAAGACCGTCCCCGGCGCTCACAGCTCGTCCTCGGGTTCGAAGTGCCGGGCACCCGGGGACCGGGGCCGACCGGCATAGATGCTGAACGGGATGATTTCGGCGCCGTCGGACGCCTGCGCGCGACCGGTTGCGTTGGCGGCAAGCTGCGCGGCGAGGCGCAGGGCCGCCATCAGGCTGTCGGCCCGCGCGATGCCCTGGCCGGCGATGTCGAAGGCGGTGCCGTGGTCCGGCGAGGTTCGCACGAAGGGCAGCCCGAGGGTGACGTTGACGCCGTCGTCGAACGCGATGGTCTTGATCGGGATCAGGGCCTGATCGTGGGTCGGCGCCAGGGCGACGTCATAGGTCGCGCGGGCGCGGGCGTGGAACAGCGTGTCGGCGGGCAGGGGCCCGCGGATGTCGATGCCGGCGGCGCGCAGGCGGGCCACCGCGGGGGCGAGCACATCCCGGTCCTCATGGCCGATCGTGCCGGCCTCGCCCGCATGGGGATTCAGGCCGGCCAGGACGAGGCGCGGCTCGGGCAGGCCGAATCTTTGCCGCAGGTCCCGGGCGACGATGGTGGCGGTCTCCTCCACCAGTTCCTGTGTGAGGAGGCGGGGGACGTCCTTGAGGGGCACGTGGATCGTCACCGGCACCACGGCGAGGTCGGCGCTCCAGATCATCATCACCGGCCGCGGCGGCGTGAGGCCGGGGGGCACCGCGAGGGCGGCCAGGAACTCGGTGTGGCCCGGATGGGCGAACCCGGCCCGGGTCAGCACGAACTTGGCGATCGGATTCGTTACCACGGCGCTGGCACGCCCGGCCTTCACGAAGCCCACCGCAGCGGTGATCGACTCGATGGTGGCGCCGGCATTCACCGTATCCGGCACGCCGGGCTCGGCGGCGACGAGGGCGCCGCTCGGAAGCGGCACCACCGGCAAGGCGCGGGGAAACACCTCCGCGGCGGTCTCGGGATCGACTTCGGCCACGGGAACGAGGCGTCCGAGACGGTTGGCCAGGCGCTCGATGAAGGCCGGATCGCCCACCAGGAAGAAGGGCGGCAGCGGATCCGCGCCGCCGCGCCCGAGCCAGGCGCTGAGCGCCAGTTCCGGACCGATCCCGGCGGGGTCTCCGAGGGTGAGGGCAAGCGGCGGCATGGACGGTCTATAGCGCCGGCGCGGCGTAGGCGCACCCGCGCTGTGAAGTTCCCACTTCTCCATTTGAGGAGGCCGGATCCGCGCGGTTCTCCCTCCCCCCCTCTCCGGGGGAGGGAGGGCGCGTGCCAGCTCCGCGGTGCCATACCCGGCGACCCGACTATGATCCCAACCGCGATGGGTAAAGCCGCAAGCCGATCCGCGGAACGTCACCGCACCGAGGCGATGCCGTCCGCCGTGGTCGCCGTGCCGACGTTCTGGCGCAGATCCGCCTCGCCGAGCGTCTTCAGCTCGACCCGCAGCAGCACCGTCTGGTTGCGCTCGCGCACGCCCGTGGCGGTGGCGATCGGCGAGTTGATGTAGTTCAGCGAGACGGTGGTGCACTCGTCCTGATAACCGCCGCCGAAGCTCGCCCCCGAGAGGTAGAACCGTCCCGGATTCTGGTAGACCGGCACGGTCCCGACCGAGTTGGCCAAGTAGGAGGTCAGCGCGTCCTGATAGGTGTTGCGCACGTCGAGATAGTGCGTGAGGTCGACCAGCAGCGAGCCCGAGATGAACCAGTTCGGCGTGATGTTGTAGGTGGCGGTGGCGGTGATGCCCTCGCGGTAATGGCTGTAGCCCAGCAGCGGCTGCGCCTCGTAGTAGGAGTAGAAGGCCGACAGGGTCAGCGGCAGGAACGGCGCGAACCGTGCCGTCGCGCCGGTCTCGAACCGCGCCACGTGGAAGTCAGCCTGGTTGAAGCGGGCGCGGGTGATGAAGGTGATGTTCTGGTTGGGCGAGACCTGGAACCGCCCCACGAAATCCGACCGCTGGGTCTCCAGTCCGGAATCGAGGCCGACATCGGCGATGTCTCCGCGGCGGAACGAGTTGACGCCGGCGAGCTGGATCGACTCGCCGAACAGGACGTTCGCGTACCAGCCCGACGGCGTCACGACCGAGTACTGGCCGCCGAGATTGGTGCGCACGCCGCCCTCGACCCGGTCGTAGCCCGAGAACTTGTCCCACTCGAACAGCGACGTGTCATCGAAGACGAGGCTCTGCGCGTCCTCGTTGGGCAGGTGGCCGATCCGCGTCTCGGACGGGCGCGCGATGATCTGGCCGATCGGCTCCAGGGTATGGACGCCGAGCGCGCCAAAATTGGCGACGAACGGATACCGGTAGTCCAGGCCGATCGCGGGCATCACCCGGCCGGCCAATCCCTGATCGACGTGCGCGATCTGTGGGACGAGGTCGTTCTGGTAGCCCGAGAAGCTCGTGCTGTTGAAGAACGCGTCGGTGCGCAGATAGGCGAAGGGCGTGAACTTCTGACCCATGTCGTCGATGAAGCTGCGCCGCCAGGAGAGTTCCGCCGAGGCGCGGGTGTTGTTGCCGGCGAGCCCCTGGATCGCGCAGGTCCCGCGCTGGAACACCGTGCAGGTCTGATAGAGCGGGAAGCTCACGCCGTTCACGCTCGGCGAGAACAGGTAGCTCGCGGTGCGCGGCAGGCCCTGATACTGGGTCGTCTCGCGGTTCAGGCTGGTGATGTTGGCCTGGAAGCGCACCTCGCCACCGATCTCCGCGGGGCCGTTGATGCGCTTGTCGTAGTCGATGACCGGCGCGACGATCGGCTGCTGCTTCTGCCAGTCGAAGCTCGACAGTCCCTTGAAGTAGTAGCCCCGCGCCTCGAACCACGAGCGGTCGCCCTGGCCGATCAGGTAGCCGGTCGAGGTCGCCTCACGGAAATAATCCGTGGTGATGTTCTGGTTGCGGATCCGGTAATTGTCGAGGAACCACTTGTCGGTGACGCCGACGACGTCCCAGCCGGTGCGCCAGCGCTCATTGATGTAGAACCGGCCCTGCGATTCAACCGAGCCGCGGAAGTCGCGCTCGCCGGCCCCGAGGGGGCTCGGCAGGAAGGCCGAGGGCGTGGTCTGCGAGATGCCTGACAGGCGCAGGTTGTAGAAGCCGTTGTCGATCCGCTGGCGGAACTCGCCCTGCGCCAGCACACCCTGGCGGCTGAGCACGGTCGGCGTCAGAGTCAGGTCGTAGTTGGGTGCGAGATCCACGAAGTAGGGGAGCGACACCCCGCTGCCCAGGGCCGTCGTCGAGATGAAGCGCGGCGTCAGGAAGCCGGTCTTGCGCTTCACTGTGGGATCGGGCGCCTCGAAATACGGCAGATAGGCAACCGGGATCCCGGCGATTTCAAGGGTCGAATCGTCGAAGTAGACCGTGTGGGTCTCGTTGTCGTGAATGATCTTCTGCGCCTTGATCTGCCAGAGCGGCGGCGTCTCGGGGTGGTCCT
The DNA here is from genome assembly GCF_022829585.1 of Methylobacterium sp. J-026. Classification (GTDB taxonomy): domain Bacteria; phylum Pseudomonadota; class Alphaproteobacteria; order Rhizobiales; family Beijerinckiaceae; genus Methylobacterium. The sequence goes on from NZ_JAKSYC010000327.1 coordinate 23,862, forward strand.
TACAGGGCTCGCAGGCGGTGTAGCTGCCGGACTCGAAGCTGGTCTGCTCGCCGTTCAGGCGCTCCGCCCGGGGGGCGGAGAAGCGGGTGCGCACCGTCTCGAACTTGCGCTGCACCGTCTGCTGGCCGCGGAAGGCGTCGACGAAGCCGGTCTTGAAGTCGTCGGTGAGTTCCATGCGCGCGCCGGTCACGACGCCGCCATCGGCTTCGGTGAGGCGGACGTTGCCCTCGGCGAAGACGCGGCCGGTGTTGCGGTCGTAGCGCACCCGGTCGGCCTGAAGCGTCCGCGGGCCGTAATGCAGCTCGGCGTTGCCCCGGGCGGTCACGGTGCTGTGGTCGTTGTCGTAGATCAGCTCGTCGGCCTCGACGAGGAGCTTCTCGCCCGGCTTGCCGGTCCTGAGTTCGGGCAAACCCTGGGCATGCGCCGACAGGCCTCCCGCCAGCGGCGCGGCGAGCGCCAGCATCGCCAGGAGACCTACCTTCCGCAGGATGTCGGTGACCTTACGCAACGCGCGTCCCAACCCCTGTGACGTCTGCCGCCACCAACCTCACCACCGGTCTCCCTGCCCGCGACGGATCGCGGGTGTCAGCCGTCTTCCTGGTACAGAAGCGTGAGCGTACCGAGAAGACTGCCTACCACGGCGGGGAACCACGCCGCCACCGGTGCGGCCACGAGTCCGGACGCGCCGAGCCCCTCCATGACCTGTCGGATCACGTAGAGGGCGAAGCCGGCCGCGACGCCACCGAGGACGAGTTTGCCAACACCACCAAAGCGGAAGAACCGTAAGGAAACGGTTGCCGCGACGATGACCATGGCCACGAACAAGACCGGTCTTGCCCACAGGACATCGTACTGGAGACGGTATCGCGTGGCGTCCAAACCGGCCCGTTCGGTCCGTGCGATGGTTGTGGGAAGTTGCCAGAAAGGCACAGATTCCGGGGGGGTGAAGCGCTGCCGCACCTGTCCGGGGTCGAGATTCGAGGCGATCAGGTAGGTGTCGAACGACTCGGGCGGTGCGTCCGGCGTCAGAACCCGCACATCCGAGAGCTCCCAGTAGCCGTCGTGGAGCGCGGCCCGGGCGGCCACGAGCTGGTCGACGAACTTGCCGGCATCGTCGAAGGCGAAGACCGACACACCGGAGAGGGTCGTGGTGCCCTCGATGGCGGTCTCGGCGCGCAGGATCGCCTCGCCGTCGATGCCCTTCTGGCGGATCCAGAGGTCCTTGCCCGAACTCGCCTTGGTCGCCTTCGCGAAGATCCGGGCCTCGATCTCGGTGGAGCGCTGCTTCAGCAGCGCCGAGACGGGGTTGTAGATCCCGACCGCGGCGGCCCCAAGGGCCAGAGCCACGAAGATCCCGGGCTGGAGGAACTGCCACGCGGAGATCCCGGCGGCCCGGGCGACGACCAGTTCCAGCTTGCGCGAGAGCTGGAGCAGCGCCGCCATGGATCCGAACAGGACCGCGAAGGGCAGCACGCCCTCCGCCACCGCGGGGGTGCGGTACAGGGACAGCTGGGCCATCAGGCCCGTGGAGGCACCCTCGGCCTCGCCGGCGCGGCGCAGCAGCTCCACGAAGTCCAGCGTGTAGACCAGCGCGAAGACGGTGACGAAGACACCCAGCACCGTGCGGGCGAAGCGGGCGGCGAAGTACCGCCCCAGGGTCGGACCGATCAGCATCACGGGATCAGGCCGCCGGGGCGAGGCGGCGGCCCGACCCGGGGCCGCGCAGTCCCCGCGCCAGGGCGGCGTTGAAGGCCTGCACCCGAGGCCGGCAATAGATCAGCAGGCAGGACAGCCCGATCGCGAGCAGCGGCACGCCGTAGATCGCCGCCACCGCGGCCTGGCTGCGCGCGGCCGCGCTGACCGCGGCGAAGCCGGCGATCCGCAGGCCGACCACGGCGAGGATCGCGCCCGCGATGGCGAGACCGCGCCCCTGGCGGGTGGTCCTCGGATCTCCGAGCGCCGCGAAGGCGATGAAGGCGAGGGCAAGGGGATAGAGGCAGGCGGACAGCCGATCGTGCAGTTCGGCCCGGAAGCGGCCCTTCTGCAGCTTGTAGTAGCCCTCGCTCTGATCGGGGAACAGGAGCTGCGTGGTCGAGCGCTCGCGCGGCTTGTAGATCGTGTCGGAATCCGGGGGCGCGAAGGCGGCGAGGTCGATCGTGTAGCGTTCGAAGGTCAGGATCGAGGAGTCGCGCGAGTCCTTCTGCTGCTGGTGGACGCTGCCGTTCTCCAGGATGAGGTAGCTCTGCCCGTCGATATCCACGGCGTTGCCGCGATCGGCGAGATAGACCTTGGTCTTGCCGGCTTCCCGGCGGTCCTGAATGAACAAGCCCTTCAGCGTGCCACCGGGTCCGCGCTCGCGGAAGTGGAAGGTGATGCCGTTGTCGAGCTGGGTGAACTGCCCCTCCTTGACCACGTTGGCGATGAAGTCGCCGCGGACTCGGGTGATCACGTCGCGCAGCTCCTGGAAGCTCGCCGGCATGACGACCACCACCAGGAACCCCACCAGGAAGCTGACGATCACCGCCAGCCTCCGGAACGGGCGCAGGAGCGCGCCCGGCGGCATGCCGGCCGCCGCCATCACGATCAGCTCGGAATCGCCATTCAGCTTGTTGAGGGCGTAGACACTGCCGATGAACAGCGCGACCGGGGCGATCACCACGATCAGCGTCGGCAGCGACAATCCCGTGACGAACAGGAAGACCAGCAGCGTCTGGCCCTTCGCGGTCACGAGATCGAGTTCGCGCAGGGCCTGCGTCAGCCAGATCGTCCCGGTCAGGCCGACCAGGCAGGCCAGGGTGGCGCCCAGGGCGATCCGAAAGATGTAGCGCTCGATCTGCCTCATCGGCCCGGCAGTCCCGCCCCAGCATCGTCCCGCATGGCAGCCCCGGCGTCCAGCGAAAGACGATGCGTATCGAAAGAACGCGCCCGGCGCACCGAATTCGTCATCCGGCCCGTCGCTCCAATCCCTACGCGCCCCCGGTGCGGCAGGGACCCGACAAAAGGGGCGATTCGAGGGCTCTCAAGCCGCGTTGCGTTCTCCGTCTCAGCGGCTACACAGGGCGGATGGCCCGCGCGGCGGCGTGCGGGCGGTATGGACGGCTCCGGACAATCGGGCAGGGCGGACGGGTATGGCGGACGGTATCGAGATCGGTTTCGGTCCCCTCGAACGGGGCGGCCAGGGCCCGGGAGGATCCGGCGATCTCGTCGTTTTCGTCGGCGACGACCTCGCCCTCGGGACCGGAGCCCGGGAGGTGCTGGGCGCCGCCGGGGCGGATCTCGTCGCCCGCGCGGCCACGTCCGAGAAGTTCAAGGGCCGTTCCCTCAGCGCCATGGTCCTGGCCGCACCCTCGGGCATCGAGGCGGACCGTCTCGTGGTGGTGGGCCTCGGCTCCGACAAGGACCGGGCCAAGACCGACTGGCCGGTGCTCGGCGGCTTCACCGCCGGCAAGGTCTCGGGCCGCACGGCCCGCGTGGTGCTCGACTGGCCGGGCGCGACCGTGACCGCCCATCAGGCCGGCGAGTTCGCCCTGGGCGCGCGGCTGCGCGTCTATACGTTCGATCGCTACAAGACCAAGAAGAAGCCCGACGCCGAGGACAAGGCCGGAACGGCATTGACCCTGTTGCTGGCGGATCACGGCGCGGCTACCCGCGAAGGAGAGGGGGCCAAGTCTCTCGCCGAAAGCGTCGTCCTGGCCCGCGACCTCGTGAACGAGCCGCCGAACGTGCTCTTCCCGGAGGAATTCGCCCGGCGCGCCTCCGAACTCACCAAGCTCGGCGTCGAGATCGAGGTGCTGGAGCCGGCCCGGATGCAGGAGCTCGGCATGGGCGCGCTGCTGGCTGTGGCGCAGGGCTCGGTCCGGGAGCCGCGGATCGTGATCATGCGCTGGAACGGCGGGCCGGCCGGCGAGGCGCCGGTGGCCTTCATCGGCAAGGGCGTGATCTTTGATTCCGGCGGCGTCTCGATCAAGCCCGGCGGCGGCATGGAGGACATGAAGGGCGACATGGGCGGGGCGGCCGCGGTGGTCGGCGCCCTGCACGCGCTGGCCGCCCGCAAGGCGCGCTGCAACGTGATCGGCGCCATCGGCATCGTGGAGAACATGCCGGATGGCGGTTCGTATCGGCCGTCCGATATCCTGACCTCGATGTCCGGCCAGACCATCGAGGTGATCAACACCGATGCCGAGGGTCGGCTCGTGCTGGCCGACGTGATCACCCATGTTGTCCGCAGCTACAAGCCGAAGGCGATGGTGGATCTCGCCACGCTCACCGGGGCGATCATCGTGGCTCTGGGCCAGGACATCGCCGGGATGTTCTCGAACGACGACGCGCTGGCGGGCAACATCCACGCCGTGGGCGAAGCGACGGGTGAGAAGGTCTGGCGGATGCCGCTGATCCCGGCCTACGACAAGGCGATCGATTCGAAGTTCGCCGACATGAAGAACACCGGCGGGCGCCATGGCGGCGCGGCCACCGCGGCCTCGTTCATCAAGCGCTACGTCGAGGACGTGCCGTGGGCGCATCTCGACATCGCCGGCGTGGCGATGTCGTCGAATGCCAGCGAGATCAACCGCAGCTGGGGCGCAGGCTGGGGCGTGCGCCTCCTCGACCGGCTGGTCCGGGACCATTACGAGGCCCGGTAGGATCGGCCCGGCCATCCCGGCCCTGCCCGATCGGATCGCGTGCCCGGCATGAAGCCCGCCCCCCCGAGAACCGTGCCCGATCCGGGTCGGGGTGGTGCGCGCCCGGGGGGCGCGCTGCTCGCGGCGTCCGCTCCGATCCTGGCGATGCTGGCCGCGCTGGTGCTGGTGGCGGTCACCGGCTTCAGCCAGCGCTCGGCGATGCCGGAGACTGTCGAGCCCTGGGTCTTCGGATTCTTCGCCGGGCGTTACCCGCTCTTCGCCTTCGCACTGGTCTACGGGCTCGCGCATCTGGCCCGCGTGGCGGCGGAACCGGGTCCGGCCTCCGGCGCGCGCCGCATCGTGTTCGGTGTCGCCGGCGCGGTGATCCTGGCCCTGGCGGGGCTGTATCCGACCTTCGGCGGGGTGATCCTGCGGGCGGGCTTCGCCACCGGTGGGATGGCCTACCTGACACATCAGCCCCTGTGGCTCGCCTACGGGCTCGGGGCCGGGGTGGCGGCGGCCCTGTTCGGCGGCGTCGCGGGCGTGGCCGCATTCACGGCGAATCGCCCGCTGCGGCCGCGGCTGAGGCGGCTGGGCGCCGGGGCGCTCGCCTTCCTGACCCTCTGGTTCGGTGCCATCGTGCTGGGTCTCTCCGGCCCTCTGGGGCTCGGCCCCTGGCCGCGCCGGGCCCTCCGGCCCGAGGAGACCGGCCTCGCCGCATTGCTGCTGGTCGCCGCCGCGCTGCCGCACGCCCTGCTGACGACAGCGCGCCGACTTCGTCCAGCCGCCTGAGCGCCGCGCCTTGCGGGGCGCCCGTCGTTCCCGCAGAGTCGGCGCGTTCTGCGTTGAGGGACTCGGCCGTCGAGAGTCGGGCCCGAGGGAGGCTTCGCGATGGATGAGGCGAACGTGATCGCGCACGGCGCTCAAGCGGCCACGTCGCGGTCGACGACGGGCGCGTCGATCGAGGCGGGCTCACCGGACCGTCCCTGGCTCGATGCGTATCCCCGCAGGGTCCCGGCGGAGATCGATCCGGCGCGGCTCGGGACCCTGGTCGACCTGTTCGAGACCAGCGTGACCGCCTTCGCCGACCGGCCGGCGATGCTGTGCTTCGGCTCGACCCTGACCTACGCGACCCTGGGCCGGCAGGCCCGCGACCTTGCGGCTTGGCTCCGGGCCGAGGGGCTGTCGAAGGGTGACCGCGTCGCCATCATGCTGCCGAACGTGCCCGCCTACGCGGTGGCGATCTTCGGCGTGCTGCTCGCGGGCGGCACGGTCGTGAACACCAATCCACTCTACACCCCCCGGGAGCTCACGCAGCAGATCGCGGATTCCGGGGCGCGGATCCTGCTCGTGCTGGAGAATTTCGGCGCCACGGTCGCCGCCACCCTGTCGGACCTCGCCCTCGACCGGGTCGTCCTCGTCGGGCCCGGCGACGGCCTCGGCCTGAAGGGCCGCGTCGTCAATCTCGCCAGCCGGCACGTGCGCAAGGCGGTGCCGCCGTTCCGGCTGCCGGAGGGTCTCGCGGTCCCTTTCGCCACCGTTCTGCGGCGCGCGCGGGGACTGCCCCGGGCCGCGGCCTCGGTCGGTTCGGAGGATCTCGCCTTCCTGCAATATACCGGCGGCACGACCGGCATCGCGAAGGCGGCGATGCTGAGTCACCGCAACATCATGGCGAATGTCGAGCAGTCGCAGCTCTGGTTCGACTCGAAGGATCCGAGCGTCCCGCGCTGCTGCGTCACGGCGCTGCCGCTCTACCACATCTTCGCGCTCACCGCGTGCTTCTTCCAATTCATGCGCAGCGGCGGATCGTGCCTGCTCATCCCCAACCCGCGGGATTGCGACGGCATGGTCAAGACGCTGAGCCAAACGCGCTTCACCCACCTCATGGGCGTGAACACGCTGTTCAACGTGCTGATCAACCACCCGAAAATCGGGACGGTGGACTTCTCGAAGCTCGATTTCGTGGTCGGCGGCGGCACCGCGGTCCAGCGGGCGGTGGCCGAGCGCTGGAAGGCGCTGACCGGCAACACGATCATCGAGGGCTACGGCCTGTCGGAGACCTCCCCGGTCGTCTGCGTGAATCCGCGTGGGATGCGCGACTTCTCCGGCACCATCGGTTTCCCGCTGCCGTCGACCGAGGTCTCGATCCGCGACGCGGCCGGCCGGGCGGTCCCGCCCGGGCAGCCGGGGGAGATCTGCGTGCGCGGTCCGCAGGTGATGCGCGGCTACTGGAACCGCCCGGAGGAGACCGCGCGCGCCCTGACGGCGGACGGCTTCTTCCGCACCGGCGACGTCGCCGTGATGCTCCCGGACGGCCAGTTCAAGATCGTCGATCGGATGAAGGACATGATCCTCGTCTCCGGGTTCAACGTCTACCCGAACGAGGTGGAGGAGGTGCTCGCCGCCCATCCCAACGTGCTCGAATGCGCCGTCGTCGGGGCGCCGAGCGAGGAGACCGGCGAGATGGTCGTCGCCCACGTCGTCCTGAAGGATCCAACCGTCGCGCTCGAGGCCCTGCGTGCCTACGCGCGCACGCAGCTCACCGGCTACAAGGTGCCCCGCCGGGTCGTGCTCCACGACACGCTGCCCAAGACCAATGTCGGGAAGGTGCTGCGCCGGGTGCTGCGCGACGGGACCCCGGAGGCCTGACCGGCCCGCGACCGCCGGACGCGGCCCGACGCAGGTAACTGCCCAACCCCGCTCGCCGAAAGGTGAGACTGCGGCGCTTGCGTCCCTGTCGGCCCGGGCCGATCTGTGGGCTGTTCGCGCCGAGGATGCGAGGAGGCGACCATGCTGATCAAGACCAGGCGCGGATGGGAGATCCCCGAGCACCTCGCCACGCCCGAATCCTTGTTCCTGAACCGCCGCACGCTGATCGGCGGCGCGGCCGCCCTGGCCGCCGGTTCGCTGCTCGGCAGCCGCGCAGCATGGGCGGCGGGGGGCGATCAGCCGCTCTACCCGGCTCAGCAGAACCCGGCCTACACCCTCGATCGACCGGTCACGCCCGAACGATTCAGCGCCGATTACAACAATTTCTACGAGTTCGGCACATCCAAGACCGTGCTCCCGGCCGCGAATGCGCTCAAGACCCAGCCCTGGACCCTGAAGATCGACGGTCTCGTCGAGAAGCCGTTCGAGATCGGCGTCGACGACCTGATCCGGAAGGTCGGCCTGGAGGAACGGCTCTATCGCCACCGCTGTGTCGAGGCGTGGTCGATGGCGGTGCCCTGGACCGGCTTCCCGCTCGCGAAGCTGGTGGCCCTCGCCAAGCCGAGTTCGGGGGCGAAGTACATCCGGTTCGAGACCTTCATGGACAAGGCCATGGCCCCGGGCCAGCGGGCGTTCTTCTACCCCTGGCCGTACACCGAGGGACTGACCCTGGCGGAGGCCGGCAACGATCTCGCCTTCGTGGTGACCGGCATCTACGGCAAGCCGCTGCCGAACCAGTTCGGCGCTCCGATCCGGGTCGCCGTGCCGTGGAAATACGGCTTCAAATCCGCGAAGTCGCTGGTGAAGATCTCGTTCACCGCCGACCGGCCCAAGACCTTCTGGGAGGGCCTGCAGGCCTCGGAGTACGGATTCTGGGCCAACGTGAACCCGGCGGTGCCGCATCCCCGCTGGAGCCAGGCGAGCGAGCGGGTGCTCGGGACCGACCAGCGCGTGCCGACCCTGATCTACAACGGCTACGGCGATCAGGTCGCGGGGCTGTACAAGGGCCTGGAGGGCGAGCGGCTGTTCGTCTGAGCCGCCCCCGCGCCGCTCAGTAGGTCCAGCGCTGGGCCTTCGAGACCAGGAAGTCACGGAACGCCTGGACCCGCGCGACGGAGCGCATCTCCTCGGCGTAGACGAGGTAGCTCTCCAGGCTCGGCATCTCGGTCTCGCGCAGGACCTGCACGAGCTGCTGGTCCCCGTCCACCGCGTAGTCGGGCAGGATCCCGATTCCGGCGCCCGCCTCCATGGCGCGCTGGAGGGCGCCGATATTGTTCACCGTCAGGTGGACGTGGCGCCGCTCGCGGCCGTCGCGCCCGGCATCGGCCAGCCAATGGGCGGCGAGCAGGTATGACGGCTCGTTGCCGCCGAACGACACGAGGCGATGGTCATCGAGGTCCTCGATCGTCTTGGGTTCGCCGAAGCGCTTGACGTAATCCTGGCTCGCGAACGCATGGTAATGCACCGTGAACAACCGGCGTTGGATCAGGTCCGGCTGGGCCGGGCGGCGCATGCGGATCGCCACGTCGGCCTCGCGCATGGCGAGATCGAGTTCCTCGTTGGTGAGGATCAGCTCGATGCGCACGTCCGGGTAGAGGTCGAGGAACTCGCCCACGCGCTGCGACAGCCAGGACGTTCCGAGCCCGACCGTCGTGGTGACCTTGAGGTCACCGGTCGGCCGCTCCGAAGTTTCCACGAGCCGCGCGCGGGTGTTTTCCAGGCGCAGCTTCATGTCCCGCGCCGCCCGGAACAGCAGGTCGCCCTGTTCGGTCAGCAGCAGACCCCGCGCATGGCGGTGGAACAGCGGCGCCTTGAGCTCACGTTCGAGGGCACTGATCTGACGGCTCACCGCCGACTGGCTGAGGCCGATGTCGTCGCCCGCCTTCGTGAAGCTGCCGGCCTCCGCGACGTTGAGGAAGATCCGGATCTTATCCCAATCCAAGGCCTGAACCCCTACCAGCGCGTGCCCGGGGCCGCATCCCGGCCAGTCCGGCACGCGGCGCATCGGGCGGTTCACCGGGCGACCGGCACGGCGTCGAACGCGGACATCCGCGCGCGTCACCGCGTGGGAATGCAAGCGCAGCATCCCGGCGCAGTCGGCACTCCTATGCACACGGTGCATGGTCGCGCGCAAGCACCGGCTGGGGATTTGTGAAAATACCGGTGCACCGGTACCGGTCGCACTCCGCCGGCGGGATTCTACTCGGCCGCGGCTGCCCGGATCGGATCCTCGCCGATCTCCAGATTGGCCAGGAACTTCTCCGCTTCGAGTGCAGCCATGCAGCCCATGCCGGCGGCGGTGATCGCCTGACGGTAGACGTCGTCCGTGACGTCCCCCGCGGCGAACACACCCGGAATCTCGGTCTCCGTGGTGCCGGGCTTCACGGTGAGGTAGCCGCCGTGGCGCATCGGCAGTTGCCCCTCGAAGATCGCGGTCGCCGGCTGGTGTCCGATCGCCACGAACACGCCGTCGGCCTTCACCTCGTCGATCGCACCCGTGCGCGGGTCCTGAAGACGGACATGGGTGACGCTCGGCGCTGGCTTCTGCACGCCGCAGATCTCGGCGATCTCCCGATGCCACAGCACGGTGACGTTCGGATGCTTGAACAGGCGTTCCTGCAGGATCCGTTCGGCCCGGAACGAATCGCGGCGGTGGACCACGGTCACCTTGCTGGCGATGTTGGCGAGGTAGAGCGCCTCCTCGACCGCGGTGTTGCCGCCGCCGACCACCACCACCTCCTTGCCGCGGAAGAAGAATCCGTCGCAGGTGGCGCAGGCCGAGACGCCGCCGCCCTGAAACGTCGCCTCGGAGGGGATCCCGAGCCATTTGGCCAGGGCACCCGTGGCGATGATCAGCGCGTCGCAGGAATAGGTCTCGCCCGAATCGGCCTCCAGCCGGAACGGCCGCTGCTCGAGATCGACCTTCGTGATGTACTCCGACACGATGCGGGTGCCGACGTGCTCGGCCTGCAGCCGCATCTGCTCCATCAGCCAGGGCCCCTGGATCGCCTCGGCGAAGCCCGGGTAGTTCTCCACATCGGTGGTGATCATGAGCTGGCCGCCCGGCTGGAAACCCGAGATCAGCAGCGGCTCGACCATGGCGCGGGCTGCATAGATCGCCGCCGTGTAACCGGCCGGACCCGAGCCGACGATCACCAGCTTGGCATGCGTGTGGGGCATCTCTCTCGGTCTCCTCAGGCGCGATCGGCCGTGCGGCGTGCGGCATAGGCATCGGCCAGCGCCTGCGCGATCACCGGCGTCGCGTCGATGGGCTTGTACGTCAGGTCCACCAACTGACCGGTGAACGGCCGCAGCGCTCCGGCGATGGCCAGACCGGCGAACATCCGCCGATGGCGGATATAGGTGCGCGGCAGGTCGAAGAGCAGGACCGGCGCACCGGTCGCCACCGCCTCGCTCACCATGTTGGCGGAGTCCGAGGTGACCACGATCGCCTCGGCCAACGCCAGCATGGCGACGTAGGGGTTGTCCCCGGTCCCGTCCCAGAGGAACCCGCCCGTGTCGGCGGCGAGGGCCTTCACGGCGTTCCGGAGCGGGTCCGGGGTGCGGCGGGAGATCGTCACCATGAGACGGCAGCCCTGCGCCACCAGCCCGTGCAGATCCCCCACGAGGCGGATCATGTCGGTCTTGCGGTAGCTCAGATGCCGGCTGTCGCCGCCGACCAGGACCGCCACCCGCGGCCCGTCGAGGCGCGCGAGCCGCGGATCGGGGCGGGCGCGGGCCGCGGCCAGGCGCGCCGCGGTGACGAGATGCGGGGCTGTGAGCGTCGTGAAGACGTTGGGACCGCGCAGGTCGTCGTAATCCGGAACCCAAATGAAATCGGCGCTGTCCTCGCCCGTGCGCGGGTCCTTGAGGAAGGCCGTGAAGGTGCGGCCGCCGGTGGCGTTCCGAACCGCCCGGAGATAGGGCACGGCCCGGCGCCCGGAGGCGATCAAGAGGTCGGGATAGGGCCCCGCCAAAGCGCCGGCGCGGCGACGGGGTCCCTCCCGCGGGTCGATGGGCCCCCAGGGCGCCATCCAGCCGAACGGCCCGGACGCGGGGACCTGCCGGATCTCGAAGTCGAGGCCCAGCGTCTCGGCGATCCCGACGCACTGGTTCTCGTCGCCGGCCTTGCCGTCCGTGACGATCCAGGCGCGGGCGCGCGCGAGCTCGGGCAGGAGTTCGGATCGCGCCTCCGGCCGGTTGCGCAGGGCGGATTTCGCCTCCGTCACGTCGATGCTTGCCATGCCCCTCGCTCAGGAAACCCGCTTCTGCTCCGGTGCCAAGCCCGACCGCCGGCGCACCGCATTCCGAGATCGGCCCCTCGATCCCATCCCTTCCCCTCATCCTGACGTGACCGCGTCAGCGGGCCACGAAGGAGGGCTGCACAAATCGCGCGGCCAGCTGGAGGCCTCCGCTGCGCTCCGGCACCCCAGGATGAGGTGGTGGAATGGCGAACTTCACCTGAAGACATCCCGCATCGCCGCATCTCGCCTGCCTTGGCAACGTCTGTCGGCAAAGCACACCTAATCCCGCGGGAGATCCCGCGCGAGCCACTGGGCAAAGATGTCGGCGATCGCTGCCAGCCGACGCCCCTCGAATTGCGGATCGTACCACGCGCCGCCGTAGCTCGACGGCGTCGCGGTCATCTGCGGGTGTCGCCCGAGGATCTGCCCCGTCTGCCCGATGAGCAACGCCTCGCCTTCCAGGTAATCGGTCTGGAAGTTGCCACCCGAGCCATGACGGGCGCCGCTGCCGACATAGGGCCGCAGCGACAGGCCGCTCACCACCACGACGAGGCGCGGTCCTCGCCCCCCGATCCGATCCGCGAACGTCCTGCGCAGGGCCTCGGTCAAGTCGGTGGCCAACGCCTCCGCCTGCAGACCCGCGCCCTTGTCGCGCAAGGGTCGCACGTCGACGCGGATATCGGAAAACCGGGCGGTCGCCGGAAAGTCATCCGCCGCCGCGGAGCCCGCGGCGGCGAGGAGGATCAACCCGGCGAGCCGGCCCCGAAAACGCGGGCCCATGCGCTCAGCCGCCGAACCGGACGGCCACGACCTCGTAGGACTTGCCTCCGCCCGGCGTCGTGACTTCGACGGTGTCCCCGACGCCCTTGCCGATCAGCGCCCGGGCGATCGGCGAGGTGATCGAGACGCGCCCCGCATGCACGTCGGCCTCGGGCTCGCCGACGATCTGGTAGGTCTTCTCCTCCTCCGTGTCCTCGTCCACGAGCTTCACGGTGGCGCCGAACTTGATCTTGTCGCCGGACAGCTTCGCCACGTCGATGATCTCGGCACGCGCGATCATGCTCTCCAGCTCGATGACGCGCCCCTCGTTGTGGGACTGAGCTTCCTTGGCGGCGTGATATTCGGCGTTTTCCGACAGGTCTCCGTGCGCGCGGGCCTCAGCGATGGCCGCCACGATGCGCTGGCGCTCCACCTGCTGGCGGTGTTTCAGCTCCTCTTCGAGGGCTGCGAAACCACGCACCGTGATCGGAACCTTGTCTATCGTCATCGTCTCGCGCCACAATGAAGAGGCCCGGCCGAGAGTGTAGCACTCCCTCCGGGCCACGAGATTAAGTCAGCGGAACCCTGAGGCTCAGGCCGCAAAGTATTCCTGCAACGCGCGGACCTTGAGATCGCCTTCTAGATAGGCCTTGATCCCCTCGGCCGCGGCCATCGCGCCAGCTAGAGTGGTGTAATACGGCACCTTATGCAAGAGGGCGGCGCGCCGGAGCGACCGCGAATCCGAGAGTGCGCCCGCCCCCTCGGTGGTGTTGAGGACGAGCTGGATGCCGCCGTTCTTGATGGCGTCGACCACGTGCGGCCGCCCTTCGAGGACCTTGTTGATCCGCTCGGCCGGGACGGCGTTCTCCACGAGGAAGCGCTGCGTGCCGCCGGTCGCCAGGATTGAGAAGCCGAGATCGGACAGGAGCTTCATGGTCGGCAGGATGCGGACCTTGTCGGCATCGCGCACCGACACGAACACAGCGCCGGCCTTAGGCACCTGCGTGCCCGAGCCGAGCTGGCTCTTGGCGAAGGCGACCCCGAAGCTCGTGTCCAGACCGATCACCTCGCCGGTGGAGCGCATCTCCGGCCCGAGCAGCACGTCGACGCCCGGGAACCGCGCGAAGGGAAACACGGCTTCCTTCACGGCGATGTGCGGCAGGGTCTTCGGCTTCAGGCCGAAGGTGGCCAGCGGCTCCCCCGCCATGACCCGGGCGGCGATCTTGGCGATCGGCTCACCGATCACCTTGGCGACGAACGGGACCGTGCGCGAGGCCCGGGGGTTCACCTCCAGGACGTAGATGGCCCCGTCCTTGATGGCGTATTGCACGTTCATCAGGCCGACGACGTTGAGCGCCAGGGCCATGGCCTTGGTCTGCCGCTCCAGCTCGGCCATGATCTCGGGGGAGAGCGAGCGCGGCGGCAGCGTGCAGGCCGAGTCGCCGGAATGGATGCCGGCCTCCTCGATGTGCTCCAGGATGCCGGCGATGAACACGTCCTTGCCATCGCAGACCGCGTCGACATCGACCTCCACGGCGTCCGACAGGTAGCGGTCGAACAGGAGCGGGTTTTTGCCCAGGACCGTGTTGATCTGGCCGGTCTTGTCGTTCGGGTAGCGGGCCTTGACCTCCGAGGGGATCAGGCTCGGCAGGGTGTCGAGCAGATAGTCGGCGAACTGGGTCTCGTCGCGGATGATCGCCATGGCGCGGCCACCGAGCACGTAGCTCGGGCGGACCACGAAGGGCAGGCCGAGATCGGCGGCGACCAGGCGTCCTTGCTCCACCGAATAGGCAATGCCGTTCTTGGGCTGCTTCATCCCCAGCTTGTCGAGGAGCCGCTTGAACTGGTCGCGGTCCTCGGCGAGGTCGATGGCGTCCGGCGAGGTGCCGAGGATCGGCACGCCGGCGGCCTCGAGCGCCCGGGCGAGCTTCAGCGGGGTCTGGCCGCCGAACTGTACGATGACGCCGTGCAGGGTCCCGGCCTGCCGCTCGGTCTCGATGATCTCCAGCACGTCCTCAGCGGTCAGCGGCTCGAAGTAGAGCCGGTCCGAGGTGTCGTAGTCGGTCGAGACCGTCTCCGGATTACAATTGACCATGATGGTCTCGTAGCCGGCCTCCGACAGCGCGTAGCAGGCGTGGCAGCAGCAATAGTCGAACTCGATGCCCTGGCCGATCCGGTTCGGGCCGCCGCCTAGGATGATGATCTTGTTGGCCCCGGTCGGCTGCGCCTCGTCCACCACCGCGCCCGCGAAGGGCGCCACGTAGGTCGAGTACATGTAGGCGGTGGGCGACTTGAATTCGGCCGCGCAGGTGTCGATCCGCTTGAAGACCGGCCGCACCGCGAGCGCCCGACGGGCGGCGCTGACCGCGGCCTCGTCGGTGCGGGCGAGCACGGCGAGGCGGGCGTCCGAGAAGCCGGCCGCCTTGAGCTGGCGGAAGGCGCCGGGCGTCGTCGGCAGGCCGTGGGCCTTGACCCGGTTCTCGAGGTCGATGATCGCCTGGAGCTGCTCCAGGAACCACGGGTCGATCTTGCAGGAGGCGTAGACCTGCTCGTGGCTGACGCCCAGCCGCAGGGCCTGCGCGACCTTCAGGAGCCGGTCCGGGGTCGGCGTGCCGATGGCCGCCTTGATGGCGTTGTGGTCGTCGCCCTTGCCGAGGCCCTCGATCTCGATGTCGTCGAGGCCGGTCAGCCCCGTCTCCAGGGAGCGCAGGGCCTTCTGGAGGGATTCCGCGAAGCAGCGGCCGATCGCCATGGCCTCGCCCACCGACTTCATGGCGGTGGTCAGAGTCGGTTCGGCGCCCGGGAACTTTTCGAAGGCGAAACGCGGGATCTTTGTGACCACGTAGTCGATCGTCGGCTCGAACGAGGCCGGGGTCGCGCCGCCGGTGATGTCGTTGGCGATCTCGTCGAGGGTGTAGCCGACCGCGAGCTTGGCCGCGACCTTGGCGATCGGGAAGCCGGTGGCCTTTGACGCCAGCGCCGAGGAGCGTGAGACGCGCGGGTTCATCTCGATCACGATCATCCGGCCGTTCTCGGGGTTGATCGCGAATTGCACATTCGAGCCGCCGGTCTCGACGCCGATCTCGCGCAGCACCGCCAGGGAGGCGTCGCGCATCACCTGGTATTCCTTGTCGGTGAGCGTCAGCGCAGGCGCCACGGTGATCGAATCACCGGTATGCACGCCCATCGGATCGATGTTCTCGATGGAGCAGACGATGATGCAGTTGTCGTTCCGATCCCGGACGACCTCCATCTCGTACTCCTTCCAGCCGAGCACGCTCTCCTCGATCAGCACCTCGTTGGTCGGCGAGGCATCGATGCCGCGCTCGACGATGTCGAGGAATTCCTCACGGTTGTAGGCGATGCCGCCGCCGGTGCCGCCCATGGTGAAGGACGGGCGGATGATCGCCGGCAACCCGACCTCGGCCAGCGCCATGAGGGCCTGGCCGATGGCGTGCTCGCCGTAGCGCTTGCGCCGGTCGGTCTCACCGACCGCCCAGCTCTTCTCAAAGGCGGTCAGCGCCGCCTGGCGCGCCGCGGGATCGGTGTCGGCGGCCTCGATGCGGGCGATCTCGGCGAGATACTTCTCCCGGTCCGCCTTCTTGGCCGCGGAGGCGTTGGCGAGCGCCGATTTCGGGGTGTCGAGCCCGATCTTGGTCATGGCGTCGCGGAACAGGTGCCGGTCCTCGGCCTTGTCGATGGCATCGGCGGTGGCGCCGATCATCTGGACGCCGTACTTGGCCAGCACGCCCATCTTCTGGAGCGACAGCGCGCAGTTCAGCGCGGTCTGGCCGCCCATCGTCGGCAGGATCGCGTCGGGGCGCTCCTTCTCGATGATCTTGGCGACGATCTCCGGGGTGATCGGCTCGACATAGGTCGCGTCCGCCATGTCCGGGTCGGTCATGATGGTCGCGGGATTCGAGTTGACCAGGACGATCCGGTAGCCCTCTTCCCGCAGCGCCTTGCAGGCCTGGGTCCCGGAATAGTCGAACTCGCAGGCCTGCCCGATGATGATCGGCCCCGCACCGATGATCAGGATCGAGGAGATGTCGGTGCGCTTGGGCATCTGCGGCCTTGTCAGGCCATGCGTATCCGATCAGGCACGGCCGGTCTCGGCCCTGCTTTCGGACGCGCGTGGCGGGATTGTCGTTGAGCGCCGCGTTTACACGGGCCTCGGGCGCTTTGAAAGACCGGGGTCGGCCTGCGCGTTCCCCGGCGCCGCAGCCCGCGGATCGCTTGGTCAGCCCAGACTCGAACAATTCTCAAGTCTTTGAGTCCGCATGCATCGTATTGCCGAGTCTTTTCCAGATCCGTAAAGGTCGACCGATCGACGGTCCCGTCGATTCAAACGAGACCAATTCGAGATAGACGATGATCAGGAAAACGGTCAGCGCCGCGGTGCTTGCGTTCGCCGCAGCGACAGCGGTTCACGCCACGGAAGTCTCCATCAAGACGCTCAACAGCGGCCCGGGCGGGATGATGGTCTTCGATCAGGCCTTCGTGAAGATTCAGCCCGGCGACACGGTTCGGTTCGTACCGGCCGACAAGGGACACAACGCCGAACTCATCAGGGGCATGGCGCCCGAGGGCGCGCCGACCTTCAAGACCGTGGTCGGCAAGGAGGAGACCGTGACCTTCGAAAAGCCCGGCCTCTACGGCTTCAAGTGTTCGCCGCACTACATCATGGGCATGGTCGGGCTGATCGAGGTCGGCGACAGGCCGGAGAACCTGGAGACCGCCAAGGCGGCGCAGCACGGCAAGCTCGCTGCCAAGCGCTTCGAGCCCCTGTTCGAGCAGGTGCGGTAGCGGTGCCGGGGGTGGCGCAGGCCACCCCTCCTCAGAAGCCGGCGTAGAGCGCGGCCAACGCCCGGTCGATGGAAAGATAGAAGATCCCGAAGGCGACCACGGCGGCGGCAGCGAATTCCAGGGCGACGTTGGGGAGCGTCTGCGCCCGGCGCAGGGCCTCGCGGCCGAAATACACGGAGACCCAGGCGAGGGCGAGGACGGCCGGCAGGGCGAACAGGTACGACACCGTGCTCTCGACGCGGTCGAGGCCGCCGGTCGGGTCGATCAGCGCCCGGATGTTGCGCACCCAGGGGGCGTAGACGGCGGCGTAGAGAGCCGTCAGCCACGACAGGCCGACCGCGATACCGAGATGGACCGTGAAGGTGCGGTGCAGGCGGGAGAAATCGTCGCGTGCCTCGTCGATGGTCATCCGGCATTCCCCTGCGACGGAGCCGGCCGGCGCGGATGCGCCGCCGCTCTCTGGCCGTCGTGGGTGTTCTTAAGCCGGCGGATTCGGCGGATTTTATGGCCCGGGCGCGGCCCGATTGGGATCGCGCCGGGGATCCGGTCAGGCAGGCTTCACCGTCTCGGGCTCGCCCGCGCGCATCAGCGTGACGAAGCGCTCGAACAGATAGTGGCTGTCGCGCGGGCCGGGCGAGGCCTCCGGGTGGTGCTGCACCGAGAAGGCCGGACGGTCGGTCAGCGTCAGCCCGCAATTCGATCCGTCGAACAGCGAGACGTGGGTCTCCACGGCGGTCGCCGGCAGGCTCGCCGGGTCGACCGCGAAGCCGTGGTTCATCGAGACGATCTCGACCTTGCCGGTGGTCTTGTCCTTCACCGGATGGTTCGCGCCGTGGTGACCCTGGCCCATCTTCACGGTCCGGCCGCCGAGCGCGAGGCCCATGAGCTGGTGCCCAAGGCAGATCCCGAAGGTCGGCACCTTCGCGTCGAGCAGGTTGCGGATCACCGGCACCGCGTAGGCGCCGGTCGCCGCCGGATCGCCGGGGCCATTCGACAGGAACACGCCGTCCGGTTTCATCGCCAGGATTGCCTCGGCGCTGGTGGTGGCCGGCACCACGGTGACGTCGCAGCCGGCCTCGGCCAGCAGCCGCAGGATGTTGCGCTTCACCCCGTAATCGATGGCCACGACCTTCAGGCCCTGGCCCGGCGCGCGCGTGCCGTAGCCGTTGCCCAGCGCCCACACGGTCTCCGACCATTCCGAGGCGGCGCGGCTCGTCACCGGCGGCACGAGGTCGAGCCCTTCCATCGGCGCCAGCGCCGCCGCCCGGGCCTTCAGGGCCTCCCGGTCGAACCGGCCCTCCGGATCGTTGGCGATCACGGCGTTGGGCATGCCCCGGTCGCGGATGCGAGCGGTGAGTGCCCGCGTATCGACCCCGGTGATGCCCACGATGCCGCGGGCCTTGAGCCAGCCATCGAGATGCGACGACGAGCGCCAGCTCGACGGCTTCGTCACGGCCGAGGCGATGACCGTGCCGCGCACGCCGGAGGCCGGCGCCGCTCCGAGGCTCTCCAGATCCTCGTCGTTGGTGCCGACATTCCCGATATGGGGGAAGGTGAAGGTGACGATCTGCCCGGCATAGGACGGATCGGTCAGGATCTCCTGGTAGCCGGTCATCGCCGTGTTGAAGCAGACCTCGCCGTCCGCGATCCCGGTCTGCCCGATGCCGAAGCCTTCGAGAACGGTCCCGTCGGCGAGGACCAGCAGAGCCGTGGCGACGGGCTCCGACCAGGGCTCGGGGGCCCGGGGCCCGGGGGCATGCGCGGCGGAGTCTTGCGGCATGGGCTGAGTCTCGCTTATGTCCGACCGAAGGCGGGCGCCGCAACGCGGCGCTCTCGGCTTGCGGCATGATCGTGTGCGGCGCTCTTAGCGAGCGGCCCGCGATGGGGTCAATGTGGCCCTGCGGCCCGCAGGGCTCAACACCGACGAGCCGAAAGACCCGCAATCCGCAGGCCAGCCCGCCGTTTTTCCGTTGGAAGGTTCCTCGACATGCTGCGCGCCCGCTTCACCACCGAGATGAAGGAGGCCATGAAGGCCGGCGACAAGGGCAAGCTCGCCACCGTGCGGATGATCCAGGCCGCCCTCAAGGACCGGGACATCGAGGCCCG
Organism: Methylobacterium sp. J-026; assembly: GCF_022829585.1. Lineage (GTDB taxonomy): Bacteria > Pseudomonadota > Alphaproteobacteria > Rhizobiales > Beijerinckiaceae > Methylobacterium. The sequence goes on from NZ_JAKSYC010000327.1 coordinate 43,105, forward strand.
CGGCAACGGCAAGGATCCGATCGCCGACGAGGAGATCCTGTCGCTCCTCCAGAAGATGATCAAGCAGCGCACCGAATCGGCAGCCGTCTACGAGCAGGGCGGCCGCCCGGAACTCGCCGCCAACGAGCGTGCCGAGATCGGAATCATCGAGAGCTTCCTGCCCAAGCAGATGGACGAGACCGAGATGAAGGCGGCCGTCGAGGCGGCGATCCTGGAGACCGGCGCCGCCGGCCCGAAGGACATGGGCCGGGTGATCGGCGCCCTGAAGGGCACCTTCGCGGGGCGGATGGATTTCGGCAAGGCGAGCGGCCTGGTGAAGGACGCGCTCGCCGCGAAGGGCTGACGAGCGATCAGCGCTCGCGAGCCGTCCGCGCCCTGACGTAGCTGCGCAGGACCGCGTTGATTCGGCTCTGATAGCCAGTGCCCGCGTGCTTGAAGTAGGCGAGTACGTCGGCATCCAGGCGGATCGAGACCGGAACCTTGCGCGGTGGCAGCACTGCCTCGGCGCGCGACCAGTCGATGTCGAGGGGCGCGGCATCGGGATCGCCCGCGACCGCTTCCGCGATCTCCGAATCGCGCATCGCGCCGATCCTGTTCAGATCGGTTGATCCGCGCGCACCCTCACGCTCCGAAGCGCGTCGTGTAGGCTTGTCTCTCATTGCGCCTCGCCGCTCGCGCGGAGATGATCCGGATGATGCCAGCCCGATCGGTCCAGACCACGGCGATCACGCACTGCGCGAGCCGACCAAGGCTGACCTTCCGGACTTCGCCATTCCTGATCGTCTGTACGGTCAGGTGGGGATGATCGAAGACGCCGATCGCGTCCCGGAAATCGATACCGTGCTTCTCGAGATTGAGCGTCCGCTTGCGCTCATCCCATTCGAAGCCAACCACCGGCATGTACATAGTCCGGAATCAGGGCTGTGTCGATACAAACGTATATACAGGATCGGCGATCGCATCGCACCGGACTCGCAGCTGTGGAAGCTTGCAGGGCCGGTCAGAGCGCATTCTCCACGCTATCCCCACCCGACATCACTCCGTCCGTGGGGCGGGACTCAACCCCCTTCACTACGCTAGGATACGCGGTCCCGAAGCCGACCCCAGGTCCCGTGCGCTATCCGTCCCACATCCTGGAAGAGATCCGTGCCCGGCTGCCGGCCTCCTCGGTGGTGGGGCGGCGGGTTCAGCTCAAGAAGGCCGGCCGGGAATGGCGCGGCCTGTCGCCGTTCAACGCCGAGAAGACCCCGTCCTTCTACGTGAACGACCAGAAGCAGTTCTATCACTGCTTCTCGTCCTCGAAGCACGGGGACATTTTCACCTTCCTGATGGAGACGGAGGGCCTGAGCTTCCCGGAGGCCGTCGAGCGGCTGGCCGGGGAGGCGGGCGTCAGCCTGCCCGCGCCGACCGAGGACAACCGCGCCGCGGAGACCAAGCGCGCCGGGGCCATCGAGGTGATGGAGATGGCCGCCCGCTGGTTCGAGGAGCGGCTGCTCTCGAGCAAGGGCAGCGAGGCCCGCACCTATCTCGAACGGCGCGCGCTCGGGCGCGAAACCCAGCAGGCCTTCCGCCTGGGCTACGCGCCGAACGACCGCTATGCCCTGCGCGATCATCTGGCCGGGCAGGGCGTCGACAAGGCGCTGATGATCGAGATGGGGCTTCTGGCGACCGGGGAGGGCGTCTCGGTCCCGTACGATTATTTCCGCGATCGGGTGATGTTCCCGATCACCGACACGCGCGGCCGGGTCGTGGCCTTCGGCGGCCGGGCGCTGTCGAAGGATGTGCGCGCCAAGTACCTGAACTCCCCTGAGACGCCGCTCTTCCACAAGGGCCGGACGCTCTACAACCTCCACGGCGCCCGGAAGGCCGCGCACGAGCGCGGCTCGATCATCGCGGTCGAGGGCTACGTCGACGTCATCGCCATGACGCTCGCCGGCCACCCCGAGACGGTGGCGCCCCTGGGCACCGCACTCACCGAGGATCAGCTCGCCCTGCTCTGGCGCCACGCCGACGAGCCGATCCTGTGCTTCGACGGCGACAAGGCCGGCCAGCGTGCGGCCTTCCGGGCGCTCGACATCGCGCTGCCGCTCCTCGAACCGGGCCGCTCGCTCCGGATCGCCCTGCTGCCCGGCGGACAGGACCCGGACGACCTGCTGCGCTCCGGCGGGCCGGGGGCGATCGATCAGGTGCTGAAGGCGGCGCTGCCCCTGTCCGAGCTGCTCTGGCGGCGCGCCCTGGAATCCGGACCCGTCGACACGCCCGAACGGCGGGCCGGGCTGACCCAGACCCTGCGCGCGACCGTCGCGGCCATCCGCGACGAGACCGTGCGGCGCTACTACCGCGACGACATCGAGGAGCGGCTTCGCGGCCTGTCGCCCCGCGGGGCGCGGGTCGCCGCGGGACCGGGTGCCCGCGGCCGTACGCGGTTCGTACGGCCCGGCGAACCGGTCTCGCCGCGCATCACCGGCAGCCCGAGCGCGTCGATGACGGCCTCGGCGGGGTTCACCGGCGCCGCTTCGGTCCGGGAGGCGGTGATCGTCGGCACGCTGCTGGCGCATCCCGAGATGATCGGGGAATTCGGCGAGGCGATCGGCGATCTGGACTTCGAGGCCCCGGATGCGCGGGCTCTGCTGTCGGTTCTCCTGGACTGCGCGGCCGAGGGCGAGCGCACCGATCCGAACGTGTTGCAGAGCCGCATCACCCGCGCCGGGCTGAACGCAGGTGCAGAGAGGATCCTGGCCCTCGCCCGCTCGCGGGACCGCTCGACGCTGGCTCCGCACGCGGATCCCGCACACCGTATGGATGCCCTTCGGCAAGCCATGATCTTGCACCAGCAGGCAGGCGCGCTACATACCGAACTTCGCGAAGCACGGCAGGCGTTTGAGAACGATCCGACCGATGCCGGGTGGGCATGGCTCTGCGAAGTGAAGGCGAGGCTGGAAACCGTCATCGCCGCCGAGGCTGAGGCCGACTTGCCGGTGTCGGGTGACTCGACGGCCGCGTGACGGCTGTGTCATGGCGGAGGCGGCGGCGGCAGGGAGCGGCTCGCCATAGTTAACAATCGGTCAAGCCTCAGGCTTGCATACGGAAACCGACGCAGGCGACCGGAGCGATTCGGCGCCGTTCTCTTACAGCGGCGCCGACGGCGTAGACCGGCCCAGCCAGGGCCTCCGCAACGCGCCACGTGCGAAACAATAGGCTGAACATGGCGACGAAGGCAACGGAACGGGACGAGACGGACGCTGCCCCTGAGCAGCAGACCGACGGGCCGCTCCTCGACCTGACGGATGCTTCGGTCAAGCGGATGGTCAAGCTCGCCAAGAAGCGCGGCTACGTGACCTACGAGGAGGTCAACGAGGTCCTGCCCGAGGGCCAGTCCGACCCGGATCAGCTCGAGGACGTGCTGTCGCAGCTGTCCGAGATGGGCATCAACGTGGTCGAGGCCGAGGAGACCGACGAGGCCGCCGGCGAGAAGCCCGCCGAGAGCGACGAGGAGGAGCCTGAGGGCGGCGAGGTCGCCGAGGTCGCCCCGGCGCGTGCGGTGACGGTCGCGACCACCACCAAGGAGCCCACCGACCGCACCGACGATCCGGTGCGGATGTACCTGCGCGAGATGGGCTCCGTGGAGCTGCTCTCCCGCGAGGGCGAGATCGCCATCGCCAAGCGCATCGAGGCCGGCCGCGAGGCGATGATCGCGGGCCTCTGCGAGAGCCCGCTGACCTTCCAGGCGATCATCATCTGGCGGGACGAGCTCGTGGAGGGCAAGGTCCTCCTGCGCGACATCATCGATCTGGAGGCGACCTATGCCGGTCCGGACGGCAAGAACGCGCCGCAGATCGCCGAGGGCGAGGACGCCGCCGAGGACGGCGAGCCGCCGGCCCCGCCGGAGGGCGGCGACGACGAGGACGACCTGGAGAACAACGTCTCGCTCGCCGCGATGGAGGCCGAGATCAAGCCGCGGGTCCTCGAGACCTTCGATGCGATCGCCGCGAATTACCGCAAGCTGCGCAAGTCCCAGACCGAGGGCACCGAGCGCAAGGCCGCAGGCGAGAAGAACACCCCGGCCCAGAACCAGAAGCAGGCCGAGCTGAAGGACATCGTCGTCGCCGACGTGAAGTCCCTGTCGCTGAACAACAACCGCATCGAGGCGCTGGTCGGGCAGCTCTACTCGATCAACAAGCAGCTGATCGGCCACGAGGGCCGCTTGATGCGCTTTGCCGAGAGCCACGGCGTGGCCCGCGACGAGTTCCTGCGTCACTACCAGGGCTACGAGCTCGATCCGAACTGGATGGAGCGTGTCGGCACGCTGGGCGGCAAGGGCTGGAAGAACCTGGTCGAGAAGGGCTCGCGGCAGGTCACCGACCTGCGCGCCCAGATCCTCGACCTCGCCTCCGAGACCGGATTGGAGATCGGCGAGTACCGCCGCATCGTCAACATGGTCCAGAAGGGCGAGCGCGAGGCTCGGCAGGCCAAGAAGGAGATGATCGAGGCGAACCTGCGCCTCGTGATCTCGATCGCCAAGAAGTACACGAACCGCGGCCTGCAGTTCCTGGACCTGATCCAGGAGGGCAACATCGGCCTGATGAAGGCCGTGGACAAGTTCGAGTACCGGCGCGGCTACAAGTTCTCGACCTACGCCACGTGGTGGATCCGGCAGGCGATCACCCGCTCGATCGCCGATCAGGCGCGCACGATCCGCATCCCGGTGCACATGATCGAGACGATCAACAAGATCGTCCGCACCTCGCGCCAGATGCTCCACGAGATCGGCCGCGAACCGACGCCTGAGGAACTGGCCGAAAAATTGGCCATGCCCTTGGAGAAGGTGCGAAAAGTTCTGAAGATCGCCAAGGAGCCGATCTCCCTCGAAACGCCGATCGGCGACGAGGAGGACAGCCATCTGGGTGACTTCATCGAGGACAAGAACGTCGTCCTGCCGATCGACGCGGCGATCCAGTCGAACCTGCGCGAGACGACGACGCGGGTTCTGGCCTCGCTCACGCCGCGCGAGGAGCGGGTGCTGCGCATGCGCTTCGGCATCGGCATGAACACCGACCACACCCTCGAGGAGGTCGGCCAGCAATTCTCGGTGACCCGCGAGCGCATCCGTCAGATCGAGGCGAAGGCCCTGCGCAAGCTGAAGCACCCGTCGCGCAGCCGGAAGCTGAGGAGCTTCCTGGACAATTGAGCCCCCGCCGCGGCCGCTGCCGCGGCGCTTTCCCGTCGTCCGCGCCGTCACGACGCCGCGCGGCATTCAACCTGGCGCCATGCTCGAACGCCGCCCGCCAACGCCCGGAGTGCCGACGGCCTTCGCGGACGGCACCGAGGCCGACGATGTCCCGTTCGGGGCCATCCAACCCTCCGTGGGCATCCGCGACTGGTTGCTGGGCGAAGGCGCGCGTCTGCAGAACGCCGACGACATGCTGTCCGGTCTGGCCGAGCGGCTGATCGCCATCGGCGTGCCGGTGGACCGGGCGTCCACGGCCATCGACACCCTGCACTCAGAATATGCCGGCGTCGGCCGGATCTGGACCCGGGACGGCGGCACCACGGTTCGATTGTTCCCGCACGGTGCCCGCTCAACCGATGCGTACCTCAACAGCCCGTTCCACACAGTTCACGAGACCGGCGAGTGGCTGATCCTGGACCTCAGCGAGACGTCCGACGACGCCTACGCGATCGTCCCGGACCTGAAGGCGGAAGGCTACACCCACTACGTCGTGGCCCCGCTGTTCTTCACCAACGGCACCAAGAACGGCATCACCTTCGCGACCCGCTCGCCGGAGGGGTTCGGGGCCGACGACATCGCGATCCTGCGCTTCGTCATGCCGGCGCTGGCCGCCGTCATGGAGATGCGCGTCCTCAACAAACAGCTCGACCACGTGCTGCGGCTCTATGTCGGCGACGAGCCGCACCGGGCGATCCTCGCGGGCGATATCCGCCGCGGTCAGGTCACGCGGATCCGCTCGGCGATCCTGTTCGCCGACATGCGCGACTACACCCGGACCTCCGCCGACATGAGCCCCGAGGAGGTGGTGGGACTGCTCAACGTGTTCTTCGACTGCCTGGTGCCGCCGATCGAGCGCGAGGGCGGCGAGGTGCTGAAATATCTCGGCGACGGCCTGCTGGCGATCTTCCGTGAATCGGGCGACGACCTCGGCGGCGCCGCCAAGGGCGCGCTGACGGCGGCGCAGCACGCCCTGGCGGCCTTGGACGAGGCCAACGCCCTGCGCCAATTCCCGGTGCCGGTGGCTGCCGGGATCGCCCTGCATCACGGCGAGGCGGCCTACGGCAATGTCGGCTCGGGCTCCCGGCTCGACTTCACCGTGATCGGCCGGGACGTGAACCTGGCCAGCCGCCTCGCACAGCTCAACCGCATCCTCGGCGAGCCGCTGCTGATGTCGAAACCGTTCGTGGATTTCCTCTGGGGCGACCCGATCCCGCTGGGCGAGCACGTGCTCGACGGCTTCCGGGAGCCGATGGCCGTGTTCAAGCCGAAATTCCTGCGCCCCCGCAAACCGGTTTGAGGCCGCGCCGCGACGGGTTCGTCCGCGGCAGCAGAACGGCGGTTTCGTGCGGGACTTCGGAACCGTGGGCGCAGCACCCCCGAACTCCAACGCCGTCAGAATTGCCAGGCCGGAGCGAACTCGGAACTGTAGGCTGATTGCCGGCAGCCCCAGACGGGATCGATCATCCTCGCGAGCGCGCGCCGTGCCAGGGCACAGGAGCGCGCCACGACGTCGTTCGGAACATTCGGCTTTTTTAATATCTCAAGACAGGCATGAAGACTTATGTTATATTGGCCGACATGATAGGCGTTGGCTGAATATTCTTCCAGCATTCCATATTCATAGACCCAGGGATTCAGCGATATGCCTTCGCTCGGCAATGTTAGGGCAATGCCCGCCTCGGCATAGCGGAACCCCTCCGGAAATCTGTCCTTACTCCGGCAATACCGGCTGGCCCCATGGCGCGCTTCTGCCCGCGCCGGGCGGACCAGGATCGCCCGATCGTACAGATGCAACACCGTGTCTTCGGGCTCATCGACGCGTTCCGCGTTCACGGCAGCCATCAGCAGGCTGAAATAGACTTCTTCATTCCATCGACATAGCTCAGCGCTCTTCACAAAACAATCAAGCGCCTTACGGTAGTCCTTCGCTGCATCATATGTACTGCCCAGATACATCGTGTACCGCGCGACCATGAACGGGTCTTTCTCGACCGCCAGCGCCTGTTCCAGGATGGCGATGTCGCGGGCATCGGCGGTCGTGTCGTGATGGCGTGCCCCGTCTTCGCCCCGGCGCATCGCGAGGGGGAGGATCGGCGTCTCCGGATCCCCAGGGCATTCGAGAAACTCGTGCAGAACGCCGCGATAACGCCAGTTTTTCTTGCTGCTGACCAGTTGTTTACGCCAGTACCGCGTATGGGTGTCGACGATCTCGAACCTGTATCCTGCCTCATGAAGCTTCGGCATGACGAAGTCCGGAGGGATGATCAGCTCGTCATCGGCGTCGATGATGAGCGCGTACTGCGCGTGCGGACGGGCGAGCTTTAGGGCCTCGTTCCGATTGAACGCGAAATCGACCCAGGGCCGCTCGACGAGCCTGCCGGGCATGTCCGCCATCGCGGCGCGGATGACATCCTGCGTCCCGTCCGTCGATCCGGTGTCGACGATGACCCAGTGATCGATGATTGGGAGGACGGAATCGAGGCACCGCCGGATGACATGCGCCTCGTCCTTGACGATCATCGACAAGCAGATTGTCTGACCGGATCTTTTCATGCCAGCATCGCCTAAACATACGTGCGTGCGTCGCACGCGCGAACCTGTCACCTCATAGCTGAGCTCGCCGCGCGTCACAAATCAGAGAGTTTATTTTGCTATTGGATGCATAATAGTTCAGCGATTATCATACGTTATTGGCAAATAATACTGCGTGAAAGATGATTATTGATAGATAGCGATCACGACACAGAAATGTTTCATAAAACAGGCCCGCCCATGACGGACACGGTTCCCGGCCGGCACGGTCGGAGAGGATCCGCCTGCTGCATTCCCTGTAACGCGAACGCCCCCCTCATCCCGAGGCGCCGAACCGGAGTTTTGGGAGGAGGGCATTGGTCCCCGCGGCCAACACGCCCGACAGGCTTCCCGCCCAGCGCTTCGGGCGGTGACGAGGCGCGCGCAGACATGGCCCCACCGGCTGGGCCCCCCGGGCGCAGCCCCGGCGCGGTCAGCCCCGCAGCGTCATCGTGGCGCCAGCGACGCTGAAGTCGCGCAGGCGGCGTAGGAACGACATGCCCAGCAGGCTGGTGCTGAGGCGGCCGCGCGGGATCACCACCGCCTCCACGTCGCGCACCGTGATCGAGCCGATCTGCATCACCGCAATCCGGATCGGCGCGACCCGGACGGCTCCGTTCGCGGTGTTCCAGACACGGGTGAAGTCGGTGGGACCGACCCGGATCCCGATCCGCGCGGCATCCTCCTCGGAGAAGGCGCAGGCGCTCGCACCGGTATCCACCATCATCGGCAGCGTGCGGCCATCCAGCAGGACGGTGACGAGGAAATGGCCGTTGCGACCGGCCTGCAGGGCCACGCCCGCGGGCGCTCCGGCGTCGGGTGCCGGTTCGACCGCCGGGGCGATGATATGGGCAACCGGCTCTGTCCGGGACCGCTCACGCAGCTTCTGGACGGCGGTGGCGGCCAGGAAGCCGAACGTACAGACGAGCAGGATGGTGCGCACGCAAGTCCGTTTCTGTGCGTCGGTGCCGGCGCCCGGGACGCGAGCCGAGATCGGGCCGATGAGACCTCGAACCCATGAAGGGATCGTGCGCGCGGGCTGCGGCAGTGGCCGGGGGAAGGCCGATTCCGTTCGGCTTGGTGTCCGATCGGTGACCGCGATCCACGATTGTCGCCGGCCCGGACGGAGCTGGCCCGGCAGCGGGGTTGACCGGCGCGGGCCGTAGCGCCACATCTGCATCTGTTCCAGGGAGATCCCCGGCAAGGGGCTGAGAAACCGCTGGCACGTCCGTCAGGACTTGCGGCGCGGAAATCCTTCGAACCTGATCCGGCTCATACCGGCGTAGGGATTGGACCGCGGCCGCCTGACAGGCAGGCCACAGCTTCTCACCGAAGCACAGGGCCCATTCTCCGCGACGGCACCTTGTGGAGAGATGCGTGTCCCTGGACCGCCCCCCGTCACCGATCGGACGCCGCCGTGGCGCGGCCAGCCCCTCAGAGCGGGCCGGCCTGCCCGTTCGCGCCGACATCGCAATCGTCGGCGGCGGCCTGATCGGCCTGTCGATCGCCTGGCGGCTGGCCCGTGCGGGCCGGTCCGTGGTGGTGCTGGAGCGCGAGACGATCGGCGCCGGGGCTAGTCTCGCGGCCACCGGCATGCTGGCACCGGCGGCCGAGCACGAGCCAGGCTCCGATCCGCTGCTGCCGCTCGCCCTCGACTCGCTCCGGCGTTGGCCGGGGTTTCGCGACGCGCTGGAGGCCGAGTCGGGTCAGGCGATCGATTACCGGCCGGATGGAACCCTGGTGCTGGCCGTCGGGCGCGACGAGGTCGAGCGCCTGCGCTTCCGCCACGATCTGCAGCGCCGGTCCGGCCTCGACGCGACGTGGCTGCCCGGCAGCGAGGTCCGGCGCCTGGAGCCGGGCCTGCGCCCCTCCGTCACCGCCGGCCTTCACTGCCCGCTGGATCATCAGGTCGATCCGTGCCGTGTCATGGCGGCCCTGGCGGAGGCCTGTCGGCGGGCCGGGGTCGTCGTGGTCGAGCACGCACCCGTGACCGCCCTGGACTGGTCGGGGGGCCGCGTCACGGGCCTGCGCGCCGGCGAGGACGGCGTCGCGGCCGGAACCGTGATCCTGGCATCCGGCGCCTGGAGCGGTGAGGGCGGGTTGCTCCCGCCGACGCTCACGCTGCCGGTGCGCCCGCTCAAGGGCCAATCCCTGGCCCTGCGCACCACCGCGCGCACGGGCACCCTCGGCCGAATGGTCTGGACCGAGCAGGTCCACATGGCCCCGAAGAGCGACGGCCAGCTCATCGTCGGCGCCACCGTGGAGGATTGCGGCTTCCGTCCGGGCGTGACCGCCGGCGGCCTCTACGCGCTGCTCGAAGGCGCCCGCCGGGTGCTGCCCGGGATCGAGGAGATGGAGGTCGAGGCCGTGTGGAGCGGCTACCGTCCCACCTCCGACGACGACGCACCGATCATCGATACGCTGGCACCGGGTCTGGTCGTCGCCACGGGGCACCACCGCAACGGCTACCTGCTCGCCCCCGTCACCGCCGATGCCGTGGCCGAATTGGTCATGGGCGGCGCCCTGCCGGAGTTCGCCCGCCCGTTCACCCGGGCGCGGTTCGCGCAGCCGGAGCCCAAGAGGGCGTCGGCATGAGGCTGTTCGTCAACGGCGAGCCGCGCGACTGCGCAGCCGAGACCATCGACGGCCTGTTCCGCGTCGAGGCGGAGGAGACCGGCATGGAGAGTCCGCAGGGCATCGCCATCGCGCTGAACGGCCGCGTCGTGCGCCGCCGGGATTGGGGCGAGACCCCGGTCGCCGAGGGTGACCGCGTCGAGATCGTCCGCGCCATGCAGGGAGGTTGAGCATGGACCCCACCGTCACGCCGCTGCGCCCCGGGACCGGGGCGGATGGTTTCACCGTGGCCGGGGTGGCTCTGTCCTCCCGGCTGTTCATCGGCACCGCCGGGTATCCGACCCAGGCGATCATGCGCGACGCCGTCGCGGCGAGTGGCGCCGAGGTGGTGACCGCCTCGATCCGCCGGGTCTCGCTCCAGGGCCACGGCTCCGACACGGTGACCATCCTGAAGGGCAAGCGCTTCCTGCCGAACACCGCCGGCTGCGAGACCGCCCGCGATGCGATCATGACCGCCGAACTCGCCCGCGAGGCTTTCGACACCAACTGGATCAAGGTCGAGGTGATCGGCGACCGCGAGACCCTCTACCCGGACGTGACCGAGCTGATCGAGGCCTGTCGCCACCTCGTCGATGACGGCTTCGTGGTCCTGCCCTACTGCAACGACGACCCGATCGTCTGCCAGCGCCTGGAGGATCTCGGCTGCGCCGCGATCATGCCCATGGGGTCGCTGATCGGCTCCGGGATGGGAGTGGCCAACCCGGCAAATCTCGAACTGATCTGCCGCCGGGCCAAGGTGCCGGTGGTGGTCGATGCCGGGATCGGGACCGCCTCGGACGCGGTGATCGCCATGGAGCTCGGCGCCTCCGCCTGCCTGATCAACACCGCCATCGCGAAGGCCGACGATCCGGTCCGCATGGCCCGCGCCATGGGCCGGGCGGTCGAGGCGGGGCGCGACGCGCATCTGGCCGGGCGGATCCCCCGCCGGGGCCGGGCCGAGCCGTCGAGCCCGCAGCTCGGCCTCGTCGGCTCGTGAGGATGCTGCCGTCGCCGCTGCTCGCGGTGACGGACCGGCACGGGCATCCACGGCCCCTCGCCGAGACCGTGCGGGCGATCCTCGATGGCGGCGCCCGCTGGATCTGGTTTCGCGACCGCGATCTGGAACCGGACGCGCGCCGCCGCCTCGGCGCGGCCGTGGCCGAAGCTGTCCGGGCCCGGGGCGGGGTCCTGACGGTGGGCGGCGACGTCGCCCTGGCGCGCGCCCTCGGCGCCGACGGGGTGCATCTGGGCGGCGGTTCGGGTCCGGAGGCGATCGCGGCGGCCCGGTCCGCCCTGGGGGCGGCGGCGCTGATCGGCGTGTCGGCCCACGCGTTTCAGGAGGCCGTGCGGGCCGCGGCGGCCGGCGCCGATTACGTGACGCTGAGCCCGATCTATCCGACCGCGAGCAAACCGGGCTACGGACCGGCGCTCGGTCCGGACGGTCTCGCGGCGGCGCGGGCCGCCGGCCTTCCGCTGGTGGCGCTCGGCGGGATCGGCCTCGACCAGATCGCGGCCTGCCGCGCGGCGGGCGCGGCAGCGATCGCCATCATGGGCGGATTGATGCAGGCCGACGATCCGTCGGACGCCGCGCGGGACCGGCTGAAAGCCTGGAACGCGGCGCCATGCGCGCGCACGTGATCGGTCTAGCGTCTACGCGCCGCTGATCCGAGCCGGCTATCCGCCTGACCAGCCGAGCCGTCCGAACGGGGTCTCATCGAGGGACCCGTCCGAGATCTACTTCTCAGACGGCCCATAGGGCGGCCGCGGAATCGCCCGGTGCGCGGCCCGCAACGCCGCCGACCAGCGCTCGCGCAGGTCGTGGAAATAGCCCTCGCCGGCCTCGATCCGGTGGTTCACCTCGAGCGTCGGCGCGTTCCGGCGGGCGACCGCGATATCGATCGGCAGGCCGACGCCGAGATTCGACCGCATGGTCGAATCCATCGAGACCAGGCTGACCTTCAGGGCGTCGTACAAATCGGTCCGGTAGGTCACCGCCCGGTCGAGGATCGGCTTGCCGTATTTGTGTTCGCCGATCTGGAGGAACGGGGCGTCCGTGCTGCACTCGATGAAGTTGCCGGCCGAGTAGATGAGATACAGCCGCATGTCGCCGGTGCCGATCTGTCCGCCGAACAGCAGCGAGATCGAGAACCGGATGTTGGCCGCCTCGAACCCATCCTTCTCGATCGACCGCACCCGGCGGATGGCACGGCCGATGAGCTGCGCCGCCTGGAACATGGTCGGCGCCTCGACGAGCTTCTGCGCCGGCTCCTCCCCCTCACCGGGCACGCCCTCCTGAAGCAGGCTCAGCACCGATTGGGTGATCGACAGGTTGCCCGCCGAGGCCAGCATCATCACCCGCTCGCCCGGCACGTTGAAGTGGTGCAGCTTCCGGTAGGTCGAGATGTCGTCGAGCCCCGCGTTGGTGCGGGTGTCGGCCACCATCACCAGCCCTTCTTCGACCAGGACACCGACACAGTACGTCATCGTCTTCGGGCTTTCATGCGATGGGACCGCCGTCGCGGGACTCAGGACTGGGCGGCGGCCCTGCCTTGCTCGACGCGAAGCTTCACGTCCAGTGTCTCGGTCCCGCCACCGGTCCGGCTGCCCCGGATCGGCGCGGCGCCGAGATAATCGAGCCCGGTGGCCACGCGGATGTAGCTGTCGGACGGGCTCATCGCGAAGCACGGATCGAACGCCACCCAGCCGAGATCCGGCACCAGGGCCTCAGCCCAGCCGTGCGGCGCCTCGACCGTGGCCTCGCCGTCATCGCGGGCGCGGTAGCCCGCGACGTAGCGCGCGGGGATGCCGACATGCCGGGCCGCCGCGATGAAGACATGCGTCAGATCCTGACAGACACCCCGCTCCGCCGCGAAGGCCTTCGCGGCCGGGACAGCATTGGCGGCCGGGCCGGGCTCGTAGGCCACGACTTCGGGAACGGCCCCCATCAGGCGGTGGAGCAGCGCCAGCGGCGCCGCGTCGCCGGCCGTGGCGACGCGCTCCGCGAAGACCTGCAGCTCCGTGCTGGTCGCGCAGAGATCCGTGTCGCGCAGATAGAACGAATCCGGCAGACGTTCGACGGTTCCGCGCACGATCCCCTGGGTGTCCTCGGTGTCGACCTCGCCGCTGACCCGGATCGTCAGGGCGTCGGCGGCCTCGTCAGGGGTGAACCAGTGAACCAGGTTCCCGAATCCGTCCTCGCGGGCGGTCAGGCGCCCGTCGACGGTGGTGTCGATCCGCCACCCTCGGACGTACTGGCCGTCATGGTCCCGCGGTGTCAGCCGCAGGACCTGGACGAGCCCGCGGGCCGGCTGCTCGTAGGTGTAGATGGTCTCGTGGATCACGCGGATGCGCATGCGCGGGGGGCCTGTGCGTCTTCGTCAGCCGACCAGATACTGCTTGGCGATGGCCTCGCCCACCCTGTTGTTCTCGGCGATGAACGCCTCGACGAACTCGTGCAGGCCGGAGGCGAAGACCCGGTCGATATCCTCGGCCTCGAGCTTGGCCAGCATGTTGCCGGCGAACCGCTGGCTCGGTCCGCGCCGGCCATAGGCGTCGGCGATCAGGTCGAGATACTCGACGATCACCCCGTAGCAATTCGCGAATGACCGGGGCATCTGCTTGTTGAGGATCAGCAGATCGGCCACCAGGAGTGGCTTCACGCTCTCCCGGTACACCCAGTGGTAGGCGTTGAAGGCTGAGACTTCGCGCAGGATCGTGGTCCACTGGAAGTAGTCGAGGCTGCCGCCCACCGTCTCGTCGTGGGGCAGAAGGATCTGGTACTTCACGTCGAGGATGCGGGCCGTGTTGTCAGCCCGCTCGATCGCGGTGCCGAGCCGGGTGAACCAGAAGGAGTCGTTGCGCAGCATCGTGCGGAAGGCCGAACCGTCGAAGGTGAGCGAGACGGTCTTCACCCAGTCGAGGAAGCGGCCGAACTCGTCGCGGTTGAGGTCCTTGCCGGCATAGTTGCGCAGTTCGAGCCAGGCGCCGTTGATCGCGTCCCACATCTCGGTGGTGAGCGCCGTGCGCACGGAGCGGGCGTTCTCCCGGGCCGCCTCGATGCAGGAGCGGATCGAGGAGGGGTTGTGCGGGCTGAAGGCCAGGAAGTCGCAGACCGTGTCGGCGTTGACCGCGCTGTAATGCGTCTTGAACGCGTCCGGGTCTCCGGCCGAGGCGAGGGCGGAGTCCCACTCGTTGCCCTCGCCGCCGCCGTAGCTCGTCGGCAGCGACGCGAAGCGGTGCGCCGCGTCGAGGATGCGCGCGACGAAGTCGGCGCGCTCGACGTAGCGCGAGAGCCAGAAAAGGTTGTCGGCAGTCCTGGAAAGCATTCTTTTTCAGCCACGTCGAGCGGACCGGGGAGCCCGCGCCTCGGGATGTCCGACCCCATGAAATCAGGCGTCCAGCACCCAGGTATCCTTCGTACCACCACCCTGGCTCGAATTGACCACCAGCGAGCCCTCTTTCAGCGCGACCCGGGTCAGGCCGCCCGGGACGATGCGGATCTGGTCGGCGCCGTTGAGCACGAAGGGCCGCAGGTCGACATGGCGCGGCGCGACCCCGGAGGCCACGAAGGTCGGGCAGGTGGAGAGCGACAGGGTCGGCTGCGCGATGAACCCGTCGGGGGCATGCTTGAGCTTCTTGGCGAAGTCGTCGATCTCGCGCTTGCTCGCGTGCGGCCCGACCAGCATGCCGTAGCCGCCCGAGCCGTTGACCTCCTTCACCACCAGCTCCGACAGGTTGTCCATCACGTAGGCGAACGAGTCCTTCTCGCGGCAGCGATAGGTCGGCACGTTGTGCAGGATCGGCTCCTCGCCGGTGAAGAACTTCACGATCTCCGGCATGTAGCTGTAGACCGCCTTGTCGTCGGAGATGCCGGTCCCGACCGCGTTGGCCAATGTTACCGATCCCCGCTCGTAGGCATTCATCAGGCCCGGCACGCCGAGGACTGAGTCGGGGCGGAAGACGAGCGGATCCAGAAAATCGTCGTCGAGGCGGCGGTAGATCACGTCGACCCGGCGCGGACCCTCGGTGGTGCGCATGTAGACCACGTCGTCCTTGGTGAAGAGGTCTGAGGCCTCCACCAGCTCGACGCCGAGCTTGTCGGCCAGGAACGAATGCTCGTAGAAGGCCGAGTTGTAGCGGCCGGGGGTCAGCAGGACGACCGTGGGGTCGCGGGTCGCCGAGACCGGGGCGAGGCTGCGCAGGGTGGCGAGCAGCGCGTCGGGATAGTTCTCCACCGGGGCGACCCGGTGCTTGGAGAACAGGTCCGGGAACAGACGCAGCATCACCTCCCGGTTCTCCAGCATGTAGGACACGCCGGACGGGATCCGGGCGTTGTCCTCCAGGACGAAGAAATCGTTCTCGCCCGTGCGCACGATGTCGATGCCGGCGACGTGGACGTAGAGGTCGTGCGGCACCCGGAACGAGCGCATCTCCATCCGGTAATGGGCGTTGCGATAGACGAGATCGGCCGGGATGATGCCCGCCTTGATGCATTCCTGGGCGCCGTACACGTCCTTCAGGAACAGGTTGATGGCGGTGACCCGCTGCTTCAGCCCGCGCTCCAGGAACGTCCATTCCGGCTTCGTGATCACCCGCGGGATGATGTCGAACGGAATCAGGCGTTCGGTCGATTCGTTGTCGCCGTACACCGCGAAGGTGATGCCGATCCGGCGGAACAGCAGCTCGGCCTGACTGCGGCGGGTGTTGAAATGCTCCGGGGGGGTCGTTTCGAGCCACGTCTTGAGCGTGCCGTAGGCGTCTCGAATCGCGGCCGGATCGGCCGTGCCGGTGCCGAGCCCGGTCATCTCGTCGAAGGCCGTCACCGCCATCTCGTTCCTCCCTAACGCTCCCGCTCTGAGGCAAGAGGCGCGCCATCTGCTCGTGGCTATATCTGCCCTCGATAACGCTCAAGGCGGCGAGAGGATCAGATCAGCTTGAGGCCTTTCAGGCTCGCGTGACCGTTTCGCCCGAGGATCACGTGATCGTGGACGACGATCTTCAGCGGCGCGAGCACGGCCACAATCTCGCGGGTCATCGCCACGTCGGCGGCGGACGGGGTCGGATCGCCGGATGGGTGGTTATGGGCGAGGATGATGGCGGTGGCCGAGAGTTCCAGCGCCCGCCGGGCGACCTCCCGGGGATAGACCGGCGTGTGGTCGACGGTGCCCCGCCCCTGCACCTCGTCGGCGATCAGGTGGTTGCGCTTGTCGAGGAACAGGATCCGAAACTCCTCGCGCGGCGCGAAGGCCATCGTGGCGCGCAGGTAATCCTGCAATGCGCCCCATGAATCCAAGAGCGCCCGCCCGCGGATCGCCCCCCGGGCGAGGCGCCGCCCGGCGGCCTCGATCACCTTGAGGTCGGCGGCGACGCCGGCGCTGACGCCCTGGACCTCCATCAGCCGGGCCGGCTCGGCGCTCAACACTTCGGCGAAGCTGCCGAACCGGGCGACCAGGGCCTTGGCCAGGGGCTTCACGTCGCGCCGCGGGATCGCGCGGAACAGGACCAACTCCAGCAATTCGTAATCCGGCAGCGCGTCGCCGCCCGCCGCGGCGAACTTCTCGCGGAGCCGGTCGCGATGGCCGTGATAATGCGGCGCGTCCTTGGCCAGCGACGACGCGCCGCCGGCGTCGGCGAAGAGCCCCGCCTCGGCATCGTCCGGCCGCGGCGCCATGGTCGGTCAGGATGCGGGATTGACGGGCTGGTGCAGCCCCTTCGGCGAGATCGTGAAGATCTCCACCCCCGTCTCCGTCACCGCCACGGTGTGCTCGAACTGGGCGGAGAGCGAGCGGTCGCGGGTCACCGCGGTCCAGCCGTCGCCCAGCACCTTCACGGCCGGCCGCCCGAGATTGATCATCGGCTCGACGGTGAAGAACTGGCCGGGCTTGAACGGCACGTCGTAGCTCGCCTCGACGTAGTGCAGGATCGTCGGCGCGTCGTGATAGGTGCGCCCGAGCCCGTGGCCGCAGAAATCCCGCACCACCGAGCAGCGCTCGCCCTCCGCGTAGGACTGGATCGCCCGGCCGATATCGTTGGTCGAGCCGCCCGGCTTCACCGCCGCGACGCCGCGCATCAGCGCCTCGTAGGTGATCTCGCACAGGCGCTGGGCCCGGCGCGAGACCTCGCCGACATAGGCCATCCGGCTCGAATCGCCGTGCCAGCCGTCGAGGATCAGGCAGATGTCCAGGTTGACGATGTCGCCCTCGCGCAGGGGCTTGTCGTTGGGGATGCCGTGGCAGACCACGTGATTGATCGAGGTGCAGATCGACTTCGGATAGCCGCGATAGAGCAGCGAGGCCGGATAGGCGCCGTGATCCATGGCGAACTCGTAGGCGAGCCGGTCGAGCGCCTCCGTGGTGACGCCGGGCAGGGTCGCCTCCATCAGCAGGTCCAGGGCCTCGGCGGTGAGCCGGCCGGCGCGGCGCATGCCTTCGAAGCCCTCGGGACCGTGGATCGGCGGCTCCGGGGCGCGGCGCGATCCCTGCGCGGTGGCCTGTTCCTGCTGCATGTCGGGACTTTTCGCGGCGTCATCAATCGGGCGTCCGACCTATGTACGGTGCGCGGCGCGGGAGGCCAAGCCGTGTCCGGCACGCGGACGGGCGTGGCTTGCGCCGGAAGCGGGGCTGGCGGCATAAGCGGCCGCATGGCGCCCGGTGCGCGCGGGTGGATTCGCCGCGCGATCGGTACGGGTCAGGCGAGGGCCGGATGGCAGGCAAGGCGGTACCCCACTTTCACAACGAGCCGGGTGTGCCGGTGGTCGCTGTCGGGGTGAAGGAGTTCATGTGCATCGGCGCGCTGCCGCCGTTCGACCACCCGCACGTCTTCCTCGACATGGGCGCCGACACCGAGATCATCTGCCAGTACTGCTCGACCCTGTACCGTTACCGCGCCGGCCTGAAGGCCGACGAGGCGGATCCGCAGGCCTGCGTCTGGCACGACGACGCCAAGCTCGCGGCGGAGTAGGCGCGCCGTCGCGGTGTCCACCGACCATCGACCATTGCGGATCGGGATCGTGGGGGCCGGGATCGGCGGCCTCACGGCGGCGCTGGCGCTGTCGGATGCCGGCCATGCCGTCACGGTGATCGAGCGCCGCACCGGCTTCAGCGAGGTCGGAGCCGGGATCCAGATCTCCCCCAACGCGAGCCGCGTGCTCGCGGGGCTCGGCCTTTCGCCCGCCCTGCGCCGGGCCGCGAGCGAGCCCCCGGGCGTCGAGGTGCGCGCCCTCGATAGCGGCCGCCGTCTCGGCGGCGTCGCCCTCGGGGCGGCGGCGCAGGCGGTGTTCGGCGCGCCCTACTACGTGATCCACCGGGCCGATCTGCAGACCCTCCTGCTCGATGCCCTGCGCGGACGGCCGGCGATCCGGCTGATGATGGGCCGCACCGTAACGCGCCTGGCCGAGACGGAGTCGGAAGTCCTCCTCGCCGCGGAGGGCGCCAGCGGCGTGCAGGATCTGGCCTTCGATCTGGCGATCGGGGCCGATGGGCTGCGCTCGCGCCTGCGCGGACATCTCGATGCGGCGCCGCACCGGCCCGGCCATGCGGCGGCGTGGCGGGCGCTCATCCCGATCGAGGCCGTGCCGGAACCCCTGCGCGGTGCGGCGACGGGGCTCTGGCTCGGCCGGAACCGGCACGTGGTGCATTACCCGGTCCGGGACAGCCAGTTCCTCAACGTCGTGGCGGTCGTCCCCGAGGCGGTGGGCGACGAGGGCTGGGGCCGGCTCGGGGAGCCGGCGGTGCTGCGCGCCTGCTTTCGCGGCTGTGCCGAGCCCCTGCGCGGATTGCTCGGCCTGCCGGATTCCTGGCTGGTCTGGTCGCTGGCCGACCGGGCCGTGGCGCGCCCGCTCGCCCGCGGCCGGATCGCGCTGATCGGCGACGCCGCCCATCCGGTGCTGCCCTATCTCGCGCAGGGCGCCGCCCTCGCTATCGAGGACGCCGCGGTACTGACGCGCGCGCTCTCCGACCAAGCCCAGGTGCCGGCCGCGCTCGCCTCCTTCGCGGCGGACCGGTCGACCCGCGTCCGGCGCGTCCAGAGGGCTGCCCGCGCCAACGGCCGGACCTATCACGCCAGGGGATTGGTGGCGTTCGCCCGCAACGCCGTGATGGCGCGGCTCGGCCCCGACGGCATGCGCGACCGCTACGCGTGGCTGTACGGCTGGACGCCCCCGGCTTGATCGCGGGGCCGGCCGCGGCTACCGAAGGCCCGATGCGGACGTGGCGGAACCGGTAGACGCACGAGACTTAAAATCTTGCGGCCGCAAGGCCGTGCGGGTTCGAGTCCCGCCGTCCGCACCACCCCGTTCCCGCGCGCGCAGGATAGCCTTCGGATAAGGCAGTGATCCCTCAAATGCGCGCGATCTCCGCAACGGTCCCGCAGCGTTCGCCTGGCAGGATCGGCGCAGGGAGATTGCGCATGATCGACGCCCTTCAGACCGCCACGACCGGCATGACCCGGGCCTCCGACCGTTTCGGGAATGTGGCCCAGACCATCGCGTCCGCCGGGGCGCCCGTCGCCGAGACGGCCTTGCAACCCGCCGCGCAGGTGGACCTGTCCAGCGCCGCCGCCGAACTCGTCGGCTCCAAGTCTGCCTTCGCGCTGAACGCCGCCGTGGCGCGGACCGCCGACCGGATGACCGGTCGGCTCCTCGACATCAACGCCTGAGCGCCGGCAGCGCCAGCGACGCCAGGATCGCGGCCACCGCGAACAGCAGGGCCACGCCGACGGCGCGATAGGCGACGACGCCCACGAGCCCGCCCGCGAGGAACGCCCCGACCGTCAGCACGTGAAGGCGCAGCCGCGTGGGGTCGTGGCGCTTCAGCGGGACCCGATCGGGCGCGGCGCGATCCAGCCAGCGCGCCAGCTCGATGCCGATATCGGTGATCGTGCCGGTGACATGCGTCGTCCGCACGCGCGCTTCGGAGATTTTCGTCGCCGCGGCGTTCTGCACACCCAGGGCGAAGCTCAGGCCGAGCACCAGGGCATGGCCCCGCGCCGGCTCCGCGAGGGGAAGCGCCACGAGGCCGATGGCGACGAGGAGCACCGCTTCCGCACAGACGCTGTAGGCGTAGGCCCCGTGCTCGGCGCTCCGGCGGCGGTAGCGGATCAGCAGCGTCGACACCGCCGCACCGAGCACGAATAGGAGGACGAGGAGCAGCGCCTCCGCCGCCAGGACGAGGTCGCCGGTTCCCGTGCGGTCGGAGATGGCCGAGACGTTCCCGGTCATGTTCGAGGCGTAGAGGCCGACCGCGTAGAACCCCGCGGTGTTCAGCGCCCCGGCCACCGCCGCGAGCGACAGGCCGAGCTTGCGGTCGGCTTCAGGGGTGCGCGTCGCGCCTTCGTGGACCAGCATCGAATCGTCTTACCGCCGCGACCTGAACACCCGGTTCACGCCACGTGCGAGTGGGCTGAATGGGGCGCTGCCGGAGCGGCGCCGCGCCATGTCGCTAGCGTATCGCCCCGGACACCGAAACCACGATGGAGGGCGGCCGCCGTCCGGGCCCAGGGTCGTCAGACCCAGGGAGCCATCTCACCAGCCGTAATGGCCGCGGTCGCCGTAGCCGCCGTAGCCGTCATCCCAGTCCCGGTGCCAGCGGCGGGCGGGACCGTAGCCGACCGGCACCCGTTCGTAGGTGACCGTCCGGCGGGTGGCGTAGACCGGTCCGTCCTCTTCGTACACCCGGTAGGCGGGGGCGGGCCGCACCACCACGGGCGTGTATCCGTAGGACTCACCGTACCCGTAAGCGGGCACCGCGTGGGCCTGGGTCGCGGCGCCGATCAGCGCGCCCGCCGCGAGGCCGCCGATGATGCCGGCCGCGATGGCCCCGCCGCCGCGGGCTTCCGCGGTCGAAGAGGCCAGGCTGCCCGCGCCGATCAGCGCGGCGGCCGAGAGCAGAGCGATGCGTGTCATGACCTGTCTCCATGGATGCCCGGATGCACGAGACGTCCGGGATCATGGGGCGGAGGATTCCACAGCCACGCTGCAGCCAGCCTGAATCGCGCGTGCAGCGTGCGTTCAGCTGGCGCGGCCGGCCGCCGGATCGAAGGCTTCCCGCACATAGCCCCGGGAGATCAGGCGGCTGCGTTCGCGGGTGCGCCGCTCGGCCTCCATCAGGTCGGACAGGGCATCGGCGATCGCGCAGCGCAGGGCGATCCCGGCATCGCCGCCGGCGAAGCCGAGATAGGCGGCGCTGATCGCCTCGACGGGACAGGCATGCGCGTCGCGCGCGGGACTGGCAGCGGTCAGCATCGTGTTCTCCTCGTTCGCGTTCGGGAACGAAAAGAGAACAGGCCATAAAGGTTAACGAATGGTCAACGCCGGCCCCGCGGCCCGATCTTCGGCCGCGGAACCCTGTGGACAACGGGGATGCAGATGCCCGGACCCTGCGGATAAGCGGGCTCACTCGGGCATGCGCGGCAGGGGTTTGCCATCCTCGGGAATCGGGTAGCGCGCGGCGTTCAGCTCCATGGCGAGCAGCGTGTAGTAGCCGGAGATCGCCGCAAGATCGACGATCGCCGGCTTACCGAACCGGGCCTCGGCGCGGGCGTAGGTCGTGTCTGACACGCGCTTGGTGTCCTGCAGTTCCGCGGTGAACTCGTAGACGATGGTCTCGTCATCGCTCATCCGCGCCGGCCGGCGCCCGTCGCGGATCGCCGCGACGATCTCCGGGGCGATCCCCGCCTTCTCGGCGATCGGCGCATGGACGTACCACTCGTAGTCCTGCGTCCAGCGCCGCGCCGTCATCAGGATCACCAGTTCCGACAGGGTTGTGCCGATCTTGGGCTTGAACCGCAGGTAGTCGCCCATCGACCGGGCGAGGGTCATGACCTCGGGCGAATACATCAGCGGCTCGAAGGGCCCGAAGGGCGGCTTGCCCCGGGCCTGCGCGAAGGCTTCGGCCGCCTGCTTCTGCTCGGACGTGTAATCCTGCGGCGGTATCGTCGGCAGCCGGTCCTGCGCAAACGCGGGCGCGAGCGCGAGCGGCAGCGCGGCCAGGGCCAGCGCCATTGGGCGGAATTTCATTGTTTCACTCCCAGGTCTTTTGAATGCGCCGCACGTTCGCGGCTCGGCGTGCCGGAGGCCAGGGCCGCAGAGTCGGATCGGTATCGAACGCCGCCCGGCGTCACCGGTCGGCCGCCGCGGTTGCGCCCGTCGCCGGTCCGCGCCATCAGCGGCATCGATGCCCGGTCTTCCCACCCCATTGCCGATCGAGGCGGCCCTGCCCGACCTGCGCGCCGCGCTCGGCGCGCGGAACGCCGCCGTGCTGGTGGCGCCGCCGGGCGCGGGCAAGACCACGCGCGTGCCCCTCGACCTGCTGGGGGCACCCTGGCTCGACGGGCGCAAGATCGTCCTGCTGGAGCCGCGCCGCCTCGCGGCCCGGGCGGCGGCGGCCCGGATGGCGCAGACGCTCGGCGAGCCGGTCGGCGGGACGGTCGGCCTGCGCGTCCGGCTCGGATCGAAGATCTCGGCCCGCACCCGGATCGAGGTGGTGACCGAGGGCGTGTTCACGCGGATGATCCTCGACGACCCGGAACTCGCCGGCATCGGCGCGGTGCTGTTCGACGAGTTCCACGAACGCTCCCTAGATGCCGATCTGGGCCTCGCGCTCGCCCTCGACGCCCAGGGCGGCCTGCGCGAGGATCTGCGGATCCTGGTGATGTCGGCGACCCTCGACGGCGCCCGGGTCGCGCGGCTGATGGGCGATGCCCCGGTGGTCGCCTCGGAGGGTCGCGCCTTCCCGGTGGAGACACGCTATGTCGAGCGGGACCCGCACCGGCGGATCGAGGAGGCGGTGGCCGAGGTCACCCTCCGGGCCCTGCGCTCCGATCCGGGTTCGGTGCTGGTGTTCCTGCCCGGACAGGCGGAGATCCGCAGGACCGTCGCCCTCCTGGCGGATCGCATCGGGCCGGACGTGCAGCTCGCGCCGCTCTACGGCGCCCTCCCGCCGGCCGAGCAGGACCGCGCCGTCGCCCCGGCGCCCCCCGGAACCCGCAAGGTGGTGCTCGCCACCAGCATCGCCGAGACCTCGCTGACCATCGAGGGGGTCCGGATCGTGGTCGATTCCGGGCTCTCGCGGGTCCCCGTCTACGAGCCTGGGCTCGGCCTCACGCGGCTCGTGACCGCGCGCGCCTCCCGCGCCTCCGTGGATCAGCGGCGGGGCCGCGCCGGCCGGACCGAGCCCGGCCTGTGCTGGCGGCTCTGGTCGGAGGCCGGCACCAGCGCCCTTGAACCCTTCTCGCGGCCCGAAATCCTGTCGGCGGATCTGGCGAGCCTGCTCCTCGACTGCGCCGCCTGGGGGGTGGCCGATCCGTGCACGCTCGCCTTCCTCGATCCGCCCCCGGCGCCCGCCTTGACCGAGGCCCGGACCATGCTGTCGGACCTCGGGGCGCTCGACCCGAATGGACGGCTCACGGAGGCCGGCGCGTGGCTGCGCGCCCTGCCGCTTCCGCCGCGTCTCGCCCGTATGGTCACGGTCGCGGCCGGGTCCGGGCGGGCGCGTGCCGCCGCGGAACTCGCCGCGGTCCTGGTGGAACGCGGCCTCGGGGGGGACGAGGTCGATCTCGACGCGCGGGTCGAACGGTTCCGCCGCGACCGGGCCGGGCGGTCGGCGGACATGCGCCGGCTCGCCGAGGGCTGGGCGCGGATCGCCGGCGGCGGCCCGGATGCCGGACCGGCGCCGGCCGGCCCGCTCCTGGCCCTGGCCTATCCCGACCGCGTCGCGCGGGCGCGGGGCCGCGAGGGCGAGTTCGTCATGGCGAGCGGCCGCGCCGGCCGCCTCGATCCGGCCCATGCGCTCGCCCGGGAGACCCATCTGGTCGTCGCCGACCTCGTCGGCGCGGCGGGTAATGCCCGCATCCTGGCGGCGGCGGCGATCGACGCCGGGGCCATCGAGCAGCTCTTCGCCGACAGGATCGAGTCCCGCACCGAGACCACCTTCGATGCGGAAACGGCGTCCCTCCGGGCCCGGGCGGTCCGGCGGCTGGGGACGGTCAGCCTCGGCGCCCGGCCGCTGCCAGTCCCGGCCGATCTGGAAAGCGCCATGATCCTGGCCCGGGGCATCGCCGCGCTGGGGATCGAGCGGCTGCCCTGGACGCCGGCCCTGTCGCAATGGCGCGCCCGGGTGTGCTTCCTGCACGCGGCGGAAGGCGATGCCTGGCCAGACCTGTCGGACGATGCGCTCGCCGCGACCGTGGATGCGTGGCTCGCGCCGTCCCTCGTCGGGCGCACCGCCCTGGCCTCGATCACGGCCGACGACCTCGGCGGTGCCGTGCAGGGCCTGCTGCCCTGGACGTTGCGCACCCGCCTCGACGCCGAGGCGCCGACCCATGTGGAGGTGCCCACCGGCTCACGCATCGCGGTGGATTACGCTGCCGACGAGCCCGCCCTATCCGTGCGGGTGCAGGAGCTGTTCGGCCTCGACCGGCACCCGCGGGCCGGCGGACGGCCCCTGGTCCTGCACCTGCTGTCGCCCGCCCACCGCCCCATCCAGATCACCCGCGACCTCCCGGGTTTCTGGCGGGGATCCTGGGCGGCGGTGCGGGCCGAGATGCGTGGTCGCTATCCCCGCCATCCCTGGCCGGAGGACCCGCTCACCGAGGCTCCGACCCGGCGGGCCAAGCCACGGGGAACCTGACGGACGGTGCCGGTTTCCACCGCCGCGACAGCTACGGACGATGCACGATGACCGACAATACCGATCCCTTCGACCCATCCGACCCGGGCTGGACACCCATCGAGGATGCCGGCTTCATCGCCCATGTCGGGCCGGTGCATCGGCGCGAATCGGACGGCGCCTACGCGTTCCGGGCGGAGCAGAAGCACGCCAACCTCATCGGCGTGGTCCATGGCGGCATGCTGATGAGCTTCGCTGACCGGGCGCTCGGCGAGACGGCCATGCGGGCGGCCGACGGCGCCAATTGCGTGACGATCCAGCTCGAGATGAAGTTCATCGATGTGGGACGTCTCGGGAACTGGATCGGCATCCGCCCGCAGGTGGTGAAACGGACCGGCTCGCTCGTCTTCATGCGCGGCGACGTGCGGGACGGGAGCCGCCTGTTGGCCTCGGCGGATGGGGTGTGGAAGATCCTGCGGCGCAGGCCCGGTTGACGCGAACAGGATTTTGGTCCCAGTCTTCGGACGCAGCGCGCCACCGATGCGCGCAGACGCGAACCGGGGGGATCGCATGCGGAACGGGGAGACAGGCCGATCCGGAGGTGGGGCGCATCGCGGGCCCGTTCCGCCCTCGCGCCGTTCGGTCCTAGCAGGGTTGGGCGCCGTCCTGGCCTCGGCCGATCCGGCGTCCGCCGAGCCGGCGCCGCCCAGCACGGTGACGAACCCGCCGCGCGACTTCCGCCCCGGCGCAGCCCCCACCACCTATTTCACCGATCCCGACGTGCTCGCAGTGGATCCCGCTTTCGAGGCCTACATCGTCCCGAACAGCGCGATCCGCCGCCTCTGGACCGGCGCCCTCTGGGCGGAGGGGCCGGCCTGGAATGCGGTCGGCCGGTATCTGGTCTGGAGCGATATCCCAAACAACCGCCAGATGCGGTGGCTCGAGGAGGACGGGCACGTCTCCGCCTTCCGCGCGCCGAGCAACAATTCCAACGGCAACAGCTTCGATCGGCAGGGGCGGCAGCTCAGCTGCGAGCACACCGGCCGGCGCGTGGTCCGCTACGAACTCGACGGCTCGGCGACGGTGCTGGCCGACAGCTTCGCGGGCAAGCCGCTCACCTCGCCCAACGACGTGGTCCAGCACGTCGACGGATCGTATTGGTTCACCGATCCGCCCTATGGCGGCCTGCTCTACGAGGGTTTGCCGGACGAGCCGGGCGGTCCCTCGAACCCCCAGGGCCATCTCAACCCGCGCCTCGGTCAGCCCGCCGGGGTCGCACCGGGACGGCGGGCGCTGCCGAACGCGGTCTACCGCATCGACCCGTCCGGCCGGGTCGACCGGGTTCTGACCGACGATGCGGTTCCGGACCCCAACGGCCTCTGTTTCTCCCCCGACCATCGGACCCTCTATGTCTGTTCCACCGGCAAGGGACCGGGCGATACCGGCCCCGGGGGCAAAGGCGAGATCTACGCCTTCGACGTCGGGGACGGCGGCAGGCTCTCCGGACAACGGCTGTTCGCCGATTGCGTGGTCGATGGCGTCAAATGCGGACCGGACGGCGTGCGGACCGACGTCGACGGCAATGTCTGGGCGTCGAGCAACGCCGGCCGGACTGTGGGCTATAACGGTGTGACGATCTGGAACCCGGCGGGGAGACTGATCGGGCGGATCCGCCTGCCGGAGGTCTGCGGCAACCTCACCTTCGGCGGCCCCAAGCGGAACCGCCTGTTCATGACGGCTAGCCAGTCGCTCTACGCCCTGACGGTGAACACCCAGGGCGCCGGACCGGCCTGACGGCCGCGACCCGGGATCCGCCATGGCTGTCCGGGCGCCGGAGCGCTATCTGTCACGGGCATGAGTGAGGATTCCGCCGACCCAACCCTGGCCCGCCTCAGCGCGGCCCTCGGGGATCTGCCGACCCGGGGGCTTCCGCCGGTGGAGCGCTGGAGCCCGCCCTATTGCGGCGAGATCGACATCCGCATCGCCGCGGACGGGACCTGGTACCACAACGGCACGCCGATCCGCCGGGCGAAGCTGGTCCGCCTGTTCTCCACCATCCTGCGGCGCGAGGCAGACGGGCGGACCGTGCTGGTGACGCCGGTGGAGAGCGTCGGCATCACGGTCGAGGACGCCGCCTTCGCGGCGGTCGAGATGGCGGTCGACGGTTTCGGGCCGAACCGGCGCCTCTCCTTCCGGACCAATGTCGACGACCTCGTGCCCGTCGACGCCGAACACGCCCTGCGCTTCGAGGAAGAGCCGGACGGGGCCCTGAAACCCTATCTGCATGTCCGCGGCGGCCTCTGGGCGCTCGTCACCCGGGCGCTGACCTACGACCTCGTGGATCTCGCCGAGGAGCATCCCGTCGATGGACGGTCCTGGCTCGGGCTATGGGCCGGGGGCACCTTCTATCCCATCGCACCGGCCGCTGCGTGAGCGATCCCCGCGCCGCATTCCTCGCCCGCGCCGCGTCGGGCCTGTCGCCGCATCCCCCCGGGCCGGACGATCCGACCTCCAACCCGCGCGGCGACCATAGCCTCGATCCGGACGGCTCGGCCGTGATCCCGCCGCCGCCGCACCGGCGGGCCGCCGTGCTCGTGCCGGTGGTGTTCCGCCCGGAGGGGCCGAACCTCATCCTGACGCAGCGCGCCGCCAACCTCCGCGACCATTCCGGACAGGTCGCCCTGCCGGGGGGCAAGATCGACCCGTCCGATTCCACCCCCGCCGCCGCGGCCCTGCGGGAGGCCGAGGAGGAGATCGGCCTGCACCCCACCGCGGTGCAGCTCGTCGGCTATATCGACCCCTACCTGTCGGGAACGGGATTCCTCGTCACCCCGGTGATCGGCCTCGTCGCGCCTGAGGCAACCTACCGGCCCAATCCCGCCGAGGTGGCCGACGTGTTCGAGGTACCGCTGCCGGTGCTGATGGACCGGGAGCGCTATCGGCTGCGGTCGCGGGACTGGCAGGGCCGCACCCGCTGGTTCTACGCCGTCAACTTCGGCGAGCGGTTGATTTGGGGTGTCACCGCCGGGATTCTGAACAACCTCCGCGAACGGCTCTATCCGGAATCCGAACCGGGCGGGATCCGTCGCCCGGCCGTTTAGGCAACGAACATCCATGCTGCGTCGCGTCCTCGAAGAGTTCGGCCTCTTCCTCACCCCCTTCGGGTTATTCCTGGTCTACCTCCTGCTGGCGGGCCGCAACCCGCTGCGCCGGGTCCACTGGGATCCGCATCTCTTCCGCCTCGTGCTCGCCGGGTTGGCCGTTGTGATCGGCACGCTCGTCTACGAGGGCCTGTTCTCCGAGCGCCGGGCCGGCGGCTACGTGCCCACGCACATGGAGAACGGCCGATTGGTCCCCGGCGGCTTCCGGTGAGGCAGATCCTCGACCGCGCCGGCCTCTCGGCCCTCCTCGACCGGCCGGGCGTACGCCGGGCGCTCGCCGCCCTGGACGATCCGGGTGCCGAGACCCGTCTGGTCGGCGGATGCGTCCGCGATGCCCTTCTCGGCGTGTCGGCCGCCGATATCGACCTCGCGACGACGCTTCGGCCGGACGCCGTGATGACGCGTGCCCGCGCGGCCCCGGGCCTGAAGGCGGTGCCGACCGGGATCGAGCACGGCACCGTCACGCTGATCACCGAGGACGGGCCGATCGAGGTCACCACCCTGCGCGAAGATATCGAGACCGACGGGCGCCACGCGGTCGTCCGGTTCGGCAGCGACTTCGCGCGGGACGCGGAACGGCGCGACTTCACGGTCAACGCCCTGTCGCTCGGCATCGACGGGCAACTGCACGACACCGTCGGCGGGTTGGCGGATCTGGCGGGCGGACGGGTGCGCTTCATCGGCGATCCCACGACCCGGATCCGTGAGGATGCCCTGCGGATCCTGCGCTTCTTCCGCTTCCACGCACGCTTCGGCCGCGGGGCGCCCGACGCCGCGGCCCTCGCCGCCTGCGTGTCCGCGCGCGACAGCCTGGACCGGCTGTCGCGGGAGCGAGTCCGCGACGAGTTTTTGAAACTTCTGGCGGCAACCGGAGGCCCGACGATGGTCGTGACTCTGAGCGGCACCGGCCTGCTGCAGCGGATCACGGGCGGCGTCGGCGAGCTCGGGCGGCTGGAGCGCGCCGCCGGGGCGGGTCTGCCGCCGGTGATGCGGCTCGCGGCGCTGGCGGTCGCCGGCCGGCACGACGCGGATCGGCTGCGCGATCGGTTGCGGCTCTCGAACCAGGCGCACGCGCAGCTCACCGGCTATGCCGACACCCTGGCGGATCTGCACGGTCGGGCGCTGATCGGCACGATCGAGGCGCGGATCCTCGCGGCCGCACACGGCCTCCCGCTCCTGACCGCGACACTGGCGATTCTGGCCAGCGAGCCGAGGCCGGACATCACCGAGGATGCGTGGCAGACGCTGCGGATGATGGACGGGGCAGGGGGCGCGCCAACCTTTCCGCTGGCCGGGGCGGATCTGGTGGCGGCGGGCGTGGCGCCCGGTCCGGCGATTGGCCGGGGATTGTCCGCGGCCCGCAGGCTCTGGCTCGAACGCGGCTGTCCCAGCGGACCGGACGCCCGGGCCGAACTCCTGGCCCAGGCGCTGGCCGGCGCCGGCAAAGCGTAGCACCGTAATCCGTCAGCCTGGCGCTGTGATTGGGACGATCCGATCGGCCATCAGAGCTTGAGCAGCGCCTTGGTCTCCCGGAGCTGGACGATCTGGCCGTTCAGCTCCTCGCGCTTCTGCAGATCCTCGGTGGAGTCGCGCAGCAATTCGGCCGCCTCGATATCCTTGTCGAGCGATTCGGGCGTGAGTTCCTCGATCGGCGCGGCACGCTCGGCCAGCACGGTCACGGCGGTGGGACCGATATCGGCGAACCCGCCGCGGACATAGATGCGCTTGCCGCTGCCCTGGCTCTCGGTGACCACGATCACCCCGACCCGCAGGGAGGTCAGGACGGGGGCGTGGCCCGGCATCACGGTCATCTCGCCCTCGGTACCGGGCAACTGAACGGCGGTCACCTCGCCGGAATACAGCGTCCGCTCGGGGCCGACGAAATCGAAGTGGAAGGTGGCCATCTCAGGACAATCCCGGATCCGCGACAAGCTCTCCTCCCCCTTGCGGGGAGGAGGTGGAGGTGGGGGTGGTGCAGGATCGAGCGCAGCGGTTCCTTCTGCACCACCCCCACCCCCCGGGCCCCTCCCACCTAGATCGGGCATGCCCGATCCGGGCAAGTCCGATCCTGATCTCAGGCATGCCTGAGATCAGGGGGAGGGGAGGGTGCAGCCTTACGCGGCCTTCAGCTTCTTGGCCTTCTCCTGGGCCTGCTCGATCGTGCCGACCATATAGAAGGCCGCCTCAGGCAGGTCGTCGTAATCGCCGTTCACGAGGCCCTTGAAGCCCTTGATCGTGTCCTCCAGCGGCACCTGCACGCCGGGCGAGCCGGTGAACACCTCGGCCACCGTGAAGGGCTGCGAGAAGAAGCGCTCGATCTTGCGGGCGCGGGCCACGGTGAGCTTATCCTCCTCGGACAGCTCGTCCATGCCCAGGATCGCGATGATGTCCTGGAGCGCCTTGTAGCGCTGCAGGGTCTGCTGCACGCGGCGGGCGACGTCGTAATGCTCCTCGCCGAGGATCGCCGGCGACAGCATGCGCGAGGTCGAGTCGAGCGGATCCACCGCCGGGTAGATGCCCTTCTCGGCGATCGAGCGCGACAGCACGGTCGTGGCGTCGAGGTGGGCGAAGGAGGCGGCGGGCGCCGGATCGGTCAGATCGTCAGCCGGCACGTAGATCGCCTGCACCGAGGTGATCGAGCCCTTGTTGGTGGTGGTGATGCGCTCCTGGAGGGCACCCATGTCGGTGGCGAGCGTCGGCTGATAGCCCACCGCCGAGGGGATGCGGCCGAGCAGCGCCGACACTTCGGAGCCGGCCTGCGTGAAGCGGAAGATGTTGTCCACGAAGAACAGCACGTCCTGGCCCTCGTCGCGGAACTGCTCCGCGATGGTCAGGCCGGTGAGCGCCACCCGCGAGCGGGCGCCGGGGGACTCGTTCATCTGCCCGTAGACCAGGGCGCACTTGGAGCCCTCGGCCGAGCCGCCATGCTCCTTCGGGTCGACGTTCACCTTGGACTCGATCATCTCGTGATAGAGATCGTTGCCCTCGCGGGTCCGCTCACCGACGCCGGCGAACACCGAATAGCCGGAGTGCACCTTGGCGATGTTGTTGATCAGCTCCATGATCAGCACGGTCTTGCCGACGCCCGCGCCGCCGAATAGGCCGACCTTGCCGCCCTTCGAGTAGGGGGCCAGCAGATCCACCACCTTGATGCCGGTGACGAGGATCTGCGCCTCGGTCGACTGGTCGGCGTAGGACGGGGCAGGCTGGTGGATGGCGCGGTAGGTGTCGCACACCACCGGGCCGAGCTCGTCGATCGGCTCACCGATGACGTTCATGATCCGGCCGAGGGTGTTCATGCCCACCGGAACCTTGATCGGCTCGCCGGTATCCGTGCATTCCTGGCCCCGGGTCAGGCCCTCGGACGTGTCCATGGCGATGCAGCGGACGGTCTGCTCGCCGAGTTGCTGGGCGACCTCGAGGACGAGGCGGGCGCCGTTATTCTTGGTCTCCAGGGCGTTCAGGATCTCGGGCAGATGCCCGTCGAACTGCACGTCGACCACGGGGCCGATGACCTGGGTGATCTTGCCGACCTTGTTGGAGCCGGCGCCGGGGAGTGCGGTGTTGGCCATGATATCCTCGTTGTCCGTGCCGGCGCACGAATCGCGCCGGCCATATCTTCGATCGACCAGATCCGGCTCAAGCGTCCGTCAGCTCGAGTCGTACTTCGACACGGGCCATACGCTCGTCGAAACGGTCCATGCGCCCATTCATGGTCGCAACCTGCATCTCGATGGCGGTCAGCCGCGACTTCACGTCCTTGAGGTCGAGGCGCGCTTCGGAGACGTCACGCCGAAGGGCGCGCAGGTGCTCCGAAACCAGGTTCTCGACCTCGCTCGTCATCGTGTAACGCCTTCGGCATGCCCTCTTATCACAACGCCTCGGCGCCGGAGATGATCTCGATGAGTTCCTTGGTGATCATGGCCTGACGCGTGCGGTTGTAGATGAGCGTCTGCTTCTTGATCATCTCGCCCGCGTTGCGGGTGGCCGAGTCCATGGCGCTCATGCGGGCGCCCTGTTCGGAGGCGGCGTTCTCGAGGAGCGCCCGGTAGATCTGCACCGTCAGGTTCTTCGGCAGCAGCGTCTCCAGGATCGCCTCCTCGGAGGGCTCGAATTCCAGGGCGGCGTCGCCTCCGACCACCTTCGCGCTGGTGTCGACCTCGGGCAGTTCGGCCGGGATCAGCCGCTGGGCGGTGGGGACCTGCGAGATGACCGACCGGAATTCGGAGAAGAACAGGGTCGCCACGTCGAACTCGCCGGCCTCGAAGCGGGCCAGGATCCGGTCGGCGATCTCGGCGGCGAACGGGTAATCCACCGGACGGTTGCCGCGGATATCCATGCTCTCGACGATCTGGTCGCGGTACAGGCGCCGCAGCTGGTCGTAGCCCTTCTTGCCGACGGTCATGATCTTGACGGTCTTGCCCGCGGCGGTGAGCTTCTGGGCGTGCTCGCGGACCGCGAGACGGACGATCGAGGAGTTGAAGGCACCGCACAGGCCACGATCGCCGGTGCAGACCACCAGGAGATGGGTCTGCTCCGAGCCGGTACCGGACAGAAGCCTCGGCGCGCCGACGCCGCCGATCAGATTACCGGCGAGGTTGCCCAGAACCATGGCCATCTTCTCGGCATAGGGACGGCCCGCCTCGGCGGCCAACTGCGCCCGGCGCAGCTTGGCGGCGGCGACCATCTGCATGGCCTTGGTGATCTTCTGCGTCGCCTTCACCGAGGTGATGCGGTTACGCAGGTCCTTCAAACTCGCCATCGGGTGAGGTCCAGGTCCGTTCCAAAGGGCCTCTCCTCCCCGTAGCGGGGAGGAGCCGGAGGTGGGGTGATTCAGGATGGAGCGGCGCCGGTGCCTCCTGCACCACCCCCACCCCTACCCCTCTCCGCAAGGAGGAGGGGCCGGTGCCTCAGCGGATCGGGATGCCTTACCCGATCGACTTGGCGACGCTCTCGATCACGCCCTTCAGCTTGCCGGCGCTCTCGTCCGACAGGTCCTTCGAGGTGGCGATCGCGTCGAGCAGATCCTTGTGCTTCGTGCGCAGGGTGCTCAGCAGCGCAACCTCGAAGGGACGGACCTTGCTGACCGGCATCTTGTCGAGATAGCCGTTCACGCCGGCGTAGATAACCGCGACCTGCTCCTCCATCTTCAGCGGCGAGAATTGCGGCTGCTTCAGGAGTTCGGTGAGCCGCGACCCGCGGTTCAGAAGCTGCTGGGTCGAAGCATCGAGATCGGAGCCGAACTGCGCGAAGGCCGCCATCTCGCGGTACTGCGCCAGCTCGCCCTTGATCTTGCCGGCGACCTTCTTCATCGCCTTGGTCTGGGCCGAGGAGCCCACCCGCGAGACCGAGAGGCCGACGTTCACCGCCGGGCGGATGCCCTGGTAGAACAGGTCGGTCTCGAGGAAGATCTGGCCGTCGGTGATCGAGATCACGTTGGTCGGGATATAGGCCGAGACGTCGTTGGCCTGGGTCTCGATGACCGGCAGCGCGGTCAGCGAGCCGTTGCCGGCCGCGTCGCCCATCTTGGCGGCGCGCTCGAGCAGGCGGCTATGCAGGTAGAACACGTCGCCCGGGTAGGCCTCGCGGCCAGGCGGGCGGCGCAGCAGCAGCGACATCTGGCGGTAGGCCACCGCCTGCTTCGAGAGATCGTCGTACACGATCACGGCGTGCATGCCGTTATCGCGAAAATACTCGCCCATGGCGCAGCCGGCGAAGGGCGCGATGAACTGCATCGGCGCGGCGTCCGAGGCAGTCGCGGCGATGACGATGGAGTATTCCAGGGCGCCCTGGTCCTCGAGCACCTTCACGAACTGGGCCACCGTCGAGCGCTTCTGGCCGATGGCGACGTAGATGCAGTAGAGCTTGGACTTCTCGTCCCCGCCCGCAGCGTGGCCGGGCTTCTGGTTGAGGATCGTATCGAGGGCGATGGCGGTCTTGCCGGTCTGGCGGTCGCCGATGATCAGCTCGCGCTGGCCGCGGCCCACCGGGATCAGGGCGTCGATCGCCTTCAGACCCGTGGCCATCGGCTCGTGCACCGACTTGCGCGGGATGATACCCGGGGCCTTCACGTCGACCCGGCGACGCTCGGTCGAGGTGATCGGGCCCTTGCCGTCGATCGGGTTGCCCAGCGCGTCGACGACGCGGCCGAGCAGGCCCTTGCCCACCGGCACGTCCACGATGGCGCCGGTCCGCTTGACGGTCTGGCCTTCCTTGATCTCGCGGTCGGAGCCGAAGATCACGATGCCGACGTTGTCCTGCTCGAGGTTCAGGGCCATGCCGCGCACGCCCGATTCGAACTCGACCATCTCGCCGGCCTGGACGTTGTCGAGGCCGTAGGCGCGGGCGATGCCGTCGCCGACGGACAGGACCTGCCCGACCTCGGAGACCTCGGCCTCCTCGCCGAAGTTCTTGATCTGCTCTTTCAGGATCGCGGAGATCTCGGCGGCGCGGATGTCCATACTCGGGCCTCTGTCGCTGATGCGTTCTGTGCGTGTTCGGATCGGATGGGGGCGCTTACGGCGCGGCCCGCATCGCGAGGCGGATACCGTTGAGCTTGGTCCTGAGGGACGCGTCGACCATGCGCGATCCCATCTTCACGATCAGGCCGCCGATCAGGCTCGGATCGACGATCAGGTCGAGGTCGATATCGGCCTTGGCGATGTCGCGCAGCGACGCCTTGATCTCCTCGATCACGGTGTCGGAGGGCTTCTCGGCCACCCGCACCTGAGCGCGCACGATCCCCTTCGAATCCTGCACCAGGGCCCGGAACGCGGTGATCATGTCGGGAAGGGCGAAGAGCCGGCGGTTGGAGGCCGCCAGGCGGATGAAGTTGGCGGCGAGCCCGCCGATCTCGGCCTTGTCGAGCACCGCGCCGATGGCGGCCGCCTGCTCCTCGGCGCCGAAGACGGGGCTGCGGACCAAGCGGCGCAGATCCGCGCTCTCCCGCAACATTGCCTCGAACCGACCGAGCGCCTCGGCGACGGCGTCGACCTGGCGCTCGTCGCGCGCCAAGTCGAACAGGGCGGAAGCGTACCGGCCCGCCACGCCTGCGACCAGGGGACCAGCCTCGGAACCGTTCTGCGCCACCCGTCGCTCTCTTCTCTGGTTGCCCGCCCGCTCCGTGCGCTCCGGCGGGGAGCGCGGTGCGAGACCGTTCGGGACGTGGGGTCGCGCCGACAGCGGGCAGGGTCGAAGACCGCCCTTTGTGGCGCGGCGACCGCCTAGCATGCCGGCATGGCCGCGCGCAACACGGACGCGGCTGTCGCTGCGCGGTAGGACGGCGGAAGTGTGACGCCGGGCGGCCCTCAGCAGGCGAGCCGGTCGCAGCGCCGCATGCTCGCGATCATCTTCGCCATCGCGCGGGCCCCCGGATGGCCGAGGATGCCGCTGTTGCCGAGAACGTAGGACGGCGTGGCGTAGAGCCCGAGATCCGCGGCCATCCGCATCTGGCTCTTGAGTGCGACGCGCACCTCGTCGCTGTCGGCGATCTCCTCGATCTCCGCCTGCGGAACGCCCAGGGCTGTGGCCGCATTCAGCGCGCCGGGCCCATCGATCCGGCCCGGCTTGCCGAGAACGGTCCGATAGAAGCCCCAGGCCGCCTCCGATCCGAGCCTGCGCTGCACGGCCAGCATGACCTTGGCGGCCTGGGCCGATTGCGGGGACAGAATCGGATTGTGGACAAGCCCGATGCGCAGTTCGGCGTCGCCGTCGTGCAGTGCCACCACGTCGGCCGCGGCCTTCCGACAATACGGACAGTTGAAGTCGAAGAACTCGTAGAGCGTGGTCCCGGGATCGCGCGGCCCGACATAGGTAACGCCGTGCAGGGTGGGGATCTGGCCCGTGATCTCGCCGGGCAGGATCGCGTTGGCAACCGGCTTCCCGTCGTCGCCGTTGACCGCCACCCGCTGTCCGTAGGATTGCGCGGCCGCGCGGCCGAGTCCTGAGCCCAGCACGGAGCCGGCGGCGGCGAGGAGGTGACGTCGGGAAACGGGCATGAGTCTCGTCCGGGGCATCGCGGGTCCGCTCGGGCCGCACCGGGGCGGTGGCGGATCGGAACGACGGGGTCGCGTCGGATTGATGGCCGGGCCGGGTGAACGTGGCCCTACCGGAGGCCCTTCGGCCGCTCGCCCACGGCCCAGGCCAGTGCCTGCTCCAGCCGGTCGTTGCCCCAGAACAGCTCGCCGTCATCCGCCAGGAAGGTCGGGGCCCCGTAGATTCCGCGGGAGCGCGCCTCCTCGACGCTCACTCGCAGCTTGGTCTTGTTGGCCTCGGCGGCGGCGGCCCGCACGGTCTGCGTCCCGTCGAGGCCCAGCGTGTCGAGGATCTCGGCGACGGAAGCGGGCTCCGCGATGGAGCGGCCCTCGGCGAAGCTCGCGGCAAAGACGGCCTTCGAGAACGGCACCAGCCAATCCTGGTCCTGGCCCAGGATGGCGACCCGCACGGCGCTGAGGCTGTTCTGCGGGAATTGCGCCGGGCGGGTCAGCGGTGGCAGGCCGAGGCGCGCGGCCTCGCGCTCGACGTCCCGCCACATATTCTTGCCCTTGGCCGGGTAGAGGTTGAACGGTGAGGACGTCCAGCCCTGCGAGGCGAAGAGCGGCCCGACCAGGAAGGGCCGCCACCGCACCGCGACCCCGGCCTCCGCGGCGGCGTCCTCGACGCGCATCGCCGCGAGATACGAATACGTGGAGGCGAATTCGTACCAGAACTCCAGAATCGGCTGGCGCGCCATAGACTTCGCTTCTCCGATGCACTCACGCGGCGATGACGACAGGCAACGCCCGCGCCGTTTCTTGCACAGCCGCAAGGCCGCCGTGAGGCGAAACGCGGCCGATCCTCCGGCATCGGGCCTACGCGCGAGACGGCACGCCGGTTGCAGGCCGATGACACCCGCGATAAGCCGCGGATGCCCCGCCTCAGTTCCGGAAGCCGCATGTCCGTCCCCGCGAAGAGCCCCGTGAAGAAGGTCGTGCTGGCCTATTCCGGCGGCCTCGATACCTCGATCATCCTGAAGTGGCTGCAGACCACCTACGGCTGCGAAGTGGTGACCTTCACGGCCGATCTCGGCCAGGGGGAGGAGCTGGAGCCGGCGCGCCGCAAGGCCGAGCTGCTCGGGATCAAGCCCGAGAACATCTTCATCGAGGACCTGCGCGAGGAATTCGTCCGCGACTACGTCTTCCCGATGTTCCGGGCGAACGCCGTCTACGAGGGCGTCTACCTGCTGGGCACCTCGATCGCCCGGCCGCTGATCGCCAAGAAACAGATCGAGATCGCCGAACGGGTCGGGGCTGACGCGGTCTGCCACGGCGCCACCGGCAAGGGCAACGACCAGGTCCGATTCGAGCTCGGCTACTACGCCCTGAAGCCGGACGTGACGGTGATCGCGCCGTGGCGCGAATGGGACCTGCGCTCCCGCGAGCAGCTGATCGCCTTCGCCGAGCAGCACCAGATCCCGATCGCCAAGGACAAGCGCGGCGAGAGCCCGTTCTCGGTGGACGCCAACCTCCTGCACGCCTCCTCGGAGGGCAAGGTGCTGGAGGATCCGGCCGTCGAGGTGCCCGATTACGTCTTTTCGCGGACGATCTCGCCCGAGCAGGCGCCGGACACGCCGACCGTCATCACCATCGGGTTCGAAAAGGGCGACGCGGTCTCGATCGACGGCGAGAAACTCTCGCCCGCGAGCCTGCTGGCCAAGCTCAACCAGCTCGGCCACGACAACGGCATCGGGCGGCTCGACCTCGTCGAGAATCGCTTCGTCGGCATGAAGAGCCGCGGTATGTACGAGACGCCCGGCGGCACGATCCTGCTGCCGGCCCACAGGGCGATCGAGTCGATCACGCTAGACCGCGGCGCCGCGCATCTCAAGGATCAGCTGATGCCGCAATACGCGGAGCTGATCTACAACGGCTTCTGGTTCTCGCCGGAGCGCGAGATGATCCAGGCGCTGATCGATCGGAGCCAGGAGAAGGTCACCGGCACGGTGCGGTTGAAGCTCTACAAGGGCGGCGTTTACGTGATCGGCCGCGAGAGCCCGTACTCCCTCTACGACCAGGATCTCGTGACCTTCGAAGAAGGCGCCGTCGCCTATGACCATCGCGACGCGGCGGGCTTCATCAAGCTCAACGCGCTCCGGCTGCGGACGCTGGCGCAGCGCGGGAAGCGCGGGGGCTGAGCCGCCCGCCGCTCAGGCGGGTTCCCACGCCGGGGACCCGCCGGTCCGACGGAACGTACCGGGCCCGAGATCGGCGTAGCGCAGGAAGATCTGCAGGGCCGGCTGCATCTCGCGGTGGAGGCGGACGAGATGCGTCTGCGCATCTTCGTCGTCATTGGCGGCCGCTCCGGGGACCGCAGCCAAGTGGCGGGCCATATCGGCGGTGTAGGGACCCGGTCCGCCGTAAGGCTGGGCGGGATCGACATAGGGCACGCCCCGGGCGGTATCCCAGGCGTAGCCGAGCCTTGGAATCAGCGCCAGATGCTCCGGGGTCACCGCGAAGGTGATGTGCTCGGGCGTCTCGCCGGTCTGCGCATCCCGGAACACGTCGCCGACCGTGCTGTGGTCCAGCTTGGCCAGCGCATTGTGATACTGGTAGCGGCCGGGCTTCAGCTGCGCATTCTGTGCGAAGACCGCGAGGCCGTCCTCCAGGGCCCGGTGCTCCTCCTCGGCGCCCTCGTCGTCACCGGTGACGTTGGCGATATCGCCGTCCCGGTCGAGGCTGCCATAGGGCGCCTCCGGGTGGACGGTGGGCGCCCCCGGCTCGACACCGCCCCAGGCGACGACCATCCGGCGGATCAGCGCGATGCGCTCCAGGGTGAGGTCGTAGACGGCGTCGGTCATTGGAGGTCGGCCCCGGGTGTCACGTTTCGAAGGCACGTCTTACAGAGACGGATGGGCGCCTGCTACCGCCGCAGGCACCCCGTCAGCCCCTCGACCTGACCCATCATCGCCTGGATCCGCGCGGCGCGGCGGCGCACCCCAGGGGAGGGGTGGCCGGCGCTGCGGGTGATCGGATTCGGCAGGACGGCGGCCAGGAGCGCCGCCTCGCCGCGGGTCAGCCGGCTCGCATCCTTGCCGAACCAGTGCCGGCTTGCGGCCTGCGCGCCGTAGATCCCGTCGCCCCATTCGGCGACGTTCAGGTAGATCTCCATCATCCGCCGCTTGCCCCAGAGGGCGTCGAGCGCGAGCGCCAGCGGGATCTCCAGGCCCTTCCGGATGTAGGATCGGCCGGGCCACAGGAAGACGTTCTTCACCGTCTGCATGGCGATCGTCGAGGCGCCGCGGCTCGGCGAATCCTCGTCCTCCACAACCTCGCGGATCGCCCCGAGATCGACGCCGTTGTCGAGGCAGAAGCGCTGGTCCTCCGAGGCGATCACCGCCTGCGGCAGCACCGGCGCGATCGCCGAGAGCGGGACCGGATCCCGACTGACCGGCTGAAGCGTCAACCACCGTCCGAGCATCAGGGTCGACGGCGGCATCATCGCGCTATAGACGAGCGCCAAGACGAGCACGAGACCGAAACCGGTGGCGGGGAGCAGCAGCAGCATCCCCACGACCTGGCGGACACGGCGGGGGCGTCGCGGGCGGGCGCGCGGGAGATCGCGTTCCGCCGCATCACCCCTGCCTTCGACCCCGCCCACCGTGATTTCGTTCCCGTGCAACAGACACGCGATTGGTTTTCGCAAGGCTAGGACCGGACGCAGCGCTCGATGACCCCGACCTCCTCAACGCAGGCTCAGACTGGTTCGGTCAAGACTGGTCCGCAAGCCGTCGACTTTACCCACAGGCTGACCGAGGTCGCCGGGACGGTCGAGACCTTCCTGGTGGAACGGCTCGGACCGGAGGTGGGCACCGGCGAGATCACCCGGCCGCCCCGACTCATGGCGGCGATGCGGCACGCGGTGCTGGGCGGCGGCAAGCGCCTGCGGCCGTTCCTCGCCATCGAGACCGCCCGGATGCTCGGCGGGTCCGAGGCGCCGGCGCTGGCCGCCGGCGCCGGGGTCGAGCTGGTGCATTGCTACAGCCTCGTCCACGACGATCTGCCCGCCATGGA
Organism: Methylobacterium sp. J-026; assembly: GCF_022829585.1. GTDB lineage: Bacteria > Pseudomonadota > Alphaproteobacteria > Rhizobiales > Beijerinckiaceae > Methylobacterium. The sequence continues at coordinate 83,330 of NZ_JAKSYC010000327.1, forward strand.
CGACGACGACATGCGCCGCGGCAAGCCGACGGTCCACAAGGCCTACGACGAGGCCACCGCGATCCTGGTCGGCGACGCCCTGCAGACGCTGGCTTTCGAGATCGTGGCCGACCCGACCTGGCAGCCGGACGCACGGATCCGGGCCGACCTCGTGCTCGGCCTCGCCCGGGCCTCGGGCCTCGGCGGCATGGTCGGCGGGCAGCTCCTCGACCTCACCGCCGAAGGCCGCTTCGGCACGGCCACCCTGGACGTGGACGACACCCTGCGGATGCAGGCGATGAAGACCGGCGCGATCCTGGCCTTCTCGGTGGAGGCCGGCGCGATCGTCGGCGGCGCCGACGAGGGCCAGAAGGCAGCCCTGCTGCGCTACGGTCTGGCCCTGGGCCAGGCCTTCCAGATCGCCGACGACATCCTCGATCGGGAAGCCTCGCCCGAAGCCATGGGCAAGGCCACCGGCAAGGACAAGGAGGCCGGGAAAGCGACCCTGGTCGACCGCCTCGGCCTCGACGGGGCCCGGGCCGAGTGCGACCGCCTCGTCGGCGTCTGCGAGGATGCGGTCGGCCCCTGGGGCGAGAGCGCCCGGATCCTCCGGGACGCCGCCCGCTTCACGGTGGCGCGCAAGACCTGAGGGCCGGAACCTCGACATTTGAGCGGATCGGTTTGACCGGGCCGCAACCGGGCTGCGCCGATGGAGAGGCGTGCCGTCCCGCGATCCGACATACCGTCTCCTGGCCGCCGGCTTCGGCCTCGGCGGCCTCGGTTATCTGATGAGCCCGTCCGAGCCCGACCTGGACGACATCCTCATCGGCCTCGGCTGCCTGGTCCTCTGCGGCGGTTTCTCGGCCATCGCACCCGCCAAGCGGCCTGGGCAGGTCGAGACCCTGCCACCGGAACCCGCCGGTCGCGCGATCGCGAGCGCGGAGGTTCCGAAATCCCATCGGCTGCTCCGGATGGAGGTCCCGCAATCGGCCTCGCGCCTGCCGGAGGCACCCGCCCACCGGCGGCGCGACGGCGATCGGCGGCCGCCGGGGCAGTCGTGAGCGGCGCCGGCTCGGTCAGGCCCGGTTGTTCTTGTTGTAGACGTCGAGGCAGACGGCGGCGAGCAGGACCACGCCCTTGATCACCAGCTGCCAGTCGCTGCCGATGCCCATCATCGACATGCCGTTGTTCATGATTCCGATGATGAAAGCGCCGATCACGACACCCGACACCTTGCCGATGCCGCCGGCCGCTGAGGCGCCGCCGATGAAGCAGGCGGCGATCGCGTCGAGTTCGAACCCAACGCCGCCCTTCGAATTCGCGGTGTTGAGACGGGCGACCAGGATCAAGCCCGCGAGGCCCGCGAGCGCGCCCATGTTGGCGAAGGTCAGAAAGGTCAGCCGCTCGGTCTTGATGCCGGACAGGCGGGCGGCCTTGACATTGCCGCCGAGCGCGTAGATCCGCCGCCCGATCGTCGTCCGCGTGGTGACGAACTGGTACAGCATAACCAGGGCGAACATCACGAGCAGCACGTTGGGCAAGCCGCGATAGTCGCTCATCTGGTAAGCGAAGGCGAGGATCACGATCGTCGTCACACCGTTGCGGGCGAGGAACGCCGCCGGAGAATCGGCCGGGCCGCCGTTTCTGACCCGCACCTGCCGGCGGCGCCAGTTCAGGCCAACGAGCGACGTCGTGAGTCCGAGAGCGATCAGAACTGCGGTCCAAGGCCCGGCGAAATTGGCGAGGAAGCCCTTGGAGAGCGCCTGAAAGACTTCCGGGAACGGCCCGACAGAGGCGCCCTGCAGGAGCGCCTGCGTCAGACCGCGGAACACCAGCATGCCGGCCAGGGTGACGATGAAACTCGGGATACCGAGATAGGCCACGAAGTAGCCCTGCAGCCCGCCGATCGCGGCGCCCACCACCAGGCACAGGACGGTGGCCGTCAGCGGATCGACGCCGAACCGGACCATCAGCAGCGCCGCGAGCGCCCCGACGAAGGCGACCACCGAGCCGATCGACAGATCGATATGCCCGGCCACGATGACGAGCAGCATCCCCAGCGCCATCACCACGACGTAGCTGTTCTGCAGAACCAGGTAGGTCAGGTTCAGCGGCTGAAACAGCACGCCGCCGGTCGTGTACTCGAAGAACAGGGTGATGACGGCCAGGGCGAAGACCAGCCCGTATTCGTGCAGCTGGGCCGTCGGGAGGAAGCCGCGCCAGGATCGAGGCGCGCTGCGGGGCTCACTGGCAGCCATGGGGCCTGATAGTCCTTCGCTCACGGGGATCATGGGGTTGCGCACAGTGGAGTCGGTCATCCGTTCAGGTCCTTGGAGCGCATGATCGCGCGCATGATCGCTTCCTGGCTGGCCTCGGCGCGGGGGAACTCGCCGACGAAGCGCCCCTCGTTCATGACGTAGATCCGGTCGCACAGGCCGAGGAGCTCGGGCATCTCGGACGAGATCATCACGACGCCCCGGCCCTCGTCGGCCAGTGCGTTGACGATGCTGTAGATCTCGTACTTGGCGCCGACATCGATGCCGCGGGTCGGCTCGTCCAGGATCAGCACCTTGGGCTCGGTGAACAGCCACTTGCTGAGCACCACCTTTTGCTGGTTGCCGCCCGACAGGTTCACCGTCTGCTGGGACACGCCGAAGGAGCGGATCCGCATCTTGCTCCGATAGGCGCTCGCGACCCGGTGCTCCACCGCCTCGTCGATCACCGCGGCGGTGGAGACCCCCGGCAGGTTCGCCAGGGTGGTGTTCTTGGTGATGTCTTCACCCAGGACGAGGCCGAGCTGCTTGCGGTCCTCGGTGACGTAGGCGATCCCCGCCGCGATCGCCCGGTCGATGGTTGAGACGTCCACCGTCGCGCCGTCGATCCGGACGGTGCCGCTGATGCCCTGTCCATAGGACCGCCCGAAGATGCTCATGGCGAGCTCGGTCCGACCCGAGCCCATCAGGCCGGCGATCCCGACGATCTCGCCCCGGCGCACGGTCAGGCCGACCCTGCGCACCACCGCCCGGTCGGGATGGATCGGGTGGTGGACCGTCCAGTCGCGCACCTCCATCAGGAGGTCGCCGATCTTCGGTTCGCGCACCGGATAGCGGTTCGCCATCGTGCGCCCGACCATGCCCCGGATGATGCGATCCTCGTCCACCGCCTCGCTCCGGCAGTCGAGGGTCTCGATGGTGGTGCCGTCGCGCAGGACGGTGATCCGGTCGGCGACCTTCGAGATCTCATTGAGCTTGTGCGAGATCAGGATCGACGCGATGCCCTGGTCCTTGAAGTTCAGCAGCAGCTGCAGCAGCGCCGCGCTGTCCGTCTCGCTCAGGCTGGCGGTCGGCTCGTCGAGGATGAGCAGCTTGACCTTCTTGGACAGGGCCTTGGCGATCTCGACGAGTTGCTGCTTGCCGACGCCGAGATGGGTCACCAGGGTGTCGGGGCTCTCGTGGAGCCCCACGGTGGCCATGAGCGCGCGCGCCCGCGCGTAGACCTGCTCCCGGTCGATGATGCCGAACCGAGCCGGCTCGTTGCCGAGGAAGATGTTCTCGGCGATCGACAGGAACGGCACCAGGGCCAGTTCCTGGTGGATGATCACGATGCCCAGGCGCTCGCTGTCGGAGATGTCCCGGAAGCGGCCCGGATGCCCCTCGTAGACGATCTCACCCGCATAGGAGCCGTGCGGATAGACTCCGCTCAGCACCTTCATGAGCGTCGACTTGCCGGCGCCGTTCTCGCCGACCAGGGCGTGGATCTCGGCGGGCGCGACCGTGAGGTTGACGTCGTTGAGGGCCTTGACGCCGGGGAACGTCTTGGAGATCCCCCGCATTTCGAGGACGGGCTGCATGCGACCCCTTCAGGCTCGGCCTGCACAGATGTGGCTGCGCCGGTGGGATGCCGGCTCAGGATTCAGGGCACCGTCCCGAGAGGTGGCCTTCGGCTTTCGGAACGATACGGATCGGGAAGCGGGCGCAGCGTGCCGGTTCCGCGATCCGGCACGCTGCGCGAGGGGCCGGCGCCGGCCCAGCGGTCACTTCAGCTGTTCGAGGGTGTAGTAACCCGTATCGACCAGGGCCGACTTCCAGTTGTCCTTGGTGACGATCACCGGCGTCAGCAGGTAAGACGGAACGACCTTCTTGCCGTTGTTGTAGGTCTTGGAATCGTTGATCTCGGGTTGCCGGCCGGCCTCGATGGCGTCGATCATCGCCACCGTGACCCTCGCCAGCTCGCGGGTATCCTTGAAGACCGTCGCGGTCTGCTCGCCCGCGATGATCGACTTGATCGATTGCGACTCGGCGTCCTGGCCGCTGATCACCGGCAGCTTGAGCCCCCCGGATCCGTAGCCGAAGCCTTTCACCGACGAGATGATCGCCGTGGAGATGCCGTCGTAGGGGGAGAGCACCGCGTCGAGCCGGGCATTGCCGTAGAAGGCCGAGAGCAGGTTATCCATCCGGGCCTGGGCGGTGGCCGAGTCCCAGCGCAGGGTCGAGACCTTGTCCATGCCGAACTGGCCCGACCGCACCACGAGCTTCTTCGCGTCGAAGTACGGCTTCAGCACCGACATGGCGCCGTCGTAGAAGAAGTAGGCGTTGTTGTCGTCGGGCGATCCGCCGAACAGCTCGATGTTGAACGGTCCCTTGCCGTCCTTCAGGCCGAGCGCATCGACGATGGACGTCGCCTGCTGTACGCCGACCTTGAAGTTGTCGAAGGTGGCGTAATAGTCGACGTTCGGCGTGCCCCTGATGAGCCGATCGTAGGCGATGACCTTGACGCCGCGCTCACTGGCCTTCGACAGCACGTCGCCCAGGGTCGTTCCGTCGATCGAGGCGACCACGAGAACCTTCACCCCCTTGGTGAGCATGTTCTCGATCTGCGCGAGCTGGGTCGGGATGTCGTCGTCGGCGTATTGCAGGTCGGGCTTGTAGCCCTTGGTCTGCAGCAGCTTCACGATGTTGTTGCCGTCGTCGATCCAGCGCTGGGACGACTTGGTCGGCATGGCCACGCCGATGTTATCGCCGTTCGCGGCCTGCGCCGACGGCATAGACACGCCGCCCAGGAGCGCGGCACCGAGAACCAGCTTGAGAAACCTCTTCTTGGCGAACATGATTCCCCCCGTCCGTGTTGTCGTGCCGGTGACGGCGTGCAGGCTACCGAACCCGCCGCGTCATCCCTGTCTTTCGGCACTCTCAGATCGTGATCTTGGAACCTCACCTTCAGGCCCGCGCGTTTTGACAGACGAATATCAAAATTCTCCGCCCCATGTGCCGAGTGCGCGATCCAATAGTCTGTCAATGTCTTGAAACATCACGGCCGCACTGGGCGGTCCGTGGCGGCATGGCCGCTCAGTCGGCGTGGAGGTGGCGTGATCCCGCTCCCAACTCAGGCTGGGTTGGCCCCGCCCGCTCTTCGTTGTCGAATTTGTATGAGTTATAGATCGAGCCGTCAATCGCGTCGCCGCGCGTATGACGCGGATCGCTACGACAAATGCACAGCCGGCAACGACGCCGTGCGGCTTGGCGCCGGGTCGGCGCGGAACCGGCACACATTGTCGCCCGGCCGAAACCTCGGATCCGGGCGCGAGGACGTGGCGCGCGGCGGCGCTGACCGGCCGCCCTCTCAGCCGCGTCCGACGAACGGCATCTTGGTGGCCATGATCGTCATGAACTGGACATTGGCTTCGAGCGGCAGGCTCGCCATGGTCAGCACCGCCTGGCCGACATGGTCGGGATCCATCACCGCCTCGGCGCGCAGCGACCCGTCCGCCTGCGGGACGCCGGCCTTCATCTTGCCGCCCATCGGCGTGTCGGCGTTGCCGATGTCGATCTGGCCGCAGGCGATGTCGTAGGCGCGCCCATCGAGGGACGTGGCTTTTGTCAGACCCGTGACGGCGTGCTTGGTCGCGGTGTAGGCGATCGAGTTGGGTCGCGGGGCATGCGCCGAGATCGAGCCGTTGTTGATGATGCGTCCGCCCTGGGGATCCTGGTCGCGCATGATCCGGAAGGCGTGCTGCGTGCACAGGAACAGCGCGGTCAGGTTGGTGTCGACCACCTGGCGCCAGGTCTCCAGCGGCAGGTCCTCCAGGGGCACCGCCGGAGCGCCGATCCCGGCATTGTTGAACAGCAGGTCCAGGCGCCCGAATCGATCCCGGGTGCGGGCGAACAGGCTGGCGATCGACTCGGGATCGGTGACGTCGGTGGGGACTGCGAGGGCGCGGTCGTCCCCGATCTCGGCCGCCGTCTCTTCGAGGGGGGCCGGACGACGCCCGGACAGCACCACGCGCCACCCGGCACCGGCGAGCGCCAGGGCGGCGGCCTTGCCGACTCCCGTGCCCGCCCCGGTCACGATCGCGATCCGCTCCGACATCGGTTCCTCCCGGCTGTTCTCCGGTCCGCCTGTACCGGATGGCGGCCACCGCGCGAAGGGATCGGCGTTTCAGAAGCCCCGCGCGGTCACGGAGAAGGCCTGGCGGAGCCGCTGCGCTATGTTGGCATAAGGCTCGCGAATGGGGGGACCGAGACGATGCGCCTGCGCCCGGCGGCAGGACCGCCCGCGACCGTGGATCCGGCGGTGCGGCGGTGAACGCGCCCGAAATCCCGTTCCTGGCCGGCCTCGATGCGGAGGCCGGCGCGGCCGTGCGCGCCCGCATGGTACCGGTCGCGGTGCCGGCAGGCCGGATCCTGTTCGAGCAGGGTGCGACCGGCGACGCGCTCTACACGCTCGTCTCCGGTGCCGTCGGCGTCTCGGCCCGGGACCACAACGGGGTACCCACGCGGATCGCCCGCCTGCGGCCGCCGGCGATCTTCGGCGAGATGGCGTTCCTGTCCGACGCCCCCCGGGCGGCCACGGTGATCGCTTTGCGCGACACGCACCTGCTGCAGCTCACCCGCGGCGCCTTCGAGGCGGTGATCGCCGAGCATCCGCAGACGCTGCTCTACTTCGCCCGGATGCTCGCCGACCGGCTGCGCGCGCTCTACGACGGCTACTCGGTCCACCACGCACCGCGGATCTTCACGATCCTGGCGGTCACCGACGGGCCCGACCCCGAGATCCTGGCCCACCGGCTCGCCGCCGCCTTCGACGCGCTCCTGCCCGGGGAAACCGGCTGCCTGACCGACTGGCCCGGGGGCGCCGACGAGGCGTGGTTCCAGGCCTTCGAGGCGCGGCACGCGCGCACGATCCTCGCGGCGCGGAACATCGACTGCCCCTGGTGCCGACAGAGCCAGCGGCGGGGGGACCACGTGCTGCTGCTGGCCGAGCCGGGAGCGCCGCCGCGGCCGGGCGCGGCGGCCTATCTCGAGCGGGTGCGCTCCGACTGGATCCGCATGGATCTCGTCGTCCGGCAGGACGCCGCGGCGCGGCGCCCGAAGCCAGTGCATCCCGCCGTCGCCGCGCTGCCCGCGGCGCTGCGCATCCAGCTCCGGGACGGCCGGGCGGCGGATCTCGATCGCCTGGCCCGGCTCGCCTCCGGCGCCGCCCGGGGGCTCGTCCTCGGCGGCGGCGGCGCCCGGGGGCTCGCCCATCTCGGGGTGCTGAAGGCCCTCGACGAGGTGTCCTGCGCCCCCGACTTCGTCGGCGGCACCAGCATGGGTGCGATCATCGCGGCGAGCCTCGCCATGGGCTGGAGCATCGCGGAGATCCAGGCCCAGACCGAGGCCTTCTTCGCGACCAGCAACCCGATCAACGACTACACGCTGCCACTCCACGCCCTGACCCGGGGCGCCAAGGTCGATGCCGGACTCGCCGCGCGCTACGGCGGCGCGCGGATCGAGGATCTGTGGCTGCCGTTCTTCTGCGTCTCGTCCAATCTCACCACCGGCAGCACGATGGTGCATCGCGCGGGGGCGCTGACGCAGGCCCTGCGCGCCAGCATCGCCATCCCGGGGCTGCTGCCGCCGGTGATCTGCGACGAAGGCGTGCTGGTCGATGGCGGCATGATGAACAACCTCCCGGCCGACGTCGCCGCCGACTTGGAGCGCGGGCCGGTGCTGGCCGTCGACGTCGGCAGCGACCGGGCCTTCCAGGACATGCCCCGGCGCGGCTGGACCGGACGCCTCGTGCGCAGGCTGATCGGCTCGCCGCCGGCCATGCCGGGGCTCGCACCGCTGCTGCTGCGCGCCGCCACGGTCTCAAGCGACGCACAGAGCCTGATGGCGGCCGCCCACGCCACGGTCGTCCTGAAGCCCCAGCTCTCCGGGATCGATCTGCGGGCCTGGTCGCGGTTCCAGGAAACGGCCGAGCTCGGCTACCAGGAGACCCGTGCGGGCATCGCCAGCGGCAGCCTCGCCCGGTGGTTGGACCCCCTGCGCTGATCCGTCCGCGTGCGGCAGCGCACCCGGACGCCGCGCGGCCCTGTAACCCGCGGGGCCGTGCGCCGATCTCCCGAGTACAGACGGCCCTTGGAGCTCGACGCCATGACCCAGCCCGACACGATCCGCACCGACGCCCCGCCCGCCGCCGATCCCGCCCGCGGTCTGCTGGAGGGAGCGGCCTTCGTCCTGCTCTGCCTGTGGACCCGAACCTCCCCGGTCCGCCTGCGCGACCAGCTCTCGCCGGAAGCCGGTGCCTGCGCCACGCTCGGCTTCTGACGGGACCGCCCCCGGACAGACGGAGCATCGACGCCGATGGATGTCGCAGGTGTCACCTTTCGCCGGGTCGCGCTACCCGGGCTTGGCCTGAACGTGGCCGAGGCCGGCCCCGCTTCGGGCGCGCCGACGATCCTGCTGCACGGTTTCCCGGAATTTTGGTACGGCTGGCGCCACCAGATCGGCCCGCTCGCCGAGGCGGGCCTGCGGGTCCTGGCGCCGGATCAGCGCGGCTACGGCCTCAGTGACAAGCCGTCCGGCATCGAAGCCTATCATCTGGACCGGCTGGCCGGCGACGTCCTCGCCCTGGCCGACGCCTACGGCTTCGCAGAAATCCGGTTGGTCGGCCACGATTGGGGTGGGATCGTCGCGTGGTGGCTGGCGAGCCGGCATCCCGACCGGATCGCGCGGCTCGCCATCCTGAACGCGCCGCATCCCGCCATCCTCGGCGACTACATGTGCCACCATCCCGGCCAGTGGCTGCGCAGCTCCTATGTCGGCCTGTTCCAGATCCCCGGCCTGCCCGAGCGCCTGCTCACCGCGGATCGGTGCCGGGCCCTGCGGCGCGCGCTGACCAACACAAGCCGGCCGGGGGCCTTCGCGGCCGCCGAACTCGACGGCTATGTCGAGGCCTGGCTCCGGCCCGGCGCGATGACATCCATGCTGAACTGGTATCGCGCTCTGGTTCGCCTGCCCCGGGCGACGCCACCGCGGGTCCGCGTCCCCACCGTGATCCTCTGGGGGCGCCAGGACACCGCGCTGCAGCCGGGCCTGGCGGAGGCGAGCCTGGCCTTCTGCGACGCCGGCCGGATCCGCTGGTACGACCGCGCCAGCCACTGGCTCGCGCACGAGGAGCCGGCCTCGGTCAACGCCGATCTCGCCGACTTCCTCGCTTGAACGCCGCTCCAGTAGAGGGGCAAAGGATCCGGCACAGTCAAAACGTGCCGTGCCTTGCAGGTCCTCTTCTAGTCTCGGAAGCGTCGAAGGATCGGGCGCGGTGTACGTGCAGGACGATCGATTAATCCTGCCTCCAGAATAAATTCAATCCTGCGTTCTCCGCGACATTCCGGAACCATTCGACCACTTTCCGTTTGGGTGGGTGCTCATGAGAGCGTTCCGGAGATACGCGACGATGTCTTTCCACACCCTGCTGACTGCGGGCTTCGTCTTCGGCGGCATCATGGCCGCCACGGCGACCGCCCAGGCCGCTCCGGCCGTGCCACAGACCGGCCTGGCCGGGCACGACATGGTCAAGACCATTGCGATGCATCACCATCACCGGATGCACCGCCATCATTCCACCCGCCACGAGCGGCGGATGCGCCGTCTCAACACGATGCGCCACGGCAATCCGAACGCGCGCAACCCGTCGCGGCCCGGCTATCAGCAGCAGCTCGGCAACACCACCGGCGGCCCGCGCTACTGAGCCCCAGGATACGGGTACGGCGCCACGCTCTTCCGGGAGCGGCAGCCTGCGATCATCCACCGCCGCGGCGGCTTCTCCCCAGCCGCGTCGGTGTACGCGTCCTGATTCGCGGACGCCGCTCTGCTAAGAGCTGTCATGGCTCGAACCGCCGTCCGCCCCGCCGCCGATATCACGCACGCCCCCGGCCTCGACCCGGCCGGCGCCACGCCGATGATGGCGCAGTACATCGAGATCAAGGCCGCCAATCCGGATTGCCTGCTGTTTTACCGGATGGGCGACTTCTACGAGCTGTTCTTCGAGGATGCCGAGATCGCCTCCCGGGCGCTCGGGATCGTCCTGACGAAGCGCGGCCGGCACGCGGGGACCGAGATCCCGATGTGCGGCGTGCCGGTCGAGCGCTCCGACGATTACCTGAATCGCCTGATCGCCCTTGGGCACCGGGTCGCCGTGTGCGAGCAGACCGAGGATCCCGCAGAGGCCAAGAAACGCGGCCCGAAATCGGTCGTGCGCCGGGAGGTGGTGCGCCTCGTCACACCGGGCACGATCACGGAGGACCGGCTCCTCGATCCGGCCCGGGCCAACCTTCTGCTGGCGATCGGACGCCGCAAGACCGGGGAGGGGGTGGTCGCCTACGGTCTGGCCGCCGTCGACATCTCCACCGGGCGCTTCGCCCTGAGCGAGGTCGCGGGTGGCGATCTCGCCGGCGCCATCGCCCGGCACGACCCGCGGGAGATCGTCCTGTCGGAGGCGATTCACGCGGATCCCGCCTTGGCGCGGCTGTGGCAGGAGAGCCGCGCCGCGATCGTGCCGCTCGCGCAGGCGGAACTGGAACCGCAGGCGGCCGAGCGGCGGCTGCGCGAGCAGTACGGCGTCTCGACCCTCGACGGCTTCGGCCAGTTCACCCGGGCCGAAATCACGGCCGCCGGTGCCGCGCTCCTCTACATCGCCCGGACGCAGCTCGCGGCCCGGCCGACCCTGGCGGTCCCGACCCGCGAGGATGCGGGCGGGACGCTGGCGATCGATGCGGCGACCCGGCTCAATCTCGAACTCACCCGCACCCTGTCCGGGGAGCGCGCCGGCAGCCTCCTCGCCACCATTGACCGCACCGTGACGGCCAACGGGGCACGTCTCCTGGCCGAGCACCTCGCCGGACCGCTGACCCAGCTCGAGGCCATCGCCCGGCGCCATGCCGCCGTGGCGCATCTCGTGGACGATGCCGCCCTGCGCGGCGGCCTGCGCGACGCCCTGGCCCGGGCCCCCGACCTCGCCCGCGCCCTGTCGCGGACCGGACTCGGCCGGGCGGGACCGCGCGATCTCGCGGCGATCCGGGACGGCCTGGCCGTGGCGGCGGAACTCGGGGGGCGCCTGTCCGCCATCCCGGCCCTGCCGGAGGATCTCGCCCGGCTGGCCGGCCACCTCGCCGCGGCCGATCCGGAGCTGATCGCGACGCTGACGGCGGCGCTCGCCGACGACCTTCCCCTGAGCCGGAGGGACGGCGGCTTCGTGCGGGCCGGCTACCATGCGGAGATCGACGAGGCTCGCATCCTCGGCCAGGATTCCCGCAAGGTCGTCGCCGCCCTGCAGGCGCGCTACGCCGAGCAGACCGGCTGCCGGACGCTGCGCATCAAGCACAACAACCTTCTCGGGTACTTCATCGAGGTTCCGCAATCCGTCGGCGAAGCCTGTCTGAAGGGACTCCAGAGCGACTTCGTCCATCGCCAGACCATGGTGGACGCGATGCGCTTCACCAGCGTCGAACTGGGCGCGCTCGAATCCAAGATCTCAGGGGCCTCCGACCGGGCGCTGGCCCTGGAGGCGGCGGTGTTCGACGACCTCTCTGCCCGCGTCCTCGCCCGGGCCGACGCCGTCGCCGAGGTTGCCGAGGCGCTGGCCGGCCTCGACGTGGCGGCGAGCCACGCCGAACTCGCGGTCGAGCTCGACTGGCGCCGGCCCGTGGTCGACGATTCGCTGAGCTTCGTCGTGGCGGGCGGGCGGCACCCGGTGGTCGAGGCGGCCCTGCGCCGGGCGGGGGAGCCGTTCATCGCCAACGATTGCGACCTCTCGGGCGAGACCCGCGGCCGGATCCGGCTGATCACCGGCCCCAACATGGGCGGCAAGTCCACGTTCCTGCGCCAGAACGCGCTGATCGCCGTGCTCGCCCAGATCGGCGCCTTCGTGCCGGCCGCCGAGGCGCGGATCGGGCGGGTCGACCGGCTGTTCTCCCGGGTCGGCGCCGCCGACGACCTCGCCCGGGGGCAATCGACCTTCATGGTCGAGATGGTCGAGACCGCCGCGATCCTCAATCAGGCGAGCCGCCGCTCGCTGGTGATCCTGGACGAGATCGGCCGCGGCACCGCGACCTTCGACGGCCTGTCCATCGCCTGGGCCTGTCTGGAGCATCTGCACGAGGTGAACGCCTGCCGGGCGCTCTTCGCCACGCATTTCCACGAGCTGACCGCTTTGGGCGACCGCCTCGCCCGGCTCGAGAACGCCACCCTGAAGGTGGCCGAGCACCGGGACGGCGTCGTGTTCCTGCACGAGGTCGTGCCGGGGGTGGCCGAGCGCAGCTACGGCCTGCAGGTGGCCCGCCTCGCCGGGCTGCCCGGCAGCGTCGTGACCCGGGCCGGGGCGATCCTCAAGAGTCTGGAGAAGGCCGAGCGCGGCCGCCCCGCCCGAGCCCGGATCGACGACCTGCCACTCTTCGCCGCCCTGGCGCCGCCTCCGCCCCCGGAGGCGCCCCCCGAGGATCCCCTCGGGGCGATGCTCGACACCATCGATCCGGATGCGCTGACGCCCCGGGAGGCGCTGGATGCCCTCTACCGGCTGAAGCGCGAGCGGGTGGGGCGGGGCTGAGCGGTTCGCCTCTGGCACGTCGTAGTTGGAGAGCGGGACCGGCCGATAGCGCGCTCCCACTCGCCCCTGCGGACCCACCGGATTTACATATCGCTGCCGGATAGGGGCAATGATCGGACCCACGCGCGGGTCTCCGCTCCCGTCCAAGGGAAGGGAAGTGGTTTGGCAGTCCCGGGCTGCGCGTTTTCTCGATCAGCCCAAGAATCGCGCCTCCGCGGGCGACCCTCCGCCGCCGCACCGGTTCGACCCAGCCCTCAGACCGGTGCGGGCCAGAACCCGTCCGGACAGGCCGGCTCGCCGCGGCCGGCGCGCCGGTCGGCCAGGTAGTCGAGGGTGCTGGCCACCACGCGCTCGGAATAGGGCTTGGCGATCACCCCGATGGCGCCGGCGAAATCCTTGGGGATGCGCTTCGCGTTGGCGGTCATGAACACCACGGTGGTGCGCCGGTCCTGTGAGAGCGCCCGGGCGACCTCGATGCCGGTCGGGCCGTCGATGAGATGAATATCCACCAGCGCGACGTCGGGTGCGGTCGAACGGCCCATGGCGATGGCCTCGGTGGAATTTCCGGCGATGCCCACCGTGATATGGCCAAGCTCGTCCAGCAGGCATTCGAGTTCGAGGGCGATCAGCGCCTCGTCCTCCACCACGAGGACGCGGAGCGCGGCTTCCAACGCGGCGTTCCCGGTGCCCATGCGTTCTCCGTGTCACCGTGCCGTGGACGCCGCCGCAAGCTTGGAGCGTTCACACGCAAGACTCAAGACACGGACTTCAGCGGGATATCGATCTCCACGACGGTACCCGGTCCGGCATCCGCCCAGGCTATGGTTCCGCGCATCTGCCGAACAACCATCTCCACGAGATTGCGCCCGAAACCCGCCGGATTGGGCGACACGGCCGCCAGCCCGACCCCGTCATCGCGGATCGTCAGGTGCATGCCGCTCTCCGTCCGCCGGGCGGCGATCGAGACCCGCCCCTCGCGGGCGTCCGGGAAGGCGTGGCGCAACGCATTGGCGGTCAGTTCGTGGATGAGCAGGGCCAGCGGCGCCGCCATGGCGGCCGCCACCGCGATCGGCTCAACGTCGGCCTCGATCCGCCGCACTTCCGGATCGAGGCCGGCATTCATGTCGGCCAGGAACTCGGCCGCGAAGTCGCCGAGGTTAAAATGCGCACAATCCCCCTCGGAATAGAGCAGCCGGTGCGCCGTCGACAAGGCACCGATGCGCTCGGCCATGTTCTGAAGCGCGTCGCGCGCCTCGCCCTCGGGCGTCCGGCGGGCCTTGAGCAGCATCAGCGATGAGATCACCTGCAGGTTGTTCTTCACCCGGTGATCGACTTCGTGCAGCAGGGCGGTCTTCTGCTCCAGGGCTGCGCTCAGGGCATGCGTGCGTGCCTCGACCAGGCGTTCCAGCTCGCCGGTGGTGTCACGCATGGTGTCTTCGAGCTGATGGACATAGGTCATGTCCGCCTGAGCGGCGTAGTAGAACGCTACGCCCTCCGTATCGCTCACCGGCGTGATGGTCATCGCGTTCCAGAACGGCGTACCGTCCTTGCGATAGTTCAGCAGTTCCACCGAGATCGGTTCCGCCACCTGAATCGCAGCGCGGATCCGCTCGACGGCGGTTCGGTCGGTCGCAGGGCCCTGAAGCATGCGGCAATTGCGCCCAACGACTTCCTGCAGGCCGTACCCGGTAACCTGCAGGAACGCATCGTTGGCCCAGGCAACAGGATTGTCCGGCGCGCGCGCGTCGGTGATCACCATGGGCGACGGGCTTCGAGCGAAGGCATCGACCAGCGTCGCCGGCGGCAGGGCGGGCTCGGACCGGGCACTCAACGCATCATTCCATACTCTGTGCAGCGACGTGGGGGTCCGCCGGCGTCTCCTGCACGCCGCGATCCCCCGGTGGTGGACATCGCGTTAAGCGGCGTTCGATCAAGCCTCCGGCAGGTAGCATCACAATCCGGCGAGACACTCCGCGGCGCAAGGTTGCCACGATTTCGCGAGATCAAGGCCATGAGGGCTCAGGAGTTCCATGCCATGGGCAACCCACCACAGGCGATGCGCCGCTTCCGCCTCCGCGACATCGTCGAGGATCGGCGCATCGCGCTGATGCTCGCGCTCGGATTCTCGTCCGGCCTGCCGCTGCTGCTGGTGCTGGGGACCTTCACGCTCCGCCTCGCCTTCTCGGATATCGACGTGCGGGCCATCGGGCTGTTCAGCTATGTGGCACTGCCCTACTCGCTGAAGTTCCTGTGGGCCTCGGCGATCGACCGCCTGGACGTGCCGGTCCTGAGCGCCCGGCTCGGACGCCGCCGGGCCTGGATGGTCACGACCCAGGCGGCGGTCGCCCTGTGCCTCGTCCTGATGGCCTTCGCCGACCCGAAGACGAACCTGGCGCTGCTGGGGCTCGCGGCCTTCCTGATGGCGTTCTGCGCGGCGAGCCAGGACGTGGTCATCGACGGCTGGCGCATCGACGCGGCGGGCAGCGACTTCCAGGGCATCCTGGCGGCGACCTCGAACCTCGGCTACCGCCTCGGCCTGATCGCTGCGGGCGCGGGCGCGCTGTTCATCGCCGCGGCCGGGGGCTGGACGCTGGCCTACCTGATCATGGCCGCGCTCATGCTGGTGGGGATGGTCGCGGCCCTGCTGGCGCCGGCCTTCGACGTCGCCCGCGCAGCCCCGGCGGAGACCATAGGCGGCTCGCGAATCCACTCGATGCGCCGCGCGATCCTGGAGCCCCTGACCGAGCTCCACGCTCGCTTCGGGAACGCCCTCTGGGGCATCCTCCTGCTCGTGGCCCTCTTCCGCCTGCCGGACTTCCTGTCCGGGGTGATGGCGAGCCCGCTCTATCGGACCCTGGGCTTCGATCTCCGGGAGATCGCCACCGTCACAAAGCTCTACGGGATCTGGGTGGGGATCGCGGGCGGTTTCGCCGGCGGTTGGGCGCTCGCCCGACTCGGGCTGTTCCCGACATTGCTCCTCGGCGCGTTCCTGGCCGCGGCCTCGCACCTCGCCTTCGCGTGGCTGTCGGCCGGCGGGCCGGAGGTCTGGCGCCTGACCGTGGCGATCTCCGTCGAGAATTTCTGCGGCTCCTTTGCGGGCATCGTGCTGATCGCCTACATGTCGAGCCTCACCAGCACGGCCTACGCGGCGACGCAGTATGCGCTGTTCTCGTCGCTCTACGCCCTGCCGGGCAAGCTGATCGCGGGGGCGTCGGGCTTCGTGGTCGCGGCGATCGGGTATCCGGCCTTCTTCGTGATAACATCGCTGGTCGGCATCCCGGTGCTGGTCCTCTGCCTCGCCGTCGGGCGCCGCGGCACCCGGCCGGCCGCCGAGGCGGCGCGGGCCGCCGACATGGCGGGGAACCGCATGCCGGGCGCCGAGCTTCCTTCCACGGCGCGGGCCCCGGGCACCGCGTGACCGGAACAGATCCAGGGATCTACGGATGAGCACGACCGACCTCACCCGCGCCGGCGATATCCTGCCGACGGTGACCCGAGAGACCGTGCTGAGCGACGCGGATCTCGCCGCCCTGCGCCGGGCGGTGGCGGCACTGGAGCGCCCGAGCCTCGCCGCGCGCCTCTCCGCGGCGGCGGGAGCCCCCCTCGACATCATCGGCCGCTCGCTGCCCGCCCCCGTGACCGAGGCGGTCAGCCGCAGCACCGAGGCTGCGATGCGCGTGGCGCTGCGGGTCGCCCTGGCAACGCTGCCGCGCAAGGCCTTGGCGCCCACGTCGGACGATGCCCTGGGTGCGGCCACCGCGAAGGCCGCGAGCCGGATGACGCGGCTCCTCGGTTCGGGCGATGCCAAGCACAAGGCCTTGGCGGCGCTCTCCGGAGCGGTGGGAGGCGCGTTCGGCCTCACGACCCTGGCCGTCGAACTCCCGGTCTCCACGACGCTGATGCTGCGCTCAATCGCCGAGATCGCCCGCGAGGAGGGCGAGGATCTGGAAACGCCCGAAGGCGCGCTCGCCTGCGTTCAGGTCTTCGCCCTGAGCGGCCGGACGTCGGCCGCGACGGAGGCGGGCTCCGCCCTGACGGAGAGCGGCTACTTCGCCGTGCGGGCCGCCCTGGCCAAGACCCTGGCGGAGGCCGCCCGCTATGCCGGCAGCAAGACGCTCCTCGACCAGTCTGCCCCGGCCCTGATCCGGTTCACCGCGCAGATCGCGGCACGTTTCGGCCTCGTGGTGTCGCAGAAGGTCGCCGCGCAGACCGTACCGATCCTGGGCGCGTTCGGGGGCGCGGCGGTCAACACCGCCTTCATGAACCACTTCCAGGCGACGGCGCACGCCCATTTCACGGTCCGGCGCCTGGAACGGACCTATGGGGAACCGGCCATCCGGGCCGCCTACGAGGTCGAGAAGGCCGCCCTCGGCACCGCTTGATCGGCCGGCGCTCCATCCTCCAGGATAGGCCGCTTCCCTGCGGAGCGGCGGAGCGGAGGCGGCATTGATCGGCAACGGGGAGATGGTGGCGCGGCTGGCGCTGGCGGCGCTGTCCGGCAGCGTGATCGGGCTGGAGCGCGAGCGCTTGCTCTGGGCGGCGGGCCTGCGCACGCACATGCTGGTCTGCGTCGGGTCCTGCCTGATCATGATCGTCTCGGCCTACGGCTTCGGCGACGTGCTCGGCGCGGACCATGTCGTCCTCGATCCCTCGCGGATCGCCGCGCAGGTGGTGTCGGGCATCGGCTTCCTGGGTGCGGGCACGATCCTGCTGCGCGGCGAGGTGGTGAAGGGGCTGACGACGGCGGCGAGCCTTTGGGGCGTCGCGGCGATCGGCCTGGCCGTGGGCAGCGGGCTCTACGTGCCGGCGCTGACGACGACTGCGCTCGTCGTCGGCATCCTAGCGGGCGTGAAACCCTTCGAGGAGCGTTGGCGCGCGCGGATGCGCACGCAGACCCTGCGGCTCACCGTGCGGAAGGACGCACTGTCGATCGACACCCTCCAGGCGGCGACCGGCGAGCGCGCCTCACGGGTGCGGACCTTCACGGTCCGGCCGAGCGCCGACCCGGACTACGACGAGGTCGCCATCACCTTCGTGCGGCTGTCCCGGACGAGCGTCGCGGCGATCGCCGCCAAGCTGCGGGCGCTGCCGGACGTCGTCACGGTGGAGGAGGCGGAGGCGTGATCCGCCTCCGCCGTCAAGCCGCACCGGGACTTTCGCCGTCGAGGAACAGCCGATAGGCCGGGTTCTCGGTCTCGTCGGTGGCCGGGAAGCCCAGGGCCTCGATCACGGCATCGAACCTGGCCCGCTCGGCCGGCGGGACCGCGATGCCGGCGAGCACGCGGCCGTAATCCGCCCCGTGGTTGCGGTAGTGGAACAGCGTGATGTCGAAGTCCGGACCCAGCGCGTCCAGGAACTTCATCAGCGCGCCCGGCCGCTCCGGGAACTGGAATCGGAACAGGCGCTCGTGCGCCACGCCCACGGCCCGCCCGCCGACCATGTAGCGGACATGGACCTTGGCCATCTCGTTGTCGCTCATGTCGAGGGCCCGGTAGCCGGCCTCGTGCAGGGCGGCGAGCAGCGCCTGCTTCTCGCGCCTGCCGCCGGCGACGTTGATGCCCACGAAGATCTGCGCCTCGGCGCCCGGGGCGTGGCGGTAGTTGAACTCGGTGATCGCCCGCGGCCCGAGGGCGTTGATGAAGGCCCGGTAGGCGCCGGGCCGCTCCGGGATGGTCACGCCGATCAGGACCTCCCGCTGCTCGCCGATCTCGGCCCGCTCGGCGATGTGGCGCAGGCGGTCGAAATTGAGGTTCGCCCCCGACGAGATGGCGATCAGCGTGCCGGTGCCGCCCTCGCGCTCGGCGTAAACCTTGGCGCCCGCGACGCTCAGCGCGCCGGAGGGTTCCGACACCGCGCGGGTATCGTCGAAGATGTCCTTGACGGCGGCGCACATGGCGTCCGTGTCGACGGTGATGACCTCGTCGAGGTGCTCCCGGCAGAGCCGGAACGTCTCCTCGCCGGCCTGGCGCACGGCGACGCCATCGGCGAACAGGCCGACCGAGGGGAGGCTGACCCGGGTGTTGGCCGCCAGCGCCGCGGCCATGCAGGCGGCATCCTCCGGCTCGACACCGATCACCTTGGTGCCGGGCCGCAGGTACTTTACGAAGGTGGCGATGCCGGCGGCGAGCCCGCCGCCGCCCACGGGCACGAAGATCGCCTCGATCGGGCCGGTATGTTGCTCCAGGATCTCCTTGCCGATCGTGCCCTGGCCGGCGATCACGTCGGGATCGTCGAACGGGTGCAGGAAGGTCAGGCCCTCCTCGGCCTCGCGGATCTTCGCCTCGGCGAGCGCCTCGTCGAAGGCGTCGCCGTGCAGCACGACCTCGGCCCCGCGCGCCCGGCAGGCATCGACCTTGATCGACGGGGTGGTGCGCGGCATCACGATCACCGCCCGGGCGCCGAGCTTGGCGGCGGCCAGGGCCACGCCCTGAGCGTGGTTGCCCGCGGAGGCGCAGACCACGCCGCGGGCGATCTGGTCCGCGCTGAGGGCCGACATCTTGTTGTAGGCGCCGCGCAGCTTGAACGAGAACACCGGCTGCAGATCCTCGCGCTTCAGCAGCACCGGCCGGCCGAGCCGCTTTGTCATCCGCGGCATCGGATCGAGCGGGCTCTCGATCGCCACGTCATAGACGCGGGCGGTGAGGATCTTGCGGATGTAGTCCGTCACGGTGCGGGGTCTCGAGCGGGTGCGATTGAAGGTGCCCGCCAGATAGACCCTCCCGGCCAGGGATGCGAGCGCCCGGCCGGCGGGGCAGATCAGCCCAGCCGCTCCACGAGTGCCGCCACCCAGACCAGCAGCGCCGCCGCCTGGGCCATGAAGGTGCCGGCGGAGGCGAGATCCTTCACGGTGCCGATCATCGGGTGGTGGCTGGGGTGGACGTGATCGCAGAGCTTCTCGACGGCGGTGTTGAGGAATTCGGCGGCCAGCATCAGCAGCAGGCTGACCATCAGGGCGACGCGCACCCATAAGGTCGCGCCGAGAAACAGCGCGAGCGGCACGCCCAGCGCCAGCAGCGCCAATTCCTGGCGCACCGCCCGCTCGGTGCGCGCGCCGTGGCGCAGGCCGCGCCAGGAATTCAGGAAGGCGAGGACCAGGGCGTTCATCGCGCCGCGCCTTCGGGCACGGACCGGCTGATCCACTTGGCGAGCAGCGGACCGGTGAGCAGCACCACGAACAGGCGCAGCGTCTGGACCGCCAGGACGAAGGACACATCGGCCTTCGAGCCCACCGCGATGATCGCCACCGAGTCGAGGCCGCCGGGGCTCGTGGCGAGGACGGCGGTGAGCAGGTCGATCGGCAGCAGCAGGGTCAGCCCCCAGCCCCAGGCGGCGCAGAGGGCGATGACCGAGAAGGTCGCCACCAGGATGCCCGGCAGGGCCGACACGGTCAGGCGCAGGGTCTCCCGGGTGAAGCGCAGGCCGACATAGATGCCGATGCAGGCATAGGCGAGTTCCAGGATCGGCACCGGCAGCGCCATGCGGACGAGCCCGGTGGCGTGGAGCAGGCTGCCGAGCACCATCGGTCCGACCTGCGCGCCGGCCGGGACCCGGAGAGCCAGGGCCGCGCCGGCGCCCACCACGGCGACCGCCAGCGTCGCCAGGAGCGAGAGCGGCCCGGTCACCTCGCCGGCCCCCGCCGAAGCCCCCGGGACCGGCGTCTCCATCAGGAAGCGGGCGGCGAGGGAGGCCGAGAACACCACCGCCGCCACGCGGACATATTGCATGAAGGCCACCAGGCGCGGGTCCGCGCCGAAATCCTCCGCCATCGCCACCATCGCGGAGGCGCCACCCGGCGACGAGCCCCAGGCGGCCGTGGTGCCGGGCAGCACGCGCAGGCGGGTCAGGACCCAGCCGACGACGCCGCTGACCGCCACCGTCACCAGCACGACGGCGACGATGAGCGGGCCGTCCTCCAGCAGGGTCTGGGCGATCTGCCCGGTCACCGCATGCGCCACGAGGCAACCGATCATCGCCTGCGCGGCCTGGAAGGCGGAGCGCGGCACGTGCAGCCCGGATCCGCCGACTCCGAAGGCGATCGCCCCGATCATCGGCCCGAGCAGCAGCGCAGCCGGGAACTGCGCGGACATCAGGCCGAACGAGATGGCCGCGGAGGCGGCAGCGAGGGCGGCCCAGAGGCCGAGGGTGCGGAAGGAGGGCAAGGCGACCGACGGAGGCTACCCGCGCGGAACGTCGGGCGTGAGGCGCGCTATAGCGCAATATTGGCCCTCTTACGGCGACGTTTTGGCACGGTGGCCCCGCGCCGAGATCAGGGCTCCCGGGCCAAGTCAGAGAAGGCCGCGTCGCGTTTCCCCCGGGCGGAAGCGAGGCCCGCACGGTGTCCGGCGAGCCAGTCGCGATCGGCCTCCAGGCGCGCCCGGGCACCGGAGAGCATGCGCCGGACCTCCGCGGGCTGCGGGCCGCCGAGCCCCTTCGCCGCATCGATCATGCCCCGGGCCGACAGCGACGCCCTGAAACGGGCCTCGTCCAGGGGCAGGTCCGGCTTCAACCCCGTCCCGGCGGCCGCCTCGGCGTAGATCCGTCGGACCTCCGGGAAGGGCAGATCGGCCGGGCGCAGGTCGTGGCTGCGCCCGTAGCTCACGAGCTCTGACGCGAAATGGTGGCCGAGGCGGAACGGCACGTCGGCCTCGCGCTGGAGCGTGTCGGCGAGTTCGGTGGTGGTCGCGTAATCGGCCGCGACCTCGTCGGCAGCCCGCGCGCGGTCGACGACGAGACCGTCGAGGACGCTGGTCCAGCGCCGGCACATCGTGGCGGCCTCGGCGAGGGTCCGGCCCGGCGGTTCGGCCTGGTTGCGCTTGTAGTCCGGCATGCCGGAATCGACGTTGTGGGCCATGACCGCGAAAGCCTGCGCGGCGCCCACGACGTCGCTGGCCTTCATCCGCAGGGCGTAGAGCGCCACGGGATTGCGCTTCTGCGGCATGATGCTGCTCGGGCCGGTCAGCGCCCCCTCCCGCAGCAGGATCCACGGCCGGGTCTGGTGATACTGCGCGTAGAGATCCTGCGCGAAGCTGCCCGCGGTGGTGGCGAGGTTCGCGGCGAGCGCCGTCAACTCCAGGCCCATATCCAACGGGGCGAGCTGGCCCGCGTCGTAGCTGTTCTCCACGGGCGCGTCGAAGCCGAGGAGCGCCGCCAGGCGCGCACGGTCCACCGGAAAGCTCGACGTCCCGAGAGCCGCGGCGCCGAGGGGCGACAGGTTCAGGCGGCCCCAGGCCTCGTGCAGTCGATCCGCATCGCGGGCGAGCACCTCCGCGTAGCCCAACAGGTAGTGGCCCAGCGTCGTCGGCTGGGCCTGGACCCCGTTGGTGTAGGCGGGGACGATCGTGTCGGCCTCGCCCTCGGCCCGTGTCAGCAGGGCGGCCCGCGTTTCGTCCAAGGCCTCGGCGAGGGCGAGGAGGCGGTCGCGCTGTTCGAGCTTGAGCACCGTCGGGATGATGTCCTGGCGGCTGCGGCCGGAATGCAGGCGCGTGGCGTCCGGACCGGCCTTGGCCACGATCAGGGGCTCGATCCGGAGATAATCGTCCGGCCGGTCGGCGCCGGGCTTGGCGGCCTCCGCGGCGACCTGATCGAGGGCCCGCGCGATACGGGCTCCGAGGGCGCGCGGGACGATGCCGGTCTCGACAGTCATCACCAGGGAGGCGCGGTTGATCGCGTCGACGCGGGCGAAGCTGTCCTCGGGCTCGGCCCGGGCCGCCGCGGGGGCCACCATCGCGAGAACCGCCCAGAGTGCCGTGCGCCGCATCGACCCGTTCCCGCCCCTCGCCGAGATCTCGGACGATCCACCTATCCCATCCCCGCCCGCATCCCGCGGTCAAGGCCCACGGATTCGGTGCGTCGGGCGCCGGGTCCGAACGGTCGGTCCGGGCGGGCCTTGACGACCCGCGCGGGGCTTCGACGCGCCGTCAGACCACCGGTTCCCCGTCGCGGCAGGCGGCGGTGCCGGGCGGCGCGTGGGCCCGGAAAAAGGCGGCGAGGTTCGTGAGCCCCACGGCGCGCGGGTCGCTCGCCCGCCAGACCAGCGCGATGGTCCGCCCCGGCCCATCGACGTCGAAGGCCCGGGTGACCGTCAGCCCGGTCGGATCGGGGCCGGCGGGCACCGCGAGGGCCGGAAGCAACGTGTATCCCGCACCGGCCGCCACCATCGAGCGCAGGGTCTCCAGGCTCGTGGCGTGCCGCCCGACCGACGAGCCGGCGCCGCAGGCCGCGATCGCCTGGTCGCGCAGGCAATTGCCCTCGTCGAGCAGCAGCAGGTCCGGCCCGGCGATCTCGGTCGCCGAGAGCGCGCCGCCCCGGGCCAGGGCGTGCTCGGCCGGACAGGCGAGCCAGAACGGCTCCACGAAGAGCGGCGAGACGGCGAGCCCGTGCAAAGGCAGCGGCAGGGAGACCAGGGCCGCGTCGATGCGGCCATCGCGCAGGCCATCCACGATCTCGGCGGTGCGCGTCTCCGACAGCGAGAGCATCAGCGACGGGTACTGCTCGCGTAGCGGCCGCAGCACCAGCGGGAAGAAGTACGGACCCAGCGTCTGGATCGCCGCCAGCACCAGACGTCCCGTCAGCGGGGAGCCGCGCCCCTCGCTGGCGAGCGCCAGCAGGCGCTGCGCCTCCGCCAGCACGACCCGCGCCTGCCGGACGATCGCCTGACCGGCCTCGGTGAGCAGGACCCGCCGGTTCGAGCGCTCGAACAAGGTCAGGCCGAGGGCGGTTTCCAGCTTGCGGACCTGCACGCTGAGGGTCGGCTGGCTGACATTGCAGCGCTCGGCCGCCCGGCCGAAATGCCCCTCGTCGGCGACGGCCACGACATATTCGAGATCGCGGAGCGAGAGGCCGGCGAGATTCATAGACTGCGCCTATCACGCTCTTTGCAACGATGCATTTGCCTCCGGGTCATGCCGGGGTCATAACGTTTCACCAGAACACTTCCAGGTTGGCTTCGCGCACATGAGCGAGCCTTCGCCCCATGGAGAGATGCTGCGCATGAGCGATCAACGCCCGATCCTGACCACCCGCCAGGGCCATCCGGTCCGCGACAACCAGAGCACCCGCACGGTCGGTGAGCGCGGCCCGGCGACCCTTGAGAACTACCAGTTCATCGAGAAGATCACCCATTTCGATCGCGAGCGGATCCCGGAGCGCGTCGTTCATGCCCGCGGCGCCGGCGCCCACGGCTATTTCGAGGCCTACGGCAAGATCGGCAACGAGCCGGCCTCCAAGTACACCCGCGCCCGCGTGCTGACCGAGACCGGCGTGAAGACGCCGATGTTCGTGCGCTTCTCGACCGTGGCCGGCGCCAAGGAGAGCCCCGAGACCGAGCGCGACCCGCGCGGATTCGCGGTGAAGTTCAAGACCGTCGACGGCAATTGGGACCTGGTTGGCAACAACCTCAAGGTGTTCTTCATCCGCGACGCGATCAAGTTCCCCGACATGATCCACGCGTTCAAGCCGGACCCGGTGACCAACCGCCAGGAGGCGTGGCGCTTCTTCGACTTCGTGTCCCAGCACCCCGAGTCGATCCACATGGTGACGCATCTGAAGTCGCCCTGGGGCATCCCGGCCAATTACCGTGAGATGGAAGGCTCGGGCGTCAACACCTACAAGCTGGTCAACGACCAGGGCGAGGCCGTGCTCTGCAAGTTCCACTGGATCCCGAAGCAGGGCGTCCGCAACCTGACCTCGGCCCAGGCCGCCGAGATCCAGGGCAAGGACGTGGGCCACGCGACCCGCGACCTCTACGACAACATCAAGGCCGGCAATTTCCCCGAGTGGGAATTCGCCGTGCAGATCATGCCGGACGGCCCGAACGACCATCTCTCGTTCGATCCGCTGGACGATACGAAGCTGTGGCCGGTGGACCAGTTCCCGCTTCTGCCGTGCGGCCGCATGGTGCTGGACCGGGTGCCGGACAACTTCTTCGCCGAGGTCGAGCAGTCGGCCTTCGGCACCGGCGTCCTGGTCGACGGTGTCGACTTCTCGGACGACAAGATGCTGCAGGGCCGGACGCTGTCCTACTCGGACACCCAGCGCTACCGGGTCGGCGCCAACTACCTGCAACTGCCGATCAACGCGCCGCAGCCCGGTGTGAAGGTCTATTCGAACCAGCGGGACGGCCAGATGACCTATTCGGTCGACGGGACCGGTCCGAACAAGCACATCAACTACGAGCCCTCGACGCTCGCCGAGGGCCTGCGCGAGGCCCCGAAGCCGGCCCGGGACTACCACCAGCCGGTGGAGGGCAATCTCGGCCGCTACCAGACCTCGCGCACCGAGGACGACTACACCCAGGCCGGCGTCCGCTACCGCTCGTTCCAGGATTGGGAGCGGGACGACCTGATTGCCAACCTGGTCGGTGACATGAAGCAGTGCCCGGAGCCGATCCAGCTGCGGATGGTCTGGCACTTCTGGCACGCCGACGCGGATTACGGCCGTCGCGTGGCCGAGGGCGCGGGCATCGATCTGGAGAAGGCCAAGGCCCTGCCGCCGCTGCCGGGCCGCGCTGC
This sequence comes from Methylobacterium sp. J-026, assembly GCF_022829585.1. Classification (GTDB taxonomy): domain Bacteria; phylum Pseudomonadota; class Alphaproteobacteria; order Rhizobiales; family Beijerinckiaceae; genus Methylobacterium. Next base: position 108,682 of record NZ_JAKSYC010000327.1, read on the forward strand.
CCCGGGCAAGCGTCTGCAGGCCGAGACCTACACGGACGGCTCTCAGGCCCACCGGGTTGCCGCGGAGTAGGTTTTTGTCCGCGCCTCACTCGGCCGACAGATGAGAGGCCCCGCGGATGCAAATCCGCGGGGCCTTTTCCTTGGACCGGGCGTCATCGCGAGGGGCGGTCGCCAGAAGTCTCGAGTCGATGCGCGAGGCCCATTCAAGGGCAGTGGCGGCGCACGTAGCCCTTGCCGACATAGGTCCGGCTCGCCGGATCGTAGGTCTTGAACCGGTGCGCGCAGGCCGCAATTGCGGCAGGCTCATCCGGCGCGGGTTCTTCGGTCTCGACGATCACCTCGACCGGACGACGGTCGATGGGCGGCCTGTAGACGTAGACATCGTCGTACCAGGGATAGCCGTACCCGCCGAACAGGCCGCCGTAGCCGAGGCCCAGGCCCAAGCCTCCAAGCCCGTACACGTAGCCCCAGGGGCCATGACGCCACGGATGAGAGACGTGGGGCCGGAAGGCGAAGCCGGGGCGGATTGGCCCAACCGGCCGACCCCAGGCGCCGACCCGGGGCCCGATCATGCCGCCGTGGAACCCGCGCGCCTCCGCCTTGGCCGTCATCAGAGCCAGCGCGACCAGCGCCGCAGATATCCGTGCGATCCTCGCCGTGTCGATGCCCGTCATTCCGATCCTCCGATGCCAGACCAGTCACGCCGACCGGCGGACGGCGCGAAATACTCGGAGTAATCGAATGCCGCGGGGAACTCTCGTCAAGGGCGTTATTACGCGTCGCTGAGGGGCACGCTGGGTGTCTCACCTCTCGACGGCACCGGCACCGCATGGTTGGCGGCCTGCCGTGGCACCAATGCGCTGAGTATTGCGAGGCGGCTCAGCGTCTCTCGGAATGCTGCACCGCCATGGCATGTCCGGGAGCGGGAGCTCGCCCCTCGGATCGCGCCACGAGCAGGGCCGTCAGGGTGCCCGACGATCAGGACCCGCTCGCCGGGCCTGACGTCTGGAACGCGCCCAGCGGCTCAGCGGCAGGTCCGCGCGGATCCGGCGCTACGGCGCTGACCTTGCGGTCGCGGCCGGCGGCGAGGCCGAACAGGATCGCGGCGGTCGCGATGCCCACGAACAGGGTACCGGGCACCGCCCAGCCCCCCGTGGCCTCGTGGGCGAGGCCGAACGCCAGCGGGCCGAGGCAGGCGCCAGCGTAACCGATGCCCTGCGCCATGGCCGACAGGCCCGCGGCGCTCGCGGCATCCGCCGCGCGGAGCACGATCAGCGTGAGCCCGAGGCCGAAACAGCCGCCGATGCCGAAGCCGAGCGCGCAGGCAGCCGGGATCCGCAGGGAAGCCGACCCGAAGGCCAGGGCCAGGAAGGCGGCCGCGGTCAGTCCTGCGATCGCGACGATCCACCCCCGCTGGTCGCGGGCGCGGGCGGCCAGCATCGCCGTCAGCAGGGCGCCGGGCGCCTGGACCAGCGTGGTGAGCGACGCATAGAGGCCGGCCTCCAGCGGTGACAGGCCCCGTCCCTGGAGCAGCAGCGGCAGCCAGCCGAACAGGATGTAGGCGAGCGACGATTGCAGGCCCATGAAGCCCGTCACCCACCAGGCCAGGGGGTTGCGCAGCAGCCGCCCGGCCGAGGGCGCCGCGCTCGCATGGGTCCGGCGGGCGAACGGGATCCAGAGGAAGGCGGAAACCAGCGCCGGCAGCGCCCAGACCGCCAGGGCCGACGGCCATCCGCCCCCGAGGGCATGCTCGACCGGCACCGACGCGCCGGCCCCGGCGGCGGCGCCGAGGCAGAGCGTCATGGTGTAGAGCCCGGTCATCAGACCGCCGCTGGCGGCGAAATCGCGCTTCACCAGGGCGGGCAACAGGACGTTGTCGAGCCCGATGCCGATGGCGGCGAGCGCCGTCCCGGCGAAGAGCGGGACGAGGCCGCCGAGGCCGCGCAGCGCCAGGCCGGCCGCCAGGATGGTGGACCCTAGAAGCACGGCCAGATCGGGTCCGATCCGGCGGATCAGCGGGGCGGCCAGGGCGCAGGCGATGCCGAGGCACAGGACCGGCAGGGTCGTGAGGATCGCGGCCCCGCCGGCGCCGAGGCCGGTCCCGTCCCGGATGGTCGCCAGCAGGGGACCGACCGAACTCAGGGCCGGCCGCAGGTTGAACGCGACCAGCATCAGCGCCAGGGCGAGCAGGACCCGGCGGGGGGCGGCGGGGTCCGCGCTCATGTCCGGCGTCCCGCGCGCAGGGCCCCGCCGAGACAGGCGGCGAGCATCAGCGCGAAGGCGGCGTCGCCGAAACGGCCGTACAGGGTGCCGCCGACGATGCGGGCGGGCAGGTCGGCATCGAGCCAGGTCTCCTGGTCGAGCGGCGTGCGGGCGACGATCCGGCCATGCGGATCGATCACCGCGGAGATCCCGGTATTGGCGTCCCGGACCATGGGCAGCCCCTCCTCGACGGCGCGCAGGCGCGCCTGCGCCAAATGCTGGCGCGGGCCAGGGGTGTCGCCGAACCACGCGTCGTTGGTGACGTTCAGGATCAGCCCGGGCGGCCGATCCGACGGCGCGACGTGGCCCGCCGGCAGGATGGCGCCGGGGAAGATCGCCTCGTAGCAGATCGTGGCCACCACCGGCGGCAGACCCGGGACCGCCAGGATCCGCTGGGCCGCGCGCGCCCCCGCCGAGAAGCCGCCCGGGATCGCCACGAACTGGCGCAGGCCCAGCGCCCGCAACGCGGCGTCGAGGGGTGCGGGCAGGTACTCGCCGAACGGGACGAGATGAACCTTGTCGTAGCTGTCGGAGATCGTCCCGTCGGGACCGATCACCAGGACAGCGTTGAAGTAGCGCAGGCGCTCGCCGGGCAGCGGCTCCTCGGCCCGGGCCGCGCCGGTGATCAGGTGTTGCCCCGGCTTGAGGCCGGCCGCCACCTTCGCCAGGGCGTCGGGATCGCGCTGGATCAGGAACGGGAAGGCGGATTCGGGCCAGACGATGTGGGTCGGCTCCGGCTCGCCGGCCTCCGCCGGGCGCTGGCTCAGCTCGATGTAACGGTCGACGATATCGGTACGGTTCTCGGGCCTGAACTTGGCATCCTGCGGCAGGTTCGGCTGAACGAGGCGCAGCCGGACGCCCGCCACCACCGGATCGGGCGGCCCGAGACGGACGGCGCCGTAGAGGGCCATGCCGATCAGGACGATCGCGGCCGCGGCGCTCGGACCGAAGCGGCTGCGCGGGCGGGTACCGGTGGCCAGCGTCGCCGGGGCCGCGCAGATCAGCACCGCCAGCACGGTGAGGCCATAGAGGCCGATCGCGGCGCCCCATTGCATCAGCCAGAGGTTCTGGGCGAGCGCCATGCCCAGCGTGTTCCACGGGAAGCCGGTGAACAGGTGGCCGCGCAGCCATTCCGCGGCCCCGATCCCGAAGGCGAGGGCGGCGATCCGCCCCGGCCCGCGGCGCCACATCAGGCCGGCGGCGCCGAAGCCGGCCCCATAGAACAGGCCGAGCCCGAAGGGCAGGCCGATGACGCCGAGCGGCAGCGCCCACAGGAACGCGTCGGCCTCCACCAGGAAGGCCTGGCCCAGCCACCACAGGCCGGCGGTGAGATAACCGAAGCCCCAGGCCCAGCCGATCAGGAAGCAGGGCCAGAACCGTCGCAGGGTGGTCCGGTCGGAAGCGGCCCCGTCCAGAAGCCACGTTGCCGCCGACAGGGACACGGCGAGCGCCGGAAGCATACCGAAGGGCGGCATCGCCAAAGCCGCGACGGCGCCCACGAGCCAAGCCAGCCCGAGGCGGCGCCAGCCGGTCAGGCGCCTGATCGCCCGGACGAATCCGGGCGCCGGGACGTTCAGTTCGGTGCCCGATGCCGGTGCGACCCGGGCGGACCCCGCCGCCGTGCGCGTCACGCCTGGACCGTCACGGGTGCGACGTCTCGGGGGCCGGCGGGCTGGAGGGCGGGGGCAGGGCAAGGGGAACGACATTTCCGATCCGGGTGGCGCCCTTGTGGAAGCGCAGCCGCTTCAGGCGCCGCGGATCGGCATCCAGCACCTCGAATTCGAGGTCGCCGGGGCCGGCGATCAGCTCTCCGCGGGAGGGGACCCGTCCGGCCAGCGTCACGATCATGCCGCCCAGGGTGTCGATCTCCTCGGCCATCTCGCCGACCGCCGCCACCAGATCCACGCCGGTCGCCTCGGAGACCTCCGCCAGGGGCGTTCGGGCATCGGCCACGAAGACCTCGCCCTCGCCGTCGACGCGCTGGACATGCTTGTCCTCCGCGACGTCGTGCTCGTCCTCGATGTCGCCGACCACCACCTCGATCAGGTCCTCGATGGAGATCAGCCCGTCGGTGCCGCCATACTCGTCGATGACCAGCGCCATGTGGGTGCGCGTGGCCTGCATCCGGACCAGCAGGTCGATCGCCGGCATGGAGGGGGGGACGAACAGCACCGGCCGCTGGATGCGCGCGGCCGCCAGGGTGGTCGTCAGATCGACCTTGCCGAGGTCGAGGCCGCGCGGGACCCGGGGGACCGGCCGGCGGATCCGCGGGGGTGGGGGCGGGGGCTCGCCGGCCTCGACCTCGACGACCGGCGCCGGGGGCTTCGCCGCCGCCGCGACGCTGCGCCGGGACGGCTCGGCCTTCGCGGCGATGTGGTCCACGAGGTCGCGGATGTGGACCATGCCGCGGGGGTCGTCGAGGGTCTCGCCGTAGACCGGCAGGCGCGAATGCCCGGCCGTGCGGAACAGCTTGAGCAGGTCGCCGAGGCTCGTCTCGTTGGAGACCGCCATGATATCGGCCCGGGGGACCATCACGTCGTCGACGCGCACCTTGTGCAGGCCGAGGACGTTCTTGAGCATGATGCGCTCGAGCGGAGTGAGGCCGCTCTCGCCGGCATCCGGCTCCGCCAGCGCTTCCTCGAGCCCCTCGCGCAGCGAATCGCGCGGCTTGAGGTGGAGCGCCTGAAGCAGGCGGTCGTACCAGGGCTCCCGGTTCTGGGATTCACCCTCGGTGGAACTGGGCGCGGCCAGGGCCGCGCCGCGACTTCGATCGTTGCTCATGTCTCTCGGGTCTGGGGTCGTTCGGGCGTCGCGCGCTCAGGCGTAGGGGTCCGGGATGCCGAGGGTCGCGAGCGCCGCGACCTCGACGGCCTCCATGGCATCGGCCTCGGCCTCGCCGGTCTCGTGGTCCTGACCGAGACAATGCAGGGTGCCATGGACGAGGAGGTGGGCGAGATGATTCTGGAGCGGCTTCGACTGCTCCGCACTTTCGCGCACCAGGGTCTCGTACGCAAGGACCACATCGCCGAGCGGACGCGCGGACCCGGCATGAAGCGGTTGCGGGGCTGCCGGGAAGGACAGGACATTGGTGGGCTTGTCCTTGCCGCGCCAGGTCCGGTTGAGCTCCCGCACGGCGGCGTCGTCCGTCAGCAGGACGCTGACTTCGACCGGGCCGTCCGGCCTCCCGGGGGCGACGGCGAGCCCGGCCTCGACGGCGCGGGTGACAAGCGATTCGAGGTCGGGGACGGCGACTTCCCAGCGCGCATCCTCGACGGCGAGGTCGATTTCGTTCGGCATGCTCACGCCAGCGGCCGGCGCCGGGGGTTCGGGTTGCGGTCGGCCTCGTCCACCCCGTGGGCGGCGCGCTCGTAGGCGGTGACGATCCGGCGCACGAGGTCGTGGCGCACCACATCGACGTCCTTGAACGTCACCCGCCCGATTCCCTCGACTCCGTCCAGCACCTTCACCGCCTCCACCAGGCCCGACTTCTGCCCCGGCGGCAGGTCGATCTGGCTCGGATCGCCGGTGATGATCATGCGCGATCCCTCGCCGAGGCGGGTGAGGAACATCTTCATCTGCATGGAGGTGGTGTTCTGCGCCTCGTCGAGGAGCACCACGGCGTTGGTCAGGGTCCGACCGCGCATGAAGGCCAGCGGCGCGATCTCGATCGTACCGGTCTGCAAGCCGCGGTCGACGTGGCGCGCCTCCATGAAGTCGTAGAGGGCGTCGTAGATCGGGCGCAGATACGGATCGACCTTCTCGCGCATGTCGCCGGGCAGGAAGCCCAGGCGCTCGCCGGCCTCCACCGCCGGGCGCGACAGGATCAGCCGCTCGGCATGGCCCTGCTCCAGCAGCGACACCGCGTGGCCGACGGCCAGCCAGGTCTTGCCGGTCCCGGCCGGCCCCTCAGCGAAGACCAGCTCGTTGGTGCGCAGGAGCTTGATGTAGGCGTCCTGAGCCGGGTTGCGCGCCCGCACGGCGCCGCGCTTGCGGGTTGCGATCTGCTCGAAATGCGGCTTGTCCGCTTCAGCCGTGATCGCCTCGGCCGGGAACAGGGTCGCCTGCGCGGAGGCCTCGCGGATGGCGCCGTCCACATCCCCCAAGGTCAGCGTGCTGCCGCCGGTGCGTACCCGCGCATAGAGCTTCTGAAACACCCGGCGAGCGGTCTCCGTCGCCGCCGGAGAGCCCTTGATCACGAGATGATTGCCCAGCGCCGTCGCGGTGACGTCGAGCCGCCGCTCGAGATGAGCCACGTTCTGATCGTATTGACCGAAGACGAGGCTCGCGAGGCGGTTGTCGTCGAAGGTCAGTTGCACCTCGACGGGCTCGTCCGAACCCGACGGCCGCGTCGCTGGACCGCGTCCCCGTAGAGCGCCCCGCGCGCCCGCCCCGTCCGAAGCGCTCAAGCCGTCATCCTCGTCCATCCTCAGGCGGCCGCGGCCGCGGAGATCAGCTGTCCGAACAGGCTGTTGGTGCCCGCCTCGGTGATCCGAACCGGAACCACCGTCCCGATATGGTGGGCCGCGGCGTCGAACTGGACGGCGAGCAGGTGCGGCGTCTTGCCCGCCACCTGACCCGGATGCCGGCCGGGCTTCTCCACCAGGACGTCGAAGACCCGGCCCGCCGCGGCCCGCTGGTAGGCATAGCGCTGGCCGTCGAGGAGCGCCTGGAGTTCGGCCAGCCGCGCCGCCATGACGGGTTCGGGCACCTGATCGCCCCGCTCGGCCGCCGGGGTCCCGGGGCGGGGGCTGTACTTGAACGAGTACGCGCTCTCGAAGCCGATCTCGCGCACGAGCCGCAGGGTCTCGGCGAAATCCGCGTCGGTCTCGCCGGGGAAGCCGACGATGAAGTCCGAGGAGAGGGCGATGTCGGGCCGCACCGCGCGGACGCGTTCGATCAGGCGCCGGTACTGGTCGCCGGTATGCTTGCGGTTCATGGCGGCGAGGATCCGGTCCGCGCCCGACTGCACCGGCAGGTGCAGGTAGGGCATCAGGGCCGGAACCTCGGCATGGGCCTGGATCAGCGCGTCGTCGAAATCGTTCGGGTGGCTCGTGGTGTAGCGGATCCGGACGATGCCCGGGATCCGTGCCACCGCCCGGACCAGCTCGGCGAGGCCCACCGGCGCGCCGTCGGCGCCGGCGCCGTGATAGGCGTTGACGTTCTGACCGATCAGCGTGACCTCGCGGACGCCGCCTTCGGCCAGCCGCTCGGCCTCGGCCAGCACCGCCGCCACCGGCCGCGAGACCTCGGCGCCGCGGGTGTAGGGCACCACGCAGAAGGCGCAGAACTTGTCGCAGCCCTCCTGAACGGTGAGGAAGGCCGACGCCCCAACGGTCCGGCGCCGGGGCAGGTGATCGAACTTGTCGTCGATGGGGAACTCGGTATCGACCACGCGCCGCTCCCGGGAGCGGGCCAGCAGGTCCGGCAGACGGTGATAGCTCTGCGGGCCGACCACCACGTCGACGGCCGGTTGGCGGGCCTGGATCTCGGCGCCCTCGGCCTGGGCGACGCAGCCGGCCACCACGATGCGGGTGTCGAGCCCCTGCGCCTTGCGCTCACCCTTCAGGACGCGCAGGCGGCCGAGTTCGGAATAGACCTTCTCGGCGGCCTTCTCGCGGATGTGACAGGTGTTGAGGACGACGACGTCGGCCTCCTCGACCGAATCGGTCGGCGCGTAGCCCTCGGCCCCCAGGACGTCGGCCATGCGGGCCGCGTCGTAGGCGTTCATCTGGCACCCGTAGGATTTGACGTAGGCCTTCTTCAACGCGCGCCGTCCCGAACCCGTCCACGTGATCCCTGCGCCGGCCCCGCGGGGTCCGGCCTGCGGCCTGTAGCACGGATCGCGCGGGCCGTCGCGACACCCGAAACGCGACCGGCCGCCCGAGGGCGGCCGGCCATTGGGTGCAGCGGAGGGATCGGCCTCAGTGGGCGGCCGGCGCCGCCGCGGGCAGGTCGATGACCATGTGCTGGAAGAACGGCACGTAGGCCTGCAGCATCACGAAGCAGCCGACCAGGCAGGCGAGCGCCACCGAGTGCCAGAACACGAAGCGCAGGATCTTGCCCTCCTGGCCGAAATAGCCGGTGGCCGTGGAGGCGACGACGATCGACTGGGCGTCGATCATCTTGCCCATCACGCCGCCCGACGAGTTCGCCGCCGCCATCAGCACGCCGGGCAGGCCGAGCTGCTCGGAGGTGATCCGCTGCAGGCTGCCGAACAGGACGTTCGAAGCCGTATCGGATCCGGTCAGCGCCACGCCGAGCCAGCCCAGCAGCGTCCCGAAGAACGGGTAGAGGATGCCGGTTCCCGCGAAGGCGAGGCCGAGCGTGGCGTCGACGCCCGCGTAGCGGGTGAGAACGCCGAGCGCGAGCATCGCCGCGATGGTGATCAGCGAGTACCGCAGCGCCCAGATCGTCTCGAGATAGGCGGTCACGAGGCGCAGCGGCGAGAACCGCATGATCAATCCGGAGATCAGCGCCGCGATGAGCACCCCCGTCCCGGTGAAGGACATGTAGGTGAACAGGAAGACCGCGCCCTCGGGTGCCGGCTTCGGCACCACCGGCGGCACCTTCATGATCATGTTGTGCAGGCCCGGCACCTCGTACTTCCACGTGAAGAGCGGATTCACGATGCCCTTGAACCAGCCGGTCCCCCAGATCGCCACGATGATCGAGAGGATGATCCACGGCAGCCAGGCCATCAGGATCTCGCCCTGCGAGGCGGTGCGCGCGCCGGTATGGACCGGGGGCACCCCCGGAACGCCGGCGCCGACCGCCACCGGGCGCGGGCCCGCCACGGCGAGCGACGGGTCGTGCCCGCGCAGGGCCGGCGACGTCCAGATCTCCCGGGGCTGCCAGACCTTCAGGAACAGCACCAGGGCGAGCATCGAGGCGAGCGATGCCCCGATATCGACAATCCAGGGGTTCACGTAGTTCGAGATCAGGAACTGCGCCACCGCGAAGGAGGCGCCGCAGACCAGGATCGGCGGCCACACCCGGATCATGCCGCGGAAGCCGGCGAACACCCAGATCAGCCAGAACGGGACGATCAGCGAGAACAGCGGCAGCTGCCGGCCGATCATCGCGCCGAGGATCTCCGGCGCGTAGCCGGTGACCGAGGCAAGACCCTGGATCGGCGCGCCGAGCGCCCCGAAGGCGACGGGGGCGGTGTTGGCGATCAGCGACAGGCCCGAGGCGGCCAGCGGCGAGAAGCCGAGGCCGATCAGGATCGCGCCGGTGACGGCGACCGGGGTGCCGAACCCGCCCGCGCCCTCGAAGAAGGCGCCGAACGCGAAGGCCACCAGGAGCAGCTGCAACCGCCGGTCGGCGGTGATGCCCGCCACCGATTGCTGAAGCACGGAGAACCAACCCTTCTCCACCGTGAGCCGGTAGAGGAAGATGACGTTGAGGATGATCCAGCCGATCGGGAAGAAGCCGGTGACCATCCCGAGGATCGCCGCCCGGGTGGCGAGCCCCGTGGGCATGCCGAAGCCGACGATGGCCACCAGCATGGCGAGGCCGAGGGCGATGACGGCCGCGAGATGGGCCTTCACACGCCCGCTGGCGATCATGGCGAGCAGTGCGATGACCGGCACTGAGGCGGCGATCGTCGAGAGCCAGGCGCTCCCGAACGGATCGTAAACCTGATTCCAGGTTTGCAACGGGCGTCCTCCCATGGTCCCGACTGATACGGGTTCCGGCCTAGCTAGCAGAGCGCTTCGGAGCGCTCAACGGAGATGAATCATGTATTCTCCGCGATTTCCGCCGAAATGTACGCAGAAACGGATCCAGGTCTCGCGGCGGCGATCGAGACCTTGTCGATCCTGCGGGCCGCGAAGAGACACGGAATCGACCGGGCCGGACGGTTGTGCGTCGAAAGCATTCATCCGCCCGTCATCCCGATCGCCGTAGACAAAATGCCGTCGGTCCTCGAACATGGACGCCATCGGCATGATATTTTCTGGCAAAAAATCGCTGTTATTTCTATTCAACATGGCACTATTATTGTCTTGTGCTGCAATATTGCTTGCCAATAGCGATACGTCGGCCACTGAGAGCCGCAGAACGCAGACTGACGATTTGACCCTGTATGCCGGCAAGAGGGGCTCGGACAAAATCGGGGGCATCGACATCCTGCACCATCCGAAGTTCCTGGATGCAACCCGCGCGGCCGTCGCGGATCCGGTCGCCCGGGCGTGGATACAGGGACGGAAGGCGCCCCAGAATGACCCGTCGATCTCAAGGATCGGAGACTACGTGATCGTCACCGGTTGCGAGACGCATGGCTGCGGCCCGCATCAATGGGCGGTCTACATCACGCCGGACGGATCGCGCGTGAAGGCGTGCTATTTCGATGAGGGGCGGGACCCGACGCACGCGGTCTGGTCCGCGCCGCATGGCGTCGTCCGCCTCGGCCCCCCGCATTGCGAAGCCGGTAAGGACGCCAGCGGCATCGAACTGGCGATGCCGCGCCCACAGCGGTCGTGAGGGCGGTCCGGGCGATCGCTGCCGGGGAGCAGGCCGGTTCGGTGGCGCGCGCGACCGGGACACTCCCCCCGTCACGCCTCCGCGGGAATCGTCGCTCCTGACAGCCGGCGATGAGTCAAATTCCGATCCGTGGATCGGTCGGCCCGCACGGAGACGGCCCGTCGGTCAGACGGCCGCGACCTCCCGCTCGCGGAGGCCGACCTCGAGCGGTACCAGCCGCGCTGCCGCCGAAGCGCCGCCGTCCTCACGCCCGGCGACGACGCCCCGCAGGGCGGCTCGGACCTCGGCCTCCGCGGCCGCCGTGACGGCCTTCCGGTCGGTGCCCGCCTCGAAAGCGATCGGTGCACACCAGGTCACGTGCACGTCGATCGGGCCGCCCTGCATGAAGGCGGCGAGGTGCGGGGCCAAGTCCATGTCGCCGTACCAGGCGATCTCGGCGCGCTCGGAACGCACCACCGGCAGGCCGTTGCGCCGGAGATAGGCGATGGCCAGGGGCTGGAGGCGGACGCGGCCGCGCTCGGCCTCCCCCTGCAGCGCCGTGCGGGCGGCACCGACCAGCGACGAGCGGAACGGCAGGAGCCGGGTGCCGTCGCCGGTTGTGCCTTCCGCGAACAGAACGACGAGCTCACCCTCGGCCAGACGATGCCCCATCGCGGCGCTGACCGAGGCGGTCGCCCCGCGCCGTTGCCGGTCGATGAAGATCGTGCGCTGCAGCCCGGCCAAGATCCCGATCACCGGCCAGCCGGCGATCTCCGACTTCGCCACGAAGGAGAGCGGGCGGAGGGCGCCGATCACGATGATGTCGAGCCAGGAGACGTGATTGGCGAGGATGAGAGCCGCCTCGCCGGGGGCGGGCGGCATGCCGGTCTGCGTGACGCGCACCCCGAACAGGCGCAGGAAGACGCGGTGGAACAGGAGCGGCGCCAGGGTAGCCCGGCGGCCGAGCAACCGCAGCGCGATCCAATGCGACGGCGCCAGGATCGCGAGGGCGAGGGCCAGGGCCGCGACCCGATACGCGACGCCGAACCGGCTCACGGCGTCACAGATCGGCGCTCATCGTCAGCGCGGTCGCCCGGCTGCCGTCGGCCTTGAGGTAGTAGCCCGTGCGCGCCCCCACCTGGCGGAACCCGTGACGGGCATAGAGGCGCAGCGCCGGCGCGTTGCCCTCGTCCACCTCAAGATGCACCCGGGCGGCCCCCGCCAGCGCGAGGCTCGACAGGTGCTCGCGCAGGAGCCGCCGGCTGTGGCCGCCGCCGCGGAGTGCGGGCGACAGCACGACCGTCAGGATCTCGGCCTCGTCGGCCGCCCGGCGCGAGAGCACGAAGCCCTGGAGTGCCCCCGCCCGCCACAGGCCGTGCGCCTGCGTCGAGCGCTCGCAAAGCATCCGCTCGAATTCGTGGGCCTCCCAGGGGCGCGCGAAGGCGGTGGCGTGCAGGCGAGCGAGGGCCGGGGCCTGCGCGGCGTCGGCGAGCGGCGCGACATAGGGCTCGGGGGTCAGCGCGTCCCACCACGCGAACCACCAGTCGAACGGCCAGAAGGGCAGGGGACGCGTCATCGCCGGGCGATCCGCGCATGGTCCTGGGGCCGCGCATCGGGGCCGCGCAGGTACATCGGACGGGGCAAGGCCTGGACCGGATTCGCCAGGAAGCCGAGGGATGCCACCGAGGCGATGTCCGGTCCCGAGACGCCGGCGACCTGCGCGCGCACGCCGCGCGCCGTCAGCGCCGCCGCCAGCAGCGGCGCGCCCGAACCGGCGATCGCCACGGGCCCGCGGCCCACCAGTCGCTCGGCGGCTGTTTCGATGCTGAGATGCGCCGGGGCTATGCCGTCGCCGGGACCCAGGGCGTGGATGTAGATCGCGCCGTGCCGGGCATCGATCGCCGCCGCGATCGACCCCTCGACGGTATCGGCCAGCAGGGAGGTGAGCAGCGCCGACAGGGTCCCGACGCCGACCACGGGCTTGCCGGTGGCCAGCCCGATGGCGCGGGCCGCCGAGAGGCCGACGCGCAGGCCGGTATAGCTGCCGGGCCCGACCGTCACGGCGATGCGGTCGAGCGCCGCGAAACCGCCCTCCACCCGGGCAATGACCCGCTCGATCAGCGGCAGCAGCGATTCGGCATGGCCACGCGCCATCGGGAGCGACTCGGCCGAGAGGGGCGCTTCGGCATCCTCGTCCGCGACGCAGGCGGCGCAGGTATCCAGCGCTGTGTCGATGGCAAGAATACGCACGCTCACTCCCGCGGCCGGTCCGGGCCGCCGTCGCTCCCTCCGGCCGTGGACGGCACGAAGAGCCGCCAGCGATAGAGCAAATCCGCCGCTCCGTCAGCGCCGGGGCGGGCCGGTCGCGCGCATCGCCCGCGGAGTGTTGCCGGCTTGCGCCGGTCCCGGACCACCGCCGGCCCGGAGGCCGGCGATCCCGGAGCTGGACGGCGCGAAGGCCCGGATGGGCCTCAGATCGCCTGGACCTCGCGCACCTCCGGGAGGAAGTGCTTGAAGAGGTTCTGCACACCGTGCCGCAGCGTCGCGGTCGAGGACGGGCAGCCCGAGCAGGCACCCTTCATCTCAAGGTAGACCACGCCTTCCTTGTAGCCGCGGAAGGTGATGTCGCCGCCGTCGCCGGCCACGGCCGGCCGCACGCGGGTCTCGAGCAGGTCCTTGATGGTCACCACGGTGTCGTGGTCGGCCTCATCGTAGAACTCGTCGCCCGCCTCGGCCTCGTCGTGGCCGCCCTCGGCCATCACGGGCGCGCCGGACTGGAAATGCTCCATGATCGCGCCGAGCACCGCGGGCTTGACCTGCGCCCAATCGGAGCCGTCCTCGGCCTTGGTGACGGAGATGAAATCGTGTCCGAAATAGACGCCGGACACGCCCGGAACCGCGAACAGAGCCGCCGCGAGGGGCGAGCGGGTGGCGGCCTCGGCGTCCCGGGCCTCGAAGGTCGATTCGGACAGGACCACGCGCCCGGGGAGGAACTTCAGGGTCGCCGGGTTCGGCGTGGCTTCGGTCTGGATGAACATGGTGGACTCACTCCGCTGCGCCGGTTCAAGGCCGGCCGGGACAGGCGCCCTCAGGGCGCTGCGTTCCATGTGGACCGGCGACCGGATTTTCTCAACCTGGACCGAGGGTCTGGAGAGTGGACATTCCGCCCGGCGCGCGAGAGTGAGGTGCCGATTCGGGGCGCAGAGGAGCCGGCGGTGACCGTGACCGGGGATGAGACGTCCGTGCAGGATCTGCTCAAGGACCTGCGCGAGACCCAGGCCAGGCTGGAGGCGGCCCAGGCCGAAGCGGCATCCCTCAAGGTCCTGCTCGCCCTGCGTACGCACCAGTACGACCAGGCTTGGCAGGCCGGACAGCGCGCCGCGGCCGAGCTCGACGTCGCGCGGTCCGGGGAGGTCGCCCGGACCGCGGAGCGCGCGGACGCCTGGGCCCGGGAGGCCGACCTGGCGCGCCAGCTTGACGCGGCACGGGCGGCAGCCACGTCCCTGGAGGCCGTCGCCCGGGCCGAAGCGCGTGCGGATGCCGTCCGGACCGTGCTCGGAGCGGTCCTCGCCAGCCTGCGCGCCTGGGGCCTGGACCGTCGCCGCTTCCGAGGCCTCATCGATCAGGCCAGCCGCGAAGCACCGGACGCGGGATCCGGGGCGGAGCGGCATGCCGTTCTGCTGGCGGAGGCACGACGCGTTCTGGGGCTGACCGAATAGGCGGCGTTCGCACCGTCGCGTCCCGCTTCGCCGGCAGGTGATCCGCTGCACCGATAGTCTTGATCGCGGAACGACGGCGTCGACGGGGAGACCAGCCGCGCGATCACGGCGTTCGCCGCGCGGACCTCGCGCGCGACACTCGGCCCGCCCCGCCGAGGGCAGGATTAACGGCCCTTTAACCACGCCCTCCCATCGTCTCTCACGGGACGGACAGGAGATCGACGGCATGCAGATCAGCGAGCATCAGGTGCGCGAGTGCGCCTACTTTATCTGGGAGAACGAGGGCCGCGTTCACGGTCAGGCCGCGGCGCACTGGCTCCGCGCAGAGATCGAGCTGCGCGCCAACGCCACGCTGGCGGCCGGCGCAGCCGTCCCGGCCCCGAAGGCCGCCGCGAAGGCGCCGGCGAAGGTCGCGGCGCCCAAGGGCATCGCTCAGAAGGCCGCTGCTCCGAAGGCTGCTGCATCCAAGCCTGCTGCCCCGAAGGCAGTAATTGCCAAGCCTGCGGCCCCGAAGGCCGTCCGGGCCCCCAGGGCTGCGGCGAACGCCGCCCTGGCTGCAAAGGCGAAGCCCGCCCGCGCCCCGGCCTCCATGCACTGACACGCCCGCGCACCGGCGCCAGGCTGACGTCCGAAGCCCGCTCCCCTACCGGGGGGCGGGCTTCTGCCGTTCCGGCACCGGCCGACGGAACAGGTCGCCGGTCGCCCCTGTTGACGGGCCGAAAGCGGGCACCATGCGCCGCGATGAGGCGGCCATGCGCGCGGCGATCTTCGACATCGACGGGACCCTGCTCGACAGCGTCGATCTGCACGCCCGGGCCTGGGTCGAGGCCTTCGCGCATTTCGGGATCGAGACCGATCAGGCGCGGGTCCGGAGCCAGATCGGCAAGGGCGGCGGCGAGCTGATGCCGGTCTTCCTGTCGCAGGATCGGATCGAGCGGGAGGGCGAGGCGATCGAAGCCTATCGGTCCGATCTGTTCAAGCGCAGCTATCTGCCGGAGGTCCGGCCATTCCCGAGCGTCCGCCCCCTGTTCGAGCGGATCCGCGCGGACGGCCTCACGATCGCGCTGGCCTCCTCGGGCAAGCGCGCGGAGGTCGAGCGCTACACGGACATCCTGAAGATCGGCGACCTCGTCGACGTATCGACCAGCTCCGACGACGCCGAACGCTCGAAGCCGCATCCCGACATCTTCCAGGCCGCCCTGACGAAGCTCGGCGCGACAGCGTCCGACACCATCCACGTGATCGGCGACACGCCCTACGATGCCGAGGCCGCCGCGAAAGCGGGCTTGCGCACCATCGGCCTGCTCTGCGGCGGCTTTCCGGAGGCCGACCTCTCCGCCGCCGGCTGCGTGGCGATCTTCCGCGACCCGCAAGATCTGCTCGACGGATACGCGCGCTCACCCCTCGCCGCCCGCTGAGCGCCGGGCCGAGGATCGAAAGCATCCACAGCTTTCGTTCGGGCTGTTGCCGCGCGGTGACTCAGACCGATGCCGGCTACGTAAAACGGCGAAAAGGGCTGGTGCGGCGCGGGGGAAAGGCGTAGCGACCCGGCCGCCAATCTGGATCCTTTCGAAGGACGAGCGCCTCGCATGCCCCAGACCCATCAGGCCGAGCCGGCGGCGCGTTTCATTCCCGCCGCCAAACCGCTGCCGGAGCAGATCGCTGACGCCATCGCGTGCCGGTCGACCCCGCTCAGCCACTTGTTGCGCCTGATGTCGGCGCTCCAGGCCGAAGGCGGAAACGAGGCCCTGCGCCTGCGCCTGCGTGCCCGGATCGGCGCCCCGCTCGACGCCTGATCGGCTCCACGCCCGCCGTTCAACGGCGCCGATGGCGGCGTGAATGGCGGCGGCCCACCCGCTGAACCGGCTCGGCCGCCTGGCTGAGGCGCTTCATGCAGGCATAATAGATCTGCAGCCCGAGTTCTTCCAACTCCAGGCCGCGGGGGTTGGGTGCCACGAACACCTTCGCGCGGGCCTCAAGACGGCACGCCGCATCCTCTGGGCTGCGGATCGGCGGCTCGGCTCGACTGGGGCTCGCAGCCATCACAAGGCCGATGAGCGCCCCGAACGTCATCCCGGCGGGACTGCGCGTTCTGGCCCGGAAACTCGGCATACGAACCGTGGTCCTCACTCCAGCGAGACGCCGACATAGAGCATCTCGGTCCTCAGTGAACCGTGTTCAAAATACGTGGCCGCCCGCAATCGCTGCGGGCGCCGCTCAGGGTACGATCCAGAGGCAGCGTCCCGCGCCGGTGATCGTCATGCACTCATAGGGCGCACCACCGATCAGCGCCCGCTGCTCCACGGAACCGATCGTGCTCCGGTCGACGCTGCGGCAGCCGGCATCGATAGCCGCGTTGCGGTCTGAGCCGGACGCCGCATCGACCCGGCGCGCCGCCAGCAGGCTGTCGCAGGCGATCGCCGTGACCTTGTCCTGCCCAAGGGCGGCGCCCGCCCACAGGATCGCGGGAACCAGCGCGAGGATCGTTCGGGAGGGCATCGCGTATGCTCGCCAATATTCGGACCGCACGAATAAGTTTGGCGGGCCTGAGCGTTTGCAACACCACCGGCAAGGTTTTGGTTTCGCGAGGCCAACCTTCATCCACTTACGGTTTGGGTCGGGCGCGGATTTCGCAGTACCGCAGGGCCTATTCTGAAATGCCGCTGCGTTGAGACGCCTGGAAACGCGACGACGCCCGCCATGGGGCGAGCGTCGTCCGGTTCAAACGGCCGTCTCGGCGGCCGCACGCCCTCAGCGCTTGACTTTGACCTTGGCCTTGCGCGCCGCATAGCGAGCGTCGCGCTGGGCTTTCTTGGCGGCCAGTTCCGCAGACTTGCGTTCCTGCGCGGCGGCGAGCTCCGCGGCCTCACGGGCGAGTTGCGCGGCGAGTTCGGCCTCTTCGCGTTGACGCTTCTCCGCGGCGGCCTTCAGCTCGGCGGCAATGCGCGCAGCCTCGCGTTCGCGGGTACGCTCCTCGCGCGCCTTGGCGATTTCGGCCCGGGCCCTGGCCTTGGCGATCATATCCGGATCGTCGGCCGGGGTCCGCGCCTTGAACTTGGCCAGGAGGGCAGCCTTGGCGTTCTGCGAGTTCTGGCGGCGGTCGTCGAAATTCCTGTGGTCGAATGCGCTCATCTGACCTTTCTCAGTTCGGTAGGTTGGGCGTCGGGCAGGGACATCCGGCAGGGCCGGAGAGGGACCTCAGTCTGCAGGCTCCGACGGCGTCCCCGGACACCGGAACCATGCCGATCCATCGGCTCACCGATGGTTCGACCTCAGCGCTCAGCCTGCGCCGGAGCGCTCAGGTCGAACCAAGTTTTGAAAAACGGAACGCCCTTAACCAGAGCCGCCTCGCGGATGCAATCGCGCCCGCACACGCAGTCGACCGCCGGAGGGACAATCCGTAGCGTCTCTGTAAGAGTCTCGCCGGGCGATGCAGAAAAACATCACGTGGAGGCCGCGTTGAACACGCCGTGGCATGGGGAACGGCGTCTGTGCTGCGTGGATCCGAGATAGGTCGACGGGTGAGCCGCGGCAAGGCTACTGACGCAGCATGGATCGCCACGATGCGCTGGGAAAAACGCGCAGATGCCGAGCTTTAGGCTGAGTGGACGACCCGACCCAAGCAACGTCCGTCTTCAAAGGGGTCGCTTACTCAAGTTGATCAACCCAGGCCTGCGAATGCGGCATCGGCTCCGGCACCCGGATTGGGGGAACGGCGACATCGGCCGATAAAGGTTGCTGCGACAGAGCGACTCCTGCCACACGATGAGTTGGACGCCCCATCGACGCATGCTTAAAAAATGATCAGTCCTGATTAGCTTACGCACAATCCGCCGATGGCGGCGGTGTTGCACAACCATTGGGCAGCCATTCCGGTGCGTCATCGGCGTCGCGCGCGGCACGAGGCCTGCTACCGGCTCGATCCATCCGCCACGAACCTGCTGAAGGATCGCGATGCCCGAAAGTCCCCGCCCGTTCGATCCGGAGACCTACGTGGCGGCAACGGCGCCGCTTCTCGGCCTCGCGCTCGATGCGACGTGGATTGCCTCCGTCACCGCCAATCTGCGCGTCCTGGCCGCAGCCGCCGCATTGGTGCAGGACTTCCCGCTGCCCGACGAGGTCGACGCCGCTTCGAGGTTCGAGGCGTGAGTACCGACGGTCAGATGGATGCGGCCTCGATCGCCGCCGCGGTCGCCGGGGGACGGACCAGTGCCCGGACCATCGTCACCGAGGCCCTGGGCCGGATCGCGCGATGCGACGACCGGCTCAATGCCTTCACCGACGTGCTCGGCGCGCGGGCCCTGGCCCGGGCCGATGCCGTCGACGCGGCCCTGCGCGGCGGTGACACGGCCGGGCCGCTCGCCGGTGTCCCCTTCGCGGTCAAGAACCTGATCGACATCGCGGGCCTGCCCACCCGGGCCGGCTCCAAGATCAATCGGGACCGCGCCCCGGCCGCGCAGGACGGGACCCTGGTACGCCGCCTCGAAGCGGCCGGGGCGATCCTGATCGGCGCCCTCAACATGGGTGAATACGCCTACGACTTCACCGGCGAGAACGTCCACGACGGGGACGCGCACAATCCGCACGCCCTGGATCGGATGACCGGCGGCTCGTCCAGTGGGTCCGGGGCGGCGATCGCCGCCGGGATGGTGCCGCTGACGCTCGGCTCCGACACCAACGGCTCGATCCGGGTCCCCGCGGCCTTCTGCGGCTGCTTCGGTCTGAAGCCGACCTACGGCCGGCTCAGCCGGGCCGGGAGTTTCCCGTTCGTCGGCAGCCTCGACCACCTCGGGCCGATGGCCCGGACGGTCACGGACCTGGCGCTCGCCTACGATGCGATGCAGGGCCCCGATCCGGACGATCCGGTGGCGACGACCCGCGCTTCGGAGCCGGCGCTGCCGATCCTCGAATCCGGCCTGGACGGCCTGCGGATCGCGGTGGCGGGCGGCTACTTCGCCCGAGGCGGCGATCCGGACGCCTTCGCGGCCGTGGCCCGCGTCGCCGAGGCCTTGGGGGCGAGCCGGACCGTGGAGTTGCCGGAGGCGCAGCGCGCCCGCGCCGCGGCCTACCTGATCACCGCAGCGGAGGGCGCGACGCTCCATCTCGACCGCCTGCGCACCCGGCCGCGGGATTTCGACCCGGCGGTGCGGGACCGCCTGATCGCCGGAGCGATGATCCCGGCGCCCTTCGTCGAGCGGGCGCAGCGCTTCCGCCGCTGGTACCGGGCGGCGGTCCTCGGCCTGTTCGACAGCGTCGACGTGATCCTGGCGCCGACCACGCCGTGCCGGGCTCCGGAGGGCGGACAGACCCACTTCGTCCTAGACGGCGTCAGCCTACCGGTGCGGGCCAATATCGGGGTGTTCACGCAGCCGATCTCCTTCATTGGGCTGCCGGTGGTCGCCGCGCCGGTCTGGCTCGACGACGGCCTGCCCCTGGGCGTGCAGGTGATCGCCCCACCCTGGCGCGAGGATCTGGCCCTGCGCGTCGCCCGCCACCTCGAACGGATCGGCACCTGCGCGGCGCCGATCGCGGAGCTCCCCTGATGGTGATCGACGATCCCTCCGTGAAGGCCGAGGTCGAGGCCGCCTTCCGGGCCTACGAGACGGCGCTCACTACGAATGACGTTCCCACCCTGGAGGCGCTGTTCCGGGACGATCCGCTGACCATCCGCTACGGCATCGGCGAGAACCTCTACGGCATGGCGGCGATCCGTGCCTTCCGCCGTGCCCGCTCGCCGGTGGGTCTCGACCGGACGCTCGCCCAGACGGTGATCACCACCTACGGGCGGGATGCGGCCACCGCCATGACGCTGTTCACCCGCGCGAACGCCCCCGGCAAAGTCGGCCGCCAAAGCCAGACCTGGATGCGCTTCCCCGAGGGCTGGCGGGTGGTCGCCGCGCATGTCAGCGTCATCGACGCCGCGTAGGTTCGCGCCGCCGCGGGGCGAGTGGCCGCGCGCTTGCATACGGTCGAGTGTATGCCGGCCCCTCCGGACCCGGCCAACGCGAGTACCCGATCCGCGATGCTGTCCCGTCTGAGAAACTTCGGCGCCCGTGCGGCGCTGGCCAGTGCCCTGGTGTTGTCGGCAAGCACCGCCGTCCTCGCCCAGGGGACGCTGCGAATCGGCATGACCGCCTCCGACATCCCGCTGACCACCGGCCAGACCGACAATGGCGGCGAGGGCATGCGGTTCATGGGCTACACGGTCTATGACGGCCTCATCAATTGGGACCTGTCGAGCGCCGAACTCGCCTCCGACCTCGTGCCCGGTCTGGCGACGAGCTGGGGCGTCGATGCCAGCGACAAGACCAAATGGACCTTCAAGCTGCGGCCCGGCGTGAAATTCCACGACGGCTCTGACTTCACCGCCGACGCGGTGGTGTGGAACCTCGACAAGCTCTTGAAGGCCGACGCGCCGCAATACGACCCGCGCCAGTCCGCGCAGGGAAAGACCCGTATCCCGGCGGTGGCGAGCTACCGCGTGGTCGATCCGCTCACGGTCGAGATCACCACCAAGGCCCCGGACGCGACGCTGCCCTACCAGATCGCCTGGATCATGATGTCGTCCCCGGCCCAGTGGGAGAAGCTCGGCAAGTCCTGGGACGCCTTCGCCAAGCAGCCCTCGGGCACCGGCCCGTGGAAGCTGACCCTGTTCGCCCCGCGCGAGCGCGCCGAGATGGTGCCGTTCAAGGCGTATTGGGACGCGAACCGGGTGCCGAAGCTCGACAAGCTCGTGCTCGTGCCGCTGCCGGAGGCCAATGCGCGGGTCGCGGCGCTCCGCTCGGGCCAGGTCGACTGGATCGAGGCGCCGGCGCCCGACGCCGTGGAATCGCTGAAGGGTGCCGGCTTCACGATCGTCACCAACGCCTACCCGCACAACTGGACATGGCACCTGTCGCGGGTCGAGGGTTCGCCCTGGAACGACATCCGGGTGCGCAAGGCCGCCAACCTGGCCATCGACCGCGACGGCCTGAAGGAGCTGCTCGGCGGGCTCGCGATCCCCGCCAAGGGGTTCATGCCCCCCGGCCATCAGTGGTTCGGCCACCCGACCTTCGACGTGAAGTACGATCCGGAGGCCGCCAAGAAGCTGCTCGCGGAGGCGGGCTACAGCCCGGCCAAGCCCCTCAAGCTCAAGGTCGCGATCTCGGCCTCGGGCTCCGGCCAGATGCAGCCGCTGCCGATGAACGAATTCGTCCAGCAGAACCTCGGCGAGGTCGGCATCCAGGTCGATTACGAGGTGGTCGAGTGGAACACGCTGATCAACATCTGGCGTGCCGGGGCCAAGGCCGACATCTCCCGCGGCGTCTCGGCGATCAACTACTCGTATTTCATCCAGGACCCGTTCACCGGCTTCATCCGCCATCTCCAGTGCAATTTTGCCCCACCGAACGGCACGAACTGGGGCTATTACTGTGATCCCGCGATGGACAAGCTGTTCGATCAGGTCCGCAACACCTTCGACAAGGCCGAGCAGACCAAGGTCCTCGAGAAGGTTCACGAGAAATACGTGGACGATGCGCTGTTCATCATGATCACCCACGACGTGAATCCCCGGGCCATGAGCCCGAAGGTCAAGGGTTTCGTCCAGGCGCAGAACTGGTTCCAGGACTTTTCGAAGATCACCATCGCGACGGCGGGGCGGTAGCCGCGCCGTCTCCCTCCCCCCTCTGCGGGGGAGGGTGGCCCCTGCGTCAGCAGGGGTCGGGAGAGGGGAGCCCGGGTTCAGGATGGGCGGAGCAGATGTGAAGGTCACCGCCTTCCCATGCCCCGTCGCTCCCCTCTCCCGACCCCCTTCGGGGGCCGCCCTCCCCCGCAGAGGGGGGAGGGGGTCCGGCGGCGGCGACACAGTATTCGATCACAAGGCCAATAATGCTGCTCTACATCCTCAAACGATTGGTCTACGTGACGCCCGTGGCGTTCGGGGTCAGCGTCGTCTGCTTCCTTCTGGTGCACCTCGCGCCGGGCGATCCGTTGAGCGCGGTGCTGCCGGCAGACGCCACCCAGGCCACCATCGACGAGATGCGGGCCGCCTACGGCTTCGATAAGCCCCTGCCGGTCCAGTATCTGATCTGGCTGTGGCACGTGCTGCACGGGGATCTCGGCGTCTCGATCGCCACCGGCCGGCCGGTGCTGGGCGAGGTCACCCGCGCGGTGGTCAATTCGCTGATCCTCGCCTCCGTGGCGACGGTGATCGGCTTCACCTTCGGCACGCTGTTCGGCTTCGTGGCGGGCTACCACCGCAACTCGCTCGCCGACCGGGCGGCCTCGGCCCTCTCGGTCTTCGGCGTGAGCGTGCCGCATTACTGGCTCGGCATGGTTCTGGTGATCGTATTTTCGGCGACGCTCGGCTGGCTGCCGCCCACCGGCGCCGGGCCCGACGGCTCCGGCAACTGGCGGCCGGACTTCGAACACCTGCGCTACCTGATCCTGCCGGCGGTGACGATGTCGGTGATCCCGATGGGCATCATCGCCCGCACGGTACGGGCGCTTGTGGCCGACATCCTGTCCCAGGACTTCGTCGAGGCCCTGCGCGCCAAGGGCATGGACGAGCGCGGCGTGTTCAAGCACGTGGTCCGCAACGCCGCCCCGACGGCGCTGGCCATCATGGGCCTCCAGCTCGGCTACCTCCTCGGCGGCTCGATCCTGGTCGAGACCGTGTTCGCGTGGCCGGGCACCGGCTTCCTCCTCAACGCCGCGATCTTCCAGCGCGACCTGCCGCTGCTGCAGGGCTCGATCCTGGTCCTGGCGATGTTCTTCGTGGTTCTCAACCTGCTGGTGGACGTGATGCAGACCGCCCTCGACCCGCGCATCGAGCGCGCCTGACCCGGAGGCCGACGATGACCGCACCCATCACCGCCGCCTCCGTGGCCCTCGACGGCGGCGTGCTGGCTGCCGAGGATGCCGCGCACGGCCCCGCAGCCGCCTTCGTCCCGTCGCGCGGCTTCTGGGGCCATGTCGGCCACCGGCTGATCCGCGACCCCGTCGCCATGGCTGCGGGCGCTGTGATCGTGCTCGTCGTCCTCATGGCGATCCTGGCGCCCTGGATCACCCCGATGGACCCCTACAAGGGGTCCATGCTGCGCCGACTCAGGCATGTCGGCGATGCCACCTACTGGCTGGGCTCCGACGAACTCGGCCGCGACATGATAAGCCGGCTGATGCTGGGCTCGCGGCTGTCGCTGTTCATCGGCGTCACGCCGGTGCTGATCGCCTTCGTACTCGGCTCCGGCATCGGAATCCTGGCGGGCTATGTCGGCGGCTGGACCAACACGATCCTGATGCGCACCATCGACGTGTTCTTCGCCTTCCCCTCCGTGCTGCTGGCGATCGCGCTGTCCGGGGCCCTGGGGGCCGGCATCTTCAACTCGATCGTGTCGCTGACCTGCGTGTTCGTCCCTCAGATCGCCCGGGTCGCCGAGAGCGTGACCACGGGCATCCGCCGCCGCGACTACATCGACGCCGCCAAGCTATCCGGAGCCTCGGCGCTGACGATCATGCGGGTGCAGGTTCTGGGCAACGTCGTCGGGCCGATCTTCGTCTATGCGACCAGCCTGATCTCGGTCTCGATGATCTTGGCCTCGGGCCTGTCGTTCCTCGGCCTGGGCGTGCGCCCGCCGGAGCCGGAATGGGGCCTGATGCTCAACACCCTGCGCACCGCGATCTACGTCAATCCGGTCGTCGCGGCCCTGCCGGGGGTGTGCATCTTCATCGTCTCGATCGCCTTCAACCTGTTCTCGGACGGCCTGCGCACGGCCATGGAGATTCGCCAGTGAGCGTCATCCCGGACGCCTCCGATCCCTTCGCCCGCGACCGCGGCGGCCCCGCCCAGCCGCTCCTGTCGGTCTCGGGCCTGATCAAGCACTTCCCGGTCCGCAAGGCCGGGGGCAAGAAGCAGGTGGTCCGCGCCGTCGACGGTGTCGATTTCGACGTGCTCAAGGGCGAGACCCTCGGCATCGTCGGCGAGTCCGGCTGCGGCAAGTCGACCACCGCCAAGCTGCTCATGGGCCTGATCGCGCGCGACACCGGCACGCTGCTCTATGACGGCCAGCCGGTCGGCGAGCGGGTGATGCCGTGGCGGTCCTACCGCCGCCAGGTCCAGATGGTCTTCCAGGACAGCTATGCCTCGCTCAATCCGCGCATGACCGTGGAGCAGTCGATCGCCTTCGGCCCGAAGGTCAACGGCGTGCCCGGTCGGGAGGCGGTGGAGCGGGCGCGCACCCTGCTCGCCCGGGTCGGCCTGGAGCCCAAGCGCTTCGCCGGGCGCTACCCGCACGAGATCTCCGGCGGCCAGCGCCAGCGGGTCAACATCGCCCGCTCGCTGGCCCTCGAGCCCCGGCTGGTGCTCCTCGACGAGGCGGTCTCGGCGCTGGACAAGTCGGTGGAGGCGCAGGTGCTCAACCTCCTCCTCGACCTCAAGGCCGAGTTCGGCCTGACCTACATCTTCATCAGCCACGACCTGAACGTCGTCCGATTCATCTCCGACCGGGTGATGGTGATGTATCTCGGCCGGGTCTCCGAGATCGGCCCCTCCGACACGGTGCTGGCCGCCCCGGCCCATCCCTACACCGAGGCGCTGCTGGCCTCGATGCCGTCCCTCGACCCCGACAATCGCACCCAGGCCGCCCTGCTGCAGGGCGATCCGCCGAATCCGATCGATCCCCCATCGGGCTGCCGGTTCCACCCGCGCTGCGCCCTCGCCGAGCCCGTGTGCAGCGAGAAGGAGCCGCCGCTCGACACGACCGGGCCGCTGCACCGGGTCGCCTGCCTCGCCCGCCAGCCGGGCTCCGGCCATTCCGCCGCCCCGGCCCGGGCGCTCGCGGCATGAGCGCCCCGATGTCGGGATCCGAGCCGGCCGTCACCCTCGAGAACCTGCGTGTCGCCTTCGGCAAGGTGCAGGTCGTCGACGGCGTCGACCTCACGGTCGAGCGCGGGCAGGCGATGGCGCTCATCGGCGAGTCGGGCTCGGGCAAGAGCGTGACCCTGCGGGCGATCCTGCGCCTGTTCGCGCACGGCCGCAGCCGGATCGAAGGCACGATCCGGGCGGCCGGCAGGGACGTGCAGGCGCTGACACAGCGCCAGCTCGCCGATTTCCGCGGCGGCGACGTCTCGATGATCTTTCAGGAGCCGCTGCTCGCCTTCGACCCGGTCTACACGGTCGGCCAGCAGATCACCGAGGCGATCCACCGGCACGAGAAGATCTCCAAGGACCAAGCCCGGAAGCGCGCGCTCGCCCTGTTCGAGCGGGTCCGGATCCCGAGCCCGGAACGGCGGCTCGACAATTACCCGCACGAGATGTCGGGGGGCATGCGCCAGCGGGCCATGATCGCCCTGGCGCTCGCCTGCCGGCCGCAGGTGCTGCTCGCCGACGAGCCGACCACGGCCCTCGACGCCACGGTGCAGATCCAGGTGCTGCTGCTCCTGCGCGAGTTGCAGCGCGACCTCGGCCTGTCGATCGTCATCGTCACCCACGATCTGGGCGCCGCCGTGGAAGTCGCGGACCGGATCGCCGTGATGTACGCGGGCAAGATCGTCGAGACCGGGACCGCCCATCAGGTGGTGCTCGACCCGCACCACCCCTACACGATCGGCCTCCTGCGCAGCCGGGCCGAGGGGGCGCTGGCCAAGGGCTCGCGGCTCCAGACCATTCCCGGCAGTCCGCCCGATCCCGCCAACCGCCCGCCGGGCTGCCCCTTCGCGCCGCGCTGCTTCCTGGTCGAGGAGCGCTGCCGCCGGGAGATGCCGCCGGTGGCCGAGATCGGCCCGGGCCACAGGGTCGCCTGCTGGCGGACCGAGGAGGCCTCGGCGGCCTATCGGGCCGGCCCGACCCCGGTCCGCGCCGCGGAGCCGGTCCCGGCCTGAGCTTCAGGGTCGCCGATCCCGAAGCCTCATCGAGAAGGGGCGTCGCCCAAGGGCGGGCCCCGCACGCCGGCGGCGCGCCGCAGCGCCTCGGCCATCTGCCGCACCGCCGGCCCGATGGCGCGTTCCGGCACTGCGGCATAGCCGAGCAACAGGCCGGGCTCCGGCGGTCCGGCGTGATAGGCGGAGAGCGCCACCGCGGAGATCCCGGCCCGGCCGAGCGCCGCCGCGGCGGCCGCATCGGACAGGGACGGGGCCCAGGCCGGGCCGGGCCTGGCGATCAGGTGCATCCCGCCCTCCATCGGCGCGACCGTGATCACGTCCGCGGCCACGCGCCCCGCGGCCTCGACCAGGGCACCCTGCCGCTGGGCGTAGAGGCGGCGGGTCCGGCGCAGATGGCCGGCGAGGTGCCCGTCCTCGATGAAGCGCGCCAGCGCCCATTGCCCGATCCCGGGGGGCGTCGGGCCGATCTCGGCCAGAGCCTGGTTCACCGGCGCCACGAGGCCGCGCGGCAGGACGAGGTAGCTGAGGCCGAGGGCCGGGAGCAGGACCTTCGAGAAGCTGCCCACGTAGACGACCCGCCCGGCGCGATTGAGGGCGCGCAGCGGCGCCAGCGGGCGTCCGGCGTAGCGGTAGGCGCCGTCGTAATCGTCCTCGACGATCCAGCCCGCGGTGGAATCCGCCCAGGCCAGGAGATCGAGGCGGTTCTCGAGGCTCATGGCGTGTCCGAGGGGATAATGATGGGCCGGCGTAACCACGGCGAGCCGCGCGCCGGGCGCCAGGATCGCGGCCCGGGCCACCGAGAGCCCGCCCGGGCCGACCGGGACCGGGACCGGCCGGAGGCCGGCGCTGGAGAGGGCCTGCGCAATCCCGGGAAAGCCCGGTTCCTCGATCAGGGCTGTCTCCCCGGGGTCGAGCAGCAACTCCGCGAGCAGCCTCAGGCTCTGCCGGATCCCCGCGGTGACGATCACGTCCTCGGCCTCGCAGGCGACGCCCCGGGCCTGCGCCAGATAGGCGGCGATGGCGCTCCGCAGCGCCGGCGAGCCGCGCGGATCCGGCTCGTCGGCCGGTCCCCGGCGCCACTCGGCCTGGAGCAGCCGAGCCCAGACCGCATACGGGAAGGCATCGTGCGCCGGCCGCCCGAGGGCGAAGGCGTCCGGGGCCGCGGATCCGGCCATGTACCGCCGCGGCGGCGCGGCGGCGAGGTCGGTGCCGCGCTGCGAAAGCCGCGGCGCGAACACGGTCGCCGGATGCGCGATCCGGCCGGGCGACGGCACCGTATCGTCCGGCAGGGTCGCGGCGACGCGGGTGGCCGAGCCGGGACGCGCCGTCAGGTATCCCTCGGCGGCGAGCTGTTCCAGGGCGAGGACCACCGTACCCCGGGCGCAGCCGAGATCTGCCGCGAGTACCCGCGATGCTGGGAGCCGGGCCCCACGCGGCAACCGGCGGTCGAGGATCGCCGTGCGCAACGCCTCCCGGAGTTGCACATGCAGCGGGACCGGACTCGACGGATCGAGGCTGACGGGCGACGGCAATGGACCCCGGGCCATGGCGCAAAGCGGTCCAGTCGGTTTTTCGGAACTGGACCTTTTCGCTGGTCCACCGAACCGTCAAGCATCCGCGGATCGAGGCGCCAGACAGGACGTGGCCCGTGTACCAGCCGCCGCACTTCAGGGAGGATGATCGGGACGCGCAGCACGCGCTGATCCGGGCGTATCCGCTCGGCCTGCTGATCACCGCCGGGCCGGCGGGACTCATCGCCAACCCGATCCCGTTCCTCCTCGACGACAATGCCAACGGGATCCTGCGCGCGCATCTGGCGCGGGCGAATCCGCAGGGGCAGGATCTCGCCACGGTCGAGGAGTGCCTGGTGGCGTTCCAGGGACCGCAGGGCTACGTCAGTCCGAGCTGGTACGCGAGCAAGCGCGCCCACGGCCGCGTCGTGCCGACCTGGAACTACGCCACCGTCCATGCCTGGGGCCGGCCGCAGGTGATCGAGGATGCGGCCTGGCTCCGGCGCCAGATCGCGGATCTCACCGCGCTCCGCGAGACGCCGCGGGCCGCACCCTGGGCGGTCTCCGACGCGCCGGAGCCGTTCGTGGCCGCGCAGGTCCAGGCGCTGATCGGCGTCGAGATCCCGATCACCCGCATCGAGGGGAAGTGGAAGATGAGCCAGAACAGACCCGAGCCCGACCGGGCCGGTGTCATCGCGGGGTTCGAAGCGGAGGGCGAGACCGTGCTCGCCGGGCTGGTCGGCGGGCGGAGCGGATCATGAGCGCAGGCGTGAACACCTTCGGCCAGCGGGTCGGACCAGCCCTGCCGGACTGGACCCCGCGCCCCCGTCCGCCGCGGACGCCCCTGGAGGGCCGCACCTGCCGGGTCGTGCCGCTCGACGCGGCAGCCCACGCGGCGGGCCTGTTCGCCACCTACAGTGCCGCCCCCGACCCCAGTGGCTGGACCTATCTCCCCGACACGATGCCCGAGAACGAGGCGGAACTCCGCACGCGGCTCGAATCCCGGGCGGCGAGCGAGGATCCGCTGTTCCACACGATCCTGGACCGGGGGACCGACGCG
Source organism: Methylobacterium sp. J-026 (assembly GCF_022829585.1). Classification (GTDB taxonomy): domain Bacteria; phylum Pseudomonadota; class Alphaproteobacteria; order Rhizobiales; family Beijerinckiaceae; genus Methylobacterium. Next base: position 137,556 of record NZ_JAKSYC010000327.1, read on the forward strand.
CCCCTGGGGATCGCCTCGTATCTCCGGATCGACCCGGGGAACGGCGTGATCGAGGTCGGCCATCTCCATTTCGGGCCGAAGCTCCAGCGTGCCCCGGCCGCTACGGAGGCGATGGCGCTGATGATGGGCCGGGCCTTCGACGAACTGGGCTACCGGCGCTACGAGTGGAAATGCGACAGCCTCAACGCCCCGTCCCGGGCGGCGGCCCTGCGCCTGGGCTTCACCTTCGAGGGGATCTTCCGCAACGCCGTCGTGGTGAAGGGCCGCTCCCGCGACACCGCGTGGTTCTCGGTCACCGACGCCGAGTGGCCGCGTCTGCGCGCAGGCTTCGCAGCCTGGCTCGACCCGGCGAATTTCGACGCGGCGGGCCGGCAGAAGCGCGGATTGGCGGAACTGCGCGCCGCGCTCGGGTGAGCGCGGCGACGCCGCGCGCTCAGCGCTGCCCCGAGGGTCCGGCCGCCAGGAATGCCTCGGCGGTGCGCAGGCTGAGCGCCATGATGGTGAGCGCCGGGTTGGCAGCCAGCGAGCTCGGGAAGGTCGAGCCGTCGCAGATCCACAGGTTGTCGATGTCGAAGCTGCGGCCGACCGGATCGACCACGGCGCTCGACCCGTCACGCCCCATCCGGCAGGTGCCGATCGTGTGGGCGACGCGCTCCAGCACCCAGATATCCTCGGCCCCGGCCGCCTCCCACAGGCCGCGCATCACCTTGGTGGCATGCGCGTTCAGCCGGTCCTCGTTGGTGCCGTAGCCGAAGCTGACCTGAGCCTTGCGCATCCCGCGCGCGTCGGTCTCGTCCGACAGGGTCAGCACGTTGTCGTCGCGCGGAAGGGTTTCGCCATTGATGCCGATGCCGGCGAGGTTGTTGTAGCGGTCGAGGTAGTCGAGGAGCGGCTTGCCCCACAGGCCGCGCCCCCGGGCCACGGCATTGCCGAAGGTCACCGGCACGACGCCGAGGCTCTGAATCAGGTAGCCGCCGGCGAAATCAGCGCCCGCCCGGATGAAGTCCTCGGTGATCAGCGACGAGGGATAGCCGCGGTTCATCCGCACCTCGTGCGGGAACGTACCCCAGACCTGGGTCGCCACGTGGCCCATGTAGTTCCGGCCGACCTGATCGCTGGAATTGGCGAGCCCCAGATGCAGCAGGAGCCGCGGGGTCTCGACCGCACCGGCGCAGAGGAACACCGCCGCGCAGCGCTGGCGCCGGTCCTGGCCGCCCTGGCGGTAGACCACCCCGGTGACCCGGCCGTCGGCGCCGCGCTCGAGGCCGTGCACGAAGGCTTCGGCCCGGATCTCCGCGCCGCGCGCGACGGCCAGCGGCAGGTAGGTGACGTCCATGCTGGTCTTGGCGCCGTTGCGGCAGCCCTGATGGCAGTAGCCGCAATTGATGCAGGCCTCGCGCAGGGGGCCGTCCTCGGACTGGAAGTCGCGCGAGACCACGGCGGCGGGGGCGTCGGCCCAGTGGATGCCGCGTGCCTCGCAGGCCTGCGCCATGATCTGCGCCGGGCCGTTGCGCGGCACGGGGGGGAGGGGGTAGCGCCGCCCGGGATCCCACGGATAATCCTGCGCCCCCGAGACGCCGATGAAGCGCTCGACCCGCTCGTAGAACGGCACCAGCTCCGCGTAGGCGAGGGGCCAGTCCATGCCCTCGCCGCTCTCCGTATGGAGGCGGAGGTCGCGGGCGTCGGCCCGGGGCACGAAGGCGCCCCAGTGCAGCGTCGAGCCGCCGACCCCGGTGCCGCTGTTGTTCGCCCCGAAGGCCTCCGGGGTCGCGCCGCCGCTGAGCCGCTCCTCGGTCCAGTAGATCTCGTCGGCGAGGGTCTCGTCGAAGGCGAAGCGCTCCGGCGTGAAGTTCGGCCCGGCCTCCAGGGCCACGACCTTCAGACCGGCGGCGGCGAGTCGCGCCAGGAGCGGCGCGCCGCCCGCCCCGGTCCCGACGATCACCGCATCGACCACGTCGTCCTCGCGGTAGCTCCGCATCCCCGCGAGGTTCATCGTCCCGCCTCCATCCGTTGCAGCGTGCCCTGTTGAGGTTCGGGCTCCCAGGCCTCCGGTGCGTCGAGCCCGACTTCGCGGAAGCCCGGCAGATCCGACGCGATCTCCCCCGGCCGGTCGCCGCCGGCACCGATCCCCGAGAAGCCGATCCGCGCCAGTGCCGCCGGATGGCCGAGCCAGAGGCGCACCGCGTCGGCGCGCAGATCCTCGAACCAGAACCGCATCCGGTCTGCGTCGAGCCGGCCGCCGAGCGCGTCCGGGACCTTCAATCCGGTCTGCGCGCAGAGCGTGAGCAGCGCGTCCTGGTGCGCGCCGTCGAGGGCCACGAACGGACGGTCCTGCGCCGCGCGGGCGGCTGCGTCGAGGGTGCGCAGGGCCGCCCGGTAGGCCTCCGCGTCCGGCGGCAGGGCCGAGAAGCGCCAGCCGTCGCCGTCCCCGGAGACGAGGCGCCGATCGAGCCGGGCGGCGAAGTCGATGCCCGACGCCGGCAGGACCCGGGCGAAGGCGGCACGCAGGATCGCGAGTTCCACAGGATCCAGGGCCTCCGGGCGGTAGGCGGGATCGTCCGGCTCAGCGCGCGCATGGAGCGCGCCGCGCAAACGGCCGTTGACCCGCTCCGAGGCGATCAGCGCCGCGTAGGCCGGTGGTACCGTTGGCGCCGGCCGGTCCGGTCCCGCGGGCCGCGCCCCAAGATGCTCGCGAATCAGGCCGGCCAGGGCGTCGGGACGCTCCAGCGGCAGGAGATGACCGACGCCGTCGACGGTGACGCGGCGATGGTGCGCGAGGTGCGGGGCGGTCAGGGCAAGCTGCGCGTCGGGGCCGAGATCGGCATCCTCCGAACCCGCCAGGATCAGCGCCGGCGTGCGCAGGAGGCCGATGCGGCGGCACCAATCCTCGCGGGCCCCGGAATCAAGCCATGCCTTCCACGCCGCCGGTGCGGCTTGGAGCACGTCGGCCACCGCCCGATCCTCGGTCTCGGCGTCGAGACCGGTCCCGACATTCGCACGGACGAACTTGCGAGCCTCGCGCTGGCGCGTCTCCGGATCGGCGTCGATCCAGCTGCGCATGTGCGAACGGCGCTCCTCAGGGATCGGCTCCGGGCTTGGCGGCGAGCCGGAGATCAGGATCAGGTCCGTGAGCCCTTCGAGGCCCGGTGCCCCGTCCTCGGACCGCCGGGCCAGTGCCAGCGCAACCTTGGCGCCCATGCTGTGGCCGGCGATGGCGAAGGCGGCGGGCGCCCGCGCGCGGATCGCCTCCGCCACGTGATCGGCCATCGCGTCGACGGAAAACCCCGAGTGGCCGGCTTCTTGGCCGAAGCCCGGCAGTTCCACGGGCACGCAGGTCAGTGTGCCGTCGAGCGCCCGGGCGAGGGGCGCCCAGCTGCGGGCACTTCCGCCCAGGAAATGCAGGCAGAACAGGAGTTCGGGTTCAGACATCGTGGTGACATCGCGCGACCCGGACAGGCTTCAAGCGTACGCGACGCCGCACGGGCGAAGCCTTGCCACAGGGCCTGTTGGCCCGATCGCGGCCCCGTGCGATCACGGCCGCCGGAGGTTCCCATGAGCACGGACGCCGACCTCGCCTGGCGCGTGGAGGAAGCCTGCCTCAACGCCTGGCCGAGCCCGCGCCAGATGCTGGTGGACGGATACCTGCTGCGCGCCGCGGGCGGCCGGTCGAAGCGGCAGAACTCGGTCAATCCGATGCGCGGGAGCGGCGCCCCCGAATCGGTGATCCCGGCTGCATGCGCGATCTACGCCGCCCTCGGGCAGCGTCCGATCTTCCGCATCCCGACGATCGCACCGCAGATGGAACCGCTTCTCGCGCGCGCCGACTACGCGGTCGCCGACGCGACTTGTACCCTGTACCGCGCCCTCGATGACCGTCCGGCTGAGCCGGATCCCGCCGTCACCGTCGCGCCGGCGCCCTGGGCCGACTGGCTGGCTCTGCGCGACACGGTGAACCGAGCCGACGCCGCGGCCGCGCGGGTGTTCCGCGACACGGTCGCTGCGCTGATGCTGCCGCGGGCCTTCGCGGCGACCTCCGAGGCGGGCGGGATCGGCGCCATCGCCTTCGGCGTGCTCGACCGTGCCCTGCTGGTGATCGAAGCGGTTGCCACCCCCAAGCCGTTGCGCGGCCGCGGCCATGCGCGGCGCGCCGTGGGTGCGCTGCTCCGCTGGAGCCGGGCACAGGGTGCGGAAGCCGCCTGCCTGCAGGTCGTGGCGGCGAACACGCCGGCGCGGGCGCTCTACCGCGGGCTCGGATTCGAGCGCGAATTGTACCGCTACCATTACCGCGTCGGACCGGAGCCGGGTTGAGCCGCCCGGCGGATCGCCGTCGACGCGGTCCACGCGAACGGCGAGCGCTCTCGCTCTGATGGCGGAGACCGGGACGCGGCGGGGTGAGAACCGCCTCAGAACCGCGCCGTCAGGAACAGCCGCAGGTTCCGCCCCGGCAGCAGGATCTCGTCCTTCTTGAACGAGGTCGAATTGCGGATGTCGGCGTTCAGCAGGTTGCGCCCCTGAAGGCCGAGAGTGATCGCGCTCGCCCCATAGACCGTGGGGTCGAGGGCCTTGGTGTAGCTCAGCTCGGCGCGCAGGTCGTCGTAGCCGGGGGTCGGGGTCTCGAACATCGCCGTGGCGTCGTGGCTGAAGGCGTGAAGCAGGTTCACCCGGGCGAACCAGCCGTCGGCCCGCAGGTAGACGCCGCCGCCGAGCCGGTAGGGCGGGATGCGCGGCACGTTGGTGCCGTCATCGAATTGGGCGCGCACGAAGTCGAACTGCGCCTCGATCCCGGCGAAGCCGTTGCCCACCGGCACGAGGTCGTACTGTCCGATGATCTCGGCGCCGTAGAAGGTGGCGTTCTGCTGCTGGTAGACGATCTGCCGGTTGTCGGTGCCGATGCCACAGGAGGCGAAGTCGTCGTCGCAGGTGAGCCCGGTGTAGTTGCGGTAGATGAAGCCGGTGTAGCGCGTATAGTAGCCGGTGGCGTCGAGGCGCAGCGGCCCCTCGGCCCGGCGGATGCTGGCCTCCACCGTCCGGGCGCGCTCCTTCTTGAGGTCCGGGTTGCCGATCTCGAAGGTGGCCGTCGCGTCGTGCGGCCCCTGGGAGAACAGTTCGTAGCCGGTGGGACCGCGCTCGACATAGGACCCGGTCAGGCTCGCCACGAATCCGTAGGGCAGGTCCTGCAGGGCGCCGAAGCTGGCGCTCTTCGGGGCGAAGCGGCGGGTCCGGGCGTATTGGAATGGTTCCTGCCCGTCGACCGGAACGTAGTCAGCGGGGAACTGGGCGGCCGTGCTCGACAGCCGGTCGACCTCGTAGCGCCCGGCAGCCTGGAGCCGGGTGCCCGGGCGCAGTTCCAGCTCCTCGAACAGGTAGACCGCGTTGGCGCGGGACTCGGTCTTGGGCAGGAACGACTCGAGCTGGGTGTTGATCACCCGCCGGTCCGACTGGAAGCCCAGCGCCCCGGTCAGTTTGCCGAACGCGGTGAAGACCGGAACGTGTTGCAGTTCCAGGCGCCCCTCCGCCTCCCGGTTCTTGAAGATCGCCTGGACGCCCTCGATCCCGTCCGCGCCGAAGCCGACCTCGTCGTGGCGGTAGACCGAGTAGCCGGCCCAGTAGCGGATCACCTCGAACGGGCCGTCGAGGGGTCGGTACTCGCCGCGGGACAGCACCCGATCCTGGTTCGGGGTCAGGCGGGTGCGGTCCTGCTCGGCGACGCCGCCGGGGATCGCGTAGACCGCGTCGTAATGGCTGAAGGAGATGCCGACGAAACCGCGGTCGCCGATCGCCGAGATCCCCACCGCGCCGCCCTGCGACTCGTTGTAGGAATTGCGCTGAATGCCGCCGGGGATCGCGTAGCTGTCGTTGGCGGTCTTGAAGCCGTCGGCATGGACCGCGATGCCGTCGCCGCCGGCATCCACCGTGGCGGCGCCGAGCCGGCCGTTGTCGACGCTGGAGAAGCCGCTGGTCACCTGAGCCTGGATGCCGTTCGCCGGGATGAAGGTCGGCACCCGGTTGTTGTCAGCCGAGACCACGCCGCCGATGGCGCCAGACCCGTAGCGCAGGGTCGCGGGCCCGCGGATCACCTCGATCCGGTCGGCGACCAGTGGGTTCACCGGAACCGCGTGGTCCTCGCCGAGGTCGGACACGCCGCCGTTGACGATGCCGTTCTCCTGGATCCGCACCCGGGCATTGTCGAGGCCGCGGATGATCGGCCGCGAGGCCGCGCCCGGGGCGTAGCTGGTGCCCGAGATGCCGGGCCGGTCGAACAACGCGTCGCCGAGCGTCCGGGGCTGATCGCGGGCGATCTGGTCCTGGGTGACGACCGTCACAGGCGAGAAGGTGTTGGTCGCCACCGGCAGGATCCCGATCGGAACGGGGGGCTCCGCGGCCGGCGCAGAACGCGGCGCCTGGATCGGGCTGGGGCTGGTGACGCTGATCTCGTCGAGGGCGACGGCCTGCTGGGCCTGTGCGGCGGGGGGAGCCAGGAGGGTGGCGCAGACGGTCGAGGAGAGGACCATGCTGGCGAGGAAGCCGGAGTGGCGCGTGGCGGACATCGAAACTCACGTATTGTTATACTGTTTCAGTGCCGCGGTATGTCCGTTCCGCGCAAGGGCAGATGAGGCCGGCCGCCCAACTCGCCGAGCAACGTTACATCATTACAACATTTTCTGACGAGCGCGCGATCGACAGCCCAGCGATCGGGCCGATGCCGCAAAAACCAAACGGTCAATCAGCACTGGGCTAAAGGGCGATGCGCACCTGCCAGCACGTCCTCCCGTGGGCCTTCAGAAACGGGACTCCGGACCGGCGCGGCGGGGCTGCCGAGGGTTTACCGGTGGCATAGCCGCGCTGCGCGCGGCGACACCGCCGCCGGGGATAGACCAACACACGGGACGCGGTCGGCGCAGGGAATGGACTATCGGCGCAGGATGCGTCGCCGGACGCGCTCACCAACCGAACGCCACAGTCAGGTCGGCAGCACCTCGGCCTCGTCGTCGACCTCGGCCTCGATTTCGGCGTCGACGTCGGTGGATTGTCCGGAGGCGCCGGCCGCCTCGGCGAGACCGCGGGCGGCCTTGCGCAGGAGCTTGCGAAGGCGGCGGCGGTCGGTCTTGTCGAGGTGATCGAGCAGCTCGGCCTCGACCTCCTCCTGGATCTGCTCGATGGCCTCCGCCTTCGCCAGACCTGCAGGGGTGAGCTGGACCCGGACCACGCGCCCGTCGCCTGATTCGGCGCGGCGCTCGACGATGCCGAGGGCGGCGAGCCGGGTCACGGTCTTCGACGCCGTGGGCGGGCGCACCCGCAGCAGGGCGGCGAGATCGCCCATCGTCATCGTGCCGGCGGAGGCCAGAGCCTGCACCACCTGCTCCTGCCCGGCAAACAGGCCGAGCTTGGCGAGGCGGTCGCCGGTGCGGGCGCGATGCAGGCGCGCCGCCTGCACGAGCGCCCAGCCGACACTTCGGACGCCGGGCGGACGCATCCGCTTGGATGACAGCTCCTGAGCCGCATCCTCACCGTCCCGACGATCGCGTTTCTGTTTATCGCCCACCGGAGCGCCCGAGTTTGTGCCGGCGGCGGCCGGATGATCCAGGGTCTGCACGATCCATCTCCGTCACCGGCCGCCCGGGACCCTGTGGCGCCGGCCGGTGACGCTGAGATGACGGGCCCGGGCCCGGAGCCGCTCAGCAGTGCATGAGTCGATGGAGGCGATCGAGGATATCCTCGCCCGTGCACGGCCGCGCGATGAAGTCGGCGTGCCCGGGCATGCGGGCCGGGTCCGGCGCCGCCCGGCCGGACACGATCAGGATCGGCAGCTGTGGCCGAGCCTCGGCCACCGAACTGGCGAGGTCGAACCCATCCGTCTTGCCCGAGAGCTGGACGTCCGTGACCAGCCCGCAGATATCCGGGCGCGCCTGGAGTATGCTGAGCGCCCGCTCGGCGGACGCGCATTGTACGGTCTCGTAGCCCCCTTCCTCCAGCACGTCGCCGAGGTCCATGATCGTCAGTGCCTCGTCCTCGACGAGGAGGATTACCGGCCGATCGCCGCCCGAAGCCGTCTGCTCACTCGCCACTGTGCACTCCCTCCGGCAGCGTCCGGCTGCGAGGGCCGCCGCACGCGTCTTCAGCCGCAGGTCCAACGGCAGAAACGGTTCCGGGTTGCAGCCGTCACGGCGTCGCGGCGCCCCGTTCGGTCACCACGGCGGTCACCGCGTCGATCAACCGGTCCAGGTCCGCCGCGCCGATGGTCAGCGCAGGCGTGAGATACACGATGTCGCCGAACGGCCGGACCCAGACGCCCCGGTCAAGAAACCGCGCCTTTAGGCCGGCGAGATCGGGAGCGCCGGCGAACTGGACTGCACCGATGGCGCCGAGGATCCGGACATCCGCCACGCCGGGCACGCGCCGGAGGGGTTCCAGCCCGTCCGCCAGCCGGGCTGCGATGACGCGGGCCTGTTCGAGGCGCGGCTCGGATTCGAACAGGTCGAGGCTGGCGTTGGCGGCCGCGCAGGCCAGCGGATTGGCCATGAAGGTCGGGCCGTGCATCAAGGCCGCCGCCGGATCCTCGGACCAGAACGCCTCGTACACCTCCCGCCGGGCGACGGTGGCGGCGAGCGCCAGGGTGCCGCCGGTCAACGCCTTCGACAGGCACAGGATGTCGGGCACGATCCCGGCCTGCTCGCAGGCGAACAGGCTGCCGGTGCGGCCGAAGCCGGTGAAGATCTCGTCGGCGATCAGCGGCAGGCCGTGGCGACGGGCGAGACGCGCCACCGTGGCGAGCACCTCCGGCGGGTGCATGCGCATGCCGCCGGCCCCCTGGACCAGCGGCTCGACAATGACGGCTGCGAGTTCTTCGCGGTGGGCGGCCAGAGTCGCATCGAGGGAACCGGTCTCGGCGAGGCTGCGCGGCAAGTCACAGAAAACCTGGGTGGGCAGATAGGCGCCGAAGCGGCGGTGCATGCCCTCCTCGGGGTCGCAGACCGACATCGCCCCCATCGTGTCGCCGTGATAGCCGCCCCGGAACGCCAGGACCTTGGTACGGCCGCGCACCCCGCGGTTCAGCCACATCTGGGCGGCCATCTTCAGCGCGACCTCGACGGCGACCGAGCCCGAATCGCTGAGGAAGACGTGGTCGAGGTCGCCCGGCAGCAGGGCGGCCAGACGGGCCGCGAGGCGCTCGGCCGGGGCATGGGTGAGGCCGCCGAACATCACGTGCGGCATGCGCGCCAGCTGGTCGGCGACGGCGCCGGCTATATGCGGGTGATTGTAGCCGTGAACCGCCGTCCACCAGGAGGCGATACCGTCCACGAGCTCGCGCCCGTCGGCGAGGACGATGCGGCTGCCATGGGTCGCCACGGCCTCCAAAGGCTGGGCGGCGCCGCGCATCTGCGTGTAGGGCCGCCAGAGGGTGTTCCGGGACGCGTCTGAGGACATGCCTCCCGCATGGTCAGCTGCCTGCGCCCGGTCAAGGGCGCGGATCCGGCTTGACATCGGGCCGGCCCGCGGCCCCATCCCGCCGGATGGACAGCCTCGACGCCTTTGCCCGCACCAAGCTCGCTGCGCTGGAGGTCGGCAGCCTGCGCCGCCGGCTGGTCCCGACCGAGCGGGGATCGGGCGCTTCGGCGGCCCGCGGGGGCAGGGCGCTCGTCTCCTTCTCCTGCAACGATTATCTCGGCCTGTCGCATCACCCACGGGTGATCGCCGCCGCCCAGGACGCCGCGGCGCGGTACGGTGCCGGGGCCGGGGGCTCGCGGCTGGTGACCGGGGACCACCCGTATCTCGGCGCCCTGGAAGACGGGCTCGCGCGCCACAAGGGCACCGCGGCGGCTTTGGTCTTCGGCAGCGGCTACCTCGCCAATCTCGGGATCACCCCGGCGCTGGCCGGGCGCGGGGACCTCGTCGTGTTGGACGAACTCTCCCATGCCTGCATGTGGGCCGGGGCGCGGCTGTCCGGCGCGCGGGTGCTTACCTTCCGCCACAACGATCCCGGCGACCTCGCGGCGACGCTCGCCGCGCACCGCGCCGAGGTTGGCCGTGCCCTAATCCTCACCGAGCGGGTGTTCAGCATGGACGGCGACCGGGCGCCGCTCGGCGACCTCCTGGCCGTGGCCGAGGATTTCGACGCCTGGACGCTGGTCGACGACGCCCACGGGATCGGGGTGGTCGAGGACGGGCCGCGGGCGCCGCTGGAGATGGGCACCCTGTCGAAGGCGCTGGGCTCCTACGGCGGCTACCTCTGCGCCTCGCGGGCGGTGGTCGACCTGATGACGAGCCGCGCCCGCAGCTTCGTCTACACGACCGGCCTGCCGCCGGCCTCGGCGGCCGCCGCCCTGGAGGCCCTGGCGATCCTGGAGGCCGAGCCGGAGCGGCGCGCCCGGCCCCTCGCCCTCGCCCGGCGCTTCACCGCCCGCCTCGGACTCCCGGAGGCCGTGAGCGCCGTCGTGCCGGTGATGGTGGGTGAAGCCCAGGCGGCGCTGGACATCTCAGCGGCTTTGGAGGCGGAGGGCTACCTCGTGGTGGCGATCCGTCCGCCGACCGTGCCCACCGGGACGGCGCGGCTGCGGGTCGCTTTCTCGGCGGCCCATGACGAGGCCCAGGTCGATGGCCTCGCCGAGGCGATTGCGGCCCTGACCGGTCGCGCCGGGGCACACTTTCCGTCCGCCAGGCCCGGACCTATACCGCAGGCCTGACACGTTTGGCAGACGGACAACCCAGTCCGGCGCTGACCCGCGCCCGAGACCGGGACGGACACCATCGAGAGGACGACGCCATGGACGCGACGGCTTTGCGAGCCCTCCAGGCTCCGCTCAAGGACCGGTACCGCTCGGCCCCGGATTCGGCGGTCGTGACCCTGAAGGCGAAGGGTACGCTCGACGACACGAAGATCGCCTGCAAGGTCGAGACTGGCCGGGCGATCGCCGAGGCCGGGCTGCACCCGGCGACCGGCGGTTCGGGGATGGAGCTGTGCTCGGGCGACATGCTGCTCGAGGCGCTGGTCGCCTGCGCGGGCGTCACCGTGAAGGCGGTGGCGACCGCGCTGGAAATCCCGTTGCGGGCGGGCACGGTGAGCTCCGAGGGCGATCTCGATTTCCGCGGCACGCTCGGCGTCGACAAGGAGGCGGCGGTCGGGTTTCGCGCGATCCGCCTGTTCTTCCAGCTGGACACGGACGCCTCGGAGGAACAGCTCGCGCAGCTCCTGAAGCTCACCGAGCGCTACTGCGTTGTGTTCCAGACATTGAACCACAAGCCGACCTTGTCGGTGGCGGCGACCACGGCCTGAAGGGAAGCGGCCATGGCCGGCGACATCACCCAGATCGAGTACTGGAACGGCGAAGTCGGCGCCCGCTGGGCCCGCAACCAGGCGGTGCTCGACGCGGTGTTCGCGCCGCTCACCGAGGCCCTGTTCGACCGCGCGGGACTGAGCCCGGGGGCATCGGTGCTCGATATCGGCTGCGGATCAGGGACGACGAGTCTCGAGGCCGCGCAGCGGGTCGGGGCCGCGGGCGCCGTCATGGGCGCCGACATCTCGGCGCCGCTCCTCGCCGTCGCCCGGTCTCGCCTCGGCGCGCAGGCGCCCGGCGCGGCTCCGGTCACGTTCGTCGAGGCCGACGTGGAGCACGCGGATCTCGGCGGCTTCGACGCGGCGCTGTCCCGCTTCGGCGTGATGTTCTTTCCGGATTCGGACCGCGCCTTCGCCAATCTCCGGCGCATGCTGCGGCCGGGGGGACGGCTGACCTTCCTGTGCTGGCGGGCCCTGCCGGAGAATCCGTGGGTTCAGGTGCCCCGCGAGGCGGTGCTGCCGCTGCTGCCGGAGGTACCGCCGCCTGTGTCCCCAGATACGCCCGGGCCGTTCCGCTTCGCCGACCCGGACCACCTCGCCGGGCTCCTCCGGGGCGCCGGCTTCGGGACCGTCGCCTGCGAGGCGGTCGACCGCGACGTCGTCCTCGGCCGGGGCGAGTCCGACGCCGCCGCCGCCGAGGCGGCGGCGCACGTGGCGCTCAACCTCGGGCCGAGCGCGCGCCTCGTCCGCGAAGCCGAGCCCGACCTGCGGGCGCGGGCTGAAGCGGCGGTGACCGAGGCCCTGCGCGGCTATGCAGTGGGCGGCGCTGTGCGCCTGCGCGCCGCCTGCTGGCTCGTTCAGGCGGGGTGAAGCTGGGCCGCTTCACGGGGTGGCGGCGAGACGGGCATCCGAGCCGTCAGCGCGCCAGGACCTTGGCGGCCTCGCGGGTGGTCCCGACCGCCTGAGAGACGTCGGAGACCGACGTCACGATCGCTCCGATGTTGCCGGTGATGGCGGAGACCGCCCCCGAGGCGCTCTGCATGCTCTCGGCGAGGTCGCGGGTCACCGCGCTCTGCTCCTCGATCGCCGCCGCGGTGGCCACCACCGTTTCGCGCATCACCGAGACCGAGGCGCCGATCGAGCTGAGCGCCGTCACCACCTCCTGCGAGACCCGTTGCACGCTGGCGATCTCGCCGTTGATCTGGCCGGTGGCGCGGGCCGCCTGGTCGGCCAGGGCCTTCACCTCGGCCGCGACCACCGCGAAGCCGCGGCCGGCCTCGCCCGCACGGGCCGCCTCGATCGTGGCGTTGAGCGCCAGCAGGTTGATCTGACCCGCGATGTTCTGGATCAGGCCGACGATGCCGGTCATCGCGGTGGCGGTGTCGGCCAGCCGCTTGGTGTGGCCGTCGGCGTCCTGGACGCAGGCATAGGCCGTGTCGGTGGCGCCCTGCGAGCGGACGATGCTCTGCGACATCTCCGCGACGGAGGCGGCCAGCTCCTCGGCGGCGGCCGCGACGGTCTGCACGTTGTCGGCGGTCGAATCCGCGGCCGCGGAGGCCAGGGTGGCCGCCTTGGTCGAGTGCGCCACCGCGTGCTCGATCTCGCCGAAGTTGCGGTCGATGAGCGTCCGCAGATCGGCCAGCAGGCGGACCTGCTCGGTGATGTCGGTGGCGAACTTCACCACCTTGTAGGGCCGACCGGCGGCGTCGAGGATCGGGTTGTAGGAGGCCTGGATCCAGACCTCGCGGCCACCCTTGCCGAGACGCCGGAACTGGGCGGCCTGATAGGTGCCGTTCCGCAGCGACGCCCAGAACGCCCGATAGGCCTCGCCGTCGCGATAGGCCGGCTCGACGAACAGGCTGTGATGCTGGCCGATCACCTCGGCGCGGCCGTAGCCCATCGCGGCCAGGAAGTTGTCGTTCGCCTCGATCACGGTGCCGTCGAGGTCGAAGGTGATAACCGCCTGCACCTTGTGGATCGCCGCGATCTGCCCGGCCCGATCGGCCTCCTCGGTCCGCTGCTGGGTGATGTCGGTGGCGAACTTCACCACCTTGTAGGGCCGGCCCCGGGCGTCGAGCATCGGATTGTAGGAGGCCTGGATCCAGATCGGGCGACCGCCCCGGCCGACCCGCTGGAACTGCCCGGATTCGAAAGTGCCGGACCGCAGGCGATCCCAGAAGGCGCGGTATTCCGGCGAATCCCGCTCGGCCTGGGCCATGAACAGGCTGTGGTGCTGGCCGACGACCTCCGGAAGCGTGTAGCCGACCACATCCAGGAAGTTGCCGTTCGCCGCGAGGATCCTGCCCTGGAGGTCGAACTCGATCACGCCCTGGACCCGGTCGAGGGCCGCCAGCTTGGCATGGGCTTCACGGACGTTCAGGCTGGAGAACATGGCGCGCGTGCTTCCGCTGGGCGGACCGACCGTCGCCGTGCGGCCGTCAGGGCAGGCTGCACGCCGATCCGCGAATTACACGCGAAAGTTGCACTGAGAGATTTAAAATAGAGTGACTTCTGGTCAATATAGAACGGAGGGAAGACCGGTTTCGTGAGGCGAAAACCGTCCCGGGATGGCCGGTCGGGCGGGTGCAGACGGGACCCCGGCCCGGCAGCTGATCGGCCACCGTCCGGCGGCGAACGGACGGCCGACGGGGCCTGGCATAAGTCTCCGTTTACCATTCGCGCACAGGATCCCCCCGACCCGTGCGGACCGGCTTCCGCGCGGCCTGGAGTCGTTGCCCGGCATGATCTCACGCGCCGAACGGACCCCCCTGACCGACTGGTGGTGGACGGTCGACCGCGGGCTGCTCGCGGCCCTGTTCGCCCTGATGGTGGCGGGTCTCGTCTTCCTGATGGGCGGCGGTCCGCCGGTGGCCGAGCGGATCGGCCTGCCGACCTTCTATTTCCTGAACCGTCAGGCGATGTATCTCGCCCCGACCATTCTGCTGATCTGCCTGGTCTCGTTCCTGTCCCTGCGCGGCATCCGGCGTCTGGCGCTGATGACCTGGATCTGCGGCGTCGCCCTCTGCCTGCTGGCCGGCAAGTTCGGTCCCGAGATCAAGGGGGCGCACCGCTGGATCCAGTTCGGACCCTTCGGCCTGCAGCCCTCGGAATTCGTGAAGCCGGCCTTCGTGGTTGTGGCCGCCTGGGCCTTCTCCGAGGGCGCGCAGCGCCGCGACATGCCGGGCGGCATCCTGGCGCTGCTGCTCCTGCCGATCACCATCGTGCCGCTGCTGCTCCAGCCCGATTTCGGCCAGACCATGCTGATTACCATGGTGTGGTGCGCACTGTTCTTCGTCGCCGGCCTGCACCTGATCTGGGTCGCGGTGCTCGGGGTGCTCGGGCTCGGGGGCGTCTTTGCGGCTTACCTGTTCTTCCACCACGTGCGCGAGCGCTTCAACAAGTTCCTCGACCGGGATTCGGGCGGCGGCTTCCAGGATTTCTGGTCGCGGGAATCGTTCCGCTCCGGCGGCTGGTTCGGCACCGGCCCGGGGGAGGGGGTGGCCAAGCGCCACCTGCCGGACGCCCATACCGACTTCATCTTCTCGGTGACCGGCGAGGAGTTCGGCGTGATCGTCTGCCTGTGCCTCGTGGCCCTGTTCGCCTTCATCGTGCTGCGCGGCCTCAAGCTCGCCCGGCGCACCGACGATACGTTCTCGCGGCTGGCGATCACCGGGCTGACCACCCTGTTCGGCCTCCAGGCCTGCATCAACATGGCGGTGAACACCCAGCTGATGCCCGCCAAGGGCATGACGCTGCCGTTCGTCTCCTACGGCGGCTCGTCGCTGATCTCGCTGGCGCTCGGCACCGGCTTCCTCGTCGCCCTGACCCGCAAGCGTCCCCGGACCGTGATGCTCAGCCAGAAGCCCCCCGGCACCGCGCCAGCCACCGTCGCCGGGGTGATGCGGTGACCGTCTTCACCCCCACGATCCTGCTCTGCGCGGGGGGCACCGGCGGCCACCTGTTCCCGGCCGAGAGCCTCGCCCATGCCCTGCGCGCCCGCGGGATCCGGGTGGCGCTCGCCACCGACGCGCGGGTCGACGCGATCTCAGGCGAATTCCCCGCCTCCGAAGTGATCACGATCGCCTCGGCGACGCCCTCGGGGCGCTCGCTGGTGCAGCGCGCCGGCGCCGTGCTGACCCTCGGCCGCGGTTTCGGCGTGGCCGCCAGGGAGATCCGGCGGATCAACCCGGCCGCCATCGTCGGATTCGGCGGCTATCCGACCGTGCCGCCGGTGCTGGCCGGCCAGATCCTGCGGGTGCCCACGGTGCTGCACGAGCAGAACGCCGTGATGGGCCGGGCCAACGCCTTCCTGGCCCGGGGCGCCCGGACCATCGCCACCGGCTTCAAGGACGTGCGCGGCGTGCCCGACAGCGCGCGCGCGCCCCGCATCCACACCGGCAACCCGCTCCGCCCCGCGGTGATCGCGGCGGCCAAAGTCCCGTATCCGCCCTTTGGCGCGGACGATACCTTGCGGCTCCTGGTGTTCGGCGGCAGCCAGGGTGCCCGGGTCATGGGCGAGGTCGTTCCCGAGGCGATCGCGCGCCTGCCCGAGGCCCTGCGGGCCCGGCTGCACCTCGTTCAGCAGGTCCGGCCCGAGGACCTGACGGCGGTCCAGAACCGCTACCTCGCCCTGGGCCTCGCCGGGATCGAGGCGGCCCCGTTCTTCAAGGACCTGCCGGCCCGCATGGCCGCCAGCCACCTCGTGGTGGCGCGCTCGGGCGCCTCGACGGTCTCGGAACTGGCGGCGATCGGCCGGCCCGCGATCCTCGTGCCGCTGCCCGGCGCCCTCGACCAGGATCAGGCCGCCAATGCCGCGACCCTCGACGCCATCGGCGCCGCGCTGGCCATCAAGCAGTCCGATTTCACCCCGGATCGCCTCGCCGCGGAACTCACCGCCTGCTTCGCGACGCCGGCAAAATTGACCGCGGCGGCCGATGCCGCCAGAAGCGCGGGCATCCACGACGCCGCCGAGCGGCTGGCCGAGGTCGTCGTCGAGACGGCTGCCCGCACCTGATCCTCAAGGGCTCTCGCACCGGCGATCCCGCCACCAGACGGTTCGACCCATGAAGCTGCCCGACAAGCTCGGCCCCATCCACTTCATCGGCATCGGCGGCATCGGCATGTCCGGCATCGCCGAGGTGATGCACAATCTCGGCTATACGGTGCAGGGGTCGGACGCCTCCGACAACGCCAATGTCCGGCGCCTCGCCGAGAAGGGGATGCGCACCTTCGTCGGCCACGACGCCGCGAATGTCGAGGAGGCCGCCCTCGTCGTCGTCTCCACGGCGATCCAGCGCGACAATCCAGAGTTGCAAGCCGCCCGGGAGCGCCGGCTCCCCGTGGTGCGCCGGGCCGAGATGCTGGCCGAGCTGATGCGCTTCAAGTCCTGCGTCGCCATCGCGGGCACGCACGGCAAGACCACGACCACGTCCCTGGTCGCGACCCTGCTGGATGCCGGCAACCTCGACCCGACCGTGATCAACGGCGGCATCATCAACGCCTACGGCACCAACGCCCGGATGGGCGCGGGCGAGTGGATGGTGGTGGAGGCCGACGAGTCCGACGGCACCTTCCTGAAGCTGCCCGCCGACGTGGCGATCGTCACAAATATCGACCCCGAGCACCTCGACCATTTCGGCTCGTTCGACGCCATCAAGGACGCGTTCCGGCGCTTCATCGACAACATCCCGTTCTACGGCTTCGCGGTGATGTGCATCGACCATCCGGTGGTGCAGGACCTCGTCGGCCACATCGAGGACCGGCGGATCATCACCTACGGCGAGAACCCGCAGGCGGACGTGCGCCTGATCGACGTGGACCTGCGCGGCGGCCAGAGCCGGTTCCGGGTGATGATCCGCGACCGCCGCCCCGGCTACCGGATGGAGATGGAGGATCTGGTCCTGCCGATGCCGGGCAAGCACAACGCGCTCAACGCCACGGCGGCGCTCGCGGTGGCGCACGAGCTCGGCGTGAAGCCTGAGGCGCTCCGCAACGCGCTGGCCGGTTTCGGCGGCGTGAAGCGGCGCTTCACCCGCACCGGCGAGTGGAACGGCGCGACGATCTTCGACGATTACGGACACCATCCGGTGGAGATCAAGGCGGTGCTCAAGGCCGCCCGCGCCTCGACCGAGCACGGGGTGATCGCCATCGTGCAGCCCCACCGCTACACCCGGCTGCAATCGCTGTTCGACGATTTCTGCACCTGCTTCAACGATGCCGACACGGTGATCGTCGCCCCGGTCTATGCCGCCGGCGAGCCGCCGATCGAGGGCTTCGACCGCGACAGCCTCGTGGCCGGCCTGCGCTCCCGCGGCCACCGCGACGCCCGGGCGCTCGAGCGGCCGGAGGAGCTGGCGGGGATCGTCGCGGATCTCGCAAAGCCCGGCGATTACGTGGTGTTCCTCGGCGCGGGCAATATCACGCAGTGGGCCTACGCGCTGCCGGGCGAACTCGCCGCGCGGGGGCGGTGAGGGGATGCGCGCGGCCGATCCGGAACGGACCCGCTTCCGGCGGGGCCTGCGCGGATCGCAGACGGAGGTGGAACGCCGTCTCTGGTATCGCCTGCGCGACCGGCGGCTCATTGGGTTCAAGTTCGTGCGGCAGGAATCAATCGGCCGTTACGTCGCCGACTTCTGCTGCCGGGAAGCACGGCTGATCGTCGAACGCGATGGCGGCCAACATGCCGGCAGCGCGCACGATCGCGAGCTTGATGCATGGCTGACCGAGCAGGGTTACCGTGTTCTGCGATTTTGGAATACCAAGTTCGTAGACGCCATCGTAAGCGTTCTGGACACCATCCTGGCCGCGCTTCCCCCCTCTCGCCGCACGCGGGGAGAGGGACGCGACGCCCTCGTCGTCGGCGCGGCGAGCCCGAAGGGCGAAGGTGAGGGGGCGGCTCCGGTCGAGATACACCCGGAACCGCCCCCTCACCCTCGGCTGCCGCCTCGCTCCAACGACGACAAGGTCGCCGGAGCCCTCTCCCCGCAGGCGGGGCAAGGGGAGAAACACCCATGACCGCATCCCTCCACGATCGCATCCGTGCCGCCGCGCCGGACCTCCGCGGGCGCCTGCTCGCGGACCAGCCTCTGGCCGACCTGACCTGGTTCCGGGTCGGCGGCCCGGCCGAGGTGCTGTTCACCCCGGCCGACGAGGAGGATCTCGCCCGCCTCCTCGCCGCCCTCGATCCGGACGTGCCCGTCACGGTGATCGGACTCGGCTCCAACCTGATCGTCCGCGACGGCGGCGTGTCGGGCGTGGTGATCCGCCTCGGCGGCAGGGCCTTCGGCGGAATCACGATCGACGGCGACATCCTCGCGGTCGGCACCGCCGTTCCGGACATGCTCCTCGCCAAGGCGGCGGCCGAGGCCGGGCTCGACGGGCTCGCCTTCTATCGCGGCATCCCGGGGTCGATCGGCGGGGCGCTGCGGATGAATGCCGGCGCCCATGGCGGCGAGACCACGGACGTGCTGGTCGAGGCGCGCGGCATCGATCGCCGCGGCGAGCTGTGCACCTTCAGCCACGCCGCAATGGGTTTCTCCTACCGGCATTCGGGGGCCCCAGAGGACGTGATCTTCACCCGCGCGTCGTTCCGGGGCAGACCCGGTGACCGGGCCGCCATCGAGGCCGAAATGGAGCGTGTCACCGCCGCCCGCGAAGCGGCGCAGCCGATCCGCGAACGCACCGGCGGTTCGACCTTCGCCAACCCCGCGGGCGGCAAGGCCTGGCAGCTCATCGACGCGGCCGGCTGCCGCGGCCTGACCCGGGGCGGTGCCCAGGTCAGCCCGATGCACTGCAACTTCCTGATCAACACCGGCGGCGCCACGGCGGCCGATATCGAAGGACTGGGCGAGGAGGTCCGACGCCGGGTGCGGGAGACGCGCGGCGTCGAACTGCGCTGGGAGATCCGGCGGGTCGGATTGCCGTCGCCGTCTGTAAGTCGGTAAGATGTAAGCCGAGCGCGGGGGTGACGAGCATGCCGGATCGATCCGCGCGGACGGCCTATTCGAAGGTCTCCGTCAAGAGCCAGACGGTCCTGCCGGTGGAAGTCCGTGAGCACCTGGCGATCGGGCCGGGGGACCGCCTGCGCTACCGGATTACGCCCGACGGCATTCGGATCGACAAGGCGCCCCTGGACGGCGAGGACCCGTTCGTCGCCTTCACGGAATGGGCCGGCCCGATCGACGATGAAGATTATGCCGACCTCTGAGACGCCGCACCTGCCGGCCGGGGCCGTCGTGGTCGTGCCGTTCCCCTATTCGGACCGCTTGGCGGAGAAGCGGCGGCCCGCCGTAATCGTGTCGGGCGGGGCCGTCGCCGAAGCCGGCTATGTGTGGATCGCGATGATCACGAGTGCCCGCAACACGCGCATCGCCGGCGATGTCCGGATCGACGATACCGCGTCCGCCGGGCTCGGCGTCGCCTCGGTGGTCCGCCCGCTCAAGCTCGCCTGCATCGAACCCGCCCGGATCCTGCGGCGCGTCGGGACGCTGCCGGACGACACGGCCGCGCAGGTCTACGCCACGATTCGAAGCCTGGTCGGCGCGGCATGAGCCGATCCCCCATCCCAAGTCCCGCCCCGGAGCCTACCATGTCCAAGCACGTCGCCGTCCTCCTGGGCGGCACCTCCGCCGAGCGCGCGGTCTCGCTCAGTTCGGGCAAGGCCTGCGCGGACGCGCTGGAAGGCGAGGGCTACCGGGTCACCCGGGTCGATGTCGGGCCCGATATCGCGTCGGTCCTCACGACGCTGCGGCCGGACGTGGCGTTCAACGCGCTCCACGGCCCCGACGGGGAGGACGGCACGATCCAGGGCCTGCTGGAGATCCTCAAGATCCCCTACAGCCATTCCGGCGTCCTCGCCTCGGCCCTCGCCATGAACAAGGAGCGCGCCAAGACCGTGATGCGCGCCGCCGGGGTCGACGTGCCGGAGGGCCGGATCGTTAACCGCTTCGAGGCGGCGAAAAACCACCCCCTCCCGCCACCCTACGTGGTGAAGCCGATCGCGGAGGGGTCCTCCGTCGGTGTGATCATCGTGCGCGACGGCCGCTCGCACCCGCCCCAGATCCTGGCATCGGAGGAATGGCGGTTCGGCGAGCAAGTCCTTGCGGAGCCTTACATACCTGGCCGTGAGCTCACCTGCGGGGTGATGGGCGACCGGCCCCTGGGGGTCATCGAGGTGAAGGCCGCGACGGGGGATTGGTACGACTACGACGCGAAGTACGCCCCGGGGGGCTCGGTCCACGTGCTCCCGGCCGAACTTAAACCAAATGTTTACCAGCGTGTCCAAGAACTGTCGTTAACGGCGCATCAAGCACTGGGCTGCCGGGGCGTCAGCCGTGCCGACCTTCGCTACGACGACACGCCGGGTGGAACCGGCCGGCTCGTGGTGCTGGAGGTCAACACGCAACCCGGCATGACCCAGACGAGCCTTGTGCCGGATATGGCGGCCCATGCGGGCCTGAGTTTCGGTGAGCTCGTCCGATGGATGGTGGAGGACGCTTCCCTGAATCGCTGAGCGGCGGTGACGCCGCCGGCCGGAGCCGTCCCGCGCGTCTCGCCGGGATGGTCCTCGGCCGGCTTCCGTCCCGGTCGCTCTCGGTCCGCCGGGCCCGGTCCGGGCAGCGCCTGAGCGAGCGCCTGCCCCGCGGGGCCGGCACGGTCGGCGCTGCGATGACCCTGGCCGCCGTGGCGCTCGCCGGTTTCGTGGCGAGCGGCCGCTACGATGCCTTCGTGGCCGATCAGGGCCGTCCCCTCGACATCGCCGCGCGGCTCGCGGGCTTCGGCGTCGAGCGCGTCACGATCTCGGGCATCTCCCGGATGTACGAGCGCGAGGTGCTGGCCGCCGCCGGCATCGACTGGCGCTCCTCCGTGCCCTTCCTGGATGTCGGCGCGGTGCGCGAGAAGCTGCTGCGCGTGCCGCTCATCGCCCAGGCCTCGGTCCGCAAGATCTATCCGAACGAGATCGCCATCACCCAGGTGGAGCGCGAGCCCGCCGCCCTCTGGCAGAAGAATGGCGAGATCAGCGTGATCGCAGCCGACGGCACGGTCATCGACGCCATGCGCGACGACCGCTACGCCAGCCTGCCCCTGGTGGTCGGCGACGAGGCCAACGCCAGGCTTCCCGAATATCTCGCCCTGATCGCCGCGGCGGGTCCGCTCGCGGATCGGATCAAGGCCGGCACCTACGTCTCCGGCCGCCGCTGGACCCTCAAGCTCGACGGCGTCGACGTGCGCCTGCCCGAGAACGATCCGGCCGCGGCGCTCGCCCGCCTCGTCCGGTACGAGCGTGAGGCCGGGCTTCTGGAAAAGGATATCATCGCGGTCGACCTGCGCATGCCGGATCGCCTCGTGGTGCGCCTGACCGAGGAGGCCGCCGCCGCCCGTGCGGAAGCCCAGAAGGCGAAGAAGAAGGGCGCGGCCAGCTGATGCCATTCCACGCGATCTCCGCCCGTCCCGCCTTCCGCGTCCGGTAGCGTCAATGCACAGCCAACACGGCCTCACGCCGCGCCTGAAGCCGCTCTCGGCCCGACGCTCGACCACCCTCTCGGTGCTCGACATCGGCACCAGCAAGGTCGTCTGCCTCATCGCCGAGCTGCAGCCGGCCGAGGCGCTGACGACGCTGCGCGGCCGCACACACCTCGCGCGGATCATCGGCATCGGCCATCAGCGCTCGCTCGGGCTGAAGGGCGGCGCCATCGTCGATCTCGCCGCCGCCGAGGGGGCGATCCGCCAGGCGGTGCACGCCGCCGAGCGGATGGCCAAGGTCGAAGTGCAGTCGGTCATCGTCAACATGTCGGGGGGCCGGCTCGCCTCGCAGCATTTCCAGGCGCGGGTCAACGTCCGGTCCGGCACCGTCACCGGCAGCGACGTCGAGCGGGTCCTCGAGACCGCGAGCGCCCATGGGGTCAGCCCGGGCCGGGCGGTCCTCCACGCCCTGCCCACCGGCTACGGGCTGGACGGGCAGGGTGCGGTGATCGACCCGTCGGGCATGATCGGCGAGGCGCTCAGCGTCGATCTCCACGTCGTCACCAGCGAGCTGGCCGCGGCCCGCAACGTCATGCTGGCGGTGGAGCATTGCCATCTCGGCGTCGAGGCGGTGATCGCCACCCCCTACGCGGCCGGCCTCTCGGCGCTGGTCGACGACGAGGCCGAGATGGGTGTCTGCGTCGTCGACATGGGCGGCGGCACCACGAGCGTCGGCGTCTTCTCCGGCGGCCACCTCGTCCACGTGGACGCCGTCGCGGTCGGCGGCCACCATGTCACCATGGACATCGCCCGCGGCCTCTCGACCCGCATGGCGGCGGCCGAGCGGCTGAAGACGCTCTACGGCTCGGCCCTCTCCACCCCCTCCGACGACCGGGACATGATCGCGGTCCACGGCGTCGGCGAGGACGAGGGCGACGCCCCGGCCCACATCCCGCGCTCGCAGCTCGTGCGGATCATCAAGCCGCGGGTCGAGGAGGTGGTCGAGCTGGTGCGCGACCGCCTGCGCGAGGCGGGCTTCGCCGCCCAGGCCGGGCGGCGGGTCGTCCTCACGGGGGGGGCCAGCCAGCTCGTCGGCCTGCCGGAGGTCGCCCGGCGCGTGCTCCAGGGTCAGGTCCGGATCGGCCGGCCCCTGGGGATCCGCGGCCTGCCGGAAGCCGCCAAGGGTCCGGCCTTCTCGGCGGCGGTCGGACTGCTCGTCTACCCGCAGGTGGCCCATGCCGAGCATTTCGAGCCGCGGGGGCATGGCGCCTTCGCGGCGACCGGAACCGACAACTACCTGAACCGGGTCGGCCGTTGGCTCCGGGACAGCTTCTAGTTTCGCGTCCGCCCTCGGGCGGGTCGTAGAGAATCCGGCGCCTCGGCGTCGCACGGAAAGCAGAGTAAGCGAGAGGCTCGACACCATGGCCATTACCCTCCAGGCGCCGGACATCCGGGAACTCAAGCCCCGCATCACGGTCTTCGGCGTCGGCGGCGCCGGCGGCAACGCCGTCAACAACATGATCGAATCGGGCCTCCTGGGCTGCGAATTCGTCGTGGCCAACACCGACGCGCAGGCGCTCACCTCCTCGAAGGCCGAGCGGGTGATCCAGATGGGCCTGGGCGTCACCCAGGGCCTCGGCGCCGGCTCGCACCCGGAGGTCGGCTCGGCGGCCGCCGACGAGGTGATCGACGAGATCCGCGACCAGCTCTCGGGCGCCCACATGTGCTTCATCACCGCCGGCATGGGCGGCGGCACCGGCACCGGCGCGGCCCCGGTCATCGCCCGCGCGGCCCGCGACATGGGCATCCTGACCGTCGGCGTCGTCACGAAGCCGTTCCAGTTCGAGGGTGTGCGCCGCATGCGCACCGCCGAGTCGGGCATCCAGGAGCTGCAGGCCGCGGTCGACACCCTGATCGTGATCCCGAACCAGAACCTGTTCCGGGTCGCCAACGAGAAGACCACCTTCGCGGACGCCTTCGCGATGGCCGACCAGGTGCTCTATTCCGGCGTCGCCTGCATCACCGACCTGATGGTGAAGGAGGGTCTCATCAACCTCGACTTCGCCGACGTGCGGGCGATCATGCGCGGCATGGGCAAGGCCATGATGGGCACCGGCGAGGCCTCGGGCGAGAAGCGCGCCAACCGCGCCGCGGAAGCCGCGATCGCCAACCCGCTCCTCGACGACGTCTCCATGAAGGGCGCCCGCGGCCTGCTGATCTCGATCACCGGCGGCTCGGACCTGACCCTGTACGAGCTCGACGAGGCCGCCACCCGCATCCGCGAGGAGGTCGATCAGGACGCCAACATCATCCTGGGCGCCACCTTCGACGAGAGCCTGGACGGCATCATCCGCGTCTCGGTGGTCGCCACCGGCATCGAGCCGCTGCTGATCTCGGCCAACTCGCCCAACAACCCGGCCATCGCCGAGACCGAGCAGCGTATCGCCGAGGTTGCCGAGCGCCTGCGGGCCGAGGCCCGCGCCCGCGCGTCCTCGCCGGTGCCGAGCATCCGCACCGAGGCGGCCGCCCCGGCGCCGAGCCCGGCTCCGGCCCCCGCGCCGCAGCCGGCTCACGAGATGCGGCCGGAGCCCCACGTCGCCCGCGAGCCCGTCGCTCCCGTGACCCGCGACGACGTGGTGCTCGCCCAGGTCCAGCCCCGGGCCGCGGCCGCCTTCGTCCCGCCGCCCGCGCCGCTCCCGGCCGAACCCGCCCCGCAGTACCAGGCCGGCCCGTTCGTGCCGCCGCGCCCGGCCGCCCCAGGTGCCACGCCGCTCGCCCGCGCCCCGCGGATGCCGCAGATCCACGAGCTGCCGCCGATCGCCCAGAACCAGATCATGGCGAACCGCGCCGCCGAGGACTCGGCCCCGGAATCGAAGCGGACCTCGCTCCTGCGCCGGCTCGCAACGGTGGGTTTCGGCGGTCGCCGCGACGAGGTCGAGGGCGCTGCGCCCGCGGCCAGGAATGCGGCGCCCGCCATGCCGCAGCCGCAGATGGCGCAGCCGCACGTGCCCCCGGCGCCGCGCGCGCCCGTCGCTCCGGCGGTGCCGCAGTACCGCCCGGCCCAAGGCCATCTCGACCCGCAGGGCCGGGTGGCACCCCAGCCCCGGATGATGGACGACGACCAGCTGGAGATTCCCGCCTTCCTCCGCCGTCAGGCGAACTGAAGGTCCGGCAGGCTCTGGCGACGCGGAGGACCGGCGGGCGACCGCCGGCTCTTCGCGTCGCCGCATTTCAACCTGAAGTTCGGCACGGCTGGCCGTTGCCGGCCCTGGAAGTGCCGCATGCCCTGTCGTGAGGGGATGCGTGGTGCATCCGCGACACAGAACGGCCGCGAGTTAGCCACGCATTAACCAATCTTT
Source organism: Methylobacterium sp. J-026 (assembly GCF_022829585.1). Classification (GTDB taxonomy): domain Bacteria; phylum Pseudomonadota; class Alphaproteobacteria; order Rhizobiales; family Beijerinckiaceae; genus Methylobacterium. Next base: position 162,648 of record NZ_JAKSYC010000327.1, read on the forward strand.
AAACCTCTGACGGGACAGCACTTTACGGCCACGAGGCCGCAAGCGTGTCTGTAACAGAGCGTAAGAATCCGTGATTTGGCTGCCCTGTGCGGTGCAGCTATAGAAGCATCGAGACCGACGAGACATGCATCGGGATACAACCTGATCGCGTGGGCAGGGGCATCAAGCAGCGGACGGATCAGTCAGTTTCCTCCATTCCCGGTCGGAATGGCGGACCCTGATCGCGGCCGGGGGCTAAGGAATGCGAACGCTTAAACAGACGACCCTCAAAGGGCCGGCGACTCTCTCGGGCATCGGGGTCCATTCCGGGAACCCCGCCGAGATCACGCTCCGCCCCGCCCCCGCCAATCATGGCGTCGCCTTCCTCCGCACCGGTACCACCCACGGCAACGATCGCCTGATCAAGGCGCATCATGCCCTCGTCTCCGCCACCGAGCTCTGCACCGTCCTCGGACAGGTCGACACCGGCGCGGTGGCCACCGTCGAGCATCTGATGTCCGCCCTCTACGGTCTGGGCGTCGACAACGCCCTGGTCGAGATCGACGGGCCCGAGATGCCGATCCTCGACGGTTCCGCACTCCCCTTCATCCAGGCGATCGACCGGGTCGGGATCGCCACCTGCGACATGCCGCGGCGCTGGCTCAAGATCCTGCGCCACATCCGCATCGAGACCGGCCGGTCCTTCGCGGAACTCCGGCCGATCGACAGGGGCTTCCGCCTCGACGTCGAGATCGATTTCGAGAGCCCGGTGATCGGCCGCTCGCGCAAGGCGATGGACCTGTCGCCCGCCGTGTACCGCCGCGAGATCGCCGGCGCCCGCACCTTCGGGATGATGCGGGACGTGGAGCGCTACTGGAAGGCGGGCTTCGCCCTGGGCGCCTCGCTGGAGAACACCGTGGCGGTCGGCGAGACCGCGGTGGTCAACCCCGAGGGGCTGCGCTTCCCGGACGAGTTCGTCCGGCACAAGATCCTCGATGCGATCGGCGACCTCGCTCTGGCCGGTCTGCCGATCCAGGGGGCCTACCGCTCCTATTGCGGCGGCCACCGGATGAATGTCGGCGTGCTCTCCGCCCTCTTCTCCGACCGGGCCAACTACGCCATCGTGGAGGCGCAGGGCTCGCGACGCGAGACCGTTCTCTCGGAACTCGGCGTCGGCCTCGGCATCGCCGCCTTCGCCGGCGATCTCTGAAACGTCTCTGTGGCCTGCGGGACACAGCCGGCCAAGGATCCTCGCCGCCTCAGCCTTGCCGCTTTCGTGCCCGAATCGAACGGCACGGTTTAACGGTCCGTGAACGGCGGCCGAGACCCGAACGGGTCGAGTCCACCCACGCGATGGCATGACGGCGCAGGATGGCGCCAGTTCGGGAAAGAGCGCCAGATGCCTGTCACCATTCGTCATCGCCGGGCGGCGGCCTTCGCGGCCCCCCTCGTGGCCATCCTCGGCCTGGGCCTCGGCGGCTGCGACTTCGACCCGACCAACCTCTTCTCCGAGAAGTACAAGCCCGAGGTCGTCCCCGACGTCCCGGCCGACAAGCTCTACAGCGACGGCTTGGCCAAGCTCGAGGACAGCGACTACGAGGGCGCGGTCAAGAAGTTCGACAGCCTCGACAAGCAGTACCAGTATTCGGAATGGTCCCGGAAGGCGCTGCTGATGACGGCCTACGCCAATTACGAGGGCCAGAAGTACGACGACGCGATCAGCGCCTCGAAGCGCTACCTGCAGCGGCACCCGGCCAGCAAGGACGCGGCCTACGCGCAGTACTTGATGGCGATGTCGAACTACAAGCAGATCCCGGACGTGACCCGCGACCAGGAGCGCTCCGAGAAGGCGCTCGCCTCCCTGCAGGAGCTGGTCCAGAAGTATCCGACCTCCGAATACGCCACCGACGCCAAGGCGAAGATCCAGATCACCCGCGACCAGCTCGCCGGTAAGGAGATGGAAGTCGGACGCTTCTACCTGGAGCGGCGCAACTTCCCGGCGGCGATCAACCGCTTCCGCGACGTGGTGTCCAAGTATCAGACCACCCGCCATGCCGAGGAGGCGCTGGAGCGCCTGACCGAGGCCTACTGGGCGCTCGGCATCACCCAGGAGGCGCAGAACGCCGCCGCGGTGCTCGGGCACAACTTCCCGGAAAGCCCCTGGTACAAGGACGCGCACGCGCTCCTGGCCCAGAACGGCGTGGAGCCCCGCGAGGAGAAGTCGTCCTTCCTCTCGAAGATCTACCGCACGGTCACGGGCAAGACCGCCTCGGCCGAGTGAGGGGCCGGCCCCCGATCGGGCCGTTCTCGATATGTCAGGGCCCGGAGCCTCCGCTCCGGGCCCTTGCCGTTCTTGGGCACCGGGCGACCGGGCGGCCGCATTTTTGGGGTGAATCGGCGCCCCGTCGGGCTTATGTCTGCGATCCCGCCCTGAGGAACAGTCTCGCCGCATGCTGGCGCAGCTCGCGATCCGCGACATCGTCCTGATCGATCGACTCGAACTCAATTTCCGCTCGGGCCTCAGCGTCCTGACCGGGGAGACAGGCGCGGGCAAATCGATCCTGCTCGATGCCTTCGCCCTGGCGCTCGGCGGCCGCGGCGACGGCCGCCTCGTCCGGCACGGGGAAGCGCAGGGCGTGGTCACGGCGGTATTCGACCTGCCCCTCGGCCATCCGGCGCGCCGGATCGCCGCCGAGGCCGAGATCGACACCGAGGGCGACCTGATCCTGCGGCGGTCCCAGATGGCGGACGGCCGCACCCGCGCCTTCGTCAACGATCAGCCGGTGGGCGTCCAGGTCCTGCGGGCGATCGGCGCGGCTCTCGTGGAGATCCACGGGCAGCACGACGACCGGGCGCTGGCCGATCCGGCCACGCACCGGGCGATCCTCGACGCCTTCGGGGGCCTTCAGGGCCCGCTCGCCAAGGTGGCGACGGCCTCCCGGGCGGTGCGCTCGGCCCGCGCCGCGCTCGCCGAGCACCGCGCGCGCATCGAGGCGGCCCGCAAGGAGGCCGAGTTCCTGCGCCACGCCGTGGAGGAACTGGCTGCGCTCGCGCCACTCCCGGGGGAGGAAGCCCAGCTCGCCGAGCGCCGCAGCATCATGCAGCAATCGGAGAAGGTGGCGCGCGAGCTCAACGAGGCGCTGGAAGCCGTGGGCGGCCCCCATTCGGGCGTACCCCACATCTCGGCCGCCCTGCGCAAGCTCGAACGCCGCGCCGCGCAGCTCCCGGCCCTCGTGGATCCCTGCGTCAACACCCTGGACGCCGCGCTGGTCGCCCTCGACGAGGCCCGCGCCGTGCTCGACGCGGCGGTGGCGGAGACCGAGTTCGACCCCCGCGATCTGGAACGAGTGGAGGAACGCCTGTTCGCCCTGCGGGCCGCCGCCCGCAAATACGACGTCCCGGCCGACGATCTCGCCGCCCTAGCCGAGCGCTACGCCGGCGACGTGGCGGCGATCGATGCCGGCGAGGCGGCGCTGACCGGCCTGGAACAGGCGCTCGCCGGGGCGGAGACCGGCTACGCGGAGGCGGCCGAGAAGCTCAGCGCCGGCCGCCGCCGCGCGGCCAAGCAGCTCGACGCTGCCGTGAAGGCTGAGCTGCCGCCCCTGAAGCTGGAGCGTGCCCGATTCATCACCGAGATCGCCACCGACCCGGAGTCACGCGATCCGGCCGGCACAGACCGCGTCGAGTTCTGGGCGCAGACCAATCCCGGGACCAAGCCGGGCCCGATGATGAAGGTCGCCTCGGGGGGCGAGTTGTCGCGGTTCATGCTGGCGCTCAAGGTGGTGCTGGCCGACAAGGGCTCGGCCCCGACACTGATCTTCGACGAGATCGATACCGGCGTCGGGGGTGCGGTGGCCGACGCCATCGGCCTCCGCCTTGCCCGGCTGGCGACCACCGTGCAGGTCGTGGCCGTCACCCACGCCCCGCAGGTGGCCGCGCGCGCCGACACGCATTTCCTGATCGCCAAGGCGCCGGTGAAGGGCGCCGGCCGCGTCGCCACCCGTGTGGAGAGCCTGCCCGTCGCCGAGCGCCGGGAGGAGATCGCCCGGATGCTGGCCGGCGCCACAATAACCGACGAGGCCCGCGCGGCCGCGGCGCGGTTGCTCCAGGGCGCCGACGGTTGAGGCAGCGTCCCGCGCGGCGGCCTTCGAAGCGCGGGGACGCGGTCGGACATCGGTCGAGGGTCCGAGGTTCGCGCCAAGGTCTGTCGTGACAGGTAAGCTTAACCGTTGGTTGAGGGTAACGGTTCGTTAACCATTCCGGCTAACACTTAACAAATCCCGGCGCCGCAGCGGGTTTGGGCGGTCGATGGGCGGGAGGAAAACATGAAGCTGTCAGTCGTCGAGCCCGATGCGCTCCCGTGCGCGGGACAGCCGCTCAAACAGGCGATCGATACGCGCCAGCTCGGCCTGTCCCTGCGCACGGTCTACGAGGGCAGCGTCGATACGCAACCGATCACCGACACCCACGTGGAGCTGCTGCTGCGCCTGCGCCAGAAGGAGCGGGAGCTGCGCCGGGCGAGCTGAAGCGGAACTCCGCAGCCCCGACGCTACCAGCGGCGCGCCCCGGGTGTCCGGCGATACTCGGCGGCCCGAATCAAGGTCAGCACGCGATCGAGATTGACCAGCAGGTCCGCCTCGTCGCGCCGTGCCGCGGCGGCGGCCTCCGGATCGGTGCTGAACTTCTGGCGCGCCTGCGCGAGGGTGAGGGCGCGCTCCACGGCTTCGCGCTCGGCATGCAGGGCAAGCCAGCCCGGATCGGCCTCGCTCGCTGAATCGGCCCGTTCGCCCGCCACCAATGCAACGTCCTTCCGATGCCATTCCCGGTGAGGAACGCGCGAGACCCATGAACCGTGCCGCCGGAACTGCGGCGCGATGTCATGCCGGTGTCATCTCCCTGTCGTAACCGCGCCCCATCGGGCGGCCGGCGCTAAGTCTCATCGTAGACGGCCGCAAGGCTCTGCCGCGGGCATGAGCATGCCGGCGGGGCGGCGCAGGCTCTCGCCCGACGGCAACGGAGATACCATTGAGACCCTTCGCTTACGCGCTCGCCGTCGGCCTCGCGACGGTTCAGCTGGCGTCCGCTGCGCTCGCCGCCGACATCACCGGTGCCGGCGCCACATTCCCATTCCCGGTCTATTCGAAGTGGGCCGAGGCCTACCGCAAGGATTCCGGATCGGGCCTGAACTATCAGTCGATCGGGTCCGGCGGCGGGATCAAGCAGATCCAGGCCAAGACGGTCGATTTCGGCGCCACCGACGCGCCCCTGAAGGGCGAGCAGCTCGCCAAGGACGGCCTCGTCCAGTTCCCGACGGTGATGGGCGGCGTCGTTCCGGTCGTGAACATCGCGGGCGTCGAGCCCGGCAAGCTCAAGCTCACCGGCGAGATCCTGGCCGACATCTACGCCGGCAAGATCTCCAAATGGACCGATCCGCGGATCGCCAAGCTCAATGACGGTCTGAAGCTGCCCGAGACCAACATCACCCCGGTCTACCGCTCCGATGCCTCGGGCACGACCAACATCTTCACCACCTACCTGGCCCAGGCCTCGGAATCCTGGAAGAAGGATTACGGTGCGGCCACGACGATCTCCTGGCCGGTGGGTCAGGGCGGCAAGGGCAACGAGGGCGTGACCGCCACCGTGAAGCAGGTGCCGAATTCGATCAGCTACGTCGAATCCGCCTACGCCAAGCAGAACAAGCTCGCCTACGCCCTGCTGCAGAACAAGTCCGGCAAGTTCCCGCAGCCGGACGACAAGGCGTTCCAGGCCGCCGCCGCCAGCGCCGACTGGAAGTCGGCCCCGGGCTTCGGCATCTCGCTCACCAACCAGGCGGGCGACGACGCGTGGCCGATCACCGCCGCGACCTTCATCCTGATCCACAAGGATCCGGCTGATCCGACCAAGGCCGCCGCCGTGCTCAAGTTCTTCGACTGGGCCTACAAGAACGGCGACAAGCTCGCCTCCGATCTCGACTATGTTCCTCTGCCCGACAACGTCGTGGCACTGATCCACGACGAGTGGAAAAACGTGAAGGACAAGGACGGGAAGCCCGTCTTCAACATGTGAGCGTGGCGGGGAGGAGGTTTCGGCCTCCTCCCTCGCTTCTGGGATCGCACCGCGTTACCACGCCACCCTTCGCAGAGAATCGCGGATGCCCGCCTTGACTGAAACGATTGTCCTCGCCCGCACCCGAGCGACCGCCGCGCGGAAGGGGCCGAGCAAGAATCTCGACACCCTGTTCCGGGCCTGTGCCTACGGGGCGGCGCTCCTGGTGCTGATCGTCCTCGCCGGCATCCTCAGCGCCATCATCTACGGCGGCCTTCCCGCCTTCCAGCAGTTCGGCCTCGGTTTCCTGACCTCGAGCGCCTGGAACGTCGGCACCGAACAGTACGGCGCGCTGGTGGCCGTCACCGGGACGCTGATCTCGGCGCTCCTGGCCCTCGCCATCGGCGTCCCGATCTCCCTCGGCATCGCGATCTACCTGACGCAGCTCTGCCCGAACTGGGCGCGCAAGCCCGTCGCCATGACGATCGAGCTCCTCGCCGCGGTGCCGAGCATCATCTACGGCATGTGGGGCCTGTTCATCTTCGCCCCGCTCTTCGCGCGGTTCATCGAGATCCCGGTTTCCAACATCGTCGAGGGCCTGCCGATCATCGGGACCGTGCTGTACGCTCGGATCCCGTCAGGCGTCGGCGTGCTCACGGCGGGCATCATCCTGGCGATCATGATCGTACCGTTCGTGGCCTCCATCGCCCGCGACATGATCGACCAGATCCCCACGATCATGCGGGAGAGCGCCTACGGGGTCGGTTGCACCACCTGGGAGGTGGTGCGCTTCGTGCTGATCCGGCACGCCTCGGTGTCGATCATCGGCGCGATCATGCTCGGCCTCGGCCGTGCGCTCGGCGAGACGATGGCGGTCACCTTCGTGGTCGGCAACGCCAACCGGCTCTCGGCCTCGATTTTCGATCCCGGCTCGACCATCGCGTCCCGGATCGCCAACGAGTTCAACGAGGCGGACGGCATGCAGCTCAACGCCCTGATGGCCCTCGGCTGCATTCTCTTCGTCATCACCTTCATCGTTCTGGTCGCCGCGCGCATCCTGACGCGGCGCGTGCGGGTCGGTTGAGGAGCCCCATGGACGCGACCAACACACTTGCGGCGCCTCCGCTCGCGCAGAGCCGCGTCCGTCCCGGCCGGCGCCGGGCCGACGCGGTGCTCCGCGGCTTCTGCGCCCTCGCCACGCTCCTCGGCGTCATCGTGCTGGGTTCGATCCTGCTGATGCTGATCGTCCAGGGTGTGCGCGGGTTCACGTCGACCCTGCTGACCCAGCCGACGCCGGGGCCGGGCAGCGAGGGCGGCGGCATCGCCAACGCGGTCCTCGGCAGCCTCGTGCTCACCACCATCGGCATCGTCATCGCGACCCCGGTCGGCGTGATGGCCGGAACCTTCCTGGCGGAATACGGCCGGACCTCGAAACTGTCCTTCGTGATCCGCTTCCTCAACGACATCCTGCTCTCGGCCCCGTCGATCCTGATCGGCCTGTTCATCTACACGCTGATGGTGCGACCGATGGGCAGCTATTCGGGCTGGGCCGGCGGCGTCGCCCTCGCCATCATCGCCACGCCCGTGATCGTGCGCACCACCGAGGACATGCTCAGCCTGGTCCCCGGTACCCTGCGGGAAGCGGGCGTGGCCCTGGGGGCGCCGCCCTCCACGGTGATCATGAAGGTGACCTGGCGGGCGGCCTCGGCCGGCATCGTCACCGGCATCATCCTGGCTCTGGCCCGCATCGCGGGCGAGACCGCCCCGCTCCTGTTCACGGCCCTCAACAACAACAGCTGGTTCAATGCCGACCTAATGGGCGGCATCCCGAACCTGCCCGTGATGATCTACCAATTCGCGCTCTCGCCGTATCCCAACTGGCAACAGCTCGCCTGGGCCGGGGCACTCCTGATCACCATGACCATCCTCGCCCTCTCGGTCATCGCCCGCGTGGTGATCAAGCCGCAGCGTGCCCGCTGAAGCGCAAGCCCGAAGGATCAACCCGATGAGCACCGCCGCAGCGTCCGTCACCACCGACCGCCAGTTCCAGGCCTCCGCCAAGACCGGGGCCGACACCAATGCCCCCGTACGCATCGCCGTGAAGGGGCTGAACTTCTACTACGGCCATTTTCACGGCCTGAAGAACATCGACCTGAACTTCCACGACCGGCAGGTGACGGCCCTGATCGGCCCCTCGGGCTGCGGGAAGTCGACCCTGCTGCGGACCTTCAACCGGATCTACAGCCTCTATCCGGAGCAGCGCGCCGAGGGACAGATCCTTCTGGACGGCATGAACATCCTGGATCCCAAGATCGATCTCAACGATCTGCGCGCCCGGGTCGGCATGGTCTTCCAGAAGCCGACGCCGTTCCCGATGTCGATCTACGACAACGTCGCCTTCGGCATCCGCCTCTACGAGAAGCTGGGGAAATCGGATCTCGACGACCGGGTCGAGACGTCGCTGCGCAAGGCGGCCCTCTGGGACGAGGTGAAGGACAAGCTCAAGCAGTCCGGCATGGGCCTGTCGGGCGGCCAGCAGCAGCGCCTATGCATCGCCCGCACCGTGGCCCAGCGCCCGGACGTCATCCTGTTCGACGAGCCGACCTCGGCGCTGGACCCGATCTCGACGGGGCGCATCGAGGAACTGATCGAGCAGCTGCGCGACGAATTCACCATCGCGATCGTCACCCACAACATGCAGCAGGCGGCGCGCATCTCGCAGTTCACCGCGTTCATGTATCTCGGCGAACTCGTCGAGGTCGGGCCGACCGACAGGCTGTTCATGAACCCGACCGAGCGGCGGACGCAGGATTACATCACCGGCCGTTTCGGCTGATCAGGCTCCGAACCGCACCCCCGCGGCGCTGCGCGCGAGCATAGCCGCCGCGGCCGGGTAAGATCTGCATTAGACCCGAGGCATCGCACGTCCCCGAGGCATCGCACGTCGCGGCCCCCATCGAAGGATCTCCCCAATGCCCGGCCATATCGTCTCGTCCTACGATACCGACCTGGAGAACCTGCGCCGCTCGATCTCGGAGATGGGCGGCGTGGCCGAGAAGATGACCGCCGAGGCGACCGACGCCCTCGTCCGGCGGGACGACGGGCTCGCCCAGGCGGTGATCCTCGCCGACAAGCGCCTCGACGCCCTCCAGCGGGACATTGAGGAGCGGTCCGTCCTGCTGATCGCCCGGCGCCAGCCGCTCGCGATCGACCTGCGCGAGACCATCTCGGCGATCCGCGTCTCGGGCGATCTCGAGCGGATCGGCGACCTCGCCAAGAACGTGGCGAAGCGTGTGGTTGCGATCTCCGATCAGGCCCCGGCACAGAAGATCGTGCTGGGCGTCCGCCACATGAGCGACCTCGCAGAGGGCCAGCTCAAGGACGTACTGGATGCCTACGCGAGTCGCGACATCGAGGCCGCCCATGACGTGTGGGAGCGCGACGGCGAGATCGATGCGCTGTACAATTCGCTGTTCCGCGAGCTCCTGACCTATATGATGGAGGATCCGCGCAACATTTCGTTCTGCACCCACCTGCTGTTCTGTGCCAAGAACGTCGAACGCATCGGCGACCACACCACCAATATCGCCGAGACCATCCACTATCTCGCCACCGGCGAGACTCTGGCGGGCGACCGGCCCAAGAACGATGCGTCGAACTACGCGACGGTCGAGCACGAATAGGTCCCGGAGCGAACCCACGGCGCCTCACCATCTTCGGGGCGGTCGCCGCGGCGACGACTGGTTCCAGATGAGACGGGCTGGGCCTCCGGAACGCGCGGCGGGTTCGCCCTCAGAACAGGTCATCGAACGTGAGCATGCAAGTCCTGATTGTCGAGGACGAGGAGGCACTGACCACGCTGCTGCGCTACAACCTGGAGGCCGAGGGCTTTCTGGTCGATACGGCGGCCCGCGGTGACGATGCGGAACTGCTCCTGGCCGAGCGCATGCCCGATCTGGTCCTGCTCGACTGGATGCTGCCGGGCCTCTCCGGGATCGAGCTCTGCCGCCGCATCCGCGCCCGGCGCGAGACCGAGCGTCTGCCGGTGATCATGCTCACCGCCCGGGGCGAGGAGGGGGACCGGGTCCGTGGCCTCGGCACGGGCGCGGACGACTATATCGTCAAGCCGTTCTCGGTCCCGGAGTTGCTCGCCCGGATCCGCGCCCTCCTGCGCCGGGCCAAGCCCGCCCATGTCTCGGATCGGCTGGCCGCCGGGGATCTCGAACTCGACCGCACCGGCCACCGGGTGCGGCGCGCCGGCGAAGAGCTGCATCTCGGCCCCACCGAGTTCCGGCTGCTCGAATTCCTGATGCTCGCCCCGGGGCGGGTCTTCTCCCGGGAACAGCTCCTCGACGGGGTCTGGGGCCACGACGTCTATATCGACGAGCGCACCGTGGACGTGCATGTCGGGCGCCTGCGCAAGGCGCTGAACGGTCCGCGCCAGCCCGATCCGATCCGCACCGTCCGCGGCTCCGGATACGCCTTCGACGAGACCTTCTCGCTCGAGGCGTGAGCGGCGCGGTCTCTCGGATTCAAAATGTCCGGGATCCAGCCCGTTTGGAAACCCTGCATCGACACCGGCCGCGCTGCTCAGCGGGTCAGCGCGGCGCTCTTGTCGGCGGTCGGAACCGAGGCCAGAGCCTGAAGCACCGTCCCCTCGGTGAGGATCTGGGGCAGCACCAGAGGCTCCCCCGCGCCGGCATAGAGCAGGTATAGCGGCACGCCGCTCCGCCCGTGCTTTTCCAGGAGGCGGGTGATCTCGGGATTCTGGTTGGTCCAATCGCCCTTCAGGTAGGTCACGCCCCGCTCGGTCATCGCGGTCCGCACCGCCTTCGTAGAGAGGGAGGTGGTCTCGTTGACCGCGCAGGTGATGCACCAAGCCGCCGTCATGTTGACGAAGACGGGTCTGCCCGCGTTGACCAGCGTGTCGAGGCGCGCCTGGGTGAACGGCTCGGTACCGCCGGTGAAGGCTTGCGCGCCCGGACCCGCACGGTCCTGCGGGAGGGTGAGCGCGAGGGCCGCGACGGCGAAGAGCGCCAGGGCCGCGCAGACCTGCGCGATCCGGGCGGCCCCGGGCGCAGCGCCGCGCCCGCGCTCCCAGGCCCAGGCGGCGAAGCTCACCAGCACCAAGCCGATCAATGCCGCCAGAAGCCCCCTCGGCTCGACCTGCTGCGCCAGGACCCAGATCAGCCAGGCCACGGTGGCATAGACCGGGAAGGCGAGCCCCTGCTTGAGGGTCTCCATCCAGGCGCCCGGCCGCGGCAGCGCCCGCAGGGCCGGCGGCCAGAGGGTCAGCGCCAGGAACGGCAGGGCCAGGCCGAGCCCGAGGCTCGCGAAGACGGCGAGCGCCACGCCGGCGCTCTGGGTCAGGGCGAAGCCCACCGCCGAGCCCATGAACGGCGCCGTGCAGGGCGTCGCCACCAGCGTGGCGAGCACGCCAGTGAAGAACGAGCCGCTCAGGCCGGCGCGCCGGGCCAGCCCGTCGCCGAGACCGGCGAGGCGGCCCCCGATCTGAACCGCCCCGGACAGGTTCAGGCCCATCGCGAACAGCAGATAGGCGAGCCCCGCCACCACGGCGGGCGATTGCAGTTGGAAGCCCCAGCCGATCGCAGCCCCGCCGCCCTTCAGGGCGATCAGCAGGGCAGCGAGCCCCAGGAAGCTCGCGAGCACGCCGGCCGTGTAGGCGAAGCCGTGCAACCGGAGGCGGGCCGGGCTCTCGCCGGCATGCCGGACGAGACCCAGCACCTTGATCGACAGCACCGGGAAGACGCAGGGCATCAGGTTCAGGATCAGCCCGCCGAGGAAGGCGAAGGCGGCGGCGGTCGCAAGGGTCAGCGCATCCCCGTCGGGGACGGACGCCGGCCGCGGGGTCGCCGCGTCGACCGGCGGCCCCACGGCCGGGAGCATGGGCTCGTCGCCATACGCGAAGGCGAGGTGGCGGCTGCCGTCCTCCGTCACTTCGTCTAGGGTCAGCACGCCGGGAAGGGCCTCGGGCGCCGGATCGGTTGGGCTGCTCCGGGCGAGGGTGAGATGCAGGCCGGTCCCGTCGACCGACATCACCTGCGCGGCGGCATTGTCGATCGCGGTTTCGGCATAGGGGAAATAGGCGGCGTTCCGGACCGCGTCGGGCCGGAGGCCGGCCGCCGCGAAGTCGAGCCGCAGAGTGTCGCCCTGGCTCGACAGGCGCAGTGGCCAGAGCGCCGGTGCGGGGAGGGCGGCCCGGGCGCGGGCGAACAGGGCCGCGATGTCGGGATCTGGCCGCGGTGCCCCCACCGGCAGGGTCAGGGCGAGGTCCGCCGAGCCCGGCACGCATTCGGTTTCGCAGACGAGGTAGGTCAGCTTGGCCCGGATCTCCACCGGGGTCGCGGGATCGAGGCTCGGCGGCGGCGTCACGGGGACGAGGAGCGTGACCTCGCCCTCGTAGCCGTAATTCATCAGCGTCGCGATCGGGATGCGCTCCGGCGCCGGCCACCGAATCGCCCCGGCGTTGAAGCCGGCCGGCAGGGTCCAGGTGACCTCGGGCGGCAGCCCGGAATCCCCCGGATTGCGCCAGTAGACGTGCCAGCCGGGCTTCACCTGCATGCGCACGGCCAGGGTGAAGGGCTGCGCCCCCGTCACCGCGGCGGGCTCGGCCACGAGGCTCGACCGCACGAGATCCGGCGGCGTGCGCAGGCCCTGCGCCAAAGCGGGCGTGCAGCAGGCGGCGAGCAGCAGGAGTTGGAAGGCGAAGCGGCGGATCATACTGTCCCTTCGCGCGCCGGGCGGGCGCGGTTTCACGCGCGGTCTCTTCGAGCCTGGGGCGGACTTTTCCGTGACGGACGCCTTATAGCGCGCCGATTCAATGCGTGTCCCGCGCCCGGATAATCGACCCATGGGCCGCGACATCGACGGCCTTCAACCGCGGGGGTTCAAAGAGCACCAGGTCGAGGAACGCCGTCCGTTGATCGTCCCGCAACTGGCAAAAGTGGTCGACTGCCGAGCGGGCGGAGTCCGAGGGCGGCGCGCGCATCTGTCGGAACGAACGACTGTGCGGGATCGTCATCGGCGGCCTGCCGCCGCTTCTGCAATTCCACGACCGCACGGGCGATCGAACGAAAGGGCGCCCAAATCCTCCAGCCGGCTCGGCGAGATCCAGGGCACGTTGAGGCATGTGCCGATACGCTCCGGGACCACGGCCGGAGCGCGCACCGGCTTCGAGACATCTGTCGATCCGTTCTGCGCCGCGCGGCAGCACAAGAGCGGCCATCTTGCGCCCCAAGGCCGTAACGGCGTCAGCCCGGCAGCGCCACCGTCGCCCGCTCCAGCCATGCGCGCGCGCCGGCATCAAGGACTGGCATCAGGACCTCGCGGACCCGCGCGTGATAGGCGTCGATCCAGATCCGCTCGCCCGGATCGAGCAGGTCCGGATCGATCAACCGCCGGTCGTAGGGCGCGAGCGTCAGCGTCTCGAAGCCGAGCATCGGGCGCTCGCCGCCCGCAACCGCGCGCGGCTCGACCAGGACGAGGTTCTCGATCCGGATGCCGTAGGCGCCGGCGGCGTAGTAGCCAGGCTCGTTCGACAGGATCATCCCAGGCTCCAGCGCCACCGTGCCGGTCTTGGCGATGCGCTGCGGCCCCTCGTGGACCGAGAGGAACGCCCCGACTCCATGGCCCGTGCCGTGGTCGAAATCGAGCCCCGCCTGCCAGAGGGGCGCCCGGGCGAAGGCGTCGATCTGGGCGCCGGTCGTGCCCCTCGGGAAGACCGCCCGGGCGATAGCGACGTGGCCCTTCAGCACCCGGGTGAAGCGATCGCGCATCGCGGCGCTCGGCTCCCCCACCGCGACGGTGCGGGTGATGTCGGTGGTGCCGTCCGGGTATTGCGCCCCGGAATCGATCAGAAACAGCTCGCCGGGCCGGACCGCCCGGTCGCTGGCGCGGGTGACCCGGTAGTGGACGATCGCCCCATTCGGTCCAGATCCCGAGATCGTCGGAAACGATACGTCGCGCAGGTCGCCGCCGGCGGCGCGGAAATCCTCCAGCGCCTCGACTACGGCGATCTCGGTAAGATCGCCCGCCGCGGCCGCACCGTCGAGCCAGGCGAGGAAGCGCACGACGCTCGCCCCGTCGCGGCCATGGGCATCGCGCGCGCCGGCGATCTCGGCGGCGTTCTTCACCGCCTTCATCCCGGTGATCGGATCCTTGCCGACATCGACGGTGCCGCCGGCCGCCTCGATCTTCTCCTTCAGGGCGACGGCGCCCGTCGCCGCGTCGAGCCGGACCCGTACCCCGCTCAAGGATCCGAGCCCGTCCTCCAGCGCCGCCCGGGGCAGGATCTCGGCGACGGGGGCGAGGGCCGCGCGCAGGGCCGGGTCGACCTCCCCCGAGACCAGGAACAGGCGTGCCAGCCCCTCGCGGGGCAGGATCGCGTAGCCGAGCGCCAGGGGCGTGTGGCCGATATCGGCACCCCGTAGGTTGAACGCCCAGGCGAGGTTGTGCGGGTCCGAGATCACCAGGGCGTCGCAGCCGGCCTCGGCCAGGATCGCGCGCACCCGAACCAGCTTCTCCTCGACCGTCTCGCCCGCCAGGGCATCCGGGTGGCGGACGACCGGCCCGGCGGGCGGCTTCGGCCGGCCGGCCCAGACCGCGTCGACCAGATTCGGCACGGCGCGCATCGCGCCCCCCGCTTTGGTGGCGGCCCGATCCAGGCGCGCGAGCCCGTCCGGCGTATGCAGCCACGGATCATAACCGAGCACGTGGTCGCGCTTGAGGTGGGCGCCGATCCACGCCTCCGGCGTCGACTCGGCCAGGGGCACGACCGTGAGGATGGCGGTATCGACCTGCTCGGGCGCCTGAAGGGTGTAGCGGCCGTCCACCACCAGGGCGGCGGAATCCGTCAGGATCACCGCGGTCCCGGCGGAGCCGGTGAAGCCGGTGAGCCAGGCCAGCCGCTCGGCATCGGCGGGCACGTATTCCGACTGATGCTCGTCGGCGCGCGGCACGACGAAACCGTCGAGGCCGGCCTCGCGCAGGGCCGACCGCAGCGCCTCGATCCGCTCGGCGCCCTTGCGGTGGCCCGGATCGTCGAAGGTCTGGAAGCGCGGGCGCGGTCGGGACGGAGGTGGCTCGATCATGCGGCGAGGGTAGAGCGCCCGCCGCCAGGGTGGCAACCGGCCCGTTCGGCGCGCGTGCCGGTGACACGGCACGCGCGTGGGGCCGGCTGCGTCGGAGGAGCGATAACCGCGACGGGTCCCTGTTTTACCGTGAAAAAATCGCGAACAATCTTATCACGCCGCGGGTTTTGGCCTATTTTCGAACCATGGCACGGCGCGTCTATTACTGGATCAGCGACGGACCGGACGGCACTTTCGACGCCGTCGTGACGATCGAACCCGAGACCGTGATCCGGCGCGACGGCTTCGCGTCGCTCGCCGAGGTCGAGGAGTGGATCGACGGTCTGCGCATTCTCATGGCGGCGCTCGGCGCGCCGGTAGCGCAGACAGACGCGGCCGATGTGCCGGCCTCGATCGAGGCCGAACCGGACAGGTTCTGCCGACCGGGGATTCTGCGCACGGCGCGCTAGCGGATCGGATTGTCGATCGAGTCGGTGAAGCGGAATCTTGCTGGTGGAGCGGACGGCGCTGCACGGGTAAGCGGCGACCCGCCGGGCACCGCGCTCACGCGCCAGGATCGTGCAGCCCGTGGTCAGGCCCTTGGCGAGAAGGCCGGCCCGGCCCGCGTCTGAAGTGCCAAGCCCCGGGATTGGGCCGCTGGCTCGCTCCGGGACGGCCCGCCGAGGCCCCGGGGTGCCGGCGGCTCCCTCAGCATCCGCTTGCGCCCCGGGGCCGCTTCGAGCAATCCTCGACCCTCCCGTCCCGGTTCTCGACGGCACCCGTGGGGTTTTCTAAAGAAGGACCACGTTGTCCGTGCATCTGCTGATCGTCGACGACCACCCGCTGTTCCGGGACGCCCTGGCGGCCACGATCCGTCTCGCGCATCCGGACGCAATGCTGGACGAGGCCGACGGGATCGAGGCAGCCTGCGCAGTGCTGGCGACCAACAGGAGCATCGACCTGACGCTCCTGGACCTGTCGATGCGGGGCACCTCCGGCTTCGACGGGCTGATCTCGATCCGGGCGCGCTTCCCGCGCGTCCCGATCCTGATCGTCTCCGGTCACGAGGACCCGCGGATCATGCGCGAGGCCCTGCAGCACGGGGCAGCCGGCTTCGTCCCGAAGGCCATGGACAAGGCGACGCTCACCCGGGCGATCGGTGCTGTGCTGAGCGGGTCGCTGTTCCTGCCGCCGGGCCTCACCGAGGCGGCTGCGCCGGAATCCCGATCCAAGAAGGCGCCGCTGCCTGAGCGCCTTGCCCGCCTCACCCCGCAGCAAGTGCGGGTTCTGATGATGATCCGGCAGGGCAAGCTGAACAAGCAGATCGCCCACGAGCTTCAGGTCGGCGACTCGACCGTGAAGGCCCATGTCTCGGAGATCCTGCGCAAGCTCGAAGTGATCAGCCGGACGCAGATCGTGATCGACACGGCGTCCCTCGACTTCGACCAGATCCACAACGCTCAGCCAGCCTGACGGTCGCCGGATCCGCAGGCGGGCAGTCGCGGGCCGCCGGTGGCGCCCGACAGCCCGCTTCCCGAGCGGCGTCAGCCGCCGAGCCCGCCGACGCAGAGGTACTTGGTGTTCAGGTAATCCTCGATGCCCTGGTAGGAGCCCTCGCGGCCGAGGCCGGATTCCTTCACGCCGCCGAAGGGCGCCACCTCAGTGGTGATGATCCCCTCGTTGATGCCGACCATGCCGTATTCCAGCGCCTCGGCGACCCGGAAGGTGCGGCCGAGGTCGCGGGTGTAGAAGTAGCAGGCGAGCCCGAACTCGGTGTCGTTGGCCAGGCGGATCGCCTCCGCCTCGTCGCGGAACCGGAACAGGGGCGCCAGGGGCCCGAAAGTCTCCTCGCGGGCCACCGCCATGTCGGGGGTCGCGCCGGTGATCACCGTGGGCTCGAAGAACTGGCCGCCCAGCGCGTGCCGGTGGCCGCCGGCGATCACCCGACCGCCCTTCTCGACGGCGTCGCGGATATGCGCCTCGGTCTTCTCGATCGCCGCCATGTCGATCAGCGGCCCCTGGGCGACGCCGTCCTCGACGCCGTTGCCGACCTTCAGGCGGTTGGCGGCCTCGGCCATCTTCTCCGCGAAGGCGTCGTAGATCCCGTCCTGCACCAGGAAGCGGTTGGTGCAGATGCAGGTCTGGCCGGAATTGCGGAACTTAGCGAGCATCGCACCGGCCACTGCCCGGTCGAGATCGGCGTCGTCGAACACGATGAACGGCGCGTTGCCGCCCAGCTCCATCGAGACCTTCTTCACCGTGTGGGAGGCCTGCTCCAGCAGCACCTTGCCGACCTCGGTGGAGCCTGTAAACGTGATTTTCTTGACCAAGGGGTTGCCGGTCATCTCCCCGCCGATCGCGCGGGCGGAGCCGGTGAGGATGCTCACCACCCCGGCCGGGAAGCCGGCGCGCTCGCACAGCACGCCCCAGGCGAGGCCCGACAACGGGGTCTGCGAAGCGGGTTTGATCACGATCGGGCAGCCGGCCGCCAGCGCCGGCGCGATCTTCCGGGCGATCATCGACGACGGGAAGTTCCACGGGGTGATCGCCGCGACCACGCCCACCGGCTCCTTGGTGACGAGGATCTTGCGGTCCCCCCAGGGGGAGGGGATCACGTCGCCGTAGATGCGCCGGGCCTCCTCGGCGAACCACAGCACGTAAGCCGCCGACATGGCGACCTCGCCGCGGGATTCGGCCAGCGACTTGCCCTGCTCGGCGGTGAGGATCTGCGCGAGATCCTCCTGATGCTCAGTCACGAGCGCGGCGAGCTTGCGCAGCAGCACCGCGCGCTCGTTGGCGGTCCTGGCGCGCCACGCCGGATAGGCCGCATGCGCCGCCTCGATCGCCTTGCGGGTCTCCGCGGCGCCGGCATTCGGCACCCGGGCGATCACCGCGCCGGTGGCCGGGTTGGTGACGTCGATGCTGCCGGAGCCGGCCTCCGACCATTGGCCGCCGATCAGGCAGGCTTCGACCAGGAGGGCGCGGTCCTTCAGGGACAGGGTTTCGGTCTCAGGCATTCAACGGTTCCTTCGGCGGCTGCGGCCTGTCGGGCTCGGACATGGCCGTCCGCGTCTTGAGCGGCACGCTCTGGGACGTATTCCTCGCCTGCGCCTCGGCTTTTGTCTCGAACACATGGGGAGCCAGATCGCGGCTCGCCAACGAGGCACCGAGTTTCAATCGCAGGAACGCGCTGGTCGTGTAGCGCGACGCGGTCTCGTAGTACCGCTTTTCCAGATAGGCGATCGCCGAGAAATAGGCGTCGCTCACCGTCGGGTCGATCTCGAACCCGTCGTAGTTGGCGATCAGATGGACCTTGCGGCCGATCTCCTGGCAGGCACGCTCGTATTCCCGACGCACCAGCTCGACATCGTCGATGGTCCGGACCTGAAACCCCTCCAGGTTCGAGAACAGGATGTTGCGCTCCGGATCGTAGCTGATCCGCTCCGCCATGGAGAGGCCGAGCAGCCAGGGTTCCAGCCCCATCACGGCCTCGCGGAACAGGCGGGGATCCATCGGCTTCGGATCGCGCACGATCGGCGTGAAGCCCATCCGGCCCAGGATGTCCCGGTCGATGTCGATTCCCGGGGCGACCTCGGCGAGTTCCATGCCGGCCCGGGTCCGGCGGAACACGCAGCGCTCGGTGACGTAGAGCACCGGTTGGCCGCGCTCGGCCGCGTAGGCCCCCGAGAAGGTCACCTGCTCGACCGCGGCGATGAATTTCTGGGAGCGGCCCTCGGCGAGGATTCGGACACCGCCGTCCTCCACCGTCACCTTCAGCCCATCGGCCGTGAAGGTGCCGGCGAAGACGAGGCTCTTGGCATTCTGCGAGATGTTGATGAAGCCGCCCGCGCCCGCGAGCCGCTTGCCGAAGCGGCTGACGTTGACGTTGCCCTCCGCGTCGCACTGGGCGAGGCCGAGGCAGGCGAGGTCGAGGCCGCCGCCATCGTAGAAGTCGAATTGCTGGTTCTGGTGCAGGACCGCGGCCGGGTTCAGGGCGGCGCCGAAATCGAGCCCGCCCTGCGGCAGACCGCCGATCACGCCGGGCTCGGCGGTGAGCGTCAGGTACTTGAGCACCCGCTCCTCGGCGGCGACCGCCGCGACCCCCTCGGGCATGCCGATCCCGAGATTGACCACGCCCCCCGGGGGCAATTCGAAGGCGCAGCGCCGGGCGACCACCTTGCGGGCGTCGAGGGCCATGGGCGGGATCCGGTCCAGCGGGACCCGCTGCCGGCCCGTGAAGGCATGGTTGTAGGGCGTACCGTAGGTCTGGCGGTGGTTCTCGGGTTGGCTGAGCACCACGCAATCGACCAGGATGCCCGGCACCTGGACCTCGCGGGGGGCGAGCGAGCCGGCCTCGGCCAGCCGCTCGACCTGGGCGATGACGAAACCGCCGGAGTTCTTGGCCGCCATGGCGGCGGCGAGATTGTCGAGGGTCAGCGCCTCCCGCTCCATGGTGATGTTGCCGGCGGGATCGGCCGTGGTGCCGCGGATCAGCGCGACGTTCACCGGGAAGGCCTTGTAGTGGAGCCAGGACTCGCCGCCGAGCTCGACCACGCTGACGAGGTCTTCCTGTGTCACCGCGTTGAGCTTGCCGCCCTCCAACCGCGGATCCACGAAGGTGCGCAGGCCGACCTTGGTGATGTGGCCCGGCGTATGGGCGGCGATCTCCCGGTAGAGGTGCGAGACCACGCCGAGCGGCAGGTTGTAGGCCTCGATCAGACCCTCGACCGCCATCGCGCCGAGCTTCGGTACCAGGGCCCAATGGCCGCCGACCACGCGCTGCACGAGCCCCGGGATGGCGAGCCGGTTGAGGCCGCGCTCCTTGCCGTCTCCGGGGGCGGCGGCGAACATCAGCCCGATCCCGCGCGGGCCGGCGCCGGACTCGAACCGCCGGGCCAGCGCCAGGATCAGCTCGTCCGGCGTCCCGATGCCGACGAAGCCCGAGACCGCGACCATGTCGCCGTCCTGGAGGATGGCGATGGCCTCGTCGGCACTGACGATCTTGTTCTTCAGGCTGCCCATGGGGTGGTCCTCTGGGCCTGGCGCGCGCGCGTCTCCCTCCCCCCTCTGCGGGGGACTACGATGCCCCCCGATCTGCATCGAGCACTGGCGTTGGCGGCGGAGCGCGGCGCGCGCCCTCTCCCGTGCGGGAGGGGGTTGGGGTGAGGGGCGAGAAACTTCAGGATGGAACACACCAGAGACGTGCGTTCAGGGCGCGTCTCGTCCTGATAGTTCTCGTCCCTCACCCTGTCCCTCTCCCGCACGGAGGAGGGGACCTGCGCTTCATCCTGCCGCCGCAGCGCCGCGCGCACTGTGTGGGTCCCGCATTCTTCTCCGGAGAGAGGGGAGGGCGGGGGCGTCGCGCTTTGCGAGGACCGTGGCGCGATCATCCTATCCCCGCTCGCCCAGCCACTCGGCGATGCCCGACCCCAGCAACTTCTGCGCCTTGCCGCCGACGAAGACGCCGACATGGCCGCCGGGCAGGCCCATCTCGGTATAGTCGTCCGTGCCGATCTGATCCTTCAGCGCCTGCGAGGTGGCCGGCGGGATGATGTGGTCGTCCTGGGCGAAGACGTTCAGCACCGGGCAGGTGATGGCCTTCAGGTCCACCGTCCTGCCACCGAGCTCGAAGGCGCTCCGGACGAGCTTGTTGTCCTGGTAGAGGTCCTTCAGCCACTGCTTGGCGGCCTCGCCGGGATGGTCCGGACGGTCGGCGATCCACTTCTCCATGCGCAGGAAGTTCAGGAACTTCTTCTTGTCGTCCAGGGCGTCGAGCAGGTCGAGGTTGTACTTCGTCATGGTGCGCATCGGCGTCATCATCGAGAAGACCGAGCCCATGAACGACCCGGGCAGTGAGCCCTGCGCCTCGATCAGCCGGTCGATATCCTCGGGGGTGAGCGACCGCATCCAGACGTTGATGAAGCCGTGGCCGGCCCGCTCGTCCCGGACATCGGCGTGGAAGTCGATCGGCGTGATGGTCAGCACCATCGCGTTGACGGTCTCGGGGTAGAGCGCCGCGTAGCAGGTGGTGAAGACCCCGCCCTCGCAGATGCCGAGCAGGCTGATCCGCTCGCGCCCGGCCGCCTCCTGGATGAAGGCGACGCACTCGGCGAGGTAGCCGTCCACGTAATCGTCGATGGTGACGTAGCGGTCGGCCCGGCCCGGATTGCCCCAATCGACCACGTAGAGGTCGAGGCCGAGGTTCAGGAGGTTGCGGACCAGCGACCGGTCCTCCTGCAGGTCGGCCATCGTGTAGCGGCCGATCAGCCCGTAGACGATCAGCACCGGCGGCAGGCCTCGGCGCTGCGCGAGCGGCCGGTAGCGGTAGAGCCGGACCTTGTCCTGGCTCCAGACCAGATCCTTGGGCGTGGTGGCGATCTCCACGTCCGCGTCGCGCACCTCCGCGAACAGCTTGGCGCCCGCGCTGATGCGCTGGCCGAGGGCGCCGACCTCGGCCAGCATCTCGGCGGGGGAGAGGGCGAGCGGCACCGCCGGGCCCGTCGGACCGTCCCTGTCAGCCATGATGCATCTCCCCGTTGGCCGCGGCCCCGCCGCCGCGGGCCGGCCGCGCCGCCGCCATCCGGCGTTCCCGGCGCAGGGCCCGCACCTCTCGGCGCAGTTCGGTGAGGCTCCTGTGCACGTCGTCGAGTTCGGCCCGGGTCGGTTGGCCGTAGAAGTCCGCCAGGAAGGCGGCCAGATCCTGCTGCGCGAGGCGCAGATCGGTCGAGGCCTTGAGCACGGCGCGCTGCGAGGCCAGGAATTTCTCCGAGCGCTGGACCTCGAGCAGGATCGCGTTGGCGGTCTCGACCCAGCGCGTCACCATCGCCCGGGCGGAGGCGAAGCCCTCGCCGCGTTCGGCACGGGCGTTGGCCTCCTGGGCGAAGGTACCGGCAGCCCGCGTCCAGGCGTCGAGCATCACGGCCTGATGCTCGCCCTGCGTCCGGCGCAGAGCCGCCCAGGCGGTGAACACGGCCCCGTAGCGCCGTTCCGTCTGCCACAGGTCGGCGAGCTGCGGGCCCTCGGCCATGCGGGTCAGCGCCGCGTCGAACTCGGCCGAGCCGCCGAGCCAGGCCTGCGGATCGAAGATCCGGGCGAGCACCGCCCCGGCGGTCGGGTCCGGCGCGCCGGGGCCGCCCTGCAACGACTCGGCCAGGGTCTGCGACAGGGCGGTGGCGGCGGTCCAAGCCTCGGTCAGCTTGGCCTGCGCGGCGGCGAGGCCGGCGAGATCCCCCTCCGGCAAGACCGGCCAGCCGGAGCCGGGCGCGGCCTGGCCGGCGCTCCCCGACAGGAATCCCAAACCGGTACGGGTCCAGAACTCGCCCATCGCCCGGAACGCGTCGAACTGATCCATGCTGGCGTTCCCTCCCGGTCTTTTTGGGCTTCGCGTATTCGCGAAGCCTGTCGTCAGCTTACAGACTCGATCGCATGACCCGCCTCTTCCCTCCCCCCTCTGCGGGGGAGGGAAGGCGCGCGTGGGTTGGTCGTCGGTCTCATCCGTCGATGTGCAAATCCGCAAGGGATGAGGTGGATGGCGGGACATCGCACGCCACCCGCACCCTCACGCCGCCGGTCGTGTCTCTCCCAGCGCCTCGGCGTAGATCGCGAAGGCGTCGTCGTAGGTGACCTCCCGCGGGTTGTTCACGAGAAGCCGCGTCTGCTTCATCGCGTCGGCGGCCATGCGCTCCAGATCCTGGCGGGCGACGCCGACCTCGGCGAGCGAGGCCGGCACCTTGCAGTCGCGGCAGATCGCGTCGAGGCTGTCCACGAAGCGCTTGGCGGCCTCGGGCTGCGGCAGGTCCGCGGCCGCGGGATCGAGGATCGGCGCGAGTTCCGCGTAGAGCGCCTCCGCGTGGGAGAGGTTGAAGCGCATCACCCCCATCAGCACCAGGGCGTTCGAGAGGCCGTGGGGCACGTGGAAGAGCGCGCCGACCGGGTAGGCCAGGGCGTGCACCGCCGCCACGGGGGCGTTGGCGAAGGCCATGCCGGCCAGCATCGAGCCGAGCAGCATGCCGGAGCGCGCCTCGAGGTTCCTGCCGTCCGTGCAGGCCGTGCGGATGTTGGCCGAGAGCAGCGCCAGCGCCTGCTTGGCGAGCTGGTCGGAGATCGGGTTCTTCTTGTTCTTGCTGGTGAAGGCCTCGATGGCGTGGACCATGGCGTCGATGCCGGTGGCCGCCGTGACGTGGGCCGGCAGGCCCAGGGTCAGCTCCGGATCGAGCACCGCCCAGTCGGGCAGGAGTTTGGGCGCGACGACGCCCTTCTTCTCGGTGGTGGGCGTCGTGACGATCGAGATCGGCGTCACCTCCGAGCCGGTGCCGGCGGTGGTCGGCACGAGGATCAGCGGCAGCCGGTCGCCCTTGGCGAGGCCGACGCCGTAGATCGAATCGAGCGGCTCGTCGGATTTGGCGAGATAGGCCACGAGCTTGGCGGTATCGAGCGCCGAGCCGCCGCCGATCGACAGGACGAGATCGGTCCCGAGTTCCCGGGCACGCTTGGCCGCCGCCTCGATCACCGTGGAGGGCGGGTCAGCCACCACGTCCTCGTACACGTCGAGGGTGACGCCGGCCTCCGACAGCGCCGCCTCGGCGGCCCGCGTCAGCCCGGCGCTGCGCACGCCCTTGTCGGTGACCAGCAGGACGCGCTTGGCGCCGAAGCTGCCGACGATCTCCGGCAGTTTCTTCGAGGCGCCGGCCTCGAACAGCACGTTCGGCGTGGTCTGGAAGGTGAACGGGTTCATCGCACAGCCCTGTCTTTGCCGACCGATCCGCGACGCCGAACTCACTCGGCGGGTTCGAAGTCCTTCACCTTGGCGCGCAGCTCGTCGACCAGCACCCGGGTGTTCTCGGAATAATCGATCGGCACCGCCACGAGGTGGACGCCGCCCGCCGCGAAGGCGCGGTCGAGGGTCGGCACGAGGTCGTTGACCGTTTCCACCCGGTGGCCGCTGGCCCCGTACGACTGGGCGTAGAGGACGAAATCCGGATTGTTGAAGGTCATGCCGTAATCGGCGAACTTGTCGACCGCCTGCTTCCAGCGGATCATCCCGTAGGCCGAGTCGTCGAGCACCAGCACGACGAGGTTTAGCTTGAGCCGCACGGCGGTCTCCAGCTCCTGGCTGTTCATCATGAACCCGCCGTCGCCGCACACCGCCATCACGCGGCGGTTGGGGTAGAGCATCGCCGCCATCATGGCGGAGGGCAGGCCCGCGCCCATCGTGGCGAGCGCATTGTCGAGGAGCAGCGTGTTGGCGACGTAGGTGCGGTAGTTCCGCGCGAACCAGATCTTGTACATCCCGTTGTCGAGGCAGACGATGCCGTCCTCCGGGATCACCCGGCGCACGTCGCGCACGAGGCGCTGCGGCGTCACCGGGAAGCGGTCCTCGCCGGCCCGGTCGGCGATGTGGCTGAGGATGTGCTCGCGCAGGTGCAGCAGCGCGCCGGCGTTGGGGAGCTTCCCGTCCAGCCTGTCGGCCAGCAGCTTCAGCGTCGGCCCGAGGTCGCCGACCACCTCGGCATCGGGGAAGTACACCTGCTCGACGTTGGCCGGCATGTAGCCGATGTGGAGGACCTTCTGGTCCGCCTGTCCCATGAAGAACGGCGGCTTCTCCACCGTGTCGTGGCCGATGGCGATGATCAGGTCGGCCCGGTCGATCGCCTCGTGCACGTAGTCGCGCTCCGACAGCGCCGCGGTGCCCATATAGAGGTTGGTGCCGCTCGCGACGGTGCCCTTGCCCATCTGGGTGGTGAAGAACGGGATCTGGGTGCGCTGCACGAAGCCGCCGAGTTCGCCGGTGGCGCGCGGGCGGCTCGCGGCGGCGCCCAGCATGATCAGCGGCCGTTCGGCCTTCAGGATCATGGCGGCGGCGCGCTCGATGGCGGCCGGATGGGCGACCGGAATGTCGATCGGGTGCGAGGGCACGAGATCGGCCTCGGCCTTCTCGGCGGCGATGTCCTCAGGCAGTTCCAGAAGCACCGGGCCCGGCCGCTCCTCGGTGGCGACCCGGAACGCGTCGCGCACGATGGTGGGGATCGAGGAGGCGGAGACGATCTGCCGGGCCATCTTGGTGATCGGCTTCATGGAGCTGATCACGTCGACGATCTGGAACCGCGCCTGGCGGGACGACAGGATGCCCTTCTGGCCGGTGATGATGATCATCGGCATCGCGCCGAGATACGCGTAGGCCGCGCCGGTGGAGAAGTTCAGCGCCCCCGGGCCGAGGGTCGACAGGCAGACCCCGGGCCGGCCGGTGAGGCGGCCGTGGGTCGCCGCCATGAAGCTCGCCGCCTGCTCGTGGCGGGTCAGGACCAGCTCAATCTTGGAGTTGCGCAGGGATTCGACGACGTCGAGATTCTCTTCGCCGGGGATGCCGAAGATGCGGTCGACACCCTCGTTCTCGAGGGCCGCGACGAGGAGATCTGAACCCTTGGGCATGCGAAGTCCCGCTGCTGCATCGGCGTGCCTGCGGCGCCCGGACCGTCCCGGCCAGCGCGTCGCACCGTCCCGGCGGAGGAAGCCCGTCCGAGGCGTCGGTCGGTTAGAGTGCCGCCACCGGAAGTGGTCAAGGCCGGTGCGGGCCTTAACCGTCACAAGGGTGCGTCGATGCTATCCTCCGGAGACTCGGCGAGGCCCGGAACGGCGTCGCACGGTCAAGGTTGACCTCCGCTCAGGGAATTATGAATTCATGGATCGGGCGACCAGCGAACGGGTAGAATCGGCGGATGCCGCGCCGCAATCGTCGGCGCCGGAGACGGATCCGGTGCTGGCACCGATCGCGGATTTCCCGCGCATCGACCTCCGCACCGGGGTCGAATCCTGGGACAAGCGCCGTCACGCGGGCAAGCGGCTGCGGGCGGAGGTTCCCTTCGCGGCGCAGGGCACCTTCGGGTCCGATCCCGAGCGCCCCGATCCGGTCGCCCTGATCGAGGGGGCCCATCGCGGGCGGCAGCCGCACCTGATCCCGCTGCGGGTCGCCCGCATGGCGACGTCGCCCTTCGCGTTCCTCCGGGGGGCCGCCCATGTCATGGCCTACGACCTGTCACGCGGGCCGCGCAGCGGCATCGACGTGGTGATGAACGGGGATGCCCACACCGACAATTTCGGCCTGTTCGGCACGCCCCAGCGCGACATCGTCCTCGACCTCAACGATTTCGACGAGGTCACGATCGGCCCGTGGGAATGGGATCTGAAGCGCCTCGCCGCCGGCCTGACGGTCGCCACCGCGGATGCCGGTGCGCCCGCCACCGCGCGCCGCGAAGCCGTCATGGAGGCGGTCGCCGGCTATCAGCAGACGATGCGCCGGCTGGCGCCCCAGGGCTCCCTGGAGGTCTGGTACCAGACGACGCGGGCCGACACGCCCCACCTTGCCGGCCTGCGGCTCGACGCCGAAGCCCGGGCCATGGTCCGGCGGGCGGTGGACAAGGCGCGGCGGCGGAACAACCGCAGCCTCCTCGCCCAGGTGGCCGAGCGGCGCACCGACGGGAGTTGGCGCCTGCAATCGGATGCGCCGATCCTCACGCCGGTGGACGACGCCACGCGGGAGGACATCGTCACCGGGTTGGAGCGCTACGCCGAGACCCTCCCGCGCGAGCGGCGCTTCATGCTCGACCGCTATCACGTGGTCGATGTCGCCCACCGGGTCGTGGGCGTCGGCAGCGTCGGGACCCGGGCCTATCTCGCCCTGCTGTTCGGCAATTCCGACGCGGACGCGCTCTTCCTCCAGGTCAAGGAAGCGCTCACCCCCGCGCATGCCCCCTACCTGCCGGGCATGCCGGCCCCCTATGCCGACCACCAGGGCGAGCGGGTGATCTACGGCCAGCGGCTGTTGCAGGCGGTGGGCGATCCGCTGCTCGGCTGGACCAGCATCGCGGGCCGCCCGTTCTACGTGCGCCAGATGAAGAACCTGAAGGGCGCGATCCCGATCGCCCGGATGTCGGGCGCCTCACTCCTGACCTTCTCCTACGCCTATGGGGCGCTCCTCGCCCGCGCCCATGCCCGGACCGGGGACGCGGCGGCGATCACCGGCTATTGCGGCAGCGGCAAGAACACCGAACTCGCCGCCGCCATCGCCGACTGGGCGGCGGCCTACGCCGAGCGCAACGCCGCCGATTTCGCCCTGTTCCGCGAGGCGATCGCGGGCGGCCGCCTGGAGGCCGCGGAGGATCCCTGCCTGTGAGGCAGGCCGTCAGATCATGCCGGGCGGCGGCGGCACGTGGGCGAGCTTCACCAGCTGGTCCCGGAGCCAGCGGTGGGCCGGATCGCGGTCGTAGGAGGCGTGCCAGAGCATCGTCACGGCCACGTCGTCCAGCGCCACCGGGACCGGGCTGACGCTCAGCGCCAGGGCGCTGGCGAAGGAGGTGGCGAGCCGCGCGTGCATCGTGGCGATCACCGGGGCGGCCCGCACCAGGAACGGCACGACCAGGAAGCGGGGCGTGGTCACGGCGAGCGTGCGCGACCGGCCGATCAGGGCGAGGGCATCGTCCACCACCCCGTGCGCGGTCTCGCGCAGGGAGGTCAGGACGTGGGGGAAGCGCAGGTAATCCTCGAGGTCGATCGGCGGCTGGAGGCCGATCAGGTCGGCGTTGAACAGGACGACGTAGCTGTCTCGGTAGAGCAGCCGCTGCTTGTGGTGGATCTGTCCCTCGGAGAAAAACCCGATGGCGATATCGACCCGGTCGGCATCGAGTTCATCGAGGATGCGGGCCTGCTCGACGGAGCGCAGGAGCAGCCGGATCCCGGGCGCCTCCCGGCGGAGCTGGGCGATGAGCCGCGGCCCGAGCAGCACCTCGACGCTGTCGGGCAGGCTGACCGTGAACGTGCGCGCGACCGTGGCCGGATCGAAGTGCTCCTCCCGATGCACCAGCGCCTGCACCTGCCGGAGGGTGGCGCGCAGGGGCTCGGCGATCTTGAGGGCCCGCGGCGTCGGCCGCATCCCGTCCGGCGCGCGGGTGAGGAGCTCGTCGTCGAACAGGCGCCGGAGGCGGGCGAGGCTCGAACTCATCGCCGACTGGCCGACCCCCACCCGGGCGGCCGCCCGGGTGACGCTGCGCTCGTCGAGCAGCGCGTCCAGGGCGACCAGCAGGTTCAGGTCGATCCGGCTGAGATCGATATGGTCGATGGCCATGGGCGTCTCGATCGGTTGGTGCCACCGCCGAGCTATAGCAACATCCGCTACCGCATCATCCCGAAAGGTGGTTTCCGGCTTTCGGCAAAAGGTGATGCCGAATCAGAGACCTAGCGCATCGTCCTGACTCTGATATCCAGGCCGGTGCGCCAGGCTTTGGCCCGCCCCGGTCAGGCCGGCAGCGGCTCGCGCGGCTCGGTGTAGTCGTAGAGGCGGGGCGGCGGAATTTGGTCCCGGGCGCCCATCCGCGCGACGAGGTGATCGGCCACCCGCAATGCGTTGGCGACGATCGTGAGCGTCGGGTTCACCGCCCCGATCGACGGGAAGAAGCTCGCGTCGGTGACGTAGAGGTTGTCGAGCTGGTGCGCCTTGCAGTGCCGGTCGAGGACCGAGGTGGCCGGATCGTCGCCGAACCGCAGGGTCCCGGCCTGGTGGGCGGTCCCGCCGATCGGCACGTTCTTGCCGAGATAGAGCGAGCGGTCGAACAGGTGCGGGTGGATGTCGGTGAAGCTGCAGATCTCCCGCAGCTTGTGCCGCAGCCGCTTGTGCGCCGCTGCGTTCGTCTCGGTGAGGTCGAGATGGACCTTGCCGTCCTTGTAGTAGACCCGGTTCTGCGCCAGCGGGATGTCCTCCGAGGTCAGCCAGAAATCCACGGAGTGTTTTGCGATCCAGTCGAACGGCTTGTCGGGGAACCACTGGAGAAAGCCGGGCAGGCCCTCGCCGTGGATCTGGGCCCCGTCTGACTTGCCGACCATCTGGATGTGGCCGAGCGGGAAATCCCAGCCGTCCTTCGGGTCGGGGTCGCCGAAGTAGAAGTCGTTGACCCCGAGGGTCTTCTGGAACCGGGTCGGGTTCGGCGTCTTCGAGATCGCCAGAACGGTCGAGTTGTTGTGGCGCATGTAGTTGCGCCCGACCTGATCGGACCCGTTGGCGAGGCCGTTCGGGTGCTGCCCGCTGGCCGAGCGCAGCAGCAGCAGCGCCGACGACAGGGCGCCGCAGGCCACCACCACGAGGTCCGCCGAGGCCTCGAAGGGCGCCCCGTCGCGGTTCCCGACGACGCCGGTGACGGTGCGCCCGGCCGGATCGGTGACGAGGCGCTCGATGTAGGTCCGGGTGAGGAGCGTCAGGTTCGGGCAGTCCCGCAGGGCGGGATCGACCACCATGGTCTGGGCGTCGGACTTGCCGTTCGTAGGGCAGGGAAAGCCGTCGAAGGACTCGCACTTGATGCAGGGGGAGGTCGGGACGGCCCGGCCATCCTTCTCGACGAGGCGCACGCCCACCGGCAGGTGGAACGGGTGGTGGCCGGCCCGCTTCAGATTGTCATACAGCTCCTGAATCCGCGGTTCGTTCGCCACCGGCGGATGGGCGTAGGGCTTCTTCGACCACGGCTCGGTCGGATCCTCGCCGCGCTGGCCGTGGACGTGGAACAGCTCCTCGGCGGCCTGGTAGTAGGGCTCGAACTCGTCGTAGCCCACGGGCCAGGCCGGCGCGATCCCGTCCTCGTGGCGGATCGCGCCGAAATCCCGCTCCCGCAAACGGAACAGGATCGAGCCGTAGAATTTCGAGTTCCCCCCGACGTAATAGTGGAGCCCCGGGTGGAAGCTGCTGCCGTCGGAGGAGTACCAGGTCTCCTTGGTCTGGTAGTAGCCGTCGACGATCACCGCCTGGCTGTCCCAGTTCCGCGGCTCGCGCAGCAGGTAGTCGCCGCGCTCGATCAGCAGGATGCGCTTGCCGGTCTGGGCCAGACGCCACGCCATCGTGCCGCCCCCGGGACCGGATCCGACGATGATGACGTCGTAATGCTCGCCGGGCATAGGTGTCTCCATCCGGGCCGTAATCCTGGCAGGCAACTCCCGGGGCGCCGTTCGGATCGCGGTGCGGCGAACATTTCAGGTCGCAGCGTCCGGCAACCGGCGGTTAAGGGCCTTTCCCAACGGCGCCTTCAGCTTCGCCTGCGATCCTGCGGCGGACCGGCCTCCTGCCGGGGAGGCATCGATGGTCGTCGAGGACATCGCGCTGGTGCTGGCGCTCCTGGTCGCGGCGGCGCTGGCGTTCGACCGCTGGCGGGCGCGGCGGGTCGGACCGGACGAGGCCGAGCGGCTGCACGACCGCCTGTGGCGGATCAGCGAGAGCGAGGACCGCTACCGGGCCCTGGTCGCCGCCACCACGGAGGTGATCGTCCAGCGCGATGCCAGGGGCCGCATCACCTACGCCAACGACGATTACGCGCGCCTGCTCGGACGCGCGCCGATCGAACTGCTCGGCGCGCAGATCGACCTGGAGATCCTGGAGCGCGACGCCGTCGAGATCGGGGCGGATGGCGTGCGTCGCCTCGAGGCGCAGGTCCGCTCGGTCGACGGGCGCGTGCGCTGGTTCGCCTTCGTGGAGATGCCGGTGGCGCATGGCGACGCGACGCACTGGCTGCAGGCGGGCCGGGACGTGACCGCCCGGGTCGAGGCGATCCGCAGCCGCGACGCGGCCCTGGAGCGGGCCGAATCGGCGAGCGTCGCGAAATCCCGGTTCCTGGCGACGGTGAGCCATGAGATGCGCACGCCCCTCAACGGCATCCTGGGGATGGCCGACCTCGTCCTCGGGACCGCGCTCGATCCGGAGCAGCGTACCTACGTGGAGGCCGTCCGCACCAGCGGCGGGGCGCTGCTCGGCCTGATCGACGGTGTCCTCGACTTCTCGCGGATCGAGGCGGGGCGCCTGGACCTCGCCGCCGAACCGTTCAGTCTGCCCGCGATCGCCGAAGGCGTCGTCGAGCTCCTCGCGCCCCGGGCCCAGGACAAGGGGATCGAGATCGCCCTCGACGTGGCGGAAGGGTTCCCCGCGAGCCTCGTGGGCGATGCCGACCGGGTGCGGCAGATCCTCATCAACCTCGCGGGCAACGCCATCAAGTTCACCGAGCGCGGCGGCGTCGGTGTCAGCCTGACCTTCGAGCGGGCGGAGACCGGACCGGGGGAAGTGGTGGTCGCCGTGGCGGATACCGGCCCGGGCATCCCGGAGGAGCGCCTGCCCGTCCTGTTCGAGGAGTTCGAGCAGGGGGACGGCAGCGCCAGCCGCAGCCACGAGGGCACCGGACTGGGGCTGGCCATCACCCGGCGGCTGGTGACCCGGATGGGCGGCCGGATCGACGCGGCCTCGCGCCTCGGGCGGGGCACGACCTTCCGGGTCGCGCTGCCGCTGCCGGAGCTGGTCGCGGTCGCGCGGTCCGGCCCCGATCCGCTGCCGCGCCTGGACGGCCGCCGGTGCCTTATCGTGGCCGATTCGCCATTCCAGGCGCCCTACCTCGCCCGCTGCCTGTCCCGGGCCGGTGCCGCGACGGTGATCGTGGACACGCGCGACGCCGGCCTCGACGCCCTGTCGGGGGCGGCCTTCGACGTCATGCTGGCGGATCGGGCCCTGGGGGACGCGGCCGTGCGGCAGCTCGCCGATGCGGCGCGCGCCTGCGGCGTGCCCTGCAGCCTCGTCCTGCTCTCGCCCTTCGACCGGCGCGGGTTCGGCGCCCCGGGCGCGGCCGGGTTCGACGGCTATCTGATCAAGCCGGTTCGGGACCGGTCCCTGTTCGAGCGCCTGTTGGCACCGACCGGCCCGTCCGAAGCGCCCGCAATCCCGCAAGCGGCCGCACCGCGAGCCGGCGCCGGGATGCGCGTCCTCCTGGCCGAGGACAACCCGATCAACGCCCTGCTGGCGACCCGCGCCCTGGAGCGCCTCGGCGCCGAGGTCGTCCACGCGCCGGACGGCCTCGCGGCGCTGGAGCAGCTCGATGCGAACGGCCCCTTCGACCTCGCCCTGATCGACGTGCGCATGCCGCGGCTCGACGGACACGAGACCGCCCGCCGGATCCGCGCCGCCGAATCGGTTGGCACCGGCCGCCTCCATCTCGTCGCGCTCACGGCCAATGTCGGCCGGGACGACGAGGCCGCCGCCCGGGCGGCCGGCTTCGACGGCTTCCTGGCCAAGCCCCTGAACCTGAAGCTCCTGCCGGCGCTTCTGGAGCGCCGGTCCGCGCGGGCGGCCTGACCGCACCCGCGTTGACAGGCCGGCCCCTCCCACGCCAACAGGACGCCATGTCGTCAGCCGCTCCCTCGTCGTCCGAACCGCGCTCGTCGAGCGGCGTGCTCGCCGCCTGGGGAACCGTGGCGCTCGTCGTCGCGACCGTTCTCCTGGGCGCGTTGCTGCCGGCCCGCCACGGGGCGGCCCCGCGGCCGGTCGCCGAGGATCCGGCCTGCCTCGAATGGAGCGACGGCTGCCGGGTCTGCCAGCGCCTCGCCGAGGGACCGGCCTGCTCGCTCCCGGGCATCGCCTGCCAGCCCGGCGTGCCGCACTGCCTGCGCCGCGGCGACGGGTGAGTTCGGGGGCGCCGGTCCTCCGCTTCGCGCCGAGCCCGAACGGGCGGCTCCATCTCGGCCACGCCTATTCGGCCCTGCTCAATGCCGACCTCGCCGACCGGATGGGCGGCCTCTGCCGCCTGCGAATCGAGGACATCGATCCCCAGCGCTCGAAGCCCGCTCTGATCGACGCGATCGTCGCGGACCTGGCCTGGCTCGGCCTGACCTATCCCGAGCCGGTGCGGCACCAATCCGCCCACATGGACGCCTACCGCGTCGCCCGCGACGGCCTGATCGACCGCGGCCTCGCCTATCCCTGCTTCTGTTCCCGCGCGCAGATCCGGGCAGGCGCCGGGACTGCCTGCGATCCGGACGGCGTGCCGCTCTATCCCGGCACGTGCCGCGGCCTCGACCCGGCGGTCGCGGCGGAGCATCGCGCCCGGGATTGGCCGCATACCTGGCGCCTCGACATGGCGGCGGCCCTGCGCCAGGCCGGCGCGACGCACGGATACGTCGCCTTCGACGCGACCGGTGCGCGCCCCGTCGCCGCCGATCCCGCCCGGTGGGGCGACGTGGTGATCGCCCGTCGCGACGTCCCGACGAGCTACCACCTCGCCGTGGTCCACGACGACGCGCGGGAAGAGATCACCCACGTGGTCCGCGGCCGCGACCTGGAGGCGGCCACCGACCTCCACGTGCTCCTCCAGAGGCTGCTCGGCCTGCCGACCCCGCGCTATCGGCACCATGCGCTGCTCCGCGACGCCGGCGGCGAGAAGCTCGCCAAGTCGCGGGGCTCGCAGTCGCTGGCCGATCTGCGGCAGACCGGTGTAACACCCGCACAGATCCGCGCGCGGCTCGGGTTCTCCTAGCGCTCCGTCAGGATCGATGGGGGTCGTTCGAGCCGGCAGAATTTGCCGCGCTGCCGATCCTGCCCGCATAGCGCGCAGGCGCGCCCTTGATATCATTGGAAAAATTCTGGAACGCACCGTGCCTCACCTGACGGCAGGAACGTCGTGAGGGCTTGTCATGTCGGTGAACGCGGTATCAGGCACATCTCTCAAGCAGGATCTCGTCAGCGCCCTGCGCCAGGCACGTGCCGCCGGCGCCCAGCAGGTCGATGCCAGCGGATTCAGCACGGCGAGCCAGGATGCCGGCACGACGCAGGGCACCGGCAGCGCCACGCAGACGAGCACCGCGGCCTCGACGCCGGCCATGTCCAGCGACCTGATGGCGTCGCTCCTGCAGCTGCAATCCGATTTCAGCCAGATGGGGCTCCAGACCGGGGTCACGTCCTCGGCGGACACCGGCGACGCGTCCAGCACCACGGCGACATCCGGCACCACTGCGACATCCGGCACGGCTGATGCCAGCCAGGCCTCGAGCGGCGCGGCCCCCGTCCACCACCATCACGGCCACCATGCCCCGCCGCCGGACGACTCGGATGACGCGCAGGTCGGGCAATCCGGCACCGCCACGGACGCGACCTCGACCTCTGCCTCCGCTTCGGCCACCGGATCCTCCGCGAGCATGGAATCCGGGGACGGGCTGCAATCCCTGCTGACGCAGGTGACGAAGGCCATCGCCGCCTACGCCACGGGCGGTCCCATCGGTATCGCGGCCGCCGCGCTGACGACTTCATCGAAGGCCTGAGCCGCCCTCCGGCAGGCGCCGCCTGGAGCGGCGGGCCGTCCTCTGGCATGATCGATCCGACCGGAGGTTGTCATGTCCCTCACCGTGCCCGTGATCCTCGGCAGCGTCCGGAGCGACCGCATCGGCATCCGCGCCGCCCGTTTCCTGACGGCGCGGCTGGAAGCGCGCGGGCATGAAGCTCCACTGGTCGACCCGGCCGAGCTGAAGCTTCCGCTGCTTGACCGGATGTACAAGGAGTATCCGGCCGGCACCGCTCCCGAACCGCTCGAACGGCTGGCCGCGCTCTATCGGCGGTCCGACGCCTTCCTGGTGGTCACCGCCGAGTACAATCACAGCGTTCCGCCGGCGCTCTCGAATACGCTGGACTATTTCCTCGAAGAGTATTTCTGGCGGCCGTCGGCGATCTGCTGCTACTCGGCCGGCCAGTTCGGCGGCGTCCGCGCGGCGATGCCGCTCCGGGCGATACTCGCCGAGATGGGCATGCCCAGCATCCCCTCGCTCCTTCCTATCCCCCGGCTCCAGACGGCGATCGACCCCGAGGGTACACCCACCGCGCCGTGGCTCGACACGTCCGCCGCTCGGTTTCTCGACGAGTTAGCGTGGTATGCCGAGGCCCTTCGCGAGCGGCGCCTGCGCGGGACGCCGTACTGAGCCAGAGACGCCGCGACGGCCGCGCACGACGGGCCCGCACGCTTTCTTCTGAGGATCTTACGGTCAGGTGGCCGCTCGCCCAGATCCGGTCCGACTCGAGACTGTATTTTGCTGTTGCAAAAAAGTGGCTGCACGATCCGGGGAAACGTGAGAGCTTAACCGTGTTCCCAGACGCGGATTGATTCCGATGAAGATCGATGAACGGGCGCTCCTCCAGGAGCGTGTACGGACTCTTGTCTTGCGTCACGCCCTCCAGGCCGTACTTGAACGCCTCGCGGCCGCCACGCGCAACGCCGGAGAGGACGCGGAAACGGAGTTGCTCGATCTAGAACAATCCCTGGTCTCGGCCGCACGCAGCATCGCCGATCGCGCCAGCGCCCAGAAGCTGGCGGTGCTCGTCGCCGTTGAGGATGCGACCACCACGATCCGGGCCGCCTTCGACACTGCGCACGACCGCCTCGATGTCCTGGCTCCGCCCCGGCTCGCCCTCGTCGGAGCACCGACCGCGGCCGCCGCGTAGCCGCCGCGCCCGGAGCCGAACTGCTAGGCACTTAGAGCGCCTAACAGAACCGTCTGATCTGGTTGAGGGTGATGAGGCTGGCGGCGAGGCTCGTGAAGGCCTCGTAGATGTCTGCGCGTCGCTCATAGCGGATGGGCAATCGACGGAAACGGTTGAACCAGGCGTGGGTG
>NZ_JAKSYC010000329.1 GCF_022829585.1 Methylobacterium sp. J-026
CCCGGTTGCCAAGCTCGCGCAGCGCCACGCGCGAGATGCCCATCTTGCGGTAGAAGGCGCGCGGACGGCCGGTGATGCCGCAGCGATTGCGGATCCGGGTGGCCGACGAGTTGCGCGGCAGTTCCGCGAGCTTGAGGCGCACCTCGAAGCGCTCCTCCATCTCGAGGCCATCGTTGTTGGCGATCTCGAGGAGCGCCTTCCGCTTGGCCGCGAAGCGCTTCACCAGCGCCTTGCGGGCCTCGTTCTTCTCGACTGAGCTTTTCTTCGACATGGGCTCTATCTCCGGTGTCCGCGGCTGAGGCCCAAGGGCCTCACCGCCGGAACGGGAACTGGAAGGCGGCGAGCAGGGCCTTGGCTTCGGCATCGGTCTTGGCGGTGGTCGCCCCTCAACCAGATCACCCAGCTCGCCGGCGATGCCAGCTACAACGGCGTCAACCTGATCGCCGGCACCGGCAACAACCTGACCATCAAGTTCAACGCCACTGGCAGCTCCAAGCTGGACGTCTCGTCGGTGGACGCGACCGCCAGCGGCCTGGGCCTGACCTCGGTCACCAACTCGAACAGCTCGACGAGCTCGAACGGGCTGGGCAACTTCCTGCTGAACTCCGACGTCAACTCCACGCTGCACACACTGGCCAACGCCGGCAGCGCGATCGACTCGGCGGCGGGCAACCTGGGCTCGAACCTCTCGGTGGTGCAGAACCGCCAGGATTTCGCGAAGCAGCTCATCAACGTGTTGCAGACCGGCTCCGCCAACTTGACCAACGCCGACCTGAACCAGGAAGCCGCCAACTCGCAGGCGCTGTCGACCCGTCAGTCGATGGGATTTACGCCTCTTATTGGCCTTATCCGCCGTCTCGAAGTCCTTGAGCACCCGCACTGTGTCGTATAGCGGGAGAGGTCTGTAATCAAATATGTCTGGTACTGCTTTGATAATCTTACGATGCATCGTTAGCTCGTCCCGAGCTAAC
>NZ_JAKSYC010000341.1 GCF_022829585.1 Methylobacterium sp. J-026
GGGCGAATTCGTACTGCGTCACCGCCTGGCCCGGCGCCGCCTTGCGGATCGTGCGGGTGGCGGGGCAGGGGGCCACGAGCTTGTCGCCGGCAAAGCCGTTATCCTCGGGCTTGACCGCCCGGGGCGCGACGGACGTGTAGCCGCGCGCCGCGATCCAGGGCTCGCGCACGCCGGGCAGGCCGGCGCTGAGGTCGATGCGCGCGTCGGTCTCGGTATAGGGACCCGAGGGATCGTAGACCCGCACCGGCGCCTCCTTCGGGTCCGACAGGGCGATCTCTCGGTAGGGCACGCGGATGTCGGGCCGGCCGATCGGACTGGCGTAGACCTTGCGCGATCCGGTGACCGGACCGGTGGTCACGGCCTCGGGGCTGCCTTTCACGTCCTTGGGAAGAACGGGTGCGTTCATCGTGGGCCTCTCCTCGTGCTGGAGCGGTCCGGTCCACGCGATGGCTGAGATGAGAGAGGCGGGCGCACGGGCGCGACCGCAGGTTCCCGTCCCTCCGCCGGTATGAGCCGGATCAGGTTCAAGGGTCAGGGCAGCGTGCCCAATCTCAGCCCCCTGCGGGGCCCCCCTCGGAACGGTTCGAGACTCACAACTACGGACGACTTTGTCAATGCTGCCCGGGCGCTGGAACATTCGTCCGCGAAACCCGGTCCGAAGACCGGAAGGGTTTGCAGCGAGGATCCCGATCCCGTCAGCCGGGGCGGTGCAGGCGCGCGTCTTGCTGGGCGTCGGGAGACCGATTTAGGGAAGGCTCCCGCCGCGCACCGCCCACGCCAGCCGGTCCCCATGCGCCTTCTCGCCGGCTTCGCGCTCACCCTTCTGCTGCTCTACGGGCTGTCCCTTGCCGCGCTCACGCTCGGTCAACGCCGGTTCCTCTATCCGGGTGCCTATCGGCCTTCGGCGCCCTGGCCGCTCCCCCCGGGGGTCGGGGCGATCACGGTCACCACCGCGGACGGCGAGACGCTCCATGCCCTCTGGCGGCCGCCGCTTCCGGGTTGCGGGATCGTGGTGAGCTTCCACGGCAACGGCTCCCGCCCCGAGCCGCACGCGGCCCGCTTCTCAGCAGATCCCTGGCGCGCGGCCGGATGGGGCCTGCTCACCGCGGCCTATCGCGGCTATCCGGGCTCGACCGGCCACCCGACCGAGGACGGCCTGATCCAGGACGGTCTGGCGGCGGTGGCGACTGCGGCGGCACGGGCGCCCGGCGCGCCGATCCTGCTGCATGGACATTCCCTCGGCGCCGCCGTGGCGGTGGCGGTGGCCGAGCGCATGCCGCCGATCGGGCTCTACCTGGAGGCGCCGTTCGACTCGATGGTTCATGCCGTGCGGCTCCATGTCCCGCTGGCACCGTCCTAGCTCCTGCGCGACACCTATCGCTCGGATCTGCGCATCCGGAGCGGTACCGAGCCGATCCTGATCGTCCAGGGCCGCGACGATCCTGTGGTGCCGGCGAAGCTCGCCCTGGCGCTCGCCGCGGCGGCCGGGCCGCGGGCGCGGATCGCGGTGGTCCCGGGCGATCATGTCTCCATCTTCGGTGTCCGGGATCGGGAGGCCGAAGCGCTCTTCGGCGC
This sequence comes from Methylobacterium sp. J-026, assembly GCF_022829585.1. Taxonomy (GTDB): domain Bacteria; phylum Pseudomonadota; class Alphaproteobacteria; order Rhizobiales; family Beijerinckiaceae; genus Methylobacterium. The sequence continues at coordinate 1,576 of NZ_JAKSYC010000341.1, forward strand.
GCGCGTCGGCCCGGCCTGCATGCCCGCGTCAGGAGCCGTGCGGTGAGAGCCGGAGTGAGGGAGGAGACGCGTGGTCGGACGGCGATCCCGGCGCTGGAGCGCCGATGATCCCGATCATCAGGACGGCGTCCCCCGGGCCGATCCGATCTGCCCGCTCTGCGAGAGGCCGATTCCGCCGCGCGCCCGTTCCAGCCTCCATCACCTGACCCCCAAGCTGAAGGGCGGCACGCATCGGGGCACCGTCCGGCTGCACCAGATCTGCCACTCGGCCATCCACGCCCGCTACAGCGAGGCCGAGATCGCCAAGCGGCTCGCCGACGTGGCGGCGCTGCGGCTGGATCCCGAAATCGCGCGGTTCCTCGTCTGGGTCCGCGGCAAGCCCGACGACTTCCACGCCGCCACGCGCATGACCCGCGACCGGAAGGGGGCCAAGCGCCGGACCTGAGCGGCGGGTGTTTACCCCGTCTTCGCCACGTCCGCAGAAGTCGTGCGCGGAAAGCATTGCCGTCAACCTCGCTTGGTCCAGGATCACTCCTGTCTCGAGGGATGCGGTGATGGCTGGGGCAGGGGACGCGCGGGATCGACTGGCCTGGGTCGACATCGCAAAGGGGATCTGCATCCTCCTGGTGGTGATGATGCACGCCGTGACGGGTACCGGCGAGGCCATGGGCGGCGAGGGCTTCCTTCACCCGGTGGTCGCCTTCGCGAAGCCGTTCCGGATCCCGGATTTCTTCCTGCTGTCGGGCCTGTTCGTGGGCCGGGTGATCGACCGCGACTGGCGCCTGTTCTCCGACCGGCGCGTGGTCCACTTCGCCTATTTCTACCTGCTGTGGCTCGTGATCCAGTCGGCGGCCCGGTACGGGAAGATCGTCGGCGACGACGGTCCGGCGGCCTTCGCGGCCCATCTGGCCCATGCCCTGGTCGAGCCCTATTCCACCTTGTGGTTCATCTACCTGCTGGCGGCGTTCTCGGTGGCGACCAAGGCCCTGCGCCGCGTCCCGAGCGGCGTGCTGCTGGCGGGGGCGGCGCTGCTGCAGATCGCCGACATCCGCAGCGACTCGACCCTGATCGAGGAATTCTGCGCGCGCTACGTCTACTTCGTCGCCGGGTACCTGTTCGCCGACCGGATCTTCGGCCTCGCCAACGCGGCGCGTCGGCGGGTCGGCCCGGCGCTGGCCGGCCTCGGCATCTGGGCCGTCCTGGAGGCCTGGCTCGCCCTGACGCCGTCGGCCGATCCCGCGCATCCGACCCTGGCCAGCCTGCCGGTGGTCAGCCTCGCCCTGGGTGCGGCCGGTGCGCTGGCCATCGTGGTGGCGGCCGCGCTGATCGGCCGGGCGGGCGGCCCCGTCGCCGAGGCGATCCGGACCTGCGGGCAGCGCTCGATCGTGATCTACCTCGCCTTCTCGCTGCCGATGGCCGCGACGCGGGAGATTCTGGTCCGGACCGGGATGATCACCGATATCGGCGTCGTCAGCCTGATCGTCATCTTGGTCGCGGTGCTGCTGCCGCTGGGGCTGGAGCGGCTCGTGCGCAACACGCCGCTCGGCCTGCTCTTCGTCCGGCCCGCCTGCTTCCACCTCGCGGCGGGCGGCGCGCCGGTGAGGCCGGCTCTGCCGGCGACCTGACCGGGGATTTCAACCCTCGAAGGCGATGCCGATCCGGCGGCTGCGCCGCCACGCCACGGCGGCCGGCCGCGGATCGCTGCCTTCCGTGAGCCGCACCGGGAAACGATCCGGCACCGGCTGGTCGGTCTCGACCTCGATCTGCGCACCCGTCTCGGTCGCGTCCCAGACCAGGCAGGCGACCTCGCCGCAGGCGAGCAGAAGAGAGCCGAAGGTGAAGGCATTCCTGCGGAACGTGCCGCGGCGGTCCTCCGTCATGCGCCTCTCCCTCGGCCTCGCGACCCGGCGGAGCCGGGCTCCGCGGCACGGGATGATGTCGGATGCCGGTTAACAGGCCGGATACGGCAGACTAGGCGTTTCTGGATGCCGGTGATCAATAATCGTCCGGGTCACCCCGGTAGCGCCGCGGCGCCGGCCCGTAATCCTCGTCGTAACGGCGACGCATCGGCGGGCGATTGTAGTCCCGGCCGTAGCGGTCCGGGTCGCGGCGACGGTCATCGTAACCGTCGTCCCGGTCGCGGTCGCTGTTCCGGCCCGCGGCGATGCGCGGCGCATACCAGCAGCTCTTCGGCTGGCCCGGGGCCGGGTCGCCGAAGGTCTGTGTGTTGCAGGGGACCATGCCGCCCTGCGGAAACGGGCGGCCGTTGGTCCGGCCGGGGACCCCGTAATAGACGTTGGTGGGGTAGGGCATCCGGCAGACGCCGCCCTCCTGGGCGCAGCCCACCAGGTTCACCGTGTCGAGCTGATAGGCATGAGCCGCGGCGAGCCCCATCAGGCTCGCCCCCAGCGAGCCGGCCGCGACGGCCAGAGCGATCCGATTCCACACGTCCCCGATTCCCCCATGGTGCGTGATGACGGTGCCGCTTAAACCGGCCGACGGCTTCCGGCCAGCGACAGCGCTCGTTATGGCGTGGCCGGGCGTTCGATTTTACGCGCAGGCGCGGATCCACCGCCGTCAGGACGTCACGCGGCGCCCCGGTGCCCGCCGAAAGCCGCCTTGGGAGGGCCTGATGAGGGATACGTCCGCGCAGGAACTGCTGCTCCTCAGCGCGCTGCAGGAATGCCGGATCCAGCTCGAGGCGGCGCAGCGGGACGAGGCGAGCCGCGCCGTCATGCGACGCGAGCTCGATGACGCCCTCCGGCGCGCGGAGGCGCTCGCGGCCGAAGTCGTTCTCGAACGGGAGCGGACCGAGGCGGTCCGCCTGGTGCTCTCCGCCGCGGTGATGAGCCTCTGGCGGTTCGGCCTGCGCCGTCGCCTGTTCCGCGCCCGCATCGTCCGGCTCGGCCGGCAGACGCCGGATTCGGGTCCTGAGGCAGCGCGGCACGCGGTTCTGCTCGCCGAGGCCCGGCGCGTGCTCGGCGCGGCGCCGTCGGTCGATCCGTCCGCTTAAGCGAAGGCGCATCCGTCCGGTCGCGAAGAACGGGTGACGAACGGTTCGATAACGGCCCCTTAAACCGCCGCATTTAGCGTGCGGAAACCGAGGCGCGTTTCGGGCGACGCGCGCCGGTCCGATCAGTCACAGACGGGATGCATGGCCAAGGGTCGAGGCAGGATGGAGCCGAATTTCGACGTGCCCGAGGGGCGCGTCCGGGATCGCGGCGAACTCGATCTGCGCCTGTCCCGGGACGATCGTCCCAAGACAGGAGACGGCGTGGGCAAGCGAGCGGGTGGTCCGGCACGCAAGCCGGGCAGGGCGGCGGCACGTCCGAAGGCCTCGGGCCGGCGGCGGCGCTCGTGGTTGGGCCGGCTCGTCTACAGCACCGTGGTGCTCGGCCTCTGGGCGGTGATCGGGCTCGCCGGGCTCATCGCCTACCACGCCTCGCAGTTGCCGCCGATCGACCAGCTCGCGGTGCCGAAGCGCCCGCCCAACATCGCCATCCTGGCGAGCGACGGCACGCTGCTGGCCAACCGCGGCGAGACCGGCGGCCGGGTGGTCTCGATCAAGGAGCTGCCGCCCTACCTGCCGCGCGCCTTCGTGGCGATCGAGGACCGGCGGTTCTATCAGCATTTCGGCGTCGACCCGGTCGGTATCCTCCGGGCCATCGGCCAGAATCTGACCCGGCGCGGCGTCGCGCAGGGCGGCTCGACGCTGACGCAGCAGCTCGCCAAGAACCTGTTTCTGACCCCCGAGCGGTCGGCATCGCGAAAGATCCAGGAGGCGATCCTCGCCCTCTGGCTGGAGCACAAGTACAGCAAGGACGAGATCCTCGAACTGTACCTCAACCGGGTCTATTTCGGCGCCGGCGCCTACGGGGTCGAGGCGGCGGCGCAGCGCTATTTCGGCAAGCCCGCCAAGGAGGTCTCCCTGGCGCAGGCGGCGATGCTCGGCGGCCTCGTCCAAGCGCCCTCGCGGCTGGCCCCGAACCGCAACCTACCGGCGGCCCAGGCCCGCGCCGCGCAGGTGCTCGCCGCCATGCAGGAACTCGGCTTCGCCTCGGCGCAGGACGTGCGGGTGGCGCTCGCCCAGCCGGCCAAGCCCGCCAACGCCCGCGGCGGCGGCTCGGCCAACTACGTCGCCGACCTCGTGATGGACGTGCTCGACGACTACGTCGGCAAGTTCGACACCGACATCACCGTCCAGACCACCGTCGATACGGCCCTTCAGGCCACCGCCGAGAAGGCGCTGACGGATGAGCTCAACGCCAAGGGCGCGCGCTACAATGTCGGCCAGGGTGCGATGGTGTCGATGCGCCCCGACGGGGCGATCCGCGCGCTGATCGGCGGCCGCGACTACGCGCAGAGCCAGTTCAACCGCGCCACCACGGCCAAGCGCCAGCCGGGCTCGTCGTTCAAGCCGTTCGTGTATCTCGCCGCCGTGGAGCACGGGGCCACCCCCGACACGGTGCGGGAGGACGCGCCGATCCGGATCGGCACCTGGGCGCCGGAGAACTACTCGCACCGCTACGAGGGTCCGGTGACCCTGCGCACCGCGCTGGCCCAGTCGCTCAACACCGTGGCGGTGCGGCTGGGCCAGGAGGTCGGCCCGAAGGCGGTCGTGCAGACGGCGCAGCGGCTCGGCATCACCTCGCCGCTCCAGGCCAACGGCTCGATCGCGCTCGGGACCTCCGAGGTGACCCTGCTGGAGATGGTCGGCGCCTACGGCGCCTTCGCCAACGGCGGCACCGGCGTCATCCCCTATGTGGTCACCGCCGTGAAGGGCCAGGGCGGCACCGTGCTCTACAAGCGCTCCGAGAACGGGCTGGGCCGGGTGATCGACCCCAACGCCGACGGCATGATGAACGCCATGATGCACGAGACCTTCGTCTCGGGCACCGGCAAGAAGGCCGACATTCCGGGCTGGGACCTCGCTGGCAAGAGCGGGACCACCCAGGATTACCGCGACGCGTGGTTCATCGGCTTCTCGGGCAGCCTCGTGACCGGGGTCTGGCTCGGCAACGACGATGGCGAACTCACCAAGAAGGTCTCTGGCGGAAACCTGCCGGCGGAGATCTGGAAGGCTTACATGACCCAGGCGCTCAAGGGTCAGACGCCGGTGCCGCTGCCCGGCCTGAACCGCTGGCGCAAAGCGCCGGAGACGACCGCCTCGGTGGCCAATGCCGCCCCTGGAACGCCGGCCGGGATCCTCGGACAGATCTTTGGCGAGCCGGAGGCCCCCGCACCGCGTCCGGCGGCGGCGTCGCGGCGTGCGCCGAAGGATGACCGCAACTTCATCGAGAAGCTGTTCGGGATCGGGGACTGACCGTCGACAGGCATCTCGCCGGACCCCTGGTCGTGTCGGTGGATGCGGCGTTCTCCGCCACCAGGACCGCCGGCCGTAGCCGGATCGAATGCCGCTGATGCTCACAGCATCGGCAGCATCCGCGGACGCGGGCCTCTCGGGAAATGCGCGTCGAGCGAAGCGATCTCGGCCGGCGTCAGCCGCAGGTCGGCCGCGCCGGCATTCTCGATGGCGCGGGCCCGGCGCCCGGTCTTGGGAATCGTGAACGTCCCGGTCATGCGGGTCAGGAAGGCCAGGGCCACGGCATGGGGCGTCGTCCCGTGCGTCCCAGCGATCCCCGCCAGGGCCTGCCCGCCGGGACTCGCGGGATCGGGGAAGTCGCCGCTGCCGAAGGGCGAATACCCGATCAGGGCGACGCCGTTCTTCTCGCACCAGGGCAGCACGGCATGCTCGATCGCCCGTTCGTTCAGATGGTACAGGACCTGATTGCAGGCGATCCGATCCGGCCCGGCGATGGCGAGCGCCCGGTCGAGATCCGCGACATCGAAGTTGCTGACGCCCCAGGACAGGATCTTCCCAGCCCGCCGCAGATCCTCGAACCCGGCGATCGTCTCCTCCAGAGGATGCTGGCCCGGCCAGTGCAGCAGGTAGCTGTCGAGGCGGTCGGTGCGCAGCCGCCGGAGGGAGTCCTCGCAGGCCCGCGCGACGCCGCGGCGGGTCGCGTTCCCCGGAACCACCTTCGAGACCAGGAACACCTCCTCGCGGCAATCCACGATCGCCTCGGCGACGATGGCCTCGGCATCGCCGTACATCTCGGCCGTATCGATATGGGTCATCCCGGCGTCGATTCCGGCGCGAAGCGCGGCGATCGCATCGCCCCGGTCCGATCGGTCGATGTGCCAGGTGCCCTGGCCGATCACCGGCACCTGGACGCGGGTCGCACCGAAGCTCCTGGCATGCATGGCATCGTTCCCTTCCCTGTCTCGGCGGCTCTGCGGTGGCCGCGGACCCCGAAGGACCCGGACCCCGCAGAAGCCGCGACGGTTTCGCGATTGTGCCGACCGACACGCCTTACTCGCGCCATCTTGGATTGTTGAGCAATGGGGGTCGCGTGACGGCGGCGCTGCACTTTAGGCCATGGCCTGACGTCCGGAGGCCCGGGCCCGCTAGGCCGGTGCCGCCGCGCCCTCGCGCCGGTCGCGTGGGACCGGGATCGGGCTGCGGCCGGTCGGCTGGCCATGCTGGAGTTGCGCCGATGCTGCCCGCCCACCGCGTCTTCTGGGTCCTGATCCTGCTGGCGGCCGCGGGCGCCGGACTGCTCTACAACATCATCTTCGCGGCGGGCGCCTCGCCGCTCGCCGGGTTCACCTACGGGCTCTGCATGGGCGCGACGGTGCTGGCCTTCGATCGCGGCCTGATCCTGGCGGGCCTGCAGGCGCGGATCCGGCGTTTCCCGGCCTGGCTCTACGTCGTGGCGGCCGAACTCGCCTACGTTCTGATGATCATGGCCGGCAACGCCCTGGGCGGTCTGCTGGTCTGGGCCTTCGCACTCACCCCCGACGACCTCGCCTCGGCGACCCGGATGACCGCGCGGGTCCTCGCCTATGCCCTGGCGGTCTCCGGCCTCCTGGTCTTCGTGATCCGGATGCGCGATCTGATCGGGGGCGAGGTGTTCGTGAACTTCATGATCGGCCGCTACCACCGGCCGGTGGCGGAGGAGCGGATCTTCCTGTTCCTCGACGTGGTCGGCTCGACGGCCTTCGCGGAGGCGCATGGCGACCTCCGGGCGCAGGATTATCTCGGAGCCGTCTTCGCGACCCTGGCCGAGCCGGTCCGCCGCAACGGCGGGTCCGTCGACGATTATGTCGGGGACCTCGCCATCATCACGTGGCCGATGGCCCGCGGCCTCAAGGATGCGCGCTGCGTGACCTGCCTGTTCGACGTGATCGACCGGATCGAGGCGGATGCGGCGGCCTGGACGACCCGGTTCGGGACGGTGCCGCGGCTCCGGGCGGCGCTGCACGGCGGCTCGGTGGTCACGGCCGAAGTCGGTGTCGACCGGCACAAGATCGCGTATTTCGGCGACGCCGTGAACGTGACGTCGCGGATCGAGGCCCTGTGCCGTCCGCTGGGCGTCGGGATCCTGATCTCGCAGGATCTCCTCGATCGGCTGGCGCGGCTGCCGGACGGGGTCCGTGCGCGTTCGCTGGGGGCCCACGCCCTGCGGGGGCGCGGTGCCCCGCTCGCGGTGGCCACGCTCGAGCGCGGGGATGGCGAGGCCGTGCCCCTAACCGGCCTCGAACCGCGCCGCCTGGCGGCCGCCCGCTGATGGCCTCCGCCGATGCCCCGCCCTCCGCGCTGCTCATGGCCATAAAGATGTCGCTGCGCTTCGGTCTGCCGCTGATCGGGTTGCTGGTCTTCGGGCACGCCGTCCTGATCTCGGTCGGCGGCGACATCGAGCGCTGGCAATTCGCCCTCGGTGTCCTCCTGATCCTGGCCGGCTTCACCTCCAAGCTCGTTCCGCGGTCGTGAGCACGGAGCCGGCGGGACCGCCGATCTACCTCGACGCCGATGCCTGCCCGGTGAAGGACGAGACCTACCGGGTCGCCGCCCGCTACGGGCTCACCGTTCACGTGGTCGCCAACAGCGTCCTGAACCTGCCGCGGGAACCCTGGATCGTGCGCGTCGTGGTCGGTTCCGCCCTCGATGCCGCCGACGATTGGATCGCCGAGCGGGCAGGGCCCGGGAGCATCGTTCTCACCGCCGACGTGCCGCTCGCCGCCCGGTGCGTGAAGGTCGGCGCGACGGTCCTGGCCTTCACCGGCAAGCCGTTCAGCGAATCTTCGATCGGCATGGCGCTGGCGACCCGCGATCTGATGCAATCCCTGCGCGAGGCTGGGACGATCACCGGCGGCCCGAAGCCGTTCTCCCGCGCCGATCGTTCGGCCTACCTGTCGGCCCTGGACCGCGCGGTGAACCGGATCCTGCGCGAACGTCCGCGCAACGCCTGAGGATCGGAGGCCGGACGTTCCCGTGCCGGGTCAGTCCTGCGTGGCCGGGACGAGTGCCTTGAGTGCTGCGTTGATACGGTCCTGCCAGCCGGGACCGTCCTTCTGGAAATGGGCCAGAACCGCGCTGTCGAGGCGCAGGCTGACCATCTCCCGCGCCCCGGGCGGCACGATCGCGCGGGGGGCCGCTGGCTGCTGCGGTGGCGGTGGCGGTGCCTCCGGCTTGGGAGACGTGGCGGCCCGGAAGGCCGCTTCGGCCGCCGCGCGGGGATCGGTGAAGCGGCGGCGGTTGCGATCTTCGGCCATCGGCCTCTAATCCTTTGCCGCGGTCTTTTTCGGCGCAGCCTTCTTGGCGGCACCCTTGCCCGCGCTTTTCGCGGCCGATTTGGCTTCCTTCTCAGCCGCCTTGGCCTGCGCCTCCGCAGCCTCCTTGGCGAGCCGGAGGGAGCGCAGCTTGACGGTCCGCTCATCGACCGCCTTGATGGCCGCGTGATGTTCCGCCATCGCCTGCGCGCCCTCGCGAGCCATCCGCTCGGCGCGCTCCGCGCGTTCGGCGCGGTTTTCAGCGCGCGTCTTCGCCTCCGCTTCCGCGTCGCGGATGGCATTCGCCTCGTCGAGGTCGAACTCAGTCTCGTCGCTCATCCTGTGCCTTTCGCCCCGGCCCAGGGGGTCCGGCCCTGCGCACTCTGCGCTGGGCGGCGACTGGGCGGGTCCGGCCTGTTCGAGGGGGGAGGGCAAGGCCGGATGACGCGCTCCCCTGTTCCGTAACCGGAGGCACACGGGAGCGTGTCCGGTGACGCTTTAGCATGCTCGCCCAGCCGATGGCGAATCCGCCGTGGGGGTCCGTCCGATCAGCGCACAATATTCGCTGAGATCGGCGGAAGTTTTGATCAGTGCAGACTGCACCGCGCTTAGCCAAGCGTTGTGACGCTGAGTTTACCGCACCCGGAAGTTGAGGGGAATGGACACGGACAGGCTCGGCTGGGCCACGCCGCTGGGGGCCGGCGGGAGGCTGCCGCGCACCGCCGAGAGCGCGGCGCTGTCGATCTGGCCGACCCCGCTGGATCGGGCGACGCCGGCAGCCGTGACCTGGCCCGAGCGCAGGACGGTGAAGCGGACCACCGCCGTCCCGCCACCGGTGCCGTTGGCGGCACCGGCATTCATCCGCCCGTGGATCGCCGCGCTGATCGCCCCGGTCCATTGCCGCAGCGCGCTCGGATCGTTGCCCGCCGCTGCGCGGCCGGCCGCGTTCTGCCGCGACGCCGAGGCGGAGTTGCGCGCCTCGGCGCCGTCCTGGGCCTTCGCCTGACGCGCCTTGGCCTCCCGCGCGGCCTTCGCCTTGGCTTCGCGGATCTCCTCCAGGCGTTCCTGCCGCGCCTCCTCGCGCTTCTGCTCGCGAAGTTTCTCCTCCCGGATCTTGCGCAGCTTCGCCTCCCGCTCGGCTTTCAGCTTGGCGGGATCAGGCGTCGGCTTCGGCGGTTCTTCGGTCTTCGCCACCTCGGCGGGCGGGGGCGCCTCGGGCTCGGCCGCCTCGGAGGTGGAGGTGATCACCTGGCTCGGCGGCTCGACCGGCACAGCCTCCGGCGGTGGCTCGACCGCGGGACTCTCCTCCGGCTTCACTTCGGCGGTCTCGGCTGGCGGTGGGGGCTGGACCGCCTCGTCGGGGGGCAGTTCGACGGGCTTCGTCTCCGGTGGCGCCGCCTGGCTCATCTGCTGCTCGGACGGGGCTTCCGTCGGCGCATCGGTCATGATCGGCGCGAGATCCACGGTGACCTGCTGTTCGCCCGGGGGGGTGGGCGGCGCGAGCTGCAGGAACATCGCGGCCGCTAGCGCGAGGGCATGCAGGCCCAGCGCGACCAGGAACGCCGCGACCAGACCGGACGGCCGGCGCCCCCCGAGATCATCCGACAGATCCGTCGACACGAAGCGGTTCATCGGCTCAGCGCGGGGCCCCTGCCGGGACAGCGGGTGCCGCCGGCGCGGCGCCGCCGGGCGATTGCGCGATCAGCGATACCTTGGTGAAGCCGGCCTGGCCCACGAGACCCATCACCTCCATGACCTTGCCGTAGGGCACGTCCCGGTCGCCGCGTACCAGGATCACCTGGTTCTTGTCGGCGGCGGCCATCTCCCGAAGCCGCGGCACGAGGCTGTCCATCGTGAACACCTCCTTGGCGATGGATGGATTGCCGTCTTTGTCCACCGTCACCTCCTGAGGCTTCTTCGATTGCGCCACCTTGGGGGCCGCGGTCTTCGGCAATTGCACGGGCACACCGGTGGTCATCAGCGGGGCGGCGACCATGAAGATGATCAGCAGCACCAGCATCACGTCGACCATCGGGGTCACGTTGATGTCGGACATCGGCACGTCGTCGAGGTCGTCCTCGTCGCTCGCGCGAATGGATCCCATCGCCATCGGGCGTCTCCGGTTCCGGTGCGTTCGGCCCGAGCGTGCGGGCGCGGAGGGGGCTTATTCGGCCGCGGCGCGGTGCTTCGCGCCGGCACGGTCGCGGGCGAGGCGGTTGCCCAGCATCGAGATGTAGGAGGAGAACATGCTCTGGACGGCGCCGACGTCGCCCGACAGCTTGTTGTAGGCCATGACGGCCGGGATGGCGACGACGAGGCCGATGGCGGTGGCGAACAGGGCCTCCGCGATACCCGGTGCGACGACGGCGAGCGACGTGTCCTGGCTCCGCGCGATCGACGAGAACGAGTTCATGATGCCCCAGACCGTGCCGAACAGGCCGACGAACGGAGCGGTCGAGCCTGACGTCGCCAGCAAGGAGAGGCCGGTGCGCAGGCGCTTCATCTCGAGGGTGAGGGCACCCTTCATCGCCCGCTCGATCCGCTCCCGGCGCTCCGCCCGCGTCTCGGAGGCGTCCTGGTCGCGCCAGGCGTCGATGGCGGCGCGCACGACGTGGCCGGCGATGCCGTCGAGTTCGCCGTCGAGATTCCCGCCGGACTGAACCAGCGTGGCGAATTCCCTCGCCTGGCGCCGGGCGGCGACGAGGCGGATGATCTTCTCGAAGACCACCGTCCAGCAGGCGATGGAGGCGACCACCAGGAGGATCATCACGCCCTTCACGATCGGGTCGGCCTGCAGGAACAGGCCGAGGAACGAGAAGTCGTGGGCCGCCTCGATCGGGGCTTGTGTCGGGTCCATCGCGGGCTCCTGGCGTCCTAGATCTCACGCGGCTGTCCGCCGCCGCCGTATCGGGTGCGGCGCGTGCCGCTCACCGCCCGGCGATCCGTGGCGCCGGGCGGTTTCGTCGCGTCATCCGTCGGACCGATGCGATCAGCGGTCGAACGGCAACCCGGCCTTGGTCTCGGTCTCGGTCCGTTCGAGGCAGGCCTCGCGGGCAGCGTCGCCACCGTCGCAGGACAAAACATCGTTCAAAAGGACCCGCCCGACCTTGTTGCAGGCGATCCCGGGGAAATCGAAGATTTTCACCACCGTCTTCCGCGGCGGAAGCGGACCGAGCTCGACGGCCACGCGCTTCTGCGCCACCCCGTCCGTGTCGAAGGCGAAGAGATCGACCTTGTAGGATTTGAGGCCCGCGCCCTTGGTGTTGTCGATCACCATCGTGATCCGGCACGCCTCACCGGCGGTCTCCACCTTGTTGAGCTGCAGCTTCAGCGGCGCTGCCTTCTCGGCCCCGTCCTGAGCGAGAGCAGAGGCGATCAGGAGCGCCGAGATCGCGACGCAGGCCGCGGTGTCCAGGGCGAGACGCCCGATCCGGCGACGGTACAGATGAACACGCAGGGCTAGCACCGAACCGTCGTCCTTTCTGATCCGGTCGGGCGACGCGGCGCCCGCCGGTGTGACCGATCCCCGGAGGATCAATGAAGCACCACGCCACCGCGGCAGGCCGGCGGCGCCAGACGCGCGGCCGCTGCCTCCAGCGGTTCGACGGCCGCGCGGACCGCCTCAACGAGACGGGGCGCCGCCGTGCGCCCGGTGATCTCCGCCGCCGCCGCCTCCAGATCCGCCCGGAGCCGGCGGCGGCCCCGGTTGATCAGGTCGACCAGCGCGCATTCGTGTCCGGTGACGCGGCAGCAGCTCGCCGGCATGAACGACCAGTCTGCGTCCCGCTCGGCGCGTAGGGCCCGGATGATCGCCACGACGCTGGCCACGAAACGGCAGCCTTCCGCGGCTCCCAGCAATTGCTCGGCCCCGTCGAACGCCGCGTTCCAGCAGGCCACGTCGCTGGTCATGTATCCGGCCGCGACGAAACGGGCCACCGACAACGCCAGGATCTCGGCCTCGTCGCCGCACACATCGGCAACGCGCCGCAACGCCGCACCGTTCGCCGGGATCTGGGGGGCGTTCATGGGCTCCGGTGCCTCGGCTCGAAGGCAAAATCCAAGGCGATCGTCCCGGCGGGCGGGCCGATCACCAAGGGGCGCAGTAAGCCACGCACGGCCTATGGATCAAGGCCCGACGCGAATATCAGAGCAGTTCCAAATTGTTAGGGGCGAGCGTGACCTTTTCCGAACCTGCCATACTTTCCTGGTCCGGATTGCCGAATGGTCCCGATACGCGTCTTGGCCCGGACTTCTGCTCATCCCACCGTCCGGCGAAGGAAACTGACCGTCTCTCTTGATGGCCCGCGGGACGGCGGCCATATCCTTCTCTTGCCGGCGTCGTCTCGTCCGGCGGAGCGCTGCCCCGGCGGGCTCCCTGTCAACGAGGTGCTCAGGCATCCCGGAGCGGCGGCAAGCCCTGGGGTCGGAGGCTTCGCCTTCTGGATGACGGCCGCGATGACGCGCAACTCGCCCTTCGGGCACCCGTTCCTGCTCGGCTTCGACGAGATCGAGCAGGCCCTCGACCGGGTCTCCAAAGCCGCCAACGATGGCTATCCGCCCTACAATATCGAGCGCCTGCCGCGCACCGAGAGCGAACCCGAACGGCTGCGGATAACGCTTGCTGTCGCCGGCTTCACCCGCGAGCAGCTCGATGTGATGCTGGAGGAGAGCCAACTCGTGGTGCGCGGCCGGCAGGTGGACGAGCGTGAGCGGCATTTCCTCCACCGCGGCATTGCGGCGCGCCAGTTCCAGCGGACCTTCCTGCTGGCCGACGGCATGGAGGTTCTGGGCGCCGATCTCGCCAACGGCCTGCTGTCGATCGACCTGGTCCGGCCGGAGCCGGATCGGATCGTGCGCAAGATCGATATCGGCGCGCGCGACTGAGCCGGATTGATCGGACGTCAATAATCCCCACATCAACGACGTGCCACTGGTGCCTACGGGACTGGTGGAGGACGCTCTGCCACCCCAGGAGGGCCTTGATGACCGCTTTGAATCCGTCTCCCTTCACGCCCGCCGACCTCGACCCGGCCGATTTCCAACCGGCCGATCTCGCGGCGCTCGGTGAGGGGCATATCGCCTATGTCCGGCCGATCCGGTCCGACGAGGTGCGCCGCTTCTTCCCGCAGGCCCCCGAGCTGACGCCGGGCCTCGATCTGTTCGCGCTGCTCTCCGCGAGCGGCGCGCCGATCATGCTGGCCGATTCCCGCGATGTGGTCCTGGCCAATGCCGTTGCGAACGACCTGCAGCCGGTCAGCCTGCACTGAGACTGCCGGGATCGGACCCGTCAGGCCCTCTCGGCCACCGCCGCCACGAGCCGCGCGATATCCTGCGGCCGCGACAGGCGGTGGTCGCCATCGGCGATCAGCGTGAGCACCGTCCCCTCGGCGGGAAGACGCCCGAGGATCTTCAAAGCGTGGGTGTACGGCACGTCCGCATCGCGCATCCCCTGCAGAATGTGGATTGGGCAGCCGGGATCGAGCGGATCGCCGAGGAGGCAGTTCCTGCGGCCATCCTCGATCAGGGTCAGCGTGATCGGGTCCGGTTCCGGCGCGTAGTCGCTCGGTCGCTTGAGGATCCCGTCCCGGACCAGGGCCGCACGGGCCGGCTCGGCGAGACGATTCCAGATCAGATCCTCCGTGAAGTCCAGGGCCGGCGCGATCAGCACGAGGCCCGCGGTCTTGTCGCCTCGGAGCGCCCGATCCCGGGCTGCCAGGCAGGCGATCCAACCCCCCATCGAGGAGCCGACCAGGATCGGCGCTGCCTCGACATGGGCGCCGAGCACCGCCTGCGCGTCCTCCAGCCACGACGTGA
>NZ_JAKSYC010000058.1 GCF_022829585.1 Methylobacterium sp. J-026
GTCAGCGCCTACAACTTCGCCCGCCGCCTCAAGACCCTGCGCGGCCTCACGCCCTACGAAGCCATCTGCAAGGCATGGTCGGCCGAGCCCAGCCGCTTCAGGTCAGACCCGCTCCACCAAATGCCGGGACCAAACATCTAGCCGGGCATGCCGGCGGCAAGGCTGTGGGAGGCTTTCTCCGACGCTTAGGTGTGGACAACGAAGGTGTCGAACTGGCTGCAACTGAGCCCGCTTGGGCAGACAGAACGTAGGCTTGCGCGTCCTGCGGTGATAACGGTCGGCTGAATAGAAAACCTTGCACCTGCGTACAGCCCTCTCGGCGCACAAGGTCAAGCTGCTCGGCCGTCTCGACACCTTCAGCAACGATGCCCATGCCAAGCCGCTCGCCGATGCTGACGACCGCCCGCACGATTGCCGCCGCATCCGGGTCGGTGATGTCGCGGATGAAGGTTCGGTCGATCTTGATCTTGTCGAAGGGGAAGCGCCGCAGGTAGCCCAACGACGAGTAACCAGTACCGAAATCGTCGAGCGCGATGATGACTCCGAGCGCTCGCAGTCGGTGGAGGCACGCAATCACGGCATCACCATCCTGCATCAGCACGCTCTCGGTCACCTCCAACTTCAGTCGGTGAGCGGGCAATCCCGTTTTCGCCAGGGCGAAGAGCACGGCCTCCTCAAGCCCGCTGCGGAACTGTACGGCCGACACGTTGACGCCGACCCGCAACACTTCAGGCCAGCTCAGCGCCTCACGGCAGGCCTCCCGCAGTGCCCAGGCGCCCAGCGGTATGATCAGCCCATTCTCTTCCGCCAGCGGTATGAACTCACCAGGCGAGATCTCACCGCGAACTGGATGAGACCAGCGCATCAGCGCCTCCAGGCTGACCACTTTACCGGTCGCCGCGTCTACGACCGGTTGGTACATTAGGCGGAACTCACCGCGCCGGATCGCCTCCTTCATGTCCAACCCAAGCTGCCCACGCGTGGCAACGCGGGCTCCGACGTCCGGGCAGAATGTACGGTAGGTGTTGCGACCGCCGGCCTTGGCTTCGTAGAGGGCCATGTCCGCGCGCTTGAACAGCTCGTCCGCATCGCCGTCGTTCTCTGAGGCGACCGTAATGCCGACACTGACGCCGACCTCGACCGCTTGTCCGTCAAGGAAGATCGGCTCGCCCACAGCTGCAATCAGACGCTCGGCGAGGGAAGGCGCCGTAGACTCCTCGTCGAGATAGGCGAGAACGATCGCGAACTCGTCCCCGCCGAGGCGGGCAACGGTATCGTAGGGTCGCAGTACCGACTGCATTCGCTCAGCTACGACGCGCAAGAGAACGTCGCCAGCCGGATGACCGAGACTATCGTTGATCGACTTGAACCGGTCGAGGTCACAAGCGAGCACAGCGAAGGAGCTGTGCGTATGCGTAGCATGCGCGATGGCTTGGTCGAGGCGGTCGCGGAACAGAGCTCGATTGGGCAGACCCGTGAGCGTATCGTGCAGGGCCATATGGCGGATTCGCTCTTCCGCTTCTCGGCGAGCCGTCACATCGCGAAGTACGGCGACATAGCCATTTGGCTGAGTTTTATGCTCATCGTATAGCAGGCTAGCAGACGTCTCGATCCAGATGTAACTACCACCTTTGTGAAGATGCCGAAGGCAGAAAGTTGGTCGCCTGTTATCACCGCTTAATAGTTGTGACCAATTCTCATTGAAGACATTAACATCGTCGGGGTGGATCATATCTAATGGATTTGTTCCAATTAATTCCCTGGGTTCGTAACCAAGAACTTCAAGTGAAGCAGCGGAAACATAAGTACGAAGGATTTTGGGGCTGCCTAAAATGAGGACATCGCTCGCGTTTGCTGCGAGAAGGCGGAAGCGCCTCTCGCTTTCCTGTTCTGCGGCTTCAGCGGCGCGGTACGCGGTCATGTCGGTGAAGGTGCGCACCATACCTCCTCCAGGCAGCGGGAGCGTGCGAACCTGGAGCACCGTGCCATCTGGGCGGGTGCGCTCGTAATCTGGGACACAATTCTTAGGATCACCGTGCTCCAACCAATGCCTCAGATGATCCGGTAAGTGACTGAACTCACCCTGATCTCGCTGATAGATGCGGACACGATCGAACGGCATCCCATCCTCAAGCAGCTCCTCGGGTATCCCAAGCAGCTTGGCGACGCGACGATTACAGACTCGCACGCGATCATCCGCGTCGGTCATAATCAAACCCTGATCCATATGCTCCAGCGTCATCCCCAGGAGCGCTTCTGAAGCATGGAGTCGGTCCTCAGAACGCATCAGGTCCGTCACGTCGAGGGTGATACCGCTCGCTGTTACTGCGCGGCTCGTTGCATCCCGCGTAGTACGCCCGTGGACTACGACGTCCCGCACTTCACCATCCGGCCGCAAGATACGACCGCGCCGGGTGAACCCACCCGCTGGCCCGTCTGCTTTGTCATCAGCTCGGGGTATGGCTTTCCGGATATCCTCCTGCTCGCTTGGGTGGTAGCAGGCGATATGCTGCTCTAGGTCTAGGACTTGCTCGGCGAAATCCTCCCGACCGAGCAACTGCCCCATGCCGTTCGACCAGATGACGGTGCCCTGTGCGGGCTGGATTGTCCATCGTCCGAAGCCTGCAGCCTCTTCGGCGAAGCGCTCGCCCTCGTGCGCTTCCTCCAGCAACGTTTGCTGATGTACGGCTAGCGCCTCGCTCCGATTGCGCCGGTCGATCTCGGCTCGAAGAGATGCGCTGGCTTCCTCTGCCTTCAGCAGTGCCAATGTCGTCTCGTTCTGTGCACGACGCCCGCGCAGGATAGCCTCGACCAGCATCGCCAGATCATGCAATTGCCGCCGCTCGTCAGCCCCGAAGCCGTGGCGCGGCGCTGTGTCGGCAATACAGACGGTGGCACCATCTTCACCGTCCCCAAGAACGATCGGAACCCCAGCATAGAAGCGCAGAAACGGCTCGCCGATTACGAACGGATTGGCGGCAAAGCGCGGATCTTCGTGGGTGTCGGGGATGACGAGAGGTTGGTACACCACTCCGAGGATCGTGACGGCACAGAAGGCTACGGAGCGCGGCGTCGTGAGTATCTCCAATCCTTCGCGAGCGAGGATCCTCTGACACTCAGCATCGAGACGTGAGACGAAGGCGTAGCGCGTGCCGAAGAGTGCGGTGGCGGTTCGGCAGATGGCATCGAGTTGCGGATCCCCTTGGACATCCGAAGTAATGAGGTCAGAAACCAGTTCGGAAGGTACGCTGGGGAGGTTCGGCATCGGCGGCTCGGCACAACTCGATCGAGTGCGATTATTCCCACCTGTTATTAATAAACCGCTCGCTTAGCGAGCCTTTGGAAGCAGATGCATATTCTAGATGGAAATTAAGGCAAATTAATAAATCCTTGACTGTAGATGAATGTCTAAAGCGGAATGCCGTTATTGCCTAGGGCAGAAGGGCTTTCGGGATCAACGCCGGGTTGCTACTTCGACTATAAGTATGAAGACGCAGACCGCACCAACCGCCGAAGCGCTCGCACAATCGCGTCCCGCTCAACGTGGAAGCGCTCCGGGCCCCGATGCGACGGCAGGAGCTGCCGGTCCCGATCGGCGAGCGCGTCGAGCTCCGGCGACAGAATTGCGCAGCGGTCGGGCCGGCTGGTCTCGCAGGGCAGGCGGGCGCGGGCCCGACGCTCCTTCGTGGCAAACGTGCCGAAGTCGCACAGCTCCACGCGGTCACTGTCCGCCAGGGCCTCTGTCATCCTGTAGAGGATGGCCGAGGGTGACGGGCAGCTGACTTTCCAGGAGTGCCGCCACCAAAGTCGGAAGTCCGATCCGAACATAGTCCGCATCTTCTCGCGGGAATGGCTGCAATGGCCCCGGCGGGGAGGCGAGACACGGCCCCGGCGCTGTTGGGCGTCATAGGGTGCAAAAGCGTGCGCTCCACGGATATGGGAGATCCACACAGGCAGGCTATGGAGGCGGAATCGGAGAAGGGCTGCCGACGAGCGGTGGGCGACCTCAACCGATCAGACCGTGCGAAAATCCGCGTGGGTGGTGGAGGCGGCCGAGCCATGCAGTGAGGGTCTGCGGGTGTTCGATAAGGCGGACGCAGAACCAACGAGGACAGATGATCTCAGACAGCGAAGTGGTGTGCCGGCTCATCCGAACGTGGTTCAGATCGAACCAGGGCAGCCATGAGCTTCATCGCCGCGGCTGCGGCATCAGCCAATTCGGCATCGTGCTTCAAACCGTAGAGCGCGGCTTCGGCAACTGCGGTCGGCACTAGATGGCTCATCGACCTCTCGCCGAAGGCTAGTTCCAGAACGGGTCCGCATTCGACGACCTCGATGTTGCTGTGCCGCAAGTCGCAGCAAATCCGATCGAAGGTTGCTTCCACGGCCGATGCCGGCCCCTCCAGGGCTTGTATGAAGAACAATCCTGTGAACATCAGCGCGCCCGTAATGCCGGCTTCGGCATTAAGTCGACGCGACACGGTCAGAATTTGATCGATGCGCCGCCGCACCTCCTCGGGCGTTCCGTCGGTCGAACAGCGGCTCCGGTAGACCAGCCGGAACAGGTCGGTGTGGTCCGCCGGAGTCATGCCGCCTCACGCGCGTTGACGAACGTGTCGACGAAGGACACGAATTCCGCCGCGGGCAGTGGGCGGCTGACATGGTAGCCCTGCACTTGATCGCAGCCCGCCTCGGCTGAAAACGCGAATTGCTCCGCGGTCTCGACCCCCTCGACCGTGATCGCCATGCCAAGGCACGAGCCCATTGTGATGATCGCCCGGACGATCGCGGCGCTCTCGGGGTCGCCCGGGAGCTGGCGCACGAAGGACTGGTCGACCTTGATTTTGTCGAACGGGAACCGGCGGAGATAGCTGAGCGAGGAGTACCCCGTCCCGAAATCATCCATCGAAATGCTGACCCCCGCCGCCCGCAGGCGGTTCAGGGTGGCCAGTGTGCGCTCCTCGTCGGCCAGCAGGACGCCCTCGGTGATCTCCAGTTCGAGCCGGTCCGCGGCGAGGCCGGAGGCGGCGAGCGCTGCCCGCACGGTCTCGGAGAGGCGCAGGTCCCGGAACTGCGCGGGCGAGAGGTTGACGGCGACCCGAATGTGCGAGGGCCAGAGGGTTGCCTGCGTGCAGGCCGTGCGCAGGACCCATTGTCCGAGCGGTCCGATGAGACCGGTCTCCTCGGCGAGCGGAATGAAGTCGGCGGGCGAGACGAGGCCTCGCTCGGGATGGCGCCACCGCACCAGGGCTTCGGCGGCGGTAATCCGGCCAGAGCGCGCATCGACCAGCGGCTGGTAGTGCAGCTCGAATTCCTGCACGGCGATCGCCCGGCGCAGGTCCGCCTCCAGGCCGCGCCGGGCCTGCATGCGCGCGTCCAGCGCTGGCTCGAACCGACGGAAAGTGCCCTTGCCGTCAGTCTTGGCCTTGTAGAGCGCGAGGTCGGCGTTGCGCAGAAGCTGGCTCGGCTCGGTGCCGTCCACCGGTGCGAGCGCGGCGCCGACCGAGGCCCCGACATTGATCAATTGGCCATCGATCAGGAAAGGGCGCCCAATCAGCTCGACAATGCGCGCGGCGAGCGCCTGCACCGCCTCAGGGCTGGCCCCGTCGACCTGCAGCACCGCGAACTCGTCACCACCGAGGCGAGCGACCACGTCGTGCTCGGCCAGTGCCGCCTTGAGACGCCGGGCCGCCTTGCGCAACAGAGCATCGCCCAAGCCGTGCCCGAGGGTGTCGTTTACTAATTTGAACCGGTCGAGATCGAGGATGAGGACCGCGAAGCCCCGATCGTGCGTCCGGTAGGCCATGGCATGGCGCGCCAGCAGGTCGTGGAAATGCACACGATTGGGCAAGCCGGTCAGCGCGTCTGAATAAGCCAGGGTGCGCATCTTAGACTCAGTTTGTAGGCGCTCCCTTTGGTCGCGGATGGCGAGCACGGTCTGTGGCTTGTTGCCGAGCGGGACCTCGCTGCGCAGGACGCGCACCGGCACGCGTTGCCCATCGGCACCGACCAGTTCTGCCTCCCGTTCCTCGCGCAGGGGAAGATCCGCGATGGCGAGGCCGGGAAGAAGCTCGGACAGGCGACGACCGTTCAGCTGCCCAGCGCTGAGGCCTGACAGCCGCTCCAAGCTCCGGTTGGCCGTAGTGATCACCTCACCATGGCAGACCGCGAGTCCTTCGACTGCGAGGTTCGCCAGTTCGCGGAGGCGCTGTTGGTCGCGCCGCGCTTGAGCCCTAGCATTCAGAGTGAGGCGCAGCCCGACCACGGCCAGCGCCAGCAGGCCGAGGGATACGCCCGCTACTACCGGTGCGAGGATGTCAGGTGGAACAGCGCGCGGCGGGAGCGAGCGCTCAGGATCGAAGGTCAGCGTCATGGCCGCCATGCCGCAGAAGTGGAGGACGCCGATCGCGGCGACCAACAGCGGCGCCCCGGCGCGTCTCAGATCGCGGCGGCGCTCCCCCGTCACGACCATGGCCGCGCCGAACATGAGCAGGCTCGTCGGGATGGACACCGACAGCAGGAGCGGATCCCACGCGACGGTACCGGCGATCAGGTATGAAGCTTCTCCCAGGTAGTGCAGCGCGACGATGCTGCCGCCGAGGAGGAGGCCGATGAGGAAACGATGGCTTCTCCTGCGTTGGCCGATCGCGAGCGCGACGCTGATCCCGATGCCGGCGATGGCGACCAGGAGCGATAGGGCAGTGAGATAGGGATCGAACCCCGCGGGCATGCCTGGTCGGAAAGCCAGCAGCCCGATCATGTGAGTCGCCCAGGCGGTACAGCCTGAGGCGACGATGCTGGCACCAGCCCAAAGCGCGGCGGACCGGCCTTCGGAGCGCGCCGCGTGGGTCGCAACCGAAAACGAGCCATATACGCCGATGACGCAAACGCCAGCGGCGAGTAGGATTAAGCCATGATCGTGCGCCTGGGTAAGGCACGTGTAAACAGATCGCATACCAAGCTCCGGGGTCTGCAATCTAAGCTTGAACAGTTAATCAATGTGTAGGAACCTGGCAGAATATAACGTGTGCGGCAATTTCGAAGCTGCGCTGTACTCTAACCCACCTACGTCAACGTTAACTCAATTTGCAACACCGCTGGTCTTTTATCAGCTGTGCCTGAGAAGGCTACGTTACCGTATGGTCGTGTGACGGTCGGTGCAGGAGCGGAACTGGACACCGCAGGCGCCGGCTCAAGGCATATCTATGCAGTCAGACCCCTCAATTAGCCTTGCCTAGCCCGAAGGTGCGAGCGGCTTTCGCCATGCGAGTGAGCTAAGCAAGATCCAGTTCCATGCCATCGACTTCGAGCTGGTCGCAGAGACCGGCAAGCTCCGGACGCAACGCTGCGGTCATCGTTTCCAGCGACTCTCCCTTTGCGCGGATCTGTGCCCCGCGGGGGCCGAGATTCACCCCTTCGGCGATGGCGCCGGCCAGGGCTGCCCTGAGACCCTGAACCTCATCAAACGGAACGATGTAACAGGGTCCCACAGGGCTCATCGTCGCCTCACGCTGCGCGCACGGTGGCGAGGAAGCGCCCGACCTCGGCCGCGAGGTGCTCGGACTGGCGCGACAGTTCTGAGGCCGCCCCCAGCACCTGGCTCGCCGCCGCACCGGTCTCCTCGGCCGCACCCGCCACACCGGAGATGTTGTGCGTCACCTCACCGGTGCCCTGCGCCGCCTGGGAGACGTTCCGGACGATCTCCTGGGTCGCCGCACCCTGTTGCTCGACTGCCGCCGCAATTGAGGCTGCGACCCCGTTGATCTCACGGATCCGCTCGGTGATGCCGCTGATCGACGTCACCGCCTGCCCGGTCGAGGCCTGGATCTGAGCGATCTGCCCAGAAATCTCGGTCGTGGCCTTTGCGGTCTGCTCGGCGAGCGCCTTCACCTCGGCGGCGACCACGGCGAACCCCTTACCCGCCGCACCAGCCCGTGCCGCCTCGATCGTGGCGTTCAGGGCGAGCAGGTTGGTCTGCCCAGCGATGGTCGAGATCAGCCCGACCACGTCGCCGATGCGCGCGACCGCGGCGCTCAGTTCCTGTACCAGGGCGCCGGTGTGATCCGCCTCGCGCACGGCACGCTGCGCCAGTTCGGCCGAGCCGGCGACTTGCCGACTGATCTCCTGCACCGACGAGCCCAGTTCCTCGGCGGCCGCGGCCACGGTGTTGACGTTGGAGGCGGCCTCCTCGGCGGCAGCCGCGACCGTCGTCGATTGACTGGCGGTCTCCGTCGCCGTGGCGGTCATGGTCTGGGCGGTGGCCTGCAGCTCAGTCGAGGACGACGACACCATGCCGATGATACCGCCGACCGCCTGCTCGAAGCCGTCGGCCATCTGGCGCATCCCGGCCTTGCGCTGATCCTCTGCGGCGCGGCGGGCCTGCGCGGTCTCCGCTTCGAACGCGCGCGTGCGGATCAGGTTGTCCTTGAACACCTGGACGGCGGCCGCCATCGCACCGATCTCGTCGGGACGTTCCTTGGCTGGGACCTCTCTGCTCAGGTCTCCCGCGGCGAGACCGGTCATGAACGCCGTCATGGCGCGGACCGGCCGCACCACGCCCCGGCCTATGAGCGTCGCCAGAAGGCCGATCAGCACCGCAACGATGGAGGCGCCGCCGAGCAGCCGCATCAGCGTCGGGCGCATCTGTGCCGCCGTGTCATCCGCGTAGATGCCTGATCCGATGATCCAGCCCCAGGGCTCGAATCCCTTTACGTAGGAGATTTTCGCGACAGGCTGATCCAGGCCAGGCTTGGGCCACATGTAGGGGACGAAGCCGGCTCCTGACCGCTTCACCTGCTCGACCATCTCTACGAATAGATGCTTGCCGGTCGGATCCGTGATCCCGCCGATGTCCTTGCCGATCAACTCGGCCTTAGGATGCAGGATCATACGCGGCTGCATGTCCTGCAACCAGAAATATTCACTCCCGGCGTAGTGCAGGCCTTTGACCGCCGCGATCGCCGCATTCTGAGCGGCGGACCGATCCATTCGCCCGGCGCGCTCCTCGCCCTCAAAGTATGTGAGTACACCTTGCGCTGACTCGACGAGATCGCGCGTCTTCAGTTCGCGCGCGTCTGTGACGCTTCCCGACATGTCCCAGGCCGCCAAGCCGATCAGGGCTGCCATCCCGCTCAAGGCGATCAGGGTTATGGACTGGATGCGGGTACCTATGCGGAGGGCCATGAAATCCTGCGGTAGTCTATGCTGAATGGCACGCGAGTGGTCCAAGCGTGGGACGCGAGGCTGAGCCCAGCGACAGGGCGCGTGCTACAACTCCAACGGTCAGCAACCCTTTGCATAAATCAGTTTATCAACGCATTAGTTAATAAATAACCATCGCAGCTTACAGTTGAATGCTTACATCTACGGACCCACAAATGTCAAAAGTTCGACTCGTAACGTAGATAGCTCAAATTGTCGTGATCTCTTTCAGATAGTCGTTCACGCCTCAGCGCCATGATCCACCATCGCCGAGAGAGCCCGATTATGCGCACGTTTCAGTCCCTTGCTGCCCTTGCCATCCTGATCAGCGCCTGCGCTTTCATGCCGGCCGTAGCCGTCGCTGGCCGTGCCCCCTCAACGACGGCACAGAGCGCGAGCATGGGCTCGCAGGACCCTGATAGTCTCTTCGTTCGTTTTGGCGCGGCTCCCTAAAGTCCCAACGGACAAGTGCAAATGCGAAGCAGCCTTCGATAAAAGGGGGTGTGATCCGATCCTGCTTCGACACTCACCCAGCCGCTCGCCATCTCAAGCGCGTCGTGACCATCTGCAGCCTTTACCGGCCCACCAACGCCGCTGTGATCCTCAACACAGTCCTGTCGGCGCTACTAACGCTCTTGAGACATCCACGATCTGTTAACCGCCCACCGCCAACATATACCCAGCGATTGGCGGTGAGCCGAGCGCCGGCAGAGCAGCACCGCAGCTTTCCCCCTTGAGCCTCGGCGCGGCCTCGCCGGCGCAGTCGCGCTAATCGGCCTAATTGCGGCCAAGCTTAAGCCCGGCTAAACGCGCTGCCTCGGGGCGTGCGGGAGCAGGGATGAATGACACCGTGGCCGCCCTGCTCCTTGCTCTGGCGGCCGAGAACGCCGAGCTGCGCGAGCAGCTGGTCTCGGCCCAGGACATGCTGGTTGAGACCCCAATCGACGCCGGCAACATGCACGCCCTCGTAGAGGCCATGCGGGCCGAGCGCGATGCGTGGCGGGAGGAGGCTGGGCGGTTGCAGACGGGGTCAGCGTGCTTCCTTCTCAATCCAATGGGCGCCGGCCGAAATCAGTCGGCTTGGCAGGATAGAGTTGGCTATCTGGACGCAGTCCGAGCACGCCCATGACGCGGTCACGAGCCCCCGCCTCGGTGATCGGCAAGCCATCCTCAAGTCTGGCAAGCACCTCGGGGGCGACCTGTGCGAGCGCCGCCAGGGTCTCAATCGAGTAGGCACCTCGTACGCGGGCAGCATGGATCTGCACGGCTAACGCTGCATCCAGGGTCGCGGGCTTGTCGTGTTGTTCGCTCATAGGCGAGCGGTACGTGCTGGCCTCAGCTGAAGTTTCGGCCGGATACGTTTTGGTAGGACGACTACTCCATCCCGGCGGGCTGAGGGCGCGGTAGGCCAAGCTCGTTAAGGCCGAGAAACAGGGCAAACTGCGTCAGCACGATGAGTGGAGCCATGCAGTCGCCACCCTTCTCGATACCCGCGATGAGTTCGGGTTCGACGTGGACGAGGCGCGCTGCATCGGGAAGAGATAGACGCAGCCGTGCTCGCGCCGGACCGGCGTGCTTCACGAGATTGTGGAGCACGACATCTCGCTGATCCTCAACCGCGTCCATAAAAGGTGCCCGATCCCGCTAGGACCTGCGGCCCTCAGGAAATCGTTACATCCAGCCCGAGTTCGGAAGGATACCCAGAGTTGCACGCATGACCTGCGTCGGCTGCAGGTTGTGTCACCGCACCCAAACTGACTACCCTCCCTTGGCTTCGTATTTGCCTCTCACTGTACGTGGAGGGTGAGCTTCATCTTCGGGTGGATGCCGCACTGAATGATGAAGTCGCCCGGCTCCTTAAGCGTCAGCGTGGCCTGCTTCCCCGGCTCCTGATCGCCGGCATCGAACGCGAACCGATCGGCCTCGATGAAGGCGTGATGCACAGCGTTCTCGTCGCCGTTGACCAGTGTGATGGTGTCACCCCGATGCAGGAACAGGTCGGTCGGCGCGTAGTGCCTGCTCTTCTGCAGCACGATGCTCATGGCACTGGAGAGATCCGCGCGAGCCGATCCAGCCGCGGCGAGCGCGACGGTCGAGGCAAGAAATAAGGCGGTGGTTCTAGAGGCACGCATGTTCCGACCCGGATCAATGCGAACTTTTTGCAGGAGCGTTCGATAAGGGAGAGGCTGAAGAACGCGTAAAATTTGAACGATCGCCATGCAGCAGGATCGGCCATACACCAAGAGGCAACGCCGTTCTCGATCAGCGGCTGACACGGGCACCTGGAGCGCTGGGGATCCTGCTCTTGACGATAGGAGCTTGTGCCTTGCCCTGTGCGCCCAATTCGGGCCGAGGGTGGGCTAACATCAAGCTCACTGACTAGCAGCCAGATCGTCCGCTGCCGTCAGCATGGCCGCCATCGCCTCGGACGCAGCGCTGAAGGCTGGCGTACCCGTATCCCAGTCTCGCTTCGCCAACGCCGTTATCATCCGCGCCGCTTCGGTGAGGGCCAGCTGTTCCGCTCGAGCGAACCGCGTGAACGCCGGGTGCTTTTCGACAGCCGTGCCACTCAACTGTACGGAAAGTGCGGGCGTCGACTGGCCCCGCATGGCGACTGCGGTCGTATCCGCTGCAGCCTGCCCCAGCAAAATATTTGCCAGCCGCCGCTTCCACGCGCCGACGTAGCCTGGAAGCCGTACGAGCTGATAGGCCGGAGCAGTCTCATCCGCTGCGTCGAGCGCCTCGAGTGCCGTGGCCTCCGCTGCGACAAGACGCGCGGTGATGCTCGCGATCTCACCGCGGGTCTTGGTCGCCTTCGCGGCGATGCCCTGCACGTTCTGCGCGATCTCCTGTGTGGCCTGCCGCTGCTGACTAAGGGTCTCGGACAATGCACGGTTCAGGTCACTGGTCTGGCGGATACCGCTGTCGGCCTCCTCGACACAGGCGCCGAGCTTCTCGACAGTCGCCGAACCGGCGATCACCGCAGCACGGCTGTCGCTCACGGCATGCGCGATCTGGCTCATCTAGGTTTGCAGCGTCCCGAGCCAGGTGCGGATCTCGTCCGTCGACCTGGCGGTCTGAGCCGAGAGCGCCTTCACCTCGGAGGCTACCACTGCGAACCCTTTACCAGCCTGCCCTGCCCGAGCGGCTTCGATCGTGGCGTTTAAAGCGAGCAGATTCGTCTGCCCGGAGATGTTCGCGATGGTGCCGGCCATGGTACCGATCTGCGCGACCGCCCCTTGTAGGACACCCAAGCGCTCATTGATCTGAGAGGTTCGCGCGTCAATGGCCTGCATCGCCTGTCGGACCTGCCGTAGTTCACCCAGGCAGGCGAGCATGGCCGTGCGGGCAACCTCCGCGGAACTGCCAGCAGCCTCAGAGGTGTCGGCGACTTGGGCGATGGAGGCGACCATTTCCTCGGTCGCGCTGGCGATGGTCTGGGCCGAGTCGGCGACCTGACCGACATCGTGAGTGGTCCAGCCGACGTTGATAGCCGCTTCCGATGCCTCTTTAGCCACGTTCGCCAGAACGCTCAGATTAGTATGCCGCTCTCGGCGTCCCCGCGTGAGCAGCCGCGAGAGCGCATCCCGCAACGGACCATCCGGCAGATCGGCGATGGTCAGATCTTGGGTCGCGGCTAACCGCTCTAGGGCTGTGAGGAGCCGCTGTTCGTCAGCACACCGAAGGCGCTCTGCGCTACCGACATCTGGCTGAGGTGAGAGCTTGGCTGCCTGGCGGAACGAGAGGCCGATCATCGCGCGCTTTCAAGATAGTTTTGCCGCGATGTTGCCGAGTGTTGGTTAACGAGCCGTCAAGTACGGTATCTCGACAACCACCCCGCCTCTCGCCATCTTGGGGCCATGCCCGCGCAGAACGGCCAGACCTACGATCTGCAGGAGGAGCCAGCGCCCCGGGCATATCAGCCGGCCCGCCCGCCCCGCGGCAGCATCAAGTAGAACCGGCTCGCGTCGAACTGCTGCCGGGCCTGCTGCAGGGTCATCGCTCGCCCATCCATCTTCGGGGGCGCCATTCCGCCGCCGCCCGCTGCCTTCTGGCCCTGCTTCTGCTGCCTGCCTGCGATGCTCTTGAGCGCGCTTGCGATGCCGCCGTAGCCCACTGACGAACTCGACAGTCAGCTTGATGCCGTCCTGTTGCCCTTCATGGACGAACCGATGGTGAGCTTTCCGGCGATCCTACTGAAGTGCCGGATCGGCATGTCGCTCCGGCAGTACCAAGATGATGCGGTTGGTGACCTCGAACGGCTGGCCAAGGAGATCCTATGCGCCTGATCTACGCCTTCCTCGCGGTCCGGATGCTCAGGCTCGCCCGCTTCGACCTCGCCCGGTCCGAACGCCTCTACCACGATGGGGATGAGGCTTTCGAACGATCACGGGATCGAGTGCGCCAAGCAGAGGCCTTGGCCGATCGGGCGGATCTGCCGTCGCTTGCCTCGATGCTTTGAGGATGCGCGTCAGCTCACAAAAGAAAGGCCCGGCAGCGGTGTCATCCGCTTCCGAGCCCTCGGACAAGGTCGCCGGCTGCGACTGTCCGGTCATTACATGCGGTGGTGCCCGCGCCGATGCATCATGTGACGCATGCGCCGGATCGGGTGCCAGCGAACGTCGACGATGCCGTCGTGGGCGCCGGTGACAGCGACGGCCGGGGCCGGGCTGAGAGGGGCCGCCGAGGCAGACGTCGAGAGAGCTGCGGCGCCGAGCGTGGCGAGCAGGGCCGCGGTGATCATCGAAGTGCGCAAGGAATGTCTCCTCTCGTACCGCCACCGGGAACGGTGGCATCTGACGGGCCGTGCAAGGCGCAGATCCTTCCACGGTCAAGCTAGGAAGCCTGGCGCTGACCGATGGTTCCGACCGGGCGGCCACGAAATGATCAGGGCTGCTTCCACCCCTTACGAACGCCGCTCGTGCATCCCGTGCGGGCGTTAAAGTCTACCGCCGTCCAAGTGCGTATATGGGACATTTATTGGACATGCCAGGCGCCGATACAAGCTAAGTGCTTGATTTTGATGGCGCGCCCTACGGGAATCGAACCCGTGTTTTCGCCGTGAAAGGGCGACGTCCTGGACCGCTAGACGAAGGGCGCTTTGGCGGGACCGGGGTTCTATAGTCGGAGGCGGCGCGCCCGGCAACCGCCGAAGCGCCACACCGCCCGGGTTTGACCGGAGGCCGGCTTGGGGCGATGGAGGGGCATGCAGCCTCCCCCTCGCATGACCCTCGTCCTCGGCGGGGCGCGGTCCGGTAAGAGCGCCTACGCGGAGGGGCTGATCGAGGCCTGTCCCGGCCCGTGGCTCTACCTCGCCACCGCCCAGGCCTTCGACGACGAGATGGTCGCGCGCATCGCCCAGCACCGCGCGCGCCGCGCCGCGGCGTGGCGCACCCGCGACGTGCCCCTGGCCCTGCCGGAGGCGGTGGCCGGGGCCGCGGGGCCCGTCCTGGTCGACTGCCTCACGCTCTGGCTCACCAACCTGATCCTGGCCGAGGCCGACGTGGCGGAGGCCGTGGAGCGGCTGCTCGCCGCCTGCGCCGGCGCGCCGGGACCGCTGGTGCTGGTCGGCAACGAGGTCG
The DNA here is from genome assembly GCF_022829585.1 of Methylobacterium sp. J-026. GTDB lineage: Bacteria > Pseudomonadota > Alphaproteobacteria > Rhizobiales > Beijerinckiaceae > Methylobacterium. Next base: position 14,784 of record NZ_JAKSYC010000058.1, read on the forward strand.
GGCTCGGGATCGTGCCCGACAACGCCCTGGCCCGCCGCTTCCGCGACGAGGCCGGGCGCCTGCACCAGCGGCTCGCCGCCCGGGCCGACCGGGTCGTGTTCACCGTCGCCGGGCTGCCCCTCATCGTGAAGCCAGGAGCCCCCGCATGAGCGACGACGCGACCCGCCACCGCGCCAAGATGGAGAAGCGCAAGGCCGTCCAGGACGCCGAGGTGGCGGCCAAGACCGTCGAGAAGGGCCTGCTGCTGGTCCATACCGGCCCCGGCAAGGGCAAGAGCACCGCCGCCCTCGGGCTGATGCTGCGGGCGCTCGGCCGCGGCTGGCGGGTCGGCATGGTGCAGTTCATCAAGGGCGGCTGGGACACCGGCGAGCGCCACGCGGTGGCGGCCTTCGGCGACCGGGTCGCCTGGCATACCCTCGGGGAGGGGTTCACCTGGGAGACCCAGGACAAGGCCCGGGACATCGCCGCCTGCCGCCACGCCTGGGACGTCGCCGCGGGGCTGATGGCCGATCCCACGATCCGCCTGCTCGTCCTCGACGAGCTCAACATCGCGCTCCGCTACGACTACCTCGACCTCGACGCGGTGCTGACCGCCCTCACGGGCCGCCGGCCGGACCTGCACGTGGTCGTCACCGGCCGCAACGCCAAGCCGGCCCTGATCGAGGCCGCCGACCTCGTCACCGAGATGGGCAGCGTCAAGCACCATTTCTCGGCCGGCGTGAAGGCGCAGGAGGGAATCGAGTTCTGAACGGGCCTATGACGCGGCCGGCGCCTCGCTCTCGGCGAGGACCGTGCGCAGGATGGCCATCAGCTCCGCGACCGCCTCGCGTGGGACGCGCACCCGGAGGGCGCCGTGGGCGATTTGGTTGCGCAGGTTTGCGAGCTGCCGCAGCCGGTCCGCCTCGTCCGGCGTCACGACGCCCTCCAGGGCCATCCGCTCGAGGAGTTGGCCGGCCGGTTGCGGGCGCGATACCGCGCCGGGCAGGAGCAGGCGGCCGATCGCTTCGAGGACCGACCAGCCGAGCAGCAGGGCCGCCTCAGGATGGTCCGCGGCGAGCAGGGTCTCGACCCGCGCGAGGGCCGCAGGGATCTCGTCCCGGGTCACGCCGGGTACCGGCCGGTCGTCGCTGCCCTCCGGCGCATAGACGATGCGCAATTCCCAATCCGGACTCTGGGCAAACCGCTCGCTCAGCGCAGCAGCCTTCGGCCGCGCGGCGGTGTCATCCCGGGCGACTTCAATGGCAATGTTCCTCGGGCGCCCGAGGGCGATGGCATCGGGCTGGTAATCCCGCATGAACGCCGGCAACAGGCCGCGCGCCGGCTGCGTGAACACGTCGTAGCCCTCGGCTTTCAGGCGCGACGTGATCAGGTCGAGGACTCGCCGCTCGCGTTCCGTGGCGCTCATGTCAGGTCCTCGAAGGGATCGTCGGACAGCTTGATATACACGAGCGGTCTCGGGCTCTGCAGGGCCTCGGTGAGGATCGGGCTCGGGGCAGCGAAGGGGAGGACGTCGCCGGGCTTGAACTTTTGGGCGACGATGCGCTCGACCTGCCCGTCGTTGAGATAGATGTGCCGGATCAGCGCATCCAGCGTCGGCTTGACGATGTTGTCGATGTCCCCCGTCCGGGTCAGGGCCGTGAAATAGTAGAGCGTGACGGCAACCGGCCGCTCGGTGGCGAAATGACCCTCCGGAACGACCCCACGGCTCGCCGCCCTGACCTTCTCCTTCCACGCCTCCTTGGATCGGGCGCGTTTGGCCTGTAGCGAGACGGGCGTGCCCGGGACGTTGAACTCGATCGGAAAGGTCAGGTCCACGGCCATCTCGATTCGTACGATGCCCAGGATGTGACGATGCCGACAGGCCAGCAAGGGCTCCGATGCGGCGGGCCCTGATGATCCAGGGCACCGGCTCCGATGTCGGCAAGTCGCTGATCGTGGCGGGGCTGGCGCGCGCCTTCACTGACCGGGGGCTGCGGGTCCGGCCGTTCAAGCCGCAGAACATGTCGAACAACGCCGCCGTCACCGCCGATGGCGGCGAGATCGGCCGGGCGCAGGCGCTCCAGGCCCGGGCCGCCCGGGTGGCGCCCTCCGTCCACATGAACCCGGTCCTGCTCAAGCCCCAGAGCGAGGTCGGGTCCCAGGTGGTGGTGCAGGGCCGGATGGTCGCCACCGTGAAGGCCCGCGACTACCAGGCCTGGAAGCCGAAGCTCATGCCGGCCGTCCTGGAGAGCTTTTCCCGGCTCGCCGCGGAGGCCGATCTGGTCCTGGTCGAGGGCGCGGGCTCGGCCTCCGAGGTGAACCTGCGCGCGGGCGACATCGCCAATATGGGCTTCGCCCAGGCCACCGACACGCCGGTGGTGCTGGTCGGCGACATCGATCGGGGCGGGGTGATCGCCAGCCTCGTCGGCACCAAGGCGGTGATCGCGCCGGAGGACGCCGCGCTGATCGCCGGCTTCATCGTCAACCAGTTCCGCGGCGACCCGAGCCTGTTTTCCGACGGCATGCGGCTGATCGCCGAGCGGACCGGCTGGGCGGCACTCGGCCTCGTGCCCCACTTCCCCGCGGCCGCCCGCCTGCCTGCCGAGGACGTGCTCGGCCTGGCGGGCTCGGGCCCGCGCGGGGCGGGGGCCGTCACGGTGGCGGTGCCGGTCCTGCCGCGGATCGCCAATTTCGACGATCTCGACCCGCTGCGGGCCGAACCCGGCGTGTCGGTGGTGCTGGTCCAGCCCGGCACGCCGATCCCCGCGGAGGCCGCCCTGGTGCTGCTGCCGGGCTCCAAGACCACGATCGACGATCTCGACCGGTTCCGCGCCGAGGGCTGGGACATCGACCTGCGCGCCCATGTCCGCCGGGGCGGACGGGTGCTCGGCCTGTGCGGCGGCTACCAGATGCTTGGGCGCACCCTCGCCGACCCGCACGGGATCGAGGGGGCGCCCCGCACGGTGCCGGGCCTCGGGCTCCTCGACATCGACACCGTGATGACCCCCGAGAAGCGCCTCGCCGCGGTCACCGGCACGAGCCTGCCCGACGGCGTACCGTTCTCCGGCTACGAGATGCATATCGGCGCGACGGCGGGCCCCGACGCGGCCCGGCCGCTGCTGCTTCTGGCCGACGGGCGCCTGGACGGGGCGGTCTCGGCGGACGGGCGCGTGGCCGGGACCTACGTCCACGGCCTGTTCGCGCAGGATGCCCAGCGGGCGGCTTGGCTCGGGCGCCTCGGGGCCGCGTCCGACGGCGCGGGCTACGAGGCGGGCGTCGAGGCGGCGCTGGACGGGCTCGCGCGGCACATCGCGGCCCATGTCGATTGCGACCGGCTCCTGGCCCTCGCCCGGTAGACGCGGCCCCGGCTCCGAGACGCGCGCAAGCAGAGGCCGGCCCGGCCCACCGTGGCCGCGCGTCAAAACCCTGCCCCTCCTGAAGAACCGAAGCAGACGGCGAGTTGGCTTGCCGGCGCGAGTCTGCTTAGGACTGTGGCAGGCCTTCGCGACGAAGGGCCGCAGCGAGTTAAGGAACGCCGCATGTCCATCCAAGCGCCCGCCGATGCAGATCTCGCCGCGCGCACCGTCCGCACGGTGACCCTGCGGCTAATGCCGCTCCTCTGTCTGCTCTACCTGATCGCCTATATCGATCGGCAGAACGTCTCCTACGCCAAGCTGGAGATGGTCGGCAGCCTCGGGCTCAGCGAGACCGCCTACGGCCTCGGGGCCTCACTGTTCTTCCTCGGCTACTTCCTGTTCGAGGTGCCGGCCAACGTGTTCATGGAGCGGGTCGGGGCGCGGATCTGGTTCGCCCGGATCATGATCACCTGGGGCCTCGTCACGGTGCTGCTCGGCTTCACCCGGGGCACGGCGATGTTCTACGTGCTGCGCTTCCTGCTCGGCGTCGCCGAGGCCGGCTTCTTCCCGGGCGTGCTGTTCGCCCTCACCCTGTGGTTCCCGCAGGGGCACCGGGCCCGGATGATCGGCTGGTTCATGATCGCCAGCGCGGTGGCCAACGCGGTCGGCGCGGCGGTCGGCGGCGCGCTCCTCGGCCTGAACGGCGTGCTCGGCCTCGCGGGCTGGCAATGGGTGTTCCTGGCCACCGGAGTGCCGGCGATCCTGATGGCCGTGATCGTCCTGCTCGTTCTGCCCGACGGGCCCGAGACCGCGCCCTGGCTGTCGCAGGCCCAGCGCGACTGGCTCGCCCGGACCCTCCAGGCGGAGCGCGCGGGCGGGGGCCATGTCGATCACGGCAACCCGTTCGCGGCGCTCCTCGACCGGCGGGTGCTGATGCTGGCCGGCGTTTACATCTGCCTGCCGCTGGCCGCCTACGGCCTGGGCTACTGGCTGCCGACCGTGGTCAAGGGCTTCGGCGTCTCGAACCTGACCAACGGCTTCCTCAACATCATCCCCTGGATGGCCACGGCGGTGGCCCTGTGGTGGGTCCCGCGCCACGCCGCCCGCACCGGCGCGCAGGGCGACGCCCTGACCTGGCACGTGGTCGGGCCGGCTTTGGTCGGCGCGGCCGGGCTGGCGCTCAGCGTCATCCTGCCGGGGGACGCGGTGAAGTTCGCCTGCCTGTGCGTGGCGGCGGCCGGGACCTTCTCGGCGCAGCCGGTCTTCTGGTCGATGCCCGGGACCTTCCTGCGCGGCGCCTCGGCGGCGGCGGGGATCGCGGCGATCAACTCGGTGGGCAATCTCGGCGGCTTCGTGGCGCAGAACGCGGTGCCGTTCATCCGCGACCAGACCCGCAGCGACCTCGTGCCGATGCTGTTCCTGTCGGCCTGCCTCGCCGTGGGGGCCGGCCTGATGTTCGTGGTGCTCTCCGCCCTGCGCCGGGACGCGGAGCGGCGGGGCGTGCCGGCCGCGACGCGGGCGGCCTGAACACCCGACGGCTTGGTGCGTTATGCTTCCTCAAGCCGGCTCGACCGGCAGGATGATGCGACCCCGCGCGCCCGCGGGGTGCCATCGAGGAGGAAACCGCGATGAGTCAGGGATTTCCGCTTATGATTCTCGCCTTCGGGACGCTCGGTGGCATCTGGTTCCTGGCCGCCGCGGCCCGGAAGCAGGTCGCCGACGCCAAGGGCAGCCCGGAGCGCTCCAACGTGATCCAGCATCACGGCGGCGCGCCGCGCCCCAACATGCCGGGCACCGAGCACTGAGCGCGTTGTCGACTCCGGTCGAGGCGGGGCCGCGCCGATAAGCGAAGGTCTCAGGTTCGAAAGGTCCGGGATCCAGCCCTTTCGAGGTGTCCGGGCTGGGTGCGGGTATCACGATCCACGGCTGTGACATCGTGAAAGAGCGGCGTGTTTCGCCTTCCCGTGTGGGCTTGCGGATTCACAGATCGAGCCGGGCCACGCGGGCACAGGACGAGGCACGCCCCCCCCCCCTCCCGCCCGGGAGAGGGGGCCTGTCACGCCTTCCCGAGGCGCGGTGAGAACCTCGTGGCCCCCGTGGGGAAAAGAGCGCGTCTGGTCGGTGTCCCGGCACATCCGGAAACACCTTGAGAGAGTTGGGCATAAGCCCGCTGGGATCCTTCGATCCCAGCGCGGATCACCGGCGTCAGCCGGCGGCGATCCGCCGGCAATGGTCGAGGGCGGCACCGATCAGGTTGTCGCTGGCCTCCGGCGTCCGGAAGGCCGAATGCGCCGAGAGGGTGACGTTGGGCAGGCCGGCCAGCGGGTGATCGGCCGGCAGCGGCTCGACCGCGAACACGTCGAGCCCGGCCTGCGCGATCGGCCCGGCGCGCAGGGCCGCGACCAGGGCGGCCTCGTCGACCACCGCGCCCCGGGCGGTGTTGATCAGGATGGCGCCGGGCTTCATCGCGGCGAGGCGCGCGGCCGAGAGGAAGCCGTGGGTCTCGTCGGTGAGGAGCAGGTGGAGCGAGACCACGTCGCTCTCGGCGAGCAGCCGGTCCAGCGCGACGAAGGCGACCCCCGGATGGGTTTTCGGGGTCCGGTTCCAGGCGAGCACCCGCAGGCCGACGCCCAGGCACAGCCGCGCCATCTCGGCCCCGATCCCGCCGAACCCGACGAGGCCCACCGTCTTGCCGGTGAGCTGCATCCCCTCGGTGCGGAGCCAGGATCCGGCACGCATGCCCCGGTCCATGGCGGCGATCCCCCGGGCGGCGGCCCACATCAGCGCGAAGGCGCATTCGGCGACCGCCGTGTCGCCGTAGCCCTTGATGGTGTGGACCGTCACGCCGAGCTCGGCCTGGAGCGCCTCCGGGTCCATGTAGCTGCGCGCGCCGGTCCCGAGGAAGACGACGTGCTTCAGCCCCGTGCAGGCGCGGGCCACGGCCAGGGGGAGGGCGGTGTGGTCGATCACCGCGACCGCGGCCCCCGCCAGGATCCCCGGCAGGTCCTCCGGGCCGATGGCGGGCTCCGCGTGGATCGCGAAGGGCGGGTCGTCCGGCCGCAGGAGGCGCCGGGCCACCGCCGCCAGGGTCTCGTTGGCATCCACGAACACCGCGCGCATCGGCATCTCCCTGTTCCGTCCCCACGATGCGTCCGGTGCGCGGGCGGTGCAAAGCCCCTGCCGCGCCAAGTCGCCTCGCGCCGAGTCGCGCGCGCAGAGGGTCCGGATCAGGCCGTCAGGGCAAGGCCGATGCCGAGAAGCCCCAGCACGAGACCGCCCTGGAGCCAGCAGGCCGTTCGGTACAGCGCCAGCGCCCGGGCGATGTCGTCCGGCGTGGCCTCGGCCCGGCCGTCGCCCATATGGGCGTCGGGGACGAGGGCGCCGTCGTAGACCCGCGGTCCCGCGAGCCGCAGGCCGAGGGCGCCGGCCATCGCCGCCTCCGGCCAACCGGCATTCGGCGAGCGGTGGCGGCTGGCGTCGCGGGCCATGGCCCGGAGCGCGCCGCGGGCGTCGGCGCCGCGCAGGGCGGCCGCCCCGGCGATCAGCAGGCCGGCGAGTCGCGCCGCCGGCAGGTTCACCAGATCGTCGAGCCGGGCCGCCGCCCAGCCGAAGGCGGCATAGCGCGGAGTCCGGTGGCCGATCATGCTGTCGGCGGTGTTGATTGCCTTGTAGAGCGCGCCGCCGGGGAGGCCGAGGCCGCCGATCCAGACGGCGGGCGCGACGATCCCGTCGGAGAAGTTCTCCGACAGGCTCTCGATGGCGGCGCGGCACACGGCCGGCGCGTCGAGCCGTTCGGGGTCGCGCCCGACGATCATCGCCACCGCGCGGCGCCCGGCCTCCAGGCCGCCGGCGCGCAGGGCCCGTTCCACCGCGGCGACGTGGTCGTGCAGGCTGCGCTGCGCGGGCAGGCTGGCGCAGATCAGGCCGAGGAGCAGCCAGGCGGGGAGGGGGCCGGCGAGGCCCGCCAAAGCCGTGAGGCCGAGCACCGGCAGCCCCACCGCGGCGAGCAGGAGCGCCAGGGCGAGGCAGCCCGCGGCCCGGCGCCGCCGGGCGCCGCCGCGGTTGAGGCCGCGCTCCAGGGCGGCGATCAGCCGGCCGATCCAGGTGACAGGGTGGCCGACCGCCCTGTAGAGCGCGTCCGGATAGCCGGCCGCCGCCTCGATCCCGAGGGCGAGGGCGAGGATGGCGAGCGTGTCGGCAAACGTACCGGGCAGATGGACCATTCGGAGTGGAACGTTCTCGCGCGTGAGCCCGCCCCGATCGCCCATGGCGGCGATCTCGGCGCGCTGCGGCTGGCCTTTCCCGACGCGCCGGAACCGTGGCTCGACCTCTCGACGGGGATCAACCCGGTCCCCTATCCCGTGCCGCCGGTGGAGGCCAGCGCCTGGACGCGGCTGCCCGAAGCCGCCGAGGTCCAGGCCCTCCGGGAGGCCGCCGCCGCTTCCTACGGCGCCCCCGGCGCCGGTCACGTCGTGGCCGCCCCCGGCACCCAGATCCTGATCGAGACCCTGCCCCGGCTCCTGGCCCCGACCCGGGTCGCGGTCCTCGGGCCCACCTATGCCGAGCATGCCGCCGCCTGGGCCCGGGCCGGGCACGCGGTGGCGGAGATCTCCGGCCCCGAAGCGGTCGGCGATGCCCGGGTCGTTGTGATCGTCGATCCCAACAATCCGGACGGGCGGACCCATCCGCTGGCGGCGCGCCGCGCCCTGGCCGCGGCGCTCGGCGCCCGCGGCGGCCTGCTGGTGGCCGACGAGGCCTTCGCGGATCTCGAGCCGGTGGAGAGCCTGTGCCCGCATGCGGCGCCGGGCCTCGTGGTGCTGCGCTCCTTCGGCAAGACCTACGGGCTCGCGGGCCTGCGCCTGGGATTCGCCGTCGCCGATCCCGGGACGGCGGAGCGGATCGCCGGGGCGCTCGGCCCCTGGGCGGTGTCCGGGCCGGCCCTGGCGATCGGAACGGCCGCCCTGTCGGATACGGCGTGGCGCGCCGAGGCCGCGCAGGCCCGGGCGGCGGATGCGGGCCGCCTCGACCGGATGATCGCCCGGGGCGGCGGAACCGTCGTCGGCGGCACGCGCCTGTTCCGGACCGCGGCGTTTCCCGACGGGCCGGACCTCTACCGGCGGCTCGCAGCGGCGGGGATCGCGGTGCGGCGCTTCGCCGAGCGCCCGGAGCGCCTCCGCTTCGGCCTGCCGGCCGGGAAGGCGGCGTGGTGCCGGCTGTCGCGGGTGCTCAAGTAGAGCGCCCCCCGGGCGGATGCGGATCGCGGGCCGCCACCAGCACGGCCAGCGCCGAGAAGGCGAACCCGACCGCGCAGACCCCCGCCCAGCCGACCAGCAGGAAGGCCTGCGAGCCGACATAGGCGCCGAGCGCCCCGAACACGAACAGGGTCGTGAACAGCACGGTGTTGATCCGCCCCCGCGCCCCTGGGACCAGGGCGTAGGCCCGGGTCTGGTTGGCGATAAGCGCGCCGTTGATGCCGATGTCGATGAGCAGGACGCCGAGCGCCACTGCGACGAGCGACCACGTGCCCGCCCAGAGCACCACGAAGGACAGGGCGACCAGGAGGCTGCCGCCGAGCACCACGGGCTTGGCCCCCCGCCGGTCGGTGAAGCGGCCCGACAGGGGTGCCACGAAGGCCCCGCAGACGCCGATCACCCCGAACAGCCCCGCCCCGGCGGCCGAGAGCCCGAAGGGCGGCCCCTCCACCAGCAGCGCCAGGGTCGCCCAGAAGGCGTTGAAGGCGGCAAACAGCAGCGCCTGCGACAGGCTCGCCGTGCGCAGCACCGGCTGGGTCCGGGCGAGGTCGAGGATCGACAGCATCAGGGCGCGGTAGCGCAGGGGATGGGTCTGCACCGTCTGGGGCAGGGTCGCCCGGGCGATGCCCGCCATGACCAACGCCAGCAGGGCCGCGACCAGGAAGACCGGCCGCCAGCCGAGATGCGCCCCCAGGAACCCGCTCGCCGTGCGGGCGAGCAGGATGCCGGTGAGCAGCCCGGTCATCACCTGGCCGACGACCCGCCCGCGGCTCGCATCCGGCGCGAGCTCGGCCGCGAACGGCACCGCCTGCTGGGCGGCGCAGGCGAACACGCCGACGACGAGATGGGCGAGGGCGAGGCTCGCGAGGTTGGGCGCCAGCCCCACCGCGAGGAGCGCCAGGGCGAGGCCGAGGCACTGCCACACGATCAGCGCGCGCCGCGGCAGCGCGTCGCCGAGGGGCACGAGCCCGACGATGCCGAGCCCGTAACCCACGAGCGCCGTGGTCGGCACCCAGAGGGCGGCGCGGTCGCCGAACTCGGCCACGATCAGTCCGAGCAGCGGCTGGTTGTAGTAGATGTTGGCCACTGCCCCACCGGCGATCAGCGTTAGGCCGAGACGGGCTTTCGCGTCGAGCATCGGCGTCACGGCTGGGTCGAGGGCAGGCAGGTACGCCGCCGCGGAAGGGCCATGGTCGGGTCCGGGTCTCGGGGAGGGCATTCGATCCGTCAGCGATACGGGCCCGGCGCGCCGGCCGGCAAGCTGCGGCGATGCATCCCTGCCGGCACGCCCCGCGCCCCTTCACGGCCGCCGCCGTCGCACCATATGCGATCGACAGGGCCGGCGCCGGTGGCGCACGATCGGGTGCCGCACAACACGAAGGCCGGGCGTCGAGCCGATCACGGTTCCGCACCGGACGACGAACGAGAGGGCGGTTCGTTCCGTGCGACCGCAGCAGGAACCGCCGCAACAGGGAGTACGGGATGCCGAACTACCGCGTCGACTTCGCCAAGGAAATCCTCGGAGTGCCGTTCACGATCGGCTCCGTCGAGATCACCCGGGCCCGCGATCCCGAACGCGCCCGCCGCGCGGCCGAACTCCGCTTCGCCCGCCAGCACGGCGTCGGCGACTGGCGCGAGCGGGCCGACCTCGCCACCGTGGCCGAGCGGCTCTGATTCGCCCGGCCCCGGTCCGTCGCACGACCTTCGTGCCGGACCGGCACGCTCGATCTTCGCACCCGGCGGACGCTCAAGCTCTGGTCGCGGCGCCCGCACCGCCGTAGAATGGCCGGCAGGATCGGGATGCCGATCCGGCCTCCCCGGCGGGGGCCGGCGGCACGCGTATCCGGGTGCGCCCGCGTCCGAACGGCGAATCGGCGCCGGGGAGCGGGACGCGCTTCGAGTCCGGGCCGACGGGAGCCAGTACGAGGGTCATGGCGGCGATCTCCTTCTTCGGCGACCTGCTTCAGACCATCAGCGAGCGCGGCCGCGACCTGATCGGCATCGGGCGCGGCGACCTGGCGTCCCGGGCGAGCGCGGGCGACCTCGTCAAGCTGTGCGAGGATCTGATCTCCCGGCGGGGCGAGGCCTCGGGGGTGGCGCTGGCCCGCCTGATCCTCGACCGCTACGCGAGCTTCGGCCAGGCGGAGCGCCACGCCTTCCTCCGGGCCATCGCCCTCGACTTCGACGCGGACCATGCCGCCGTGGACGCGGCGATCGCCGCCTACCGGGCCGCCCCGACCCGGGCGCGGCTCGGCAGCCTGCACGACGCGGCCGAGCCGCGCAGCCAGGAGTTGATCCGCCGCCTCAACCTCGCCCGGGGCGGCACGCTGAGCCTCGTGCGGATGCGCGAGGACCTGTTCGACCTGCGCCGGACGCTCCGCTCCGGCGAGGATTCGGATCCCGACCTGCTGGACGCGGTCGACAGCCTGGATTGCGATTTCGAGCACCTGTTCGCCTCGTGGTTCAACCGCGGTTTCCTGGTGCTGCGCCACGTCGACTGGACCACGCCGGCGCATATCCTGGAGAAGATCATCCGCTACGAGGCGGTGCACGCCATCTCCGGCTGGGACGACCTGCGCGCCCGGATCGAGCCGCCGGACCGGCGCTGCTTCGCGTTCTTCCACCCGGCGCTGGCCGACGAGCCGCTGATCTTCGTGGAGGTGGCGCTCACCGACCAGATCGTGCCGGCCATCGCGCCGATCCTGTCGCGGGAGCGCAAGCCGCTGCAGCCGCAGGCGGCCAACACGGCGGTGTTTTACTCGATCTCGAACTGCCAGAAGGGCCTGGCCGGCGTCACCTTCGGCAATTTCCTGATCAAGCAGGTGGTCGAGGATCTCACCCGCGAGGTCCCGACGCTCAAGACCTTCGTGACGCTGTCGCCGGTGCCGGGCTTTTCCGCGTGGCTCGCCCGGGAGCGCCGGGCCGACAGCCCGCAGGGTCTCCTGCCCGAGGATGTCGAGACCCTGCGGGCGCTGGACGATCCGGACTGGCCCGCCGACAAGACCCGGGCCGAGGCGGTGCGCAAGGCGCTGATCCCGGCGGCGGCGGCCTATTTCCTGCGCGCCAAGAACGAGCGCGGGCGCCCCCTCGACCCGGTGGCCCGGTTCCACCTCGGCAACGGCGCGCGTCTCGACCGGATCAACTTCCTCGGCGACACCTCGCAGAAGGGCCTGTCCCAGGCCCACGGCCTGATGGTGAACTATCTCTACGACCTCGCCGCCATCGAGCGGAACCACGAGACCTACGCCAATCTCGGCACGGTGGTGGCCTCCCCGGCGGTGAGCCGGGAGCTGCGCGCCAAGCTGCCGCCCCCGCGCGCCGTGGTGCTGGCCGAGGCGTGAGCCGGGGGGCGCCTTCTGTCATCGCGGCAGCGGCTCGCCGCCTGAAAGGGCTCGCCGGGAGGCCCCTGAGGCGGCTATGGGTGCGGGCGACACGAAGGCCCGCGACAATTCAAGCCGCCCGATGACCAACCACCTCTTCTCCCTGATCCGGGACGGCGTACCCGATCCTGCCAAGCCGGTGATCGAGACGCCGGAGGGCCGCCGATACACCTACGCGGACCTGATCGCCCGCGCCGGCGCCTATGCGGCGGCCTTGCGGGCGGCGGGCGTCGCGCCGGGCGACCGGGTGGCCGTGCAGGTCGAGAAGAGCCCGGAGGTCATTTTTCTCTACCTGGGTGTGGTCCGGGCCGGCGCCGTGTTCCTGCCGCTCAACACCGCCTACACCCCGGCCGAGATCGGCTACTTCCTGGGCGACGCGGAGCCGGCCGTGTTCGTCTGCGACCCCGGCCGGCGCGACGCGCTCGCCGAGGCGGCGTCCGGTGTCCGCCAGGTCTGGACCCTCGACGCCGCGGGCGGCGGCAGCGCCGCCGAGGCGGCGGACCGGGCCGGGGCGGCGGGCCGCGACTTCGCCGACGTGCCCCGGGGCCCGGAGGATCTCGCGGCGATCCTCTACACCTCCGGCACGACCGGGCGCTCTAAGGGCGCCATGCTGACCCACGACAACCTCGCGTCGAACGCCCGGACGCTGGTGGAGTCCTGGCGCTTCACCGCCGACGACGTGCTGATCCATGCCCTGCCGGTGTTCCACACCCACGGCCTGTTCGTGGCGACCAACACGGTGCTGGCGAGCGGCGGCGCGATGCTGTTCCTGCCCCGGCTCGACCCGAAGCTGATGCTGACTTTGATGCCCCGGGCCACCGTCCTGATGGGCGTGCCGACCTTCTACACGCGCCTCCTAAAGGAGCCGAGCCTCACGCCCGAGGCCGCCGCGGGCATGCGCCTGTTCGTGTCGGGCTCGGCGCCGCTGCTCGCCGAGACCCACCGGGAGTGGCAGGCCCGCACCGGCCACGCCATCCTCGAGCGCTACGGCATGACCGAGACCAACATGAGCACCTCGAACCCCTACGCGGGCGACCGGGTCGCCGGCACGGTCGGGTTTCCGCTGCCGGGCGTGTCCCTGCGGGTGGTCGATTCGGAGGGCGGCGCGGCGCTGGGCCCCGACGCGGTCGGGATGATCGAGGTGAAGGGCCCGAACGTGTTCCAGGGCTACTGGCGGATGCCCGAGAAGACCGCCGCCGAGTTCCGGGCCGACGGGTTCTTCATCACCGGCGATCTCGGCAAGGTCGATCCACGGGGCTACGTCCACATCGTCGGGCGCGGCAAGGACCTGATCATCTCGGGGGGCTTCAACGTCTACCCGAAGGAGGTCGAGACCGAGATCGATGCCCTGCCCGGCGTGGTCGAATCCGCGGTGATCGGTTTAGGCCATCCCGATTTCGGCGAGGCGGTCACCGCCGTGGTGGTGAGCGGCCCGGGATGCCCGGACGAGGCCGGGGTGCAGGCTGCCCTGGAGGGCCGGCTCGCCCGCTTCAAATGCCCCAAGCGCGTCCTGTTCGTGGACGAGTTGCCGCGCAATACCATGGGCAAGGTTCAGAAGAACCTGCTCCGGGAGGCGTATGCGGGGCTGTATCGGGACTAATTGAAGCTCCCGGTTCGGTCCCCGGAGCGAAAGAATACCTCTGCCATCTTCGCGAGCGCAGTGACCCAGGGTCACTGCGCTCCGCGCGTGATAACGGTGCGGGTACGGCTTGCGCCGTAACCCGGTTCAGAGGTTGTGCTGCGTCCGCTCGCCCTCCGGCGGCGTGTGGTCGTCCGGATCGGTCACCTTGCGGGCGGCGGCGTTGAGATTGTCCGGGTCGAGGGCGGTCTGGACGAACTCGCGGCCGATACTGGTCACCTCGCGGGCGTAGCGCAGGCCCTGGTCGCGCACTTCGTCGGCCCAGGGACCGATGCTCCGGTCCTCCTGGCGGGTGCGCGGCAGCAGCGCACCGAGCAGCAGGCCGGCCGCGACGCCGACCACCCCGACGAGGAGCGGGTTGTCGTCCACGAACCGTTCCACGGCGGTACGGCCGCGCTGGAGGCCGTCGATCCCCTGGCTGGTCAGGTCGTCGAGCGCCCGCAGGTTGCGCCTGTGGAGCGCGCCCGCCCGCTCGCGCACGTCGTCGTAGGCCGCCGAGGCGCGTTCGCGGGCCTGATCGGCGGCGCCGCCCAGACGGCCGTTGAGGTCGTCGGCGAGGTCCGACACGGTCCGGCCCGCCTGCCCCGCGAGGTCGGCGGCCCTATCGCCCGCCGCCTGGACACCTTCTTTCACCGTGGCGGACGCCGCGTCCGCGTGCGCGGACGTCGTGGAGCCGCCGCTCGCATAGCCGCCACTCGAGAGCGGCGCGGCGCCATGCGGCATCGGATCGTGCAGGCCGCGCGGGTCGGGCCGGAGGGTGAAGTCACCCGCCGCCGTGCCGGGCGCTCCGGGATCGCCGAGGCCGGCCGGATCCGGGCGGAGGCTCCTGTCGCTGGGCCCGTGCGGCATGCCCGCCTCGGCGGCGATCTGCTCGGGGGTGCGGGAGGGGGTGGCGGGGGTGCCCGGCTTGTCGGTCATGGCGCTGTCCTCGGATGTCCTCTCGGCGGCGCGCGGTTGTCCGCGGGCGGCGCCGTTCGTTCCGGCCGCTCGGCCGGCCTCGGGTCGTTGGTGTCCGGTCCTGCCGGGGTGTCAGATCTCGGTCTTGTCCAGGGGATCGCGCGCCGGGCGCGCGGTCGGGAGATCGGGGTCGTAGCCGCGCGCCGTGCCGGTGTTCAGGGCGGCCACGCGTTCGGCCGAGACCTCCGTCCGCCGGCGCTGGGCGTCGCGCGCCATCCGGTTGACCAGCAGGCCCACGCCGGCCGCGATCAGCAGCACCGGCACGGGGTTGCGCCGCACCGCGTCCAGCGCGCTGTCGTAGGTGCTGTTCAGGGCCGGCACGCGCCGGGCATTGCCCAGCATCTCGTCCACGAGGTTCGGCACCGAGAGCCGGCCCTGGATGCGGTCGATCGTGTCGTCGAGCCGGGCGCGGCTCTCCTCGATCTCCTTCTCGAGGTCGTTCATCGTACTCATCCGGACACGCGCTCCGACAGGGCCTGGGCATCCTGGCGGACCTGACGCGTCGTGCGCGTCGGGGCCAGGGTCGAGAGGGAGAGGACGCTGCGCGCCCACAGGGCCATGCCGAGGGCGAGGGCCAGCAGCACGCCGCCGACGATCAGGGCGGAGAGCCACTCCGATCCGACGATGGTGGCGAGCCACTTCACGAAGGCCCCGATCAGGACCAGCAGGGCGACCACGGCGAACACCGCCGAGCCGACCATGCAGGCGAGGCCGACGATGAGCTGGCGGACGTTGCCGGCCATCTCGGCCCGGAACAGGGCGATCTCCTTGCGGGCGAGCTCGTTGGTCTCGCGCAGGGCATCGCCGATCAGGCTCTGGATGCTGGAGGCGCCGGTCTGGCGCGGATCTGGACCCTGGGCCATGGCGTCAGGCCCGGAAGCTGTCGCGGGCGTCGCCGTCCGACGCCTCCGGCGGCAGGCTCGACGACTTGATGAAGCGGGCGGCGATCAGGCCGGCCACGAAGGTGCCCACCGCCACCGCCACCGGCGCCCGCCGGGCGAAGGATTCGGCCTCGCTGTAGAAATCGCCGAGGCTGCGCCGTTCGATCTGCGAGCCGAGCTGCTCCAGCCCGTCGGCGGCGCTGTCGAAGAAGGCGCGCACGTTCGGCTTGTCGCCGAGGTCGCGGCCGGAATTGCGGATCGTCTGCGCCAGATCGTGGACCGACTGCGCCGCGTCGCTCTTGCGCTGCTCGACATAGGTCTGCGCCTGGACCCGGGCCGCGTCCAGGAGACCGCGCCCGCGCTCGGCCGCCACGTCGGCCAGCCCCTCGACGTCACCCTGCAGGGCACGCCACTGGGCGCGCTCCGGGGTCGCCCCGTGGGGTGCCTCCTGGGACGGCTCGTGGGGCGGATCCTTCAGCGGATCCTTGGGCGCGTTCTGCGGGAACTCAGTGCCGGCCATCTCGAAAACACTCCTCGCGACGCGGGGACGCCGCCGCTCGCGGCGACCGCGGCCCCCGCGATGGCTGAGTAACCGACTGGGCTGTGACCGGTTCCGGTGCCACGTGCAGGCCGGACCGATGCCCGTTCCGGACGCGACTCGCGGCGCCGCTCAGTCCGCGTTCAGGCACGGTCTGGCAGAACCGCCACGCTTCGACAACGGGGACCCGAGGGGCCGTCACCGCCGCGCATGCGGTCGGCCCGGCGGGAAAGGCCTCGACGGGAACGACATGGTGCCAGGACGGAGCGGCCGCCCTGTCCCGGAACGGCACGGGCTCGACTTGACCCGCGCCCGGCTTCACGCTTGGGTTGCCTCAAGACCACCAAAGGATCGCGCAGGCCCCCCGCGCGTTCTGACCATCACGAAGTCTCGATGCAGGCGCGGCAAGGCCCTTGACTTGACCCGCGCCCCTGATCCGGAGCCGACCCGCGTGGCACGCCTTGTGATCGTATCGAACCGCGTCGCCGTCCCGGAGGAGGGCGGCAAGGCGGTCGCGGCGGGGGGCCTGGCGGTCGCCGTCAAGGAGGCGTTCACCGCCTACGAGGGCCTGTGGTTCGGCTGGAGCGGCACGATCGCGGAGGAGCCCTCCGAGGAACCGACCCTGATCGACCGGGGCCGCGTCCAGTACGCCGTGGTCGACCTCTCGCCGCAGGACCACCTGGAATATTACGCCGGCTTCGCGAATCGCGCCCTATGGCCGATCATGCATTACCGGCTGGGGCTGGGCGCCTTCTCGCGCTCGGACTATGCCGGCTATTGCCGCGTGAACCGCACCTTCGCCCGGGCGCTGGCCAAGCTGGTCGAGCCCGACGACATCATCTGGGTCCACGATTACCATCTGCTGCCGCTGGCCGCCGAGCTGCGCGGCCTCGGGCTCGACAACCCGATCGGCTATTTCCACCACATCCCCTGGCCCGCCGCCGACGTGTTCAATTCGCTGCCGGCGAGCACCGAATTGCTGCGCGCCATCGTCGACTACGACCTGATCGGCCTGCAGACCGAGGCGGACGTGCAGAACCTGCAGCGCAACCTCGTCGACACCCAGCGGGCGATCCCGCTCGGCGGCGGCTCGCTGATGGTCGACGGGCGCCGGACCCGGATCCGCGCCTTCCCGATCGGCATCGACGTCGCGGGCTTCAAGGACGCCGCCGAGAAGGCGGGGTCCAACAAGGTGGTGCGCGAGACCATGGCGGGCCTGCGCACCCGCAAGCTGCTGATCGGCGTCGACCGGCTCGACTATTCCAAGGGCGTGCCGGAGCGGATGGAGGCGGTGGAGAGCTTCTTCGCCTCCAATCCCGACCAGCGCGGCAACGTCACCTACATCCAGATCACGCCGAAATCCCGCAGCGAGGTACCGGAATACGAGCAGCTCGCCCGGGATGTGAACGAGAAGGTCGGCGAGATCAACGGCGCGCTCGGCGACCCGGCCTGGACGCCGATCCAGTACATCACCAAGGCCTATCCGCGGCCGGTGCTGGCCGGGCTCTACCGGGCGGCCCGGGTCGGGCTGGTGACGCCCATGCGCGACGGCATGAACCTCGTGGCCAAGGAATACGTGGTCGCCCAGGCCGAGGACGATCCCGGCGTGCTGGTCCTGTCGAAATTCGCCGGCGCCGCCCGGCAATTGCCCGAGGCGCTTCTGGTCAACCCCTACGACCGGTTCGAGGTGGCGGAGGCGATCCGCGCGGCGCTCTACATGCCCAAGGCGGACCGGCTGGCGCGCTGGAAGCCGATGGTCGAGCGGATGACCCGCGAGGACGTCGATTGGTGGGCGCGCAACTTCCTGGCGGAACTCGAGAATTTCCGCACGGTCGAGCGCGAGCCGCCCACCGCCGCGGCGGCCGCCGAGTAGCCGGCGGTGGAACCTTCACTGTCCCGGGTTTTCAGAGGGATCATCCCATTGGCGGGCTCTCGGGGC
>NZ_JAKSYC010000014.1 GCF_022829585.1 Methylobacterium sp. J-026
CACCAACAGCCCCGACCGGGACGGCATGCTGGTGATCGCCAACGGCCTGCTCGTGGCAGTGTTGGTTCGCCTCGCCGAACCCGAGCATGCCAATGTCGGAAGCTGGTTCATGGAGGCGGGGTTCGGCCGGCTGCAAGGGCAGAGGGTCCCTACCTTCCCCACTCTGGAAGAAGCGACGCGCTGGCTGCGACGGCATCTGAAGGCGGCGTGATCTGTCCGCAGGCTATCGGCCGGAGCGCATGACCTACAGATCCGAGGATGACGCCACCGAACGAGTGCGATCGGGTCGGAGCACGAGCGAACCCATGCACGGGACCGCTAATCACCACGAGAACAGCCAGTCGAGTTTCGGCAGCATGAACACCATTGTCGCCCCGGCGCCCAGCACGCCCGCAATCATGACCACGAATTCCATCGCGGCGTCCTCCCATTAGATTGAACTCAGCCTGACCTGTTGAAGCGCTGATGTGTCCACTTATCAGCTCACCAGCGAAAGAAGCGATCGAAAGAGGGGAGGACGGCGATGGTCAGTGCGATAGCGCAGACCGCTGCTACAAGCATGCTTCCGAGAGACAGAGACACAGCCGCGTCGCTCCTCGTTGATCCAAGAACCAATTTCCGGATCAACATTCCCAGAATGAAATCTGTGCTGCGCTACAGAATAACCGGCGTCGCTGGCTAGCGCTCGCTGGATGGGATCACTCGGGATTGTCGACAGGCTGAAGGGCCTTGGTACGTCGTCTAGCGAACCAGAATAATTTGGCCCGCCAGCCTCTAAATGACGCGTGCCTTTCAAGGATACAGTAGGCTCAGGCCGCGTGCGCCAGCCGCTGCTCGATCCAGGTCTGCGCGGCATCGAGGTCGGCGAAGGTGGGCGGGGTCGCGCTGCTCACCAGCCCAAAGCCCGCTTCCAAGAACCACATCCCGGCTATGTCCTCGTGAAATCCTGAGAGCCGCACCAGCACCGCCGCGAGGAAGGCATCGGCGAAGACGAGTTGGCCCTCGATATCGTAGCTGCCCGTTCCGACCTGCACGGGCTGTAGGCGAAGGGTCATCCGGCCACCCGCTTCCCAAGCTGCAGGTATGTGGAGTCAAACTCCGAGACCCGAAGAAGTTCGTCCCACGCCTCGATCACCAGCGTCTGGCTCCGGAGCGTGATCATGGTCCGGCCGCGCATCTCCTGGAGCACGCGGTTGACGTGCACGGAGGTGAGCCCCAGCGCGTCGGCAATATCGGTCTGGGTGATCGGCAGCGGACAGCGGAAGTTGCCGGCCAAGCCGACCGCCTGCAGCTTCAGGTACAGTTCGCAGAACAGGTGCGCGACGTGCTCGAAGGCCGAGCGGCGGCCCATGCTGATCAGCCACTCGCGGAAGATGCCCGCATCGATCAGGGTGTCGCGCCAGAAGATCGACGCGATGCCAGGGTAGCACGCCGTCAGCTCCCGCAGGCTCTCGTGCGGGATGAAGGCCACGACCGCTTTGGTCAGCGTGGCGAGGCTGTGATCCATGGTGTGAATGTGTAGGCTCTGCAGATCCGGGATGTCGCCTGCGATGTGGAACGATAGGATCTGGCGCTTGCCCTGGCTAAGCATCTTGTACCGGCAGGCCCATCCGTCGAGGATGAGGCAGCAGTGCGTGGGCTGGTCGCCGTCGCGCACGATGTCCTGGCGAGCGTCGAGGTTGTGGATCCTCATCGGCAAGCTCCGAACGGCCTGACGTTCCTTGTCCGAGAGGGTGGTGATGCTCTCCAGCTTGCGGATGAGCATGCCCGGGGCGTGCTGGTCGGGGGCTGCGTTCATATTTCCCACCTCGCATCGCAGGCGGAAGCGCACGGCTCTTCCAGTCATCGGCGCCTGTATCGGATCAACCGATGATGATCCCTACGATAGACTGATTTTACCTCGAAGTTCTGTCATAAGATATGTTCTTGAGGCGATCATACGCCCGCAATGCTCAGCTTCGGGGTCCATTTGCTTCGATCGCGCGGCGAAGGCATGGCTATCGGCATGACCTTGATCAAAATTCCAAGCTTGCACCCTCGATTACACGAGGCCATTGAGGACAAAACCTGACCAACGCCCGTCTTTTGATCAGATGGATCTTTTTGTTTGCTGGCATGAGTGTCCGGCTGTCGCCGCGATGATGTGAGCGCAGATGGCCACGCGAGCGTTCCTTGCCCCTTCATCGCCCGCATGGCCTTTCCTAACCCGAGCGCACTCAGGCTCCGTTGCCCGGTTCGGGTAGCGGGGCCTTTTTGTGCGGATCATCCGTTCCGTGGTGTGACGAGGAAAGCCAAGCAAACGCACAAATCCCAGAATGCTTTGCCGAACTGAGGATTTCGGACGATGCTTTATGGTCTCTATTTCATAACGTGCATGGTTTCGAACCCGGCACACTGCATTATGCGCGTTCACGCCTTCGACGAAGATGTCACGACGCCCCAGCAGTGTATGTCTGTCGCCCAGCCTCAGATGGCCCATTGGCAGGGCTCTCACGCCGATTGGCGGGTTGAGCGCTTCCGCTGTGGGAAGCCACCGAGGGACGATTTGACGCGCATCTGAGGTTTTGTCACCCGGCTTAGAAAGAGTAGGCCGGACCTCGGCTGTCGGTCAGTGAAACTACCCGCGTCCGGAGCCGGACCCTGGGTGGACCGTTCCGTCACCTGATCTGATTACCGGATGGCGGGGCTTGGTGCCGTTCCGCACGGCGATAGACGGGACGCAACGACGTTAGGGTTAGTCTTGTTATCCGAGAATTGGCGCACCGTGGAGCAGATCTGGGACGCTCGAACTGTACGGCGGGCTCCAGGTCCTCGCATGAGGGGATGTAGGCGCACCAGCCGCATACGCCCCTATCAGCGGCCTTTGGGGCATTCCACTGCGAGCAGGTGGGGCAGACCTTCATCACAATGCGGGTGCCGTGGACGAACGCCAGTCCGCGGCCACCGAAGGTGGTCGTGCCTTGAGGGAGATTTTTTAACATAGGTGTCTCCTGCGCAATGCCGCAGGTTGATGTCAATGGCCGCTCAAGGTCTCCAGACCTGCTTTCTTGGCGGGTCTATCCGATGGGGCGCTCGGGAAGCGGCTGGCGCAGGAAGGAAGTGGCTGCTTGGCCAGCCCGCAGGGATAATTCCCTCTGACCCACGATTTGAGCCTAAGCCATTGATGTGCCGGGCTTTAGGGGCGAGACCTCCTTGCTTGGTTTCGGGCCGACAATGCTCGCCCCGCGTTCCATCTTTCTGGAGCCGTAAGCGGAGCCCGGCACCCCGCCGTTCTCAGGGATGAACTCTGGGCCGAAGGTCACTGCACGAGACCGGTGAACCTGCACGCGGGCAGTGCCGTCACCAGCATCGTGACACCCAGCAGCGACTTCGCGCTGCCGATTTGCGCGAAGAGCCGGCAGCTCACCGGCCCGCGCCCTTCTCGACGAACTCCCATACTGAGATACCCCATTGCTGGCCCGGCCCATTCCGATATCCGGAGGTTCGCTCAAACAAGATCCGGTCGGCCTCAACGCCACGCGCCGGTCCGCCCCCGACCATCAGAACCCGCAATAATCCAGCCGGCTCGGTTCTCTTCGACCAAGCCGACGAAAATCAGCACGGTGTGGACACTAGTCGGACTTGACTGTCTGATCCGGCTTGAAAGTGGCAGCCGCCGCGATCGTGTCTTTGCCCATGACGAGCATGGCCGAGAACCGGTCGCGACCGGGATACAGCACCAGCGCTGAGGGCTCGACCGCGATACGGCGGCTGCCGACGCCGAGGACGCCTCCGACATCTAGAACCACCGCCTTGAGGGCGCCCCCATCACCGATCAGAAGGTCAGTCATCTTGCCGACGCTCTGTCCCGACAGATTGTGCACCCCTGTGCCGATCATCTATGACGTCAGGAAGGTGATGGGTTTGGGATTACTGCGCCGCGTTGCATCATCCGCCCTGGCGACCTGCCTGAGTTGGCCGCCCGTTCCGTCGGTCGAGGAGCTTGGACCCGTGCCAGGAAGTATTGTATCGGTGCCGATCACCGTCTTATCCTGAGCGAGCGATGGAGATGTTGCCGAAAGGCCAAGGACCGAAATCAAAAATATAGTCTGGTATTTAAAAAACATTCGCGAGACCTTATGGTGGAAATTAAATACTTCAGCCTCGGGCTGCTGATAGCCGCTTGGTGTTGAAGGCAACGTGCTCGCGGTAGCGAGCGATGACTGTCTCGGACGAGCCGCCGAGCATCAGCGTCGTCATCGCCTCACCGGCGGCGTGCACCTTCTCGATCACCATCGACTGCATCTCGGCCCGGCCCTCACG
>NZ_JAKSYC010000028.1 GCF_022829585.1 Methylobacterium sp. J-026
GACGAGACTGACCTTGTCCTCGGAGACCGCCCGCTGGAAGGCGCGCACCGCGTCGGAGGCGGAACTCTTGTCGTCGTAGGTCACGACCTGGATCTGCCGGCCGTCGACCCCGCCCTTGGCGTTGATCTCGTCGGCGGCGAGTTGCACGGCCTGCGGGATCGAGGCCCCGGCGACCGATTGCGCCTCGGCGATCACGCCGATCCGGATCGGGTCGGCCGCCCGCGCCGGGCCGGCGAGCATCGAGCCCGCCGCCAGCAGCGCGGGTAGCATACGCCGGATCTGGACGCGCCGGGCGACGGCGCGCGCGGTCTCGGACATCGGCATTTCCTCTCTGGGCGCCCGCATTTTTTATTCGCGGGCTTGGGTCGACTGTAGCCGGCGCCCGACGGATCACAAGGGCCGGTCGGCGCGGGACGGGTGACGTTTCCCCCGAGTCGTTCGCGCCGCGTCGGCGGCGCCGCTGCGGCGGGGGTTTCACGAGGGGGTTTCACGAGGGCCGCCCTGTCCGCCCGCGGGGCTTCCGAGTCCGGCCCTCCCGGCCTAGGTTCGTGCCCGGCCCGACGCGAAGCGGGACCGACGGCCTCGGAGAAGGGCGACGGACAGGTGAGGAACGCACGCTTGGCCGCGCCCGGGACCGTCCCGCGCCGCGGCGCCCGGCCCTGCCGGGGACGACGCCCATGACTCTGCGCTGGACCCGCCGGCCCGAGGGCTCGACCTGGGGGGATTTCGGCCGCGACGACGAGCGCGGGCGCCTCAACCTCCTCACCCCCGAGAAGGTGCGCCAGGGCGTCGCCGAGGTGCGGGAGGGCCTGATCTTCTGCCTCAGCCTGCCCCTCGACCTGCCGGGCGGCAACGTCCTGAACCCGCGCCGGCACCCGCCGCAGATCACCCCGACCCGGCGCGCCAACGGCCGGCCGAACATGAACTTCCCGGTCTGCGAGGAGGTCGAGGGCGCCACCGACGTGATCTGCGACGACCGGGCGGTCATCCACCTGCAATACTCGACGCAGTGGGATTCGCTGGCCCATGTCGGGTCGCTGTTCGACGCGGACGGCACCGGCGCGGGCCCGACCTTCTACAACGGCTTCCGCGGCGGCCGCGACATCGTCGGGCCGGAGCGCGCCGAGGCGGCGGACCAGCCGTCGCGGGCGAAGCACCTCGGGATCGAGCGCCTCGCCGAGGCCGGCATGCAGGGCCGGGCGGTGATGATCGACCTGCGCGCCCATCTCGGCGACGCCAAGACCAAGGTCGGCTACGCCCAGCTCGCCCGGATCCTGGAGGCCGACGGTGTCGTGGTCGAGCCCGGCGACATGGTCTGCCTGCACACGGGCTTCGCCGAGCGGCTGATCGCCATGGGCGGCAATCCGGACCCGAAGCTGGTCCACACCCTCTGCGCCGGGCTCGACGGGCGGGACCCGGCGCTCCTCGACTGGATCACCCGCACCGGGCTGTCCGCGCTGATCGCCGACAACTACGCCGTCGAGGCCTATCCGGCCGGGCCCGGACCCGCCTGCTGCGCGACGCTGCCGCTCCACGAGCACTGCCTGTTCAAGCTCGGGGTCAATCTCGGCGAGCTCTGGCACCTGACGCCGCT
Source organism: Methylobacterium sp. J-026 (assembly GCF_022829585.1). Taxonomy (GTDB): domain Bacteria; phylum Pseudomonadota; class Alphaproteobacteria; order Rhizobiales; family Beijerinckiaceae; genus Methylobacterium. The sequence continues at coordinate 1,595 of NZ_JAKSYC010000028.1, forward strand.
GGCCGACTGGCTGCGCGCGCACGGCCGCTGTCGGTTCCTGCTGACGGCCCCGCCCCTGCGCCTGCCCGGCGCGGTCGGCTCGCCGACGACGCCGATCGCGACGGTGTGAGGGGGGCGGAATGGAAGCGCGCGCATCGAAGGCCATGAACGCACGGTCGCAAACGCGTCTCCCTCCCCCCTTTGCGGGGGAGGGTGGCCCCTGCGTCAGCAGGGGTCGGGTCGGGACGAAGTCCCGCAAGGGGGGAACCCGGGTTCAGAAAAGGGCGCGACTGGCCGGACGGATACAGCCTTATTCTGCGGCGTCGCTCCCCTCTCCCGACCCCCTTCGGGCGCCTCCCTCCCCCGCAGAGGGGGGAGGGAGGGCGCGTGGCAGGTCCGGACCGCAAAGCCTTCCGCGCGATCCATCCCGTGAGCGATGCTCCGTAAGCCGGCCAGCCTCTCCGATCGCCATCCCACCCGGAAAGGCCGCCGCATGACCGAGATCGCGATCGTCGGGGGCGGCCTGATGGGGCACGGCATCGCCCTGGTGCTGGCGCTCCACGGGCATGCCGTGCGGATCACCGACACGCAGCCCGAGACCCGCGCGCGGGTGCCCGCCCTCATGGCCTCCGCTCTCGCGACCCTGCAGGAGGCGGGCGCCGCCCCGGAGGGCTGGGATGCCGACAGGCTGGCACGCACCGTCCGGGTCGAGGCGGAGCTCGAACCCGCGGTGGCGGGCGCCGGCCTCGTGATCGAGGCGATCACCGAGAACCCGGAGGCCAAGCGTGCGCTGTTCACCGAGCTCGACCGGCTCTGCCCGGCGGACACGATCCTCGCCAGCAACACCAGCTACCTCGACGTCTTCCCGCTGATCCCGGAAGGCCGGCAGGGGCGGGCGCTGATCCTGCACTGGTACACGCCGCCCTACATCGTCGACCTCGTCGACGTGGTGCCCGGCCCCGGCACCGACCCGGCGGTCGTCGCCGCGATGGCCGATCTGGTGCGCGGGCTGGGCCAGGTCCCGATCGTGCTGAAGCGCTTCATCCCCGGCTACGTGGCCAACCGGATCCAGCAGGCGATCAGCGCCGAGGTCTTCCGGCTCCTCGACGAGGGCATCGCCGCGCCGAGGGACATCGACGACGCGATCATCCATGGCCTCAGCCTGCGCATCCCGATCCTCGGCCACCTCGCCAAGGCGGACTTCACCGGGCTGGAGCTGACCCAGCGGGCGCTCGCCAACGCCAGCTACGCGCCGCCGCCGCCGCGCACCCGCTCGGAGACCCTGGACGCCCTCTGCGCCGAAGGCCGGACCGGGGTGATGGCGGGGCGCGGCTATTTCGACTGGGGCGGGCGCCCTCCGGAGGAGCTGTTCCGCGAGCGCGACCGCAAGCTCCTGGCGCTCAAAGCCGCGATGGCCGGGATCGGCCGGATGGAGGGAACATGATCGGGGCGGATCTTTCGGGACGACGCGTCCTCGTCACCGGAGCCTCGTCGGGCATCGGGCTCGCGACGGTGGCGCACTTCGCGCGCAACGGCGCGACGGTCGCGCTGAACCACCTGCCCGACGATCCCCGCGGCCCCGCCGAGGCCGCCCGGCTGGCGGGGGAGGGGCTTTCGGTGATCGCCCTGCCCGGGGACGTCTCGGCGCCGGGCGCGGCCGAGGCGATGGTGGCGGACGGCATCGATAGGCTCGGCGGCCTCGATGTGCTGGTCAACAACGCCGGCACGGCCGGCACCACCACGCCCATCGCGTTCGAGGACCTCGACGCGATGACCGAAGACTTCTGGCAGACCATCCTGGCGACCAACCTGCTCGGGCCGTATCGCTGTGCGCGGGCGGCGGCGGCGACCCTCAGGAAGAATCGGGGCGCCATCGTCAACACCGCCTCGGTCGCCGGGCTCGGGCGGCGCGGCTCGTCGATCGCCTACTCGGCCAGCAAGGCCGGGCTGATCAACCTCACCCGCAGCCTCGCCCGGGCGCTGGCCCCGGACGTGCGGGTCAACGCGGTCGCCCCAGGCCTCGTCGCCACCCCCTGGACCGACCCATGGCCGGAGGCCCGCAAAGCCGCGACGGTGCAGCACACCATGCTCCGCCGCATGGCCCGGCCGGAGGATATCGCCGAGACGATCTTTTTCCTCGCCGCGGGCGCCGCCTACATCACCGGCGAGACGATCACGGTCGACGGCGGGGTGATGTGAGAACCGGGGAGGACAGCGATGTCGAGCACCACCGTCATCACCTGCGCCCTCACGGGCTCCTTCGACACGCCGAGGAAAAACCCGGCCGTGCCGGTGAGCCCGGAGGCCATCGCCCAGTCCGCCCTGGAGGCCGCCGACGCGGGGGCCGCGGTGGTCCACATCCACGTCCGCGATCCCGAGACCGGCGCCCCCAGCATGGAGCTCGCCCATTACCGCGCGGTGGTGGAGCGGATCCGCGAGAAGAACGAGGCCGTGATCCTCAACCTGACCACGGGGGCGGGGGGCCGGTTCGTGCCGGGCGATCCCGATCCGGCCCTGGCCGGCCCGGGCACGACCTTCGTGGGCCCGGAGGCCCGCACCCGGCACGTGGCGGCTCTGCGGCCGGAGATCTGCACCCTCGACATCGCCACGATGAATTTCGGCGAGCACCTGTTCCTCAACACCCCGGCCCACCTGCGCGCCATGGCGGCCCAGATCCGGGAGGCGGGCGTGAAGCCGGAGATCGAGGTGTTCGACCTCGGCCAGATCGAGCTGGCCCGGCACCTGATCGCCGAGGGGCATCTGGCGCGCCCGCCCCTGTTCCAGATCTGCCTCGGCATCCCCTGGGGGGCACCGGCCACCCCCGAGGCGCTGGTGGCGATGCGGGCCCGCCTGCCGGAGGACGCCGTCTGGTCGGCCTTCGGAATCGGCCGGCAGGAATACCCGATGCTCGCGGTCGCGGCCGGCATGGGCGGCAACGTCCGGGTCGGTCTGGAGGACAACCTGTACCTGTCCCGGGGCCGGCTCGCGCCGAGCAACGCGGCCCTGGTGGAGAAGGCGGTGAGCCTGCTCGCCCATATCGACCGCGAACCGGCCACACCCGATCAGGCCCGGGCGATCTTCGGTCTGGCGCCCCGGGCGTGACGGGTTCGGGCCCTGGATGCAAGGCCGGCAAACTCCGCGCCGGCCCGACAGCATACCGTCGGCGCGCGCCGGCAAACCTCTCCTGTGAAGCTCCGGTCTCGGGTGAGCGGCGGATTGCCTGCGGCGCGCTCGAACGACGCGCGCGTCCCTCCGCCCGCAAGGGGGAATCGCCCGCGTGTACAAGAGCCCGAGGGGCGGCGGCCATGGCAGCGGGAACGCGTCACGGGTGGGCTGTGGAGGGTAGGGACGGCCGCTCAGCTACCCGTCTCTCGATCACGAGACCGCTAGCTGTCGCGACCGTGAGGCACATGGGTCAGCGCATGATGTAAGAACAGTTCTAAAGTTGCTGCGGGCGAACCTCCCTGCCATGACCGATTCGATCTGCGATCCGAAGGACGTGGCGCTGGCCGCGCTCACCAACATGATCCGGCTGATGGGCGCCGAGTTGGTCGCCGGGCGCCACCGCGACGACCTCGGCCTCTTCATGCGGGCCGTGCAGGACAGACTCGCCGCCAGTCCAACACCAGCCTGCTCCCCCGACGTCGCCGAAGCCGGCCTCCAAGTGGCGGCGCGCTGCATCGAGCAGGCGCTCGTTCAGGTCCGGGCTCAGGCGCAGGCTGCACGGGCGGGCGATCCTGGGGCGGGCGATCCTGAGCAGGATGGCGCGGCGCCGATCCTGCACTGATCTCACCCACCCGGTATCCGATCACCCGCAGGGGTGAGGGGACGCAATCGTAGGGTGTGGCACCGCTACCCTAGGCAAGCGGCACAGTCTCTGCGTAGTCTGACCCTCGGACGCGGAGAGATGCCGTGCGACCCCATGCTGTCTGCGCGATCATCGTAGCTCTGGCGCTCGGCGGCTGCCTCGGCCCGCAATCGAACCCCGTCGTTACAGGCAGCTTGCGGTCAACCGCGGGGGCGGGCGGGATCGTGAGCCGATCGGACGAACCGGTGCGCGCCTTGGCCGACGCGGTCACCACGTGCCTGGACCGTGGAATACCGGCGCAGAGCCCGGCCTTCCGGCGTTGCGTAACCGAGGCGCAGCGGAATGCGGTTCCGCGCGCAGACGCGACGGAACGGGTCACAGCGCTTCGGTGAGGCGAGCCGGGCGCTCGTGGATGCGGCCCGGTATGCGGTTCATCGGTATTGCCGCCACGCGCGCACGTCCCATGTCCAAGCCATGGACAGTGCCTTTCAGATCGTCGCGATCACGGATCGACCGGGCGCCAACGGTGAGCCGGAGGCGCAGGTCTTCGCGGCGCGAGCCCGGACGGCGGACGAGGCGCTCGCGCTGGCGCGAGAACAGCTGAGTCCCGCGTGGACGATCAGCGTCACGCCCGGCTTCCTGTACGCGCCCGTGGTGGTCGAAGGGCATGGCATCGGCGAGAACGAGATCACCCGGATGTGGTGAGAACCGCCGCGCCGGCCCTCCGGTGGCCGAACACCCCCGCACCCTGCCGCGGGGCGCAGGCGCCGGTCACGCGTCAACGCGCACGTCGATTGGCCCTGTCGACCGAGCGGATCACCGGTTCCAGTCCGATCGGCCGGGACCAGACGCGCGCGATTTCGGGGGTGGAGCGGCGGTCATCAGACCGGCCACTGACGGATCGACCGCATCCTCACCCGCTGCAGTATCCGGTCCAAGCGCTCGCGGATAAGCTGCCTGCGGGCGAGTCCCGAGCGGCGAACAACGCCGCCGGGTGTGACATCCAGGGAGAGAGACATGACGGTCCGCCACCGCGTCGCGGGACTGCTGGGACTCGTGTGCGCGCTCGGCGCCGGCGCTGCGCCGGCGGCCGACCTCGTGCCGGTGAAGATCGGCGTGCTGAACGACCGCTCGGGCGTCTATTTCGACTCCACCGGCGAGGGCTCGGTGGTGGCCGCCCGCATGGCGGTCGAGGACTTCAAGCCGGAGACCCAGGGCCTGAAGGTCGAGGTCGTGGCCGCCGACCACCAGAACAAGCCCGATGTCGGCGCCTCGATCACCCGGCAATGGTACGACCGCGACGGCGTCGACGCGGTGTTCGACGTGCCGACCTCCTCGGTGGCGCTCGCCATCGCGCAGATCACCAAGGAGAAGAACAAGGCCTTCATCAACTCGGGCGGCGGCACCGCCGATCTCACCGGCCCGGCCTGCACGCCGAACACCGTGCACTGGACCTACGACACCGCGGCGCTGGCCAACGGCACCGGCAAGGCGATGCTCAAGCGCGGCGGCAAGACCTGGTACTTCATCACCGCCGATTACGCCTTCGGCCTCGCCCTGGAGCGCGACACCAAGGCGGTGGTGCAGGCGAACGGCGGCACGGTCGTGGGCGGCGTGCGCACGCCCTTCCCGAACCCGGACTTCTCCTCGTTCCTGCTCCAGGCTCAAGGATCCGGCGCCCAGGTGATCGGGCTGGCCGATGCCGGGCTCGACGCCGCCAACGCCATCAAGCAGGCGCACGAGTTCGGCGTTCGCCAGGGCGGCCAGAAACTCGCCGCCCTGCTGATCGCCATCACCGACATCCATTCGCTCGGCCTGGAGGTCGCCCAGGGGCTCGACTTCACCGCCTCGTTCTACTGGGACCTCAACGACGGCACCCGCGCCTTCGCGGAGCGGTTCGAGAAACGGATGCCCGGCAAGAAGCCGACCTCCTATCAAGCCGGCGTCTACGCCAGCACGCTGCACTATCTGAAGGCGGTGGCGGCCCTGCACTCGGCCAAGGACGGCGCCGCCGTGGTCGCCAAGATGAAGGCGATCCCCACCGACGATCCGCTGTTCGGCCAGGGCACGATCCGGCCGGACGGGCGCAAGATCCACCCGATGTACCTGTTCGAGGCCAAGACACCCGCCGAGTCGAAGGGCGAGTGGGACCTCTACAAGGTGCTGGAGACGATCCCGGCCGAGCAGGCGTTCCGGCCGATGAGCGAGGGCGGGTGCCCGATGCTGGCCACCATGACGGCGAAGTAGGGCTTTCTCAAAGCGCGTGCCGCGTGCTCTCCCTCCCCCCTCTGTGGGGGAGGGTGGCCCTCGCGTCAGTGAGGGTCGGGAGAGGGGAACCCGGGTTCAAGAAAGAACACGGCCCTCACACAGCACAGAGCTACGTTCTGCACCGTCGCTCCCCTCTCCCGACCCGCTTCGCGGGCCACCCTCCCCCGCAGAGGGGGGAGGGAGAGCAGCGGAGCCGTTCGTTTCTGTTCCGAAGGAGATGTGCGGACACCGTAGCTCGCGAGGGGAGAAGGAAGGCGCCAGGTGAGGCCTCATTGGGCTCCCCCGATCCGATCCAGAGCCGCCAGCGCCTCCTCCGGCAGGCGAAGCTCCGCCGCCGCGAGGTTCTCGCGCAGGTGGCCGAGGGAGGACGTCCCCGGGATCAGCAGGATGTTGTGCGACCGGCGCAGCAGCCACGCCAGCGCCACCTGCATCGGCGTCGCCCCGAGCCCGGCCGCCACCGCCGACAGGGTGTCCGACTGGAGCGGGCTGAATCCGCCCAGCGGGAAGAACGGCACGTAGGCGATGCCGGACGCGGCGAGATCGGCGATGAAGGCGTCGTCGCCCCGGTGGGCGAGGTTGTACTGGTTCTGCACGCAGGCGATCCCGGTGATCCGGCGCCCCTCGGCGACCTGCCGGGGCGTGGCGTTGCTCAGGCCGATCCGGCGGATCAGGCCCTGCCGTTGCAGATCCGCCAGCACTGTCAGCGGCGCCTCGATCGGACCCTCCGCGGGGCCGTGGGCGTCGAACATCAACCGCAGGTTGACCACGTCGAGGGCGTCCACGCCGAGGTTACGCAGGTTGTCGTGGATCGCCCGGGTCAGCTCCTCGGCCGAGAAGGCCGGGTTCCACGAGGCATCGGGCCCGCGCCGGGCGCCGACCTTGGTGACGATCACGAGCCCGTCCGGATAGGGGTGGAGCGCCTCGCGGATGATCTGGTTGGTGACGTGCGGCCCGTAGAAGTCGCTCGTGTCGATATGGTCGACGCCCCGCGCCACGGCCTCGCGCAGCACCGCGACCGCGGCTGCCCGGTCCTTCGGCGGTCCGAACACGCCGGGCCCGGCGAGCTGCATGGCCCCGTATCCGAGGCGCCTCACGGTGCGGTCGCCGATCTGGAACGTGCCGGCCTGCGCGATGTCGGTCATGGCGAATCTCCTGTTGGCGCCTTGGATGTAGCCGGCCTGGATCGATGGCATAACCGGGGACAATCGGGACGGGCTGTTCGGAATTTCGAACGATGACGACGGATCTGGCTGACCTGACCGCCTTCGTGCGCGTGGCGCGGGCGGGGGGCTTTCGCGAGGGCGCCCGCGCCGGGGGCGGCAGCGCGTCGGGGCTCAGCGAGGCGGTGCGCCGGCTCGAGGCGGGACTCGGCGTGCGCCTCCTGAACCGGACCACCCGCAGCGTCGCCCCCACGGAGGCCGGCGCGCGCCTGCTCGAACGGCTCGGCCCGGCGCTCGCGGAGGTGGACTCCGCCCTCGACGTGGTGAACGGGTTCCGCGACCGGCCGGCCGGGACGCTGCGGCTGAACGTGCCGCTGAGCGCGGCCCGGCTGGTCCTGCCGGCGCTCGTGCCGCCCTTCCTGGCGGCCTATCCCGAGATCCGCCTGGAGGTGGTCGCCGAGGACGGGTTCGTGGACGTGCTGGCGGCGGGCTGCGATGCCGGCATCCGCTACGATGAGCGGCTGGAGCAGGACATGATCGCGGTGCCGATCGGGCCGCGGCGGCAGCGTTTCGCCACCGCGGCGGCACCGGCCTATCTCGACCGGCACGGCCGGCCGGCGCATCCGCGCGATCTCCTCGCCCATGCCTGCCTGCTCGGCCGGTTCCCGAGCGGCGCCCTGACGGCACCCTGGGAGTTCGAGCGCGACGGCGCCGTCGTCCGCGTGGACCCGTCCGGGCCGCTGATCGTGCGGGTCGGCGCCAGCGACCTCGCCGTGGCGGCGGCCGTCGCGGGGACCGGGATCATCCACCTGTTCGAGGGCTGGCTCCGCCCGCAGCTCGACAGCGGCGCCCTGGAGCCGGTGCTGGAACCCTGGTGGCAGGAATTTTCCGGCCCGTTCCTCTACTATCCGGGCCGGCGGCACCTGCCGGCGCCGCTGCGTGCCTTCGTGGACTTCGTCACCGCGCGGCCGGCGGCCCCGGATCCGGCAATTCGAAGACCGTGAGCTGCCCGCCCGGGGCCGTGTACTGCGACAGGGCCGCGTAGCCGCCCACCGCCCCCGATCCGTCTGCGGGATCGGTGAGCCCGGCCGCGAGCCCGATCCCGGCCCAGCCGCCGATACCGGACAGCACCGCCACGTATTGCCGGCCGCCATGCAGGTAGGTGGTGACGTTGCCCACGATCCCGGACGGCGTCTTGAACCGGTAGAGTTCGCGCCCGTCCCGGGCATCGACCGCCTTCAGGTAGCCTTCCAGCGTGCCGTAGAACACGACGTTGCCCGCGGTGGCGAGGGCCCCCGACCAGACCGAGAAGGGCTCCGGGATCGACCACGCGATCGTCCCCCGGGCGCCGTCCCAGGCGATGAAGGCTCCGGTCCGGTCCGTGCCCTCCGGCGGGTGCAGGGTCAGGGTCGCGCCGACATAGGGCTGGCCCGGCGTGTAGGTGACCCGGAACGCCTCGTAATCCATGCACATGTGGTTGGTCGGCACGTAGAACAGCCGCGTCAGCGGAGAGTAGGCCGCAGGCTGCTGGTTCTTGGCGCCGAGTGCCCCGGGGCAGATGTTCTTGGTGACCTCCTCCTCGTCGGCCTCGCCGGGGGCGTAGCGTTTGTCGACGACCGGCCGGCCATAGGACGGGGCGGCGGGATCCATCTCGATCCGGCTGGCCCAGTTGACGCGCGGGTCGAATTTTTCTGCCACCAGAAGTTCGCCGGTGGCGCGGTCGAGGGTGTAGCCGAAACCGTTCCGGTCGAAATGGGTCAGCACCCTGCGCGGGCGCCCGCCGATCGCCTGCTCGGTGAGGATCATCTCGTTGACGCCGTCATAGTCCCACTGGTCGTGGGGCGTCATCTGGTAGACCCATCGGGCCATTCCGGTATCGGCGTCGCGGGCGATGATCGCCATGGACCACCGGTTGTCGCCCGGGCGCTGGGCCGGGTTCCAGGTCGCGGGATTGCCGGTGCCGTAATAGACGAGGTTCAGATCCGGGTCGTAGGAGAACCAGCCCCAGCTGCAGGCGCCGCCGATCCGCCACTGGTCGCCCTCCCAGCTCTTCAGGGAGGAATCCCGGCCGATCGGGCGCCCGAGTTCCGTGGTTTTCTCCGGATCGACCAGCATGTCGGCATCCGGCCCGGTGGCGTAGGCGCGCCAGAGACGCTTGCCGGTCGCCTGGTCGTACGCGGTGACGTGGCAGCGGGCGCCGTACTCGCCGCCGGCGAGCCCGACGATGAGCTTGCCGTGGACCGGCAGGACCGTGGCGGTGTTGGTCTCGCCCCGGGCGGGATCGCCGTTCTTCACCGACCACAGCACCCGGCCGGTCTCCGGATCGAGGGCGACCACGGTGGTGTCGGCCTGCTGCAGGAACAGGCGCCCGTCCGCGGAGGCGAGCCCGCGGGAGACCGTGTCGCAGCACATCACGGCGATCACGCCCGCATCCTGCCGGGGGGCGTAGCGCCACAGGATTTTTCCGCCCTGGTCGAGATCGAGGGCGTAGACCGTGTTGGGAAACGGCGTGTGCACGACCATCACGTGCCCGATCACGATCGGCGCGCCTTCGTGCCCGCGCAGGACCCCGGTGGAGAAGGTCCAGGCGACCTTGAGGCGGCCGACATTGCCGGCGTCGATCCGGTCGAGGTCGGAATAGCGGGTGTTGGCGTAGTCGAGGGTCTGGAGGACGGACGCGTCGGCAGCCGCCGCGGCGCCGGCGAGGCAGGCGAGCGGCAGGGCCGCGACGATGGAAGCGCGCATCCCGAACGTCCTCTCGTCTCGCGCGACCCGCCTCACATCCGCTGCTGCACGATGTCCTCGGCTTGCGGGTCGGGCTGATGCCCGGTCTCCCGGAGCATCGGCACCACCTCGGCCGCCTCGCGGGTGACGAGGTAGCTGAGATCGAGCCCCTCGCGGATAAAGCCGTGGCCGCGCATATGCTCGAACAGGGCGAGCAGCGGCGCCCAGAACTCGGCCACCGAGACCAGCACCACGGGCTTGCGGTGCCGCCCGAGCTGGGCCCAGGTCAGCTGTTCGACCAGCTCCTCCAGGGTGCCGATGCCGCCCGGCAGGGTCACGAAGGCGTCGGAGCGCTCGAACATCAGGCGCTTGCGGGTGTGCATGTCGGGCACCACCACGGTCTCCTGCACCTCCGCCAGCATGTGCTCCCGCGCCTGCAGGAAGTCCGGGATGATGCCGGTGACGTGGCCGCCGGCGGCCAAAGCCGCCCGGGCCACCGTGCCCATCAGGCCGACATCGCCGCCGCCATAGACCAGGCGCATCCCGGCCCGCGCGAGGGCGGTCCCGAGGACCTCCGCGGCCGCGCGGAAGGCGGGGTCCCGGCCGAAGCCGGAGCCGCAATAGACACAGACTGTCCTCACCGGGGCCATCCGGCGCCCTCCTCGCGCGTCCGTTTGCGAGCCGTCAGAGAGAGCCCCGCGTCCGGCGCTCCACGCGCCAAACTGCTGAAGTCGCGCGGGATTCACCCGCCTGGGCGGCGGGACGGCTTGGTGTCGGCCCCATGTACGGTATTATGGGCGGCTCCGTCGACGGTTTTTCCAGCGCGGCGGGTCAGGATCGAGGGGGGCTGAGGGTTGTCGATGTCGGGACAGGTGCGGCGCAGTCTCGTCCTGGCGCTCGCCGGCCTTATCGGCGGTCTCGCCCTCGTGCTGGCCCTGTTCGGCGGCGAATCCCTGCGGTCGCTGACCGGGCGGCCGGCGGCGGAGCCCCCCGCCAAATCGGCACCGGAGAGCGGCGCGCGGAGCCTCGCCGATCCCGGCACCCTGGCGCGGCGCACGGACCCGCCGATCGATTTCCGCGATGACGCCCCGGGCCCCGCCGGGGCCGGGAATCCGGCGGCCGGGGCCGCCGAGACGCCGCGCTTCGACATCGTCCGGGTCGAGCCGAACGGCGATACCGTGGTGGCCGGGCGGGGTGCGCCGCACGCCGTCATCGAGATGCTGGTCGATGGCAAGCCGGTGGCCACGGCGACCGCCGACGCGAGCGGGCAGTTCGCGATCGTGCCGCCGGCCCTGCCCGCCGGGCCCAGCGAGATCCGCCTGCGCATGACCGGCCGGGACGGGCACGCGGCCAGTTCGGAGCAGAGTGTGGCCGTGCAGGTCGCCCCGGGCCGCGACCGCCAGCCGCTCGTCGCCCTGACCGCCCCGGACGCGGCGACCGTCGTCCTGTCGCAGCCCGGCGCGCCCGGCCCCGGCGCCCGGGTCGCGGACGCCGCACCGTCCGGCGGTCTCGCTTCGGGCGGCCCCGGGGCGGGGCCGGCGACCCGGATCGTGAGCGTCGACGTGCAGGGAAACGGCCGTCTGTTCGTCACGGCGACCGGCGCGCCCGGCGCGACCCTGCGGCTCTACCTCAACGATACGCTGATCGCGCCGGGCCGGATCGGCCCGGACGGCCGGGCGAGCTTCACCATCGGGCGCGGGGTCAAGCCGGGCCAGTATCAGGTGCGGATCGACCGGATCGACCCGGCCACCGGCAAGGTCGACACGCGCGCCGAGGTCCCGCTGACGGTACCGGAGCCGGCGCAGGTCGCCGCCCGCGGCGCGGCCCGGGCGGACGGGCAGGGTGGCGGCAAGGGCGACGGCAGGGGTGGCGGTACGGGTGACGGCAAGGGCGATGCTAAGGGCCGTGCGCAGGGTACGGCGCAGGCGACGGGCAAAGCCGGGCCGGACCGGACCGGGTCGGCCGCGCCCGCCGCGGCGGCGCCCGCCCTGCCGGAGACGCGGACCCTGGCGGCGGAGGCGGGGGGCGAGGCCGCGTCCGGAGCGGTGTACGTGCCGGAGATCAGCACGGCCAAGATCACCCGGGGCGACAACCTCTGGCGGATCAGCCAGCGCACCTACGGCCGCGGCGAGCGCTACACGGTGATCTACGACGCCAACCAGACCCAGATCCGCGATCCCGACCTGATCTATCCGGGCCAGATCTTCGTGCTGCCGACGGACAAGCGCGGGTGAGGCCGCTCACTCGATGACCTGATCGTCGCCCGCGAAGGCGAGGCGGCGCAGGCGGCGCAGGGCCTGATCGAGGTCCTGGCGCGACGGCGCCGCCAGGGCGAGGCGGACGGCGTTCGGCGCGTGGCCGGGATGGACCGCGAAGGCCGAGGCCGGGAGGAGGGCGATGCCCTGGCGCAGGGCCGCCGCCGCGTAGGCCTCGGCCCGCCACGTCTCGGGGAGTTCGAGCCACAGGTGATAGGCGTCGGGCGCGCCGACCACCCGCAAATCCGCGAGCGCCGCCCGCGCGATGACCTGCCGGGCCGCGGCGTCCCGGCGCTTGGCGTCGGCCAGCGCGGCCGCCGAGCCGCCCGCCATCCAGTGCATGCCGGCGGCAAGCGACAGGCCGAGCGCGGTCCAGGCGCCCTGGCGGACGGAGGCCGCGAGCCGGTCGGTCAGGGGCGGGGGCGCGGCGATCAGGCCGACCGTCAGCGCCGGCATCACCCGCTTCGAGAGGCTGTCCACCAGGATCACCCGGTCCGGCGCGAGGCTGGCGAGGGGCCGCGCGTCGGCGAGGAAGCTGTAGACCGCGTCCTCGATGGCGGTGAGCCCGGTCCGTTCGAGAATGGCGGCGAGGTCGGCCCGCCGCGCCGGCCCCATCGTGGCGCCGAGGGGGTTCTGCAGCGTCGGCTAGATGTAGACGCCGCTCAGGGGCGCCGCCCGGTGCGCCTGGAGGAGGGCGTCCGGACACATCCCCTCCGCGTCCATGGCGACCGGCACCAGGGTGATCCCGAGCCGGGCCGCGATGCCCCGCACCGCCGGATAGGTCAGCGGCTCGCAGCCGATCCGCTCGCCCGGCCCCGCGAGGGCTGCGAGGGCCGCCGCCGCGGCCTGACGGCCATTGCCGGTGAACAGGATGTCGTCCGCCTCGGGGGCGTAGCCGTCGCGGGCGAGGAACTTGGCCGCGACCGATCGCGCCTGCGGCGTGCCCGCGGGCCCGTACTGGCCGAACCCGATCTCGGCGCCGCCGCGGGCGAGCGCCGCCAGGGTCTCGGCCAGCACGGCCTCCTGCTCGGGCAGCCGCGAATGGGTCCGCTGGAGATCGACGGCCGCCGGCGGCGGCTCCGGCTGGAGCGGCCCGATCCGGCCCGGCTCGGACCGGACATAGGTGCCCCGCCCGACTTCGCCGGTCACGAGGCCGCGGCGGGCCAGTTCCGCGTAGACCCGGCTCGCGGTCGAGACCGCGATGCCCCGCTCGTACGCGAAGTCGCGCTGCGGCGGCAGCCGCGCCCCGGAGCGCAGGCGGCCGGCGGCGATGTCGTCCGCGATGGCGTCGGCGACGGAGCGGAAGTCGATGGCCGGCATCATTGCTCCGAGGTCAATGTTTCGATTGATCCGAGAGATGTATCGGACCAATGCTGCGGCAGCAATCCCGGCCGGACTGCTCTCCCGCCACCGGATCGTCCGCGATGCTCACCTCCACGCTCTCCTCGTCACCCGTCCGCCTCCCCCGCGCGGACCCCGCCTCCCGGGTACGGATCTGGCTGCGCCGAATCCACACCCGGCGGGCCCTCGCTTCCCTCCATCCCGACCAGGTCCGGGAGGCCGGCCTCGATCCGTGGCTCCTGCGCGCAGAGATCCGAAAGCCGTTCTGGCGGGCGTGAGACGATGCCCTGCGCGCCGTGCGGGTGATCCCGCGCGCCGCCGCGCCTATATGCGGGGCTCACGACATCCCGCCCCGCAGAACCTTTCATGACCGACGACACCGCGCCCCCGGCCGGGCCGAAGCTCCCGGCCGAGCGCCCCGGGCTGATCGCCACCTATCGCCGGCTCTGGCCGCATCTCTGGCCGCACGGCCGGCCCGATCTGCAGCGGCGGGTCTTCCTGGCGTTCGGGTTGCTGCTGGCGGCCAAGCTCGTCACCATGGTGACGCCGTTCACCTTCAAGTGGATCACCGACGCCCTGGTCGCGGCGATCGGGGGCAAGGATGCGCCGGTGCCGACGGGCCTGCTCGCCGCGCCGATGCTGCTGATCGCCCTCTACGGGGTCTCGCGGATCGCCATGTCGGCGCTGACCCAGGTGCGGGACGGGCTGTTCGCCAAGGTGGCGATGCACGCGGTCCGGCGGCTGGCGCTCCAGACCTTCGAGCACATGCACCGCCTGTCCCTGCGCTTCCACCTGGAGCGCAAGACCGGCGGCCTCACCCGGGTGCTGGAGCGCGGCCGCTCGGGCATCGAGGAATTGTCGCGCCTGATGGTGCTGACGCTCGTGCCGACCATCGTCGAGTTCGTGCTGGTGCTGGGCGTGCTCGCCTACGAATTCAGCTGGACCTACGCGGCGACCGCCTTCGCGACGGTCGCGGCCTATCTGGCCTTCACCTACAAGGCGACGGAGTGGCGGATCGCCATCCGCCGCCGGATGAATTCCTCCGACACCGACGCCAACACGAAGGCGGTCGATTCGCTGCTCAATTATGAAACCGTCAAATATTTCGGCGCGGAGGCCCGCGAGGCGGCCCGTTACGACGTGTCGATGGCCAAGTACGAAAAGGCCTCGACGCAGACCTACGTGTCGCTCGCCGTGCTCAATGCCGGGCAGGCGCTGATCTTCACCCTCGGGATGACCGCGGTGATGTGGCTTGCGGCGCGCGACATCCTGGCGGGGCGCACCACGATCGGCGGCTTCGTGCTCGCCAACACCATGCTGGTGCAGCTCTCGATGCCCCTGAACTTCATGGGCATGATCTATCGGGAGATCAAACAGGCGCTGATCGACATCGACGACATGTTCCGCATCCTCGGGCAGAATCCCGAGATCGCCGACCGGCCGGGCGCCGTGCCCTTGCGGGTCGCGGGCGGGACGGTGCGGTTCGAGGATGTCCGCTTCGCCTACACCCCGGAGCGGCCGATCCTGCGCGGCGTCTCCTTCGCGATTCCCGCGGGCCAGACGGTGGCGGTGGTCGGCCCCTCGGGGGCCGGCAAGTCGACGCTGTCGCGGCTGCTGTTCCGGTTCTACGAGCCTCAGGGCGGCCGGATCAGCATCGACGGGCAGGACATCGCCGCGGTGACGCAGGACTCCTTACGCGCCGCGATCGGCATGGTCCCGCAGGACACGGTGCTGTTCAACGACACGATCGGCTACAACATCCGCTACGGCCGGGCCGACGCCAGCGACGCGGACTTGCGCGAGGCGGCGCAGTTCGCCCAGATCGACCGCTTCGTCTCGGGTCTGCCGGAAGGCTACGACACCCCGGTGGGAGAGCGCGGCCTGAAGCTGTCGGGCGGCGAGAAGCAGCGGGTCGCCATCGCCCGCACGATCCTGAAGGCGCCGCCGATCCTGGTCCTCGACGAGGCGACCTCGGCGCTCGACTCGTTCACCGAGGCCGAGATCCAGGCGGCCCTGGACCGGGTCAGCCGCGGCCGCACCACCCTGGTGATCGCCCACCGGCTGTCCACGGTGGTCAACGCCGACGCGATCCTGGTGCTCGACCACGGCCGCATCGTCGAGCGCGGCACCCATGCCGAGCTCTTGGAGGCGGGGGGTGTCTACGCGGCCCTCTGGGACCGCCAGCGGGAGGCCGACGCGGCGATCGAGGTGCTGCAACGGGCCGAGTCGCCGGTGGTCCCTGTCCGCACCGAGCGCGCGCCCGAGCGGCGCGTGGAGACGCAGGCCGAGCCGGCGGAGTAGGCGACCGGGCCGCGTCCGGGACATCGACCTTCGTCGCGCCCGCCCGCGAAAGGCGACGGCGATCGTCCCCGACGCAGCGCTCCGCGGAGGCTGAGACTTCGTGATGCTGCGTCGCAACATTGGATGGCACACTGATCCTCAGTGACACCCGACTTGCAGTTCCGGCACATCTCGATATAATTCATCAACAACAAAGCTATGCATATCAGAAATTTTTAGACCGCACTGGGCTCAATAAATGGACCGACTGATCGACATTCATCGTCACGTCGATCGCCGAAAGTGCCGCTCCGCCGAAAGCGAATTCATCGGATTCGGGGTAAGGTGGGAGGAACCATTTTGAAGAGCGCGCCGAGCCCGTCCGGATCTGGACATCAGCGGTCTTCATCGACGATAATTTGGCAAAACATATTGTAGGCCTAGAAGAGGCGACTATATAGGGCCTCCCATAATCGTTCTGGCATTCTGTACGCGTATGCCTGGTATGATCATGTAATGTACCGAGTAATCCCGTCACCGAAGCTTGGAGCTGCGAAATATGCTCATAAAGGATGACGCTTTATTTCGCACCATTCATGGACAGACGAATAAATATCGGCGCAGTTCTATCGAAGAGATTGAATATATTCCCCCGGTCGAGCCAATCTATTGGCCGCTATCAGGTCACGATAGCCTGACAACGACGTATCTTGCGTCTTGAAGACTGACGCATGAGCAGTCAGGAAACGATGCTGGTCGGCGCGCCATTGCTGCAGGTCTTCGGACGCCTGGGTTGCGGTGGCCTCATCCTGTCGACCCAGGGTCATGTTCTTGCCGCCAACGCCGAAGCGCAGCGCATCCTGCAGGATGTGATCGGATACGCGGACGCGGGGCCGGATCTGCTCGACGGGAGCGGACGCGACACGATCAAGCAGCTTCTCGCCCGCTCCAAGGCGCGGGTCCAGCTCGACGGCGAGAACTGGATCTTGACCATGCGCGAGGGCAAGCGTCCGCTCATCATGAGCGCGATCCTCGTGCCGGTCCTCGGCGAAGAGATGTCCCACACCGTGCTGCTCCTGATCGACCTGGAGCAGGCGCCACGCCCGCACACGGCCGCGCTGGAACGCGTCTTCAGCTTGACCGCCGCGGAAGCGCGGCTGGCCGCGCTCCTCGCCAGCGGCGCCACGGTCAACGAGGCGGCCTCGACGCACAACGTCAGCGTGGCGACAATCCGCACGCAATTGGCCGCGATCTTCGCCAAGACGCGCACGAATCGGCAGGCGGAGTTGGTGATGTTGATCTCGCGCCTCTCGGCGCTCGTCTGACGGACAGGCGACCCGACGAGCGCCGCCGCCCGCCTCAGGGCCGCGGGCCGGTCACGACGACTTCGACATCGTCGACGCCCATTCCGATGGGCGCATGCACGTGACGGCTGCCCGGCGGCCTCGGATCACGGTCGGGACGAAGATCGAACCCGATCCGAGCGGCCTTCAGCGCCTGCACCACCCGCTCCTGAAGCGCCGTGATCCCGCTTCTGTTGACCCGGAGCAGGATCCCCGAATCCGGGGGATTGGCGAGACCCAGGATGATCCCTGAGGACACATTCCATCCCGCACTCCGGAAGGCGTCCTGGAGTTTACCGCTCAGCGGTTGTGCCTCCCGGTTCCCGCCCTCGTAATCGATCGAGATGTTGCCCCGCGCGGTCCCGAGCGCGCCGATCAGCGCGGTCGCCTGTGCGGGGGTCAGGTCGGAATCGGGCGATCGAACCGGAGGCGCGCCCGAGCCCGCGTCCGTCTCCAGCACCGAGCGCTGTGCGCCTGCCTCTCTCACGAACCGCGGCACGTGCGGATTCTCGGCCCCGGGCTGCGCGCGGCCGGGCCCCTCGACGGTGGGCCCCGCGGCTCGATCCGCCGCGACAGCGTCCGCTCTCGCCTCGACACCGTGCTGGGCGGCGGCATCCTTGTATCGCTTCAGATGCCCCTCGGCGGCGGCGGCGTCTCTCTTGTGGGTGATGATCGATCCAGCCGCCGACACTCCGACGAAGACCGTCGCGATGGCCGCGGCGATCAGGGAGTATATCAGAGCCCGGTCCCAGGCATCGCTGTCGAGCCCGAACATCAGCGTCGAAGCGGGCTGTCCTGTGCTCGCGATCACGGTGGCTTCCTGAGGTCCGGCTGCGTTCATGGTAGTCGTTTTGCCGATGATCACATACATCAATGCAGAAAGCGTGAAGAGCAGTCGAGACTCAAGGAAAGCAGCAATCGCGCCCCGGTCTGGACATTCCGCGATCGAACGTGCGCGGCGTCAGCATCGACGAGAGCCCCGGCCGCAGGACCGTGACGCGCGCGATCCGGTATCGGCGTGGGATACGGATCGAGCATCGTCGCGAGATGCGATCCGACACCCGCTCCCGCGCGCACGACATAGCGCCCGTCGCATGCCGAGCGTCCACGCGGCCCTATCGGGTCGGTGCAGCGCGCGGTTGCGATCGATTCACACCGGCGTCCCGACGGGTCATTCGCCGCGCTGGAACGCAAATTCGCTCCTCGGTTGTTGAGCCTCGCGGCAGATGGTAGATCCGGAGCCGCGACATTCCGCTGGGTCTGGCGGCCGGACGCCGTGGCGCTTCCGGCTCCCCGGCCCGCAGTGGAGCCCGTGTGGTCCTCCGAGGGAGCGTGATGCGCCCATATCGTGCTGCCGCAGGTCTCGGCTTTCTCATCCTGGCGAGCACCGCGTGTCTCGCGCAATCGGCACCGCCGGCGGCGCCCGCGCGTCGACCACAACCGTCCGCCGCAGTCCCGGCCCCGGCGACGAACGCGGGCCCGGTCGATCTCGAGGCCACCCGCAAGCGGTTCGATACCAATTCGGCCAAGACGGCCGCGTCCGACCGGAAACGGGACGCGAAGCTCAAACAGTCGATGGGATCGATCTGTGCGGGCTGCGAGGCGACGCCTCCGGCAAAACGCGGCCGGGCGGCGCGACCGGCGGCCACGGCTCCGGAGGATGAGCCATCGCCCGCCGACTGATCCGGCCCGAGGCCCCCGTCCGGCTCGAGGCCGACCGGCGTCCGAGCACGCGGTCATAGCCCGATGCGTGCGCGCCTTGGGCGGGCCGAGACGGGAAGAAACGCTCGACCGTGTGGCCGGCGTCGCGGCGACCGGCCCCTCCGGGACAGGCCCACGTCGCGCCCGCAGGCCGCCGATCCCGAGAGGGCGAGATGATGCGCGTCACCGCTGCGGCCTTCGCCCTGATGCTCGCCGGATCGCCGGCGCACGCGGAGGCGGCCAATTCGCTGCACGCGCTCTGGGAGACCCTGGGCGCCTGCGCGCGCCGTGCTCAGGTCGCGCCCGAGGCGGCGGGGTCCGAAGTCACCGTCCTGTTCACGCTCAAGCGTGACGGGACGCTCCAGGGCAAGCCGCGGATCACCTATGCTCGGCTGGTCGGCGACCGCGACCAACAGCAGGCCTTCATCGCCGCCACCCTTTCGGCCATCGCCGGCTGCTTCCCGATAGCGATCACCGACGGCCTCGGAGGGGCCGTGGCCGGCCGGCCGATCCGGTTTCGGATGGGCAGCGGTTCCCGGGGGGCGTGATGGATCTCGGCAAGCGCGGGGGCGGGATCACGCTCACACTCAGAGGCTCAGTCACCGCCCTCGGGGCCGGTGAAGGCGCGGAACGCGGCCACGAGACGGGAGGCTTCCCGCACGTATTTCTTCCACGCGGGCTCTTCGATGCTTCTGAGGACCGCGATCCCGTCCTCCGTGACGAACGGCTCCGTCCGATCCGATGACGCGACGGAGTCGGGCTCCCTTCCGTCGAACTTGCACAGCGCGCGGGCCACGCGTTCCACCGGGTCGGTCCGCCTGACGGTCTGCCAATCCAACCAAATCGGATCGTCCTCGGCGCTCGTCTCGTCGTCCATCATCGCCGTGAGTCTCCGGAGCGGGTCTGCTCTTGTGCCAGGACGATCAGCGCGATGACGGGATCCGATAACGACGCACAACTGTTTTGGCGGAGACCGCTCAAGGCGATCGACACGCCCGATCAAAACCGCCCGCGCATCGCCGACCTGATCCGATCGGTCTCAGTACACAGCGACATCGCCGCGCCGAGATGCGCTCAATCACTTTTGCCGGCCGCACGAAAGACGCGGACGCGGCCGCGCTTCACCGGCTCGGCGTGTGCCTCGACCGCTTCCGGCGTGGCCGATCGCGATGTCGTGCCGGCCGTCATGTCGATCGTCAGGCCGCTGTTCGGCGTGTAGGGCTGCGGCTCCAGGGTGAGAAGTTCCGCCACGGCCGCATCGACGGCCTTCTGAACCGCGTTCACCGCGCCGATCTCGTCACGCGCCGCCGCGGCGAGGGCCGCCGCGCCGACGAACTGGCCCCACTCATCGTAGACCATCACCTTCTCGGCGCCATCGTGCACCCGTGACGAGGCCAGGAACAGGGCTTCACGCGCCGTGTTCCGCCGGGTGTAGGTGTTGACGGCCTGCCGCTCGGTCATGATCGTGAAGGGCATCGCGGTCTCCAGACTTCATCCGCAGCGGCGTCGCTCGGGCGCGCCGCACTCGAGGACGCCCAGCGCTCAGTACCGCTGCGTCGCCATCCGAAACACGCGCCCGTTCTTCGGCACGGGCCCCTTGGTGCCGACGGGCGCCTCGCCCGCCGCGGCCGCATCGTCGCCCGGGCGCGCCGGTTCAGGATCACGGGCGAGAAGGTCGGTGGTGCCGCTCACGACGACAGCCTGCGTCTCGGCCGGCTCCGCGCGCTCCCGTGCCATCTGCTGCAGCGCCGAGGCGCTGACGAACACCCCGCGCGCATCGAAGACCCAGACCTTCTCGACGCCGCCCTGGACCAAGGTGGATGCGAGGAGGAGCGCCTCGTGCGGCGTCGTGCGCGTGTCCCGGCTGCTTACGCCCGCACGCTCCGATACGATGGTGAACAACATGGAACTCACCGGCAATGTTATCGATCGAGCTTAAAACAAGGGCGTAGACCGCGCAACGCAAGTCAACACCGTCTCGATCGGTCGGCCGTTCTGATCCTGCCGCGATCCAAGCTCGTCCCGAGCGGTGCGCGGGACGGCGGCGGCGGTGACGCGATCGGCGTCAGCCGCGTCACGGGGCGGACGATCCCGTCCCGATGCCCGATCCCCTACTTCTCACGCCACGCCTTGGCGATCTGATCGGACATCGGCTTGACGAGGTAGCTCAGCACCGTCCGCTCCCCGATCTGCAGGAACGCCTCCACCGGCATGCCCGGGACCAGCCGGACCCCGCCCAGGCGCGCCCGCTGGGGGTCCGCCACCGCGATCCGTGCCGTGTAGAAGCTCATCCCGGTCTTCGGATCGCTCGCCACATCCGCCGAGACCCGGCTCACGACCCCGTCGATCTCCGGCGTCGTGCGCATGTTGAAGGCCGAGAATCGCAGCACCGCCCTCTGGCCGACCCGGACGTTGTCGATGTCCTGCGGCTGGATGTGCACCTCCACCGCCAGCCGGTCGGCGTCCGGGACGACCAGCATCACTGGCTCGGACGGCGTCACCAGACCGCCGACCGTGTGCACGCTCATCTGGTGCACCACCCCGTCCTGCGGCGCCCGCAGATAGACGCGCTTGAGCTGGTCTTCCGCCGCCACCCGCTTTTCCGACAGCTCCGACCACTTCGCCCGGATCTCGGCGAGGTCCTTGCCCACCTCGGTGCGCATCTCCGCGTCTACCTGCAGGATCTGCAGCCGCGTCTCGGCGATCTTGCCCTTGGCCGAGGCGATCGACGCGGTCAGCTGCCCGCGCTCGCCCTCCAGCCGCGCCTCGTCCCGCTCCAGCGCCGTCACCCGCGAGAGCGCGACGAGATTCCGGGCGTAGAGGTCGTGGACCCCCTTGAGCTCGTTGCCGATCAGCCGGATCTCCCGCGCCTTGGCGGCCACCTGCTCGCCCAGCCCGGCGATCTCCTCCTGCTGCTGCGAGGCCCGCTCGGACAGCTGCGCCCGCTGCCCGTCCCGGCTCGCCCGCCGCGCGGAAAACAGCCGGCTCTCACCCTCCACCAGCGCGGCGACTTCCGGATCGGCCCCCTGTCGCAACAGAAGCGAGGGCGAGAACGTGACCTCGCTCAGGCCGTCCCGCTCGGCCTCGGCGCGGGCGCGGCGCGCGGCCAGCTCGTCCAGGGCCTTGCGCGTCATGTCGAGGTTGGCCCGCGTCAGGGTCTCGTCGAGATGCACCAGCACGTCGCCGGCCCGGACGCGGTCGCCGTCCTTGACCCGGAGTTCGCCGACCACGCCGCCCGTGGGATGCTGGACCTTCTTCACCTCGGACTCGACCACGAGCTGGCCCGGCGCAATCACCGCCCCGGCGAACGAGGTCAGCGCCGCCCAGCCGCCGATGCCCGGCACCAGGGCCACCGCGATCAGCCCGGCCGCCACCAGCTGACGCCGGATCGAGGCCCGCGGATCGAAGGCGCCGGCCGCCGGCGCCAGGCTGGTGGGCGCGAATTGCGCGGCGGCGAAGCGTCCGGCGTCGGCCGCGAGGCGGCGGATTTCGGCGTGGGCGCCCGCGAACAGCGCCATCGCCCGCGGCGGGACGCGCCGGCGCACGCCCGCGCCGAGTCTGTGGAACGCGTCCTTCACGGCCTGGGACCCGCTCGCCATCACGCGCTCTCCCGCAGGGCGGGCGCAGGGGCCGGGCGCAGGACGCGCTTGAGCACCTCGTCCTTGGTCCCGAAGGCCTGCACCCGGCCCTCGTGCATCATCAGCACGTGATCGACCGCCACCAGCGCGCTCGGGCGGTGCGCCACCACAACGCAGATCCCGCCGCGTCCCCGCACCCGCAGGATCGCCTGGGTCAGGGCGTGCTCACCCTCCGCGTCGAGGTTGGCATTGGGCTCGTCCAGCACCACCAGGAACGGATCGCCATAGAGCGCCCGGGCCAGGCCGATGCGCTGGCGCTGGCCCGCCGACAGGCCCGCGCCCGCCTCGCCCAGCACCGTGTCGTAGCCCCGCGGCAGGTTCAGGATCAGGTCGTGCGCGCCCGCCGCCTGCGCGGCCGCCACGATCGCCTCGGCTGGGGCGTCCGGCAGGAACCGGCTGATGTTCTCCGCGATCGTGCCGGCGAACAGCTCGGTCTCCTGCGGCAGGTAGCCGATCTGCGCTCCGAGATGCTCGGGCGACCATTGGCCCAGATCCGCCCCGTCGAGCCGCACCCGGCCCCGCGCCGGCGTCCAGATCCGCACCAGCGCCCGGACCAGGCTCGACTTGCCCGCCGCCGAGGGGCCGATCACCCCCACCCCCTGGCCCGCCCGCAGCTGGAAGCTCGCCTCCTGCACCGTCGCCCGGTCCGCGCCCGGCGGCACCACGTGAACGCCCTCCACGCTCAGGCTGACCTTCGCCGCCGGCAGGGCGAGCGGGACGCGGGCCGGCGGATGGCGCTCCAGCGCCTCGGCCAGACGCTGCCAGCTCTGCCGCGCGGCCACGAAGACGCGCCAGTTGGCGATCGCCAGTTCGGCCGGCGCGAGCGCGCGCGCCACCAGGATCGAGGCGGCGATGATGATGCCGCCGCTGGCCTGGTTGTTGATCACCAGCCACGCGCCCAGCGCCAGCACGCCCGATTGCAGCGCCATGCGGCAGGCCTTCGAGACCGCCCCCAGGCCGCCGGCGAGATCCGAGGCGCGCTGCTGCGCGTGGGCGTGATCCCGGTTGACCGCCCCCCAGCGCCGGCACAGCCTGTCCTCCAGGCCAAGCGCCGCCACGGTCTCAGCGTTGCGCCGCGCGGCCTCGGACAGCGCCAGCCGCCGCCCCGCATGGGCGGCGGCGCTGCGCGCGGGCGCCCGCGAGGCCAGCTCGGCGGCCAGCGTCAGGCCGACCAGCAGCACGGCGCCCCCGATCGCCGCCGCCCCGATCAGCGGGTGGAACAGGAAGCAGACGGCGACGTAGACGGGCAGCCACGGCAGGTCGAACAGGGCCGCGGGCCCGGACCCGGCCAGGAAGGCGCGCAGCTGCTCGAGATCGCGCAGCGGCTGACCGGCCTGATCCGGTTTCGCCCCGCGCAGCGGCGCCTGGACGCTGAGGCTGAAGACCCGCGGGCCGATCTCGGCGTCCAGCGCCGCCCCGATGCGGGCGAGGGTGCGGGCGCGCAAAGCCTCCAGCGCGCTCTGCGCGGCGTACAGGGCGAGGGCGAGCACGCACAGGCCGACGAGGGTGGGGATCGACCGGCTGGGGATGACCCGGTCGTAGACCTCCAGCATGAAGAACGAGCCGGTGAGCGTGAGGAGGTTCGCGAGCGCGCTCATGCCGGCTACGCCCATGAAGGCACCGGCGCTGTGCCAGAGCGCCGCCGACAGCTCGCCCGATTGTCCGACCTGGCGCATGCGTTCGGCCCCCCGACACAGGCCGGCCCCGGCGAGACGGGGGCCTGGCATGGTCCGTGCAGATCTCAATCAAGGCTCAACCGAGCCGGCGCAACGATCAGACTCCAGTGAGACGCCGGGCCACGGATGTCAATAGAGTAGGATGTATTCTGACAATCGACGCCAAATCTCGAAATGATGACGGCGCCCGCAATGCCGAAAGCTTGCGGACGCCGTCATAATGCCTTGCGATGCAACACGGCATCGCTCAATGTCTTGATATGTGACCGGCATTGCCGATCCGGATCTTATCCCCTGGGGCCGCTCGACCACCGCGGCGGAGAGCGCCGGGATCGCCCCGACAGCTGCCCTCACGCCATGTGGAACCCGCTGCCGGCATGATGCGTGTCGAGGGTGAAGATCAGGCTGGCGTCGGCCGACGCGAGACCGGCCGCATTGGTCTCGTAGACGGTGACCGTGTGCGGGCCGTCGGCACTGCCGTCGGTGGCCAGGACCGGGGCCGTCGTGGTGAACGTGCCGCTGTCGAGCTTGTAGTGCAGCGTGTCGCCGCTCACGGACGGCACATAGGTGACCAGACCGTCGCTGGTGACGTGGGTGCCGCCTGTCCCGGTATCGTGCGTGAGCGCGACAGTCGGGGCAGCCGGCGCGGCAGCGGCCGTACCGGCGCCCGTGGCTGCTGCCGACGCGCCGGAGCCCGTGCTCGTTGCCGGGACGGTGAACTGCTGCGATCCGGTGTTGAGCAGGCTCAGGCTGCTGTTGGCGATGGCGGTGCCGTCGTGGCTGGCCCCGTCGACGTACAGGTTGCGGTCGTTGCCGGGGCCGCCATAGGTGTCGTTGAGGAAGGCGACACTGACCGTGTGCGGCCCGGCGCCGAAGTTGCCCTGCACGGTCACGGTGTCGTCCAGCGCGCTCGAGCCGGCGACGTGGGCGGCGTGCGCGGTCAGGGTGCCGCCGACCTGCTGGCCGTCCACCGAGATCGTGTACTGCGCGTCGCCCTTGTAGGCGTCCTCGCTGATCTTCAGCACCAGCTGATCCGGGCCCGT
>NZ_JAKSYC010000029.1 GCF_022829585.1 Methylobacterium sp. J-026
CAGCCCAAGCCGCGCGCAGGATCGCGGTTCTGGCATCGGCGCGGTTCGGGCCGGCGCCGACTACGGCCCCCATCAGATCGTCTAAGGCCGCGAGACCGCCGGCATGGTCCGCCTCGATGCCTTTGCGGCGCAGGGCGGACCAGAAGGCGAGAGCGGCCGGAGCGTTCAGGCCATGCTGCTCAATGCCGTCCAGAAGGGCCAGGATTGCAG
Source organism: Methylobacterium sp. J-026 (assembly GCF_022829585.1). Classification (GTDB taxonomy): domain Bacteria; phylum Pseudomonadota; class Alphaproteobacteria; order Rhizobiales; family Beijerinckiaceae; genus Methylobacterium. Next base: position 211 of record NZ_JAKSYC010000029.1, read on the forward strand.
CGGGCGTGACGATGTCGCCGCTCACACCCTGCACACTCTGCTCGCTCACGGGCGCGCGTGCGCGAGGGGGTGTCATGGGCGCCATCCGGGGAGCCCCGTCCAGGCCTCGCGGACGAGCGCTTGACGCTGCTCGGCGCGGATGGGGTCGATCTCCCGAACCTGGTGCAGCACAGCATTCATGGCTTCTTGCCCGCCTAACGCCGATGCCGCCGCTCCTTGCCGGCGCATAGCTGAGCGGTAAGCCCTCATCGCAGGGCCAGCCTTCGGCCCGGTCTCGATCGCCTCGAGGATGATGATTAGGGCCGACATGATTGGGGCGACCTCACGCCAAGTCGGGGCGGGCGGTTGCTCGGGCTCGGCCTGTGGTGCCTGGCTGGGTGACGGCGCAGCGAAGTCAGTGGTCAGCGGACGCTTCATGCTGAACTCCTAATTATCTGCAACGGGTAGTCCACCTGCATCCCGAACCCGTGACCCATCGAGGAGTTGGTTAAGGGTCAGGAGGGCCCCATGGCCTACGACCGAAGCGGCAGCGCAAATCTGTCCGAGAAAGAACGTGAAGCCAGTGAGTGCGCCGGTCGGAAGCGGCTTGGCGAGAATGGATGGCCGCAGGCGCGGCCTACCACCGATGAGCAGCACGCAGCCGATCGCACCAAGACGACCGTGAAACAAAGCCTCAAGCGCTGCTCGCAGGAGACCCAGCCAGCAGTAGCCGAGAGGTAGGTCGCAGGCTTGCAGGCGCTGGGTCACGAGACCGACACTCCGATCCCTGCCCACACGCTCTTCAGGATGATGGTGCGCCACTCCGCGTTCGTAAGATCCATCTTCGCGACCGAGATCATCGCCGCGCCCAATGCGTCGGAGCCACCGGCTGCGTAGATAGCGTCGCCAATCCGGCGCAGCTCGGCCCGGCAAGCAGTGCTGATTGGGTCCGTGGTGAGCCCGGGCAGGTCCAGTTCGCCATAGTGCGGGATCACTGTTGCATCGTGCCAAGATGGGGGACCGGCCGGGATCGCGCCGAGGTTAGGTGCTTGTCGACGCTCCAGATCACCCCTTACGATGACTTGAAGCAGGGCGTCGGCAGCGGCCTCGATGGGGGTGGCGGGCTGGTTCATGCCTGTGCCTCCAGCTCGCGCTCGAAAGCCTCCATCTCCTCGTCGGTGAAGGCGACGGCGCTGCACCAGGCGTAGTGCACCGGGATCGGCATCGCGTAGCTCGGGACCCGGTAGGACCCGAGGGCGTCGCGGCGGGTCTCGCCGCCCTGGTTCACGATCAGCCCCGCGTCCAGCAGATTGCGCAGAGTCTTCGGGGAGCACCGGGGCGGCTCGCCGCAGCCGATGCGGTCGAGGGCGCGGCGCTCGGCCGAGGTACGGCCGGGGTGGGGGAGGCGGTCGGGATCGGACTTGCGGGGCATGGCGTCTCCTTTCAGACGGCGGGACGGTTCAGGGCGGCGTAGCTCGCCCAGACACGGCGCTTGTCGAGCGGGTCGAGGGCGGTGAGGGCGGACAGGGACGGCGCCAGCAGCCCGGCATCCTGTTCGGCTCGGCGCAGCAGATCGGTGAGGGCCTGCCCGCGCGGGCCGGTCGACAGGTGGACGATGGCGCGCAGGCACCTCAGCCGCGCCCTGCGCTCAGCAAGGTCGAGGTCGACCGCGAACGGGCCCCAGGAGTCGGCGGCGGGGATCACCGGCCGAACTCCCAGATCGGTACGCCTTCCGGCTGACCGGGCTTCTCGCGGTGGGTTAGGTGGCCGAACCGGATTTCCGTCGCCGTGATCGCGCGGACCTGGCCCCCGACTGGCAGGACGAGAGCGCCGCAGGCGTCTACGCGAATGATGCCGGCTTCACGGTGGACGC
>NZ_JAKSYC010000030.1 GCF_022829585.1 Methylobacterium sp. J-026
TTCGGCTGGGGCGGGCAGCACACCGTAGTGAGGCGCCCCCACGATCGGGCTGCGGGACGACGCCTCGCCCAACTTGTCGACGGACTCGAGTGAATGAGCGCTGAGGGCATCCTCGTCGGCATCCACGGCTTGGAGAACAAGACTCCGCTCGACGAGAAACGGCGCTGGTAGAAGGGTCTGCCCAGCGATGGTCGAGATCAGCCCGACCACGTCGCCGATCCGCGAGACGGCGCTGCTCAGCTCCTGCACCAGGGCGCCGGTCTGATCCGCCTCGTGCACGGCACGCTGCGCCAGTTCAGCCGAGCCGGCGACCTGCCGGCTGATCTCCTGCACGGACGAACCCAGCTCCTCGGCGGCCGCGGCCACGGTGTTGACGTTGGAGGCGGCCTCCTCGGCCAAGCCGCAGCGGAACGACATCATCCGAGGCGTCTGGGCAAAGCACTATGCCCACCTGACCGACGCGGACCGGCAGGCAGCCGCGAAGCGCGCGGCCGAGATGATGGTCGAAAGGATTCCGCGGGAAACGCTGCTCAAACTCATCCCGCGGCTCAAGCACGTCCCGGCCAGCGATATCGCGATCGCCATGGGAGGCGTGCAGGCGGATCGGAAGCCTCGGCG
>NZ_JAKSYC010000050.1 GCF_022829585.1 Methylobacterium sp. J-026
CCTACTCGGCCGAGCAGCTCGCCCAGGTGCTCTACGAGACGGCCAAGCGGCGCGGCCGGGCGGACTATGGTGCGGTCCTGGATTGACGGCCCCCGATCGGACGCCCGGAACCCGGATCGGAGCTGTTTTGGCCGGCCTGCCCCCCCCCGCGAGGGCGCCCGTCCCCCCCCCCCGCAGCGGCTCCGGGATTCCCACGCCCCGGGCTAACCCAACCTCATTGAAAGGGAGGCGCTTTCCCCCCCCCCTTGCGGGGAGGGGAAAGGGGTGGGGGTGGTGCAGACGGCACCGCACCGTTCGATCCTGCACCACCTGCAACGCCGCCCCGCAAGCGCGAGCGCTCCCGGGCCAGCCCGGGAGCGCCAGGGGCGGAGCGCGCGTCGCCCCGTGCAGCAGGAGATGTGTGAACATTCGGAGCCCGCAGAGGGGGGTGGGGGGGCGCATGGCCGTTCTGGACAGCCGGACCCGTCGGCCGGGCGAGGGATCACACCGCGAGCTGTGCATCCGCAAGCCCGCCCGGGACAGGCGGCGCTCGCCTCCTGCACCCACGGCATGACCGCGCCGCCGCCCCGTGGAGTTCCCGGAACAAGGTCCACCCGCTCGGGTTGATGCAGTGCAGCACGGCGACGGCGTCGCTGTGCGGCATGCCCTTCGTGGGCGTTTCCTCCCAAGACTTCGGACCGCTCCCTGAGGGCGGTCCTTTTTTTTGGCCTGCCGCGGTCAACGCGGCCCGCGCCGACACGTTCTCGGAAGACGCTTATTCGTCTTGGGACGCCGAGACCCGGCTCACGCGTCGAGGGCGAGCAGGGCGAAAGTCGCGAGCCAGTGCTCGCCCATGTAGTCGCCGGTCACGTGCGGGAGCCCGGCGGCGAGGTGGACTTCCGCGGCCGCCACGAGGAGCGGCCGGCGGGGGTCGGCCGGACCGAGGGCGGCGGCGAGCGCCCGGAAGCACCAGGCGCGGCTGAGGTTCAGGCCGTCGAGATGGGCGATCTTGCCGTCGCTGCGATCGGTGACCGCGGCGGGGCGGAACAGGGTGGCGGGCCGGCCCGCGGCGAGATCGGGCAGGAACCGGTCGAACCAGGGCCGGAACCGCTCCGGCGGCAGGAGGCGGCGCATGCACTCGGCCTCGATCAGCGTGGAGGACAGGAAGTCGTCCCCGCCCGGCTCGCCCCAGGCGGGACAATCCGCATCCGCCTCGTACCAGCGCTCCGCCTTCTGCTGCAGCAGGGCCCGGAGCGCCGCATCCCTCGCCCCCTCGGCGTAGTCGGTCGCGAGCCGCAGCGCGAAGGCAGTGTTGAAATGGGTCCCGACCCGCACGGGATAGGCGGCCAGGGGCAGGAAGTCCCGGAACCGCCGGACCACGATCCCGGCGAGCGGCGCCAGGGCCTCGGACCAGCGGGGCTCCGGCAGGCGGGCGAGCTCGTCGGCGAGCTTCAGGAGCCAGCCCCAGCCGTAGGGCCGCTCGAAGCCCCGGGCGGTCGGCTGGCGGAAATAGGCGCATTCCCCCGCGACCTTCCCGGGCGTCAGCTGCGCGTCGAACCGGGCGCGGATCGCCCCGGCCTCCCGGCCGTCCGGGAACGACCGCAGGATCCGGGCGAGCAGCCAGTAGGCGTGGACGCAGGAATGCCAATCGTAACTGCCGTGGAAGACCGGATGCAGGTCGACGGGGGTGCGGGCGTCCTCCGGCCCCGCCAGCACGTGCCCCGGCTTGTTCGGGTATGGGCGGGTGACGTGACCGAGGGCGACCGCCGCGAAACGGGCGGCCATGTCCGGGGTGAGTGCGGGCGCCATCGCGGGGCTCCGGTTCCGAGACCTAGGATACGCCACGGATGCCGGCTTCGCAGGACGTGGCTCGGCTCCCCGCTCCTGGAGGGCGAGGGTGAGGGGACGGGACTGTCCGGGACGAGCGCATCCCTCCCCCTCTGCGGGCTACCGGATTCCCACATCGATCTCCAGATCGTCCGCGGCTAGGGGGCCCGCTCCAGTGCGGCCACGCGCCCTCCCCCGCAGGGGCCGGCGGATTCACGGATCGCCTTCGGACCTTCTAGGCGGCGGCCTAGGGCATCGTCCCGAAACGTGGCCTCCGGCTCTCGGAAAAAGACGAGGCTGATCCGACAGCGAGCGCATCGTGCCGGTCCCGGTATCCGGTACGATGCGCTAGGCTCCGGTTCGTGCGTTGATGCGGGCATCCCCCCGCCCCGCCTGCGGGCAGACGGGACCCGCGCTGCGTCCGGAGATCGGTGAACATGATCGTCTCTGCAGGGACGCGCCCCTGCATTCGGCCGTAGCCCCCGGGATCCCAGCGGAGCCGGCCGGACCGGTTCGTCCCGGCCTGCCCCCTTGTGCAGGGCGCGTGCCGTGTCGGACCATGGCACCGGCACGCCGATCGGAACCGATTCGGGATGCCGGAGGGGGACGAGAATCATGACAGGATCCCGATCACGGTCTCGGCGGACCGCCCTGGCGACGCTGGCCGCCCTGGCGCCGCTCGTCCTCGGAATCCCCGCGCCCGGCCGGGTCCGCGCCGCCGAGAGGTCGGTCACCTTCGCCCACCAGGACATGGTGGTGCCGTTCCGGGCGCTGATGGCCTCGGGGGCGATCGAGAAGGCCACCGGCTATACGGTGACCTGGCGCAAGTTCGGCGGCGGCGGCGACGTGATCCGCGCCATGGCGTCGGGCAACGTCCAGATCGGGGAGGCGGGCTCGAGCCCGATCGCCGCGGCGGCCTCGCAGGGGCTCGACATCCAGCTGTTCTGGATCCTCGACGCGATCGCCGATGCCGAGCAGCTCGTCGCCCGCAACGGCAGCGGCATCAAAAGCGTGGCCGACCTGCGCGGCAAGACCGTGGCGGTGCCGTTCGTCTCGACGTCGCATTACCAGCTGATCGCCGCCCTGGCGGCGGCCGGGCTGAGCCAGAGGGACGTGACCATCCTCAACATGCGGCCGCCTGAGATCGCCGCCGCCTGGGAGCGCGGCGACATCGACGCGACCTTCATCTGGGATCCGGTGCTGGCCCGGGTGAAGAAGTCCGGCACGGTGGTGATCTCGGCCGGCGACATCGCCCGCCAGGGCAAGGCGACCTTCGACGGCCTCGTGGTGGACCGGGCCTGGGCGGCGCAGAACCGGGATTTCCTGGTCACGCTGGTGAAGCTGATCGCCGCCCAGGACGCCGCCTACGCGGCCAGGCCCTGGGCGCCCGATGCGCCGGAGGTGACGGCGGTGGCCCGGATCACCGGTTCGGCCCCCGCGGAGGTGCCGGCGAGCCTGGCGGCCTACCGCTTCCCGACCCTCGACGCGCAGGCCTCCCCGGCCTGGCTCGGCGGCGGCGCCGCCAAGGCCCTGACCGAGACCGCCGACTTCCTGAAGGCGCAGGGGCGGGTGCAGGCACTGGCGCCGGATTACGGCCGCTTCGTCACCGGGGATTACGTGGCGGCGGCTCGGAAATAGCCGGCGGCGCCTTCGGAGAGGCCCATGATCGAGATCCGCAACCTCAGCGTCCATTACGGGGAGGGCGAGGCCGGGATCGTCGCCCTGTCGCAGGTGAACCTGACGATCCGGCCCGGGGAGTTCGTGGTGGCGCTCGGCGCCTCCGGCTGCGGCAAAACCACCCTGCTCTCGGCCATTGCGGGCTTCCTCGAACCGACCGAGGGCAGCATCCTGCTGGACGGGGCGCCGGTCCGGGGGCCGGGGGCCGACAGGGGGGTGGTGTTCCAGCGCCACGCCCTGATGCCCTGGCTGGATGTCGCCGAGAACGTGGCCTTCGGCCCCAAGATGCGCGGCGTCCCCCGGGCGGAGCGGCGCCGGATCGCCCTGGACATGCTGGACCTCGTCGGCCTCGCCGAGTTCGCCGACCGGAAGGTCTACGAGCTCTCCGGCGGCATGCAGCAGCGGGTCGGCCTCGCCCGGGCGCTGGCCGGCGACCCGCGCGCCCTGCTGATGGACGAGCCGCTGGGCGCCCTCGACGCCTTCACCCGCGCGCAGGTCCAGGAGCTGATCCTCCGGATCTGGCACCGGACCGGCAAGATGGCCTTCTTCATCACCCACGACGTCGAGGAGGCGGTGTTCCTCGCCACCCGGCTCCTGATCATGAGCCCGCGCCCGGGCCGCATCGTCGAGGCGATCGACCTGCCGTTCTCGCGCGCGGTCGTGGCCGGGCGCGAGGCCCGCGCGGTCAAGTCGGATCCCGCCTTCATCGCCGTGCGCGAGCGCGTGCTCGGGCGGATCCATCACCGCTCCGAACCGGCCCCCGGGGCGCTCCGATGAGCGGCCGCCCCCGCGCCAGGTCGCGCCGCGGCGGGGCCCTGGTGCCGGTCGTCAGCGCCGCGACCGTCCTGGCCTGCCTCGGCCTCTGGGCGGCCGCGACCCGGAGCGGCTGGATCAAGCCGCTGTTCCTGCCGCCGCCCGAGGCGATCCTGACCGCCTTCGGGCAGGCCTGGACCGGCGAGCTCGACGGCGCCCCCCTGGGCATCCACGTCCGGGACAGCCTCCTGCGGGTGCTGGGCGCCTTCCTCCTGGCCGCCGCCGCCGGGATCCCGGCGGGGCTCGCCATGGGGACCAGCCGGATCGCCCGCGGCATCCTCGACCCGCTGATCGAGTTCTACCGGCCGCTGCCGCCTTTGGCCTACCTGCCGCTGATGATCATCTGGTTCGGGATCGGCGAGCTGTCGAAGGTGCTGCTGATCGTCCTCGCCTGCTTCGCCCCGGTGGCGCTGGCGACCCGCTCGGGGGTGCTTTCGGCCTCCGCCGACCAGATCAACGCGGCCCGCGCCCTCGGGGCGAGCCGCGGGCAGGTGCTCCGCTACGTGGTTCTGCCGGCGGCACTGCCGGAGATCCTGATCGGCCTGCGGATCGGCATGGGCGTGGGCTGGACCACCCTGGTGGCCGCCGAGATGGTGGCGGCCCAGGCCGGGCTTGGCCAGCTCGTCCTCAACGCCTCCAACTTCCTGCGCACCGACGTGGTGGTGATGGGAATCCTGCTGATCGGCCTGTTCGCGACCCTGTTCGAGTTCGCCCTGCGCCGGCTCGAACGCGCGCTGGTGCCCTGGAAGGGCAAACAGTAGCGTTACTGATCGACGGTGCTTCAAAAGGTCCGGGACCGTGTGCGGGTGCAGGATGGACCCCTGCCGCGTCTCAGGGGCGCCGCCCCCGGACCCCGCCAAAGGGCAGAGCCCTCCGGAAACCCAGGATCCGGCGCACGCTCATCAACCTGCTGCAAGAACCGCAGAAATCGCTGTCTCTGTCAGCTAATGGACTGACATTCGCCGGTCTGTAGGCTAAGCAGTTTCCGTCAGGAGGCCGCGATGACCATGCCAGCTCCTGCGCTGGCCGCGCAGGTTCCGTTCGCCAGTAATCTGCTGCTCCAGGCCCTGACTGAAAGCGACCGCGCGCGCGTCGCCCCGTATCTCCAGCCCGCCGCGTTCCTGCGCGGCGACATCCTGTTCCGTGTCGGCGACGACGTCTCGCACGTCACCTTTCCCCTGAGCCGGACCGTCATCACCTTCGTTCTGCCCCTGCGCGAGGGCAAATCGGTCGAGACCGCCACCGTCGGCCACGAGGGCGCGATCGGCGGCGTGGTCAGCCACGGCTACCTGCCCGCCTTCAGCCAGGCGGTGGTCCAGGTCGGCGGATCCGTCCTGCGCATCGAGGCGGAGCGCCTGAACGAGGCCAAGCAGGCGTCGCCCGCGATCCACGATCTCTTCGTGCGCTATGCCGATTGCCTGATCGCGCAATTGCTGCAATCGGTCGCCTGCAACGCGGTCCATCCGATCGAGCAGCGCTGCCTGCGCTGGCTGCTGACGATGCAGGATCGCCTGGGAACCGACGATCTGCCGGTCACGCACGAGATGCTCGCCGAGATGATGGGCGTGCGCCGCGCCTACCTGACCAAGGTGCTGGGCGAGATGCAGCGCGACGGGCTGATCCGCATCGGCCGCGGTCGGCTCAAGTTCATCGATCGCACCCGCGCCGAACGGGCCGCCTGCGAGTGCCACGCCAGCGTGCGGCGGCATTTCCAAGAGGTGCTGGGGGCCGTCTACGGGCGCTCGGGCGAGATCGTGGCGCTCGGCGCAGGGCGCCCGGGGAGCCTGCAGCCGCCCACCCTCGCGGCGTCCCTGAAGGCGGCGCCGTCTCCCAAGATCCCCGAGCCGTGATGCGCAAGCCCTCCGACATCCCGGCCGCGGCGGCCGACGCGCACCGGCTCGCGGCCCTCGAGCGCTACGGGATCCTCGATACGCCCCCCGAAGAGGGCTTCGACGACATCGTGCTGCTGGCGTCCCAGCTGTGTCGGGCGCCGGTGGCGCTGATCAGCCTCGTGACCGCCGACCGCCAGTGGTTCAAGGCGCGGATCGGGTTTCCGCTCTGCGCGACCGATCTGAACGCCTCGATCTGCGCCCACGCCCTGTCGGCGTCGGACCTGCTGGTCATCCCGGATCTCACGGCCGATCCCCGCACCCGGGCGAACCCGCTCGTCACGGGCGATCCCCATATCCGCTTCTATGCCGGTGCGCCGCTGCGCACGTCCGGGGCGGAGGTCATCGGCAGCCTGTGCGTCATCGATCTGGTGCCGCGGCCCGAGGGTCTGACGGCCGAGCAGGCCGCCAACCTGCGGGCGCTCGCCCGCCAGGTGATGAGCCAGCTCGAACTCAAGCGGGCCCTGGCCGGGCGCGACGCGCTGCTGGCCGATCAGGACGGGATGCAGCGCGCCCGCGACGCGCTCCACCGGGTCCAGGGCGCGATCTCGGAGGCCGAGGGCGACCTCGGCGTCATCCTGAACACCATCGTGGCCGGGGCCATGGAGGCGACGCCGGAGGCGGACGGCTGCGCCATCGAGCTGATCGCCGACGGGGAGCTGGAATACCGGGCGGTCGCCGGCACCCTGGACGCCTTCGCCGGACGGCGGGTCGCCCTCAAGGGAAGCCTGTCGGGCGCGTGCTTCCGGTCCGGCGCGCCGATGATGGTGTCGGACGTGCGGGGCGACAGGCGCGTCAACCAGGCCCTCGCCGCGCGGATGAAGCTGCGCGCGTGCGTGACCGTCCCGGTCTTCCGCGGCCGCCGGACCATCGGCGTGCTGAAGCTGCAATCGAGCCGGCCCGGCGCGTTCACCGAGATGAACCTGCAGGCGGCGCGCCTGTTCGCGGGCGCCGCCTCGACCGGTCTGACCGAGGCCCGCGAGGCCGCCGCCCAGCGCGCCATCCAGACGAGCGAGATCCGCTACCGGGCGATCTTCGAGAGCGCGACCGACTACGCCATCGTGGTGATGGATCTCGGCGGCCTGATCACGAACTGGAACGCGGGGGCCACGCGCATCCTCGGCTGGACGCCCGACGAGGTGATCGGCAAGCCGGCCGACATGTTCTTCACGGCCGCGGACCGCGCCGCGGCGATCCCGGCGCAGGAAATGCGCGGCGCCCTGACCGCGGGGCGGGGGGTCGACGAGCGCTGGCACCTGCGCAAGAGCGGCGAGCACTTCTGGGCCAACGGCGAGATGATGGCCCTGCGCGGGGATGCGGGCGGGGTCATCGGCTTCGTGAAGATCCTGCGCGACCGCACCGAGCAGCGCGTGGCGGGCGAGCGGCTGGCCGAGAGCGAGGCGCGCTACCGCTCCCTGTTCGAGACCATCGACGAGGGCTTCTGCGTCATCGAGTTCTTCGACGGGCCGGAGGGTCCGCTCAGCGACTATCGGCACGTCGAGGCCAACCCGGCCTACGCGCGCCAGACCGGCCTCGCGGACGTCGTCGGGCGGACGATCCGCGCGGTGGCCCCCGACGAGGCGGACGGTTGGGTGGCGCTCTACGGGGAGGTGCTGCGCACGGGGCAGCCGGTCCACGTGGAGCGCGCGTTCGGCCGCGCGGGCGGATACATCGAGGTCACCGCCAACCGGGTCGAGCCCGTCGAGCGGCGACAGGTGGCCATCCTGCTCAACAACATCACCGAGCGGGTCCGGGCCGCCGAGCATCAGGCGATCCTCAACCGGGAGCTCAGCCACCGGATGAAGAACACCCTGGCGATCGTCCAGGCCATCGCCACGCAGACCATGCGCAACGCGCCCGACATCGAGGCCGCCAAGGAGGCGCTCAGCGCGCGGCTGATCGCCCTCGGCAAGGCGCACGACATCCTGCTGACCGGACAGGGGGAGAGCGCCGACCTGCGCGCCGTCGTGGACGGGGCCCTGCAGCTGCACGAGGATCAGCAGCAGCGGCGGTTCCACCTGGACGGTCCGCCCCTGCGCATCAACGAGAAGGCGGCCCTGTCGCTGTCGCTGATGGTGCACGAGCTGGCGACCAACGCCATCAAGTACGGCGCCCTGAGCACGCCGCACGGGACGGTGCGGATCGATTGGTCGATCACGGGCGCCGCCGGGGCCGAGACCGTCCGATTGGGGTGGCGCGAGAGCGGCGGACCGCCGGTGGCCGCGCCGAGCCGGAAGGGATTCGGCTCACGCCTGATCGAACGGGGCCTGGCCGGCGCGGTCGGCGGCGCGGTTCGGCTGGGCTACCCGGTCGAGGGGGCGGTCTGCGAGCTGATCGCGCCCCTCAAAGGGTTCGAGGTTCCCGCGTAGGACCATGTCCCGCCGACCCCGACCCATGGTCGCGATCGGCGAGGTCCGGCGGGCGAAGGCCGCCGCGCCGTCGCGCGGGCGGGCCGGGGCAGCCCTCTGCCCTGCGGAGGGGCGCCGACGCCGGGGCGCCGGTACCCTGCGCCGAGGCAGGACGACGCGCGCCCGCCTCGGCCCTGAAAGAGGCTCAGGCGCCCTTCAGATTGCCGGCGCTCTCCTTGCCGCTGCGGCGGTCGGCCTCGACGTCGTAGGAGATCTTCTGCCCCTCGACGAGGTTGCGCATCCCGGCGCGCTCGACGGCCGAGATGTGGACGAACACGTCCTTGCCGCCGTCATCCGGCTGGATGAAGCCGTAACCCTTGGTCTCGTTGAACCACTTCACAGTACCTGTAGCCATAGGAATGTCCCGAACGTAGCCGGCATCGCTGAAACGGCGAGCCGCCCAGCTCGAACGGGGAACACAGCCAGCTGTTCCAAAAAAGCCGCTCAACCCGATCCGAGCCGGTCGCCCGGAGGGGCCTGACGCGGCCCGATTCGGATGCGGCGCGCCCGGCGCCGGGGACGGCCCCGGCACCGCGCAGGCGGATGTCCCCGACCGGACGGGCGTCCGCAATCCGGTCGCGCGCATCGTCCCGAACGGGGGCGGCCGGCCTTCGAAAAAGGGCGATGCGCATCGGTGCGCTCGTGACGGCGTGCCGATTCCGGTTCCTGGGACGATGCGCTACGCTCCCGATCAAGCGCACCAGACGCTGTTCGGGAGGACGACCATGACGAAGCTCGGCGGGACCGGCGCTTGCGCGCTCCTGTGTCTGATCGCGGGCGCGGCGCCCCCGGCCGCCGGGGAAACGCCCCCGGCCGCCAGCGAAGCGCCGGCCGTCTTCAGGCCCGCGCGGCCCGAGGGCTACTTCTTCGTCGGCGGCGGCTACGCGACCGTGGCCGGGAAGGAGGCCGCCGCCGGGCAGATGTTCGTCGCGTATCGGGCCCCCGCCACGGTCACCCAGCCCTATCCCGTCGTGATGGTGCACGGCACCGCGCAGACCGGCACCAACTTCCTCGGCACCCCCGACGGCCGTCCGGGCTGGGCCGCCCGCTTCGTCGAGAAGGGCTTCGTCGTCTACGTCGTCGATCAGGTCGGGCGGGGACGCTCCGGGCCGGATCCGGAGGCCTACGGCCCCTACGCGCGGATCACCCCGGGGGAGCTGGAGACCGTCTATACGGGGCAGGAGACCGCCGGGCTCTATCCCGAGGCGAAACTGCACATGCAATGGCCGGGGGGACCGGGTGTCCGCGGCAATGCCGCCTTCGATCAGTTCTACCTCTCGCAGGTGCCCTACATCGCCAGCGGGGTCCGGACCGAGGAACTCGTCGACCCGGCGCTGGTCGCCCTCCTGGAGAAGATCGGGCCCGCGATCCTGCTGACGCACTCGCAGGCCGGCGTGTTCGGCTGGGCGGTGTCGGACCAGCGCCCCGACCTCGTGAAGGCCCATGTCGCCGTGGAGCCGAACGGACCGACGTTCTACGACATCCGCTTCAAGGGCGGCGCCGACTGGTACGAGCGCGTCGGCGAGGCGCGGGCCCGGCCCTACGGTCTCACCCGGGTGCCGCTGCATTTCGAGCCGCCGGTGGCGACGCCCGCCGACCTGACCGTGGCCCAGGCCGACAAGCCGCTGCGGGAGGGCCAGATCCGCTGCTGGCTTCAGGCCGAACCGGCGCGCAAGCTCCCGAACCTCGCCCGGGTGCCCGCGGTGATCGTCACCGGCGAGGCCTCGTTCCGGGCCACCATGGACGATTGCACCGGCGCCTTCCTGGACCAGGCCGGGGCCAAGCCCGACCGGTTGAGGCTGGCCGAGCACGGCATCCACGGCAACGGCCACATGATGATGCTGGAGGCGAACAACGCTCAGGTCGCCGATGCGATCATCGCCTGGATCGAAGCGACGACGCGCGCCGCGCCGCGGTGAAGGACCCGAGAGCCATAGCGCCACAGGGCTGGAGCGATCGGACCGACAGCCCGTTGCCGGTTCACGTCCGCACCCGCGGGCGAGCGAGGTTTAGCGGTGGCGGAACAACTCTCCGGGCAGGACGGCCGGCAAGGCAAGCGCGGCAAGCCGGCGCTCTACGTCCTCATTGTCAGCGTCGGCCTGATGCTGGCCGCGTTCGCTGGGCTGATGGTCTGGCAGGGCGGAAGCGCGCCGCCCGATTACGCGAGCCAGAGCCAGGCCGCATCGCGCAAGCAGATCACGGGAACCGAGAGCGGTCAGGGCGGCGCGACGTCGTCGTCCAACAGCACCGCCGTCCCGGGCGGCAACCCGTCCTATCCGCAGCCGGCGGCCCGCAGCGCCAATCCGTAGGGGGACGCCGTGGCCGACCGCACATCCGATCCGACCCGCCTGCTGATCGTCTACTACTCGCGCAGCGGCAGCGTCGAACGCCTCGCGGGTGCCGCCGCCGAGGCCGCCCGGGAGGCGGGCGCGGAGGTCCGGATGCGCCGGCCCCGCGAGGTCGTCGACGCCGCCGCCATGGCGAAGGTCGAGGGCTGGACCGAGGGCGCGGCCCGGCAGAACGCCCTGTACGCGGCGCCCTCGCACGACGACGCGGAATGGGCCGACGCGATCCTGTTCGGCACGCCCTGCTATTTCGGCGCCATGGCGACCGAGCTGAAGAACTTCGTCGACCAGCTCGGTCCGCAGTGGAAGCGGGGCGCCCTGGCGGGCAAGGTCGGCGGCGCCTTCGCGACGGCGTCCTGGCCCCATGGCGGCTCCGAGGTCGTCACGCTCGCGCTGTATGCCCCGATGGCGCATCTGGGCATGGTGATCCTGCCGACCGGCTACACCGATCCCGCGATGCTCGAAGCGGGCTCACCCTATGGGGCGTCCGCGATCGTCGGGGCGGAGAACCGGCCGCCGCGGACGGAGGATCTCGACGCGGCGCGCCATCAGGGCCGGCGGATGGTGGCCATCGCCGGCGCCCTGATCGCGGCCGGCGAGATGCCGAGCCGGAGGAAGGCCGCGGCCGTGGCGGGATGACCCCCGGCGGCCCGGCTCGGTGCGGCTGGGCCGCGCGCTCACCGGTAGACGGTGCAGCTGTTGACGTCGCCGGTCGGCAGGACCTCGCAATCGGTGACCGGCGGGAGGATGCCGTCATCCGTGAGGCTCGGGCCGGCGGCCTGGCTGGTCGGTGGCGCCGTCAGCATGACGGTGCCGAACGCCAGGCCGGCGGCGGCGAGGGCGAGAACGAAAAGCCCGAGGTTGCGCCGGAGCGCGGGGAGCAGGGCAGCGGCCATCGGTATTCTCCCGAGCGGCGCGGGGGGCGCCGGTGGGAAGGCTAGAGCCCGCCCGCCGGCGGTGCATCCCGCGAATGGAGGACCGCACCGCGCGCGGCCGGGCGGGGGCGGTCCGGTGCAGGGGCGAGTCCTAGGCGGCCCGCACCCACACCGCGGTGTCGTGGAAGGCGGCGCCACCGTTGGGCGCCGCCGGCGCGGCGCCGATCAGCGCGTTGATCCCCTGGCCGCCGCCGAACGCCGCGCTCGGCCACAGCCCCTCGACCACGACGACGCCCCGCTGCTGCCCCTCGGCGAGGTGGGCGTGCAGCCGCACCCGGCCGCGGTCGTTCCCGATCTCCACCGCATCGCCGGTGCCGATCCCGAGCCGGGCCCCGTCCGCCGGATGAATCAGGCAGGTCGGCCGCCCCTCGCGGCGGAGCGACTCGGGCTGGTTGTTGAAGGTCGTGTTCAGGAACTGGCGGGCCGGCGGGGCGATCATGCGGAACGGGTGCTCCGCCGCAGCCGGCTCGGCCACCGGCCAATGGTCGGGCAGGCCCGGCATCCCGGCCGCGCGGGGGCCGAGCGACGCCCAATCGGGGGCGAAGCGGAAGCGCCCGTCCGGATGGCCGAACCCGTTCAGGAAGTGGCTCTCGGCGAAGTCCGGCTGCGCGTCGATCCAGCCCGCGGCCTCCAGCCGGTCGAGGCCGCCCCAGCCCGAGCGGGCCAGGGTGGCGTCGGCCAGTTCCCGGGCGCTCAGGCGGAAGCCCGCATGGTCGGCGCCGAGGCGGCCGGCGAGGGCCCCGAGCAGCGCGTGGTTCGACCGGCATTCCCCCGGCGGCTCCAGGATCGCGGGCCCCGCCTGGATGTGGCTGTGGCCGCCGGCCCCGTAGATGTCGTCGTGCTCCAGGAAGGTGGTGGCCGGCAGCACGATATCGGCGAGGGCGGCGGTCTCGGTCATGAACTGCTCATGGACCGCCACGAACACGTCCGGCCGCGCCAGGCCGGCGCGCACCCGGGTGCTGTCGGGGGCGGAGACGGCGGGATTGGCCGACTGGATCAGCATGGCGCGGACCGGCGGCCCGCCCTGCAGGGCGTCGGGATCGTCGGCGAGCACGGCGCCGATCCGGCTCATGTCGAGGGCACGCACCCCCGGCGCCCTGGCGTCGAGCCCCTCCGTCAAGGTCTTGTCCCAGTTGAAGATCGCCGCGTGCTGCCAGAGGGCGCCGCCGCCCTCGTGCTGCCAGGCGCCGGTGACGGTCGGCAGGCAGGTGACCGCGTGGAGATTGACGGCGCCGTTGCGGGTGCGGGTGAAGCCGAAGCCGCAGCGGATGTAGCTGCGCGCCGTCGTGCCGTAGAGGGTCGCGAAAGCCTCGATCGAAGCGGGGTCGAGGCCGGTGATCGCCGCCGCCCAGTCCGGGGTGCGCGCCGCGAGATGGGCCTCCAGCGCCGCCGTGTCCTCGGCGTGCGCGGCGAGATAGGCCCGGTCCGCGTGGCCGTCGCGGAACAGGACGTGGAGGACGGCGCAGGCCAGGGCCCCGTCGGTGCCCGGCCGGGGCGCGAGGTGCAGGTCGGCCGCCGCCGCGGTGCCGGTCCGGTAGGGGTCGATCACCACCAGCTTGGCGCCCCGCGTCTTCCGGGCACGGCTGATATGGCCCATCGCGTTAACCTGGGTGCTCACCGGGTTGCCGCCCCAGACCACGATCAGGTCGGAGAGCGCCATCTCGCGGGGATCCGGCCCGGCGATCCGGCCGACCCCGGCGCTCCAGCCGGCGGTCGCCACCGCCGTGCAGATGGTGCGCGCGCGCCGGGAGTAGCCCATCACGTGCGTCAGGCGGTGGATGCCGTCGCGCTGGACGAGGCCCATGGTCCCGCCCGAATTGTACGGCCAGACCGCCTCCGGGCCCCAGCGCTCCGCCGCCTCCGAGAAGGACGCGGCCACCCGGTCGAGGGCCGCGTCCCAGGCGATCCGCCGCCATTGTCCGCCGCCCTTCGGGCCGACCCGCTCCAGCGGGTAGAGGATCCGGTCCGGGTGGTGGACGCGCGCCCCGTAGCGGCTGACCTTCGCGCAGATCACCCCCGCCGTGTAGGGGTTGTCGCCCCCGCGGACCGAGACGACGCGGCCGTCCGCCACCTGCACGTCGAGGCTGCAGGCGGAGGGGCAATCGTGTGGGCAGACGGTGCGGACCAAGCGACGAACTCCCGTGGCGCCGGCCAGGATGATGCAAAGGCCGTGCGTTTTTGAGGCGCCGGCGCGGGCGGACGGGGTCCTGGAGGCTTCCGGGGATCGTGCAATCGGCCCCGTTCGCGCCGATCTGACTCGCGCGACGGTGATGCCGGCTTCGCGGAACGAGGTCCGGGCCGCCGCTGCCGTGCGGGCTCGCGGATTCAGAGATCGCGTTCGAGATCGTCGTCGGGTTGATGGGTAGGCCGTCCGAAACGGCCACACGCCCTCCCTCCCTGCTCTGCGGGGTTCCCGGATTCACACGCCTCAGGCTGACCCCAACATCTTGAGAGGAAGGCGCTTTTCCCCTCCCCGCAGGCGCGAGCGATCCCCGGCAAGCCCGGGATCGCCAGGGGAGGAGCGCGCGTCGCCCCTTGCAGGAGGCGATACGTGAACATCGGAGCCCACGGGGGGGAGACGCCCGGGGCCGGCCATTGCCTTCCTTCGGCGGCGATCTGTCTATTCAGGCGGCCCGGATGTTGGCCAGGAAGCGGCCGATCTCGGCGGTGAGGTACTCGGACTGGCGCGACAGCTCCGAGGCGGCGTCGAGGACCTGGCCCGCCGCCGCCCCGGTTTCCTCCGCCGCTCCGGCCACGCCCGCGATGTTGCTGGTCACCGCGCCGGTGCCCTGGGCGGCCTGGCCGACGTTGCGCACGATCTCCTGCGTGGCCGCGCCCTGCTCCTCCACCGCCGCCGCGATCGAGGTCGCCACGGTGTCGATCTCGCGGATGCGCACGGTGATCGTGCGGATCGCGGTGACCGCCTGACCCGTGGACGCCTGGACCCGGCCGATCTGACCGGAGATCTCCCCGGTGGCCTTGGCGGTCTGCTCGGCCAGCGCCTTCACCTCCGAGGCGACCACCGCGAAGCCCCGGCCCGCCGCGCCGGCGCGGGCCGCCTCGATCGTGGCGGTGAGCGCCAGCAGGTTGGTCTGCCCGGCGATCCCCGAGATCGTCGTCACCGCCGCGCCGATCTGCTCGGCGGCCGCGCGCAGGCTCGCCATGGCGGCGTTGGTCGCCTCGGCCTCGTGGGCGGCCTGACCGGCCACCGCGTTGGAGCGCACCACCTGCCGCTCGATCTCCTGGAGCGAGGACACCATCTCTTCGGCCGCCGCCGCCACCGTCTGGACGTTGGACGCGGTCTGCTCGGCGGCACTGCTGGAGGCGACCGCCTGGCTGCTGGTGTCGTCGGCGACCCGGGTCATCGCGCGGGCCGTGGCGTCGAGCTCGGTGGTGGCTGCGGTGACGATCTCCAGCGCGCCGGACATGGTCTGCTCGAAGCCGCGGACCAGGGCCTCCCGCCGCTCGATCCGGTTCTGGCGGGCCTCCTGCTCGGCGGCCTGGGCGGCCTCCAGCTCGGCCCGGGCGATGGCGTTCTGCCGGAACACGTCCACGGCCTTGGCCATGGCGCCGATCTCGCCCGCAGCATCCTGCGACGGCACCGCCACGGCGGTGTCGCCGTTCGCCAGGCGCGCCATCGCGTCCCGCATGCCGTCGATCGGCCGGATGATGCTGCGCCCGATCACGGACGCCAGCGCGATGCCGACGACGAGGGCCAATGCGCCCAGGCCGACCTCGATGCGCCAGGTGCGCAGGGCCATGTCGGCGGTGCTCGCCTTGATCCGCTCGACCGATTGCAGGATCCGCCCGCGCAGGGCGGTGCAAGCCTTCTCGATGGCGTCGATGTGCGGCTTGATGCCGGTCTCCAGCGTCGCCTTCGTGGCGATGTTCGCCTTGTAGAAGACGTCCAATTCGGTGGCGTAGTCGGCGAGCGCGGTCTCGAGGGCGTCGATCCGCTCGGCGAAGGCCCCGGCGCCCGCCCCGTTCCTGAAGGTCTGGATCGCGGTCCGGGCCTGCTCGACCTGCGCCAGGAACTTCGTCCGATCCTCGGGCTCGACGGCGATCAGATACCGGGCGCCCGCGAGGCGGACCCTCAGAACCGCCGTCTCGACGTCCTGAGCGTGCAGCAGCGTTCCCTGGTCGGCCCGCCCACGGATCTCGACGCTCATGGCCGCCAGCAGGCTGGTGAGGGAGCCTCCCGATCTGAACATGCTCCGTCTGGCGTCGAGCAGCTGGGTCCCCCCCGCCACGAGATAGTCCAGCTGCGGCTTCAGCGCGATGGCGCCCTCGACGATCCGCCGATGCAGGTCGCGCCCTTCCTCCGTCCGGACGAGCGCCATCCGTCTCGTGGATATCGCCTCGATCTGCCGCCGCGCCTCCTCCATGGTGGCGATCTGCTCGGGACCCGGTGCCACCCGGTAATACGCGGCCTGGGCGGAGAGCCGCGCGGAGAGTCCGTCCAGGATGAGAATCTCCTGAGCGCCCTGCTCGATGGCGCTCCCTGTCTCGTACTCCAGATTGATCACGCCCTGCTGATAGATGGAGAACAGAATGACGATGGCGTTCATCGCCACGAGGAGAACAAATCCGCCGTAGAGACGGCCACGAATTCCGATCTTCACAGGAGTACGACCTTCGCAAATGCGATTGCCACAACGGCCATCTGCGACAGAAAGGTAATATATCGTGACATAAGGATAACAAAACCCGCGATAAACCTAGGATTTATTACCTACCAGTACAGTGCATTGGCAAAGATTATTATTACAATAAAAATTTCAATCCGAACTCAGCGCAATCGAAACCGCGATACCGTCACCGAAGATACTGCGTTCATCGTTGCGCACAGACATGCCCGAAGCGTCCCGGCCTTCGGCTGACAACACCTGAGCGTTGCAGAGATCACGGGACTGCGAGATCGCGGTCACGGCGTCCTTCGACTGCGCGACAGCCCGTCGTACCGGACCACAGCATCGCCCCGTCGCCGCGCGATACCGAACCGGGATCGGTCGATCAGTTTCGGGGTTCGACGAGATCTGTCCTGGACCCGGCCCGCGCGACGCCGATCCGGCCCCGCGGCGACCGAGGCGGGCGCGCACCGATTCGCCCGGTGCGGCCGTCCATCGACCGTGTGCGCCGCGCAGAATCTCGATCGGGTCGGCGGGTCAGGCGGCGCGGTCGGCCAGCGCTTCGCGCATCAGGGACGCCACCATCCCGTTCTGGAACTGGTCGCGCCGGACGCGCAGCGCGTCGGGGACCTGGGCGGGGGTCTCCGTCTCCGGAGCATCGAGGGAATCGCCGGCCACGACGATACGCAGGCCCGGGCGCAGGCTCCGCGCCTCGACGGCCAGCTGTGTGCAGCACAGGCCGCCCTGCAGCCCCGAATCCACCACCATCACGTCCACCGGCAGCCCGAGGGCCAGCACCGTCATGGCGTCGACCCCCCGATCGCAGGCGGTGACCTGATAACCCAGCAGGCGGACCTGGGCGGCCGCCTCGTCCCGCCAGCGCTTGTGGCGGCCGACCACCAGAACCTGGATCCGGTAGCATCCGCCCTGGGGCATCGTGCCGGAGGCAGTCCCGACGTCGGCTGTGGACATTCCGCACTCGACTTCGCACTGGCTTTGCAACGCACCATGCTATGCCGGGAGGCGAGCCCGACGCAAGCCTCTCGCCGCGAAGGCGCCGCATTCCGCGCCGCCGCTGCCCAACGCACGGGCAGCGGCACGTCTGACCATAGCGCGGGCATATGGTTGACGCAGGCAGGGTCCCGCGGGCAACACCGGGCCGCCGCGGACCACCGCCGCGCCCTGCCGGAGCCCGAGCCGATGTCGTCCGCGAAATCCCCGCCCGTCTCCCCCCTGGCGCCCGCCACGATGCCGGATCTGCCACCCCTGCCGGGGGTGCGAATCGCCACCGCCCAGGCCGGGATCCGCTACAGCGGCCGCACCGACGTGCTCTACGTGGCCCTCGAGGCCGGGACCCGGGCGGCCGGCGTGTTCACCCGGTCGAAATGCCCCTCGGCGCCGGTGGATTGGTGCCGGGAGGCCCTGGCGGACGGCGCCGCACGGGCGCTGGTGGTCAATTCCGGCAACGCCAACGCCTTCACCGGCCGACTCGGCCGGGAGGCGGTGGCGCGCACCGTGGAGATCGCCGCGCAGGCGGCGTCCTGCGGCCCGCGCGAGGTCTACGTCGCCTCGACCGGCGTGATCGGCGAGCCGCTGCCGGCCGAGCGCTTCGAGGGTGTGCTGGCCGATTGCGCCGTCCGGGCCACGGACGGGTCCGCCGCCTGGGCCGAGGCGGCGCAGGCGATCATGACCACCGACACCTTCCCGAAGCGCGCGACCCGGACCGCCACGATCGACGGCGTGCCGGTGACGATCAACGGCATCGCCAAGGGCGCCGGCATGATCGCCCCCGACATGGCGACGATGCTGGCCTTCGTCTTCACGGACGCCGCCCTGCCCCAGGGGGTGCTCCAGCCGCTGCTGTCCGCGGGGGCGCGGACCAGCTTCAACTGCGTGACGGTGGACGGCGACACCTCCACCTCCGACACCCTGATGCTGTTCGCGACCGGCAAAGCCGGCCATGCCGGGATCTCCGACCCGGCCGACCCGCGGCTCGCCGGCTTCCGGGAGGCGCTGGAGAGCCTGCTGATCGAGCTGGCGCAGCTCGTCGCCAAGGACGGCGAGGGTGCGCGCAAATTCGTCACCGTCCGGGTCACGGGCGCCGAGGGCGATGCCTCCGCGCACCGCATCGCCCTATCGATCGCCAACTCGCCGCTGGTGAAGACCGCGGTGGCGGGCGAGGACGCCAATTGGGGCCGGGTGGTGATGGCGGTGGGCAAGGCCGGCGAGCCCGCCGACCGGGACCGGCTGGCGATCTGGTTCGGCGACGTGCGCGTGGCCGTCCAGGGTGCCCGCGACCCGGATTACAGCGAGGCCGCCGCCAGCGCCGTGATGCGCGAGGCCGAGATCGGGATCCGGGTCGATCTGGGCCTGGGCGACGGTCAGGCGCGCGTGTGGACCTGCGACCTGACCAAGGGCTACATCGAGATCAACGGGGATTACCGCTCGTGAGGGCTGTCCTATCCGGCGCCGTCCTGGTCGTCGCGCTGGCCGCCCGGGCGCACGCGGACGATGCGGACTGCACCCGCCACATCAGCGTGGTCGGCCGCGCCGCGGACGCGCGGGCCCCGGACTTCGCCGAGGTGACGGTCGGCATCGAGGCGCGCGGCGCCAATGCGGCGGCGGCCCTCGACGCGGCGTCGAAGGCGGTGGCGGGCGTCACGGCGCAGGCCCGCGCCCTCGGCGTCCCGCCGGCCGATCTCGGCACCGCCGCCGTCACCCTGCAGGCGGCGACCCGGTCGGTGACCCGGCCGGGGGGCGGCGTCACCGAGGAGCCCGACGGCTACAGGGCCGGCAACCTCGTGAGGGTCCGCCTCGCCGCCATGGACCGGCTCGGCGACCTGCTGCGCCAGGCCCTCGACGCCGGGGCGAACCGGATCGACGGCGTGAGCTTCGGCCTGCGCGATCCCGACACGGTCGAGGCCGCCCTCCAGGTCGCCGCGGCCCGGGACGCCCGCAGCCGGGCCGCGGCCCTCGCCGACGCCCTCGGCACCCGGCTCGGCCCGCTCTGCACGCTGGCGCCCGCGGGCGGCGCGCCCTACCCGCTCGCGAGCCGCGCCCTGGCGGCGCCGATGCCCGCGAAGGGGCCGCGCGTCCCGATCGAGGCCGGCACGATCCAGATGTCCTCCGAGGTCGCGGCCACCTTCGCGGTGGCGCCGTGAGCGCCCCCGGGAATGCCGCCCTGCGCCTGCTCCTGGTGGTCGCGGTGGCCCTCGTCGACGTCGACGGCCGCGTGCTGGTGAGCGAGCGCCCGGCGGGCAAGCAGCTCGCCGGATTGTGGGAATTCCCCGGCGGCAAGGTCGAGCCCGGCGAGCGGCCGGAGGCGACCCTGATCCGGGAACTGTCCGAGGAGCTCGGCATCCGGGTCGAGGAGCCGTGTCTCGCGCCCCTGACCTTCGCCAGCCACGCCTATCCGGACTTCCACCTCCTGATGCCGCTCTACGTTTGCCGACGCTGGACGGGCACGCCGCGCCCGATGGAGGGGCAGGCGCTGAAATGGGTCCGGCCGAAGGCGCTGCGCGATCTGGCGATGCCGCCCGCGGACGCGCCGCTAATCCCGTTCCTGATCGATCTGCTGGAGGTCTGAGGGCGCCCCCTCACAGGGCCAGGATCGTCTCGACCGCCTCCTGCACGTCGAGGGCCTCCGCGAAGGTGGCGAGGGCGTGGGGCTCGCCCCGCGCCATCCGGACGACGCCCGCGAGCTGGCGCCGCAGGGTGATCGGGCGCAGCCGCGCGTTGGGGATCGCGTCGGGCTCCGGCGCGAAGCGCCCGTCCGGCGCCCGGCGCTCGGCGATGGCCCAGTCCCGCAGCCGGACGGCGCCGGCATCGCCCTCCAGCGTCCAGGTGTTGTGATCGTCGGCCTCGGTGCCGCCGACCCGCCCGGTCAGGGTCACGGGGACCGCCCCCGCCGTGAGCGTCACGGCGATCGCCCGCTCGGACCGGCCGGCCTCCGGGAGGTCGACCCGGCCGCGGATCCCGCTCAGGGGGCCGAGCAGGCGGCGGGCGAGGAACAGGAAGTGCGAGACCACCTCGCGGGTGAAGCCGCCCTCCGCCCGGGCGTCGAGCCAGCGCGCCGCATCGGCCTGCCAGGGACGCGGCCAGCGGGCGAATTCCACCGCGATGGCGAGCCGCCGCGGCGTCCCGACCACGCCCGCGCCGATCCAGCGCTCGAGCGTTGCCACGCCGGGCGACGAGGCGAACGGGAAGTTGACCGCGCCGGCGCTGCCGGCTTCCGCCACGAAGGCGCGGGCCTCGGTGAGATCGATGGCGAGCGGCTTCTCGCAGAAGACGCTCCGCCCGGCCGCCAGCGCCGCCCGGGCGTGGCCGAGATGGGAGGCCGGCGGCGAGGCGACGTAGACGCAGGCGCCCGCCGCCACGACGGCGGCGGCGTCGGCGACGCGCGGCACAGCCGGGAACGCCGCCCCGATCCGGGCCAGGGCCTCCGGGGCCGGGTCCCAGATCGCCGCGACCCGGACGGGCGCGTCCGGGGCCCCATGGATGGCGCCGAGCAGGCGCTCACCCATGATCCCCGCGCCGATGATCCCCAGGGCGAGCGTGGCGTCGGTGGTCGGCATGGGGATTCCCGTGTGGCGGACGGCCGGGCGGCGCGACCCGCCGCCTTTACGGATCCGGAATGGCACGGGAAAGGCCGCCGGCTTCCTCAACCCTGGATAAAGGCCAGCCGGGCCGCCCCCGGGGACGCGGGCGGGGTCAGGCCCGGCCCCGGCGGGCGTCGAGGCTGAACGGGCCCGCGCCGAAGGCCGCCACCTGAAGCAGCCCGCCGGCCATGGCGAGGTTCTTCAGGAAGTGGAACATCTGGTTCTGGTCACTGAGGGCCGCGTGGAAGGTCACGGCGGTGGCGACCGCGAAGACGGCGAGGACGAGGGCGACGAGGCGGGTCCGGTACCCGGCGATCAGCAGCAGCCCGCCGCCGATCTCCACCAGCGTCGCCGCCCCGTAGGAGATCGGGGGCAGCGGCAGGCCGGCGGCCGCGATGGCGGCGCGCGTCGCGGCGGGGGCGGCGAGCTTGCCGGCCCCGCTCACCAGGAAGATCGCGCTCATCAGGACCCGGCCGGTGACCGGCAGCAGGGTTGCGAATGCGGGGCCGGCGGCGGCCGGTGCGGGGGAGATCGAGGCGGCCATGGGACCAGTCCGTCCTGTGCGGTGGGGGGCTAGGCGGCTCAGGCCGCTTGCGGGTGTGCGCGGTCGTGGATCCAGTCCGCCGTGAGGCCGATCTCGGCCTGCGACAGGCCGTGGCCGGCGGGCAGGACCCGGTGCTCGACGCGCGCGCCGGATGCGGCGAGCTGCGCCGCGAGGCGGCGGGCATTCTCCACCGGCACGATCGGGTCCATCGCCCCGGAGAGGATCAGGACCGGCCGGCCCGCGAGATCGGACGCGGGGGGCTCGGCGAAGGGCACCATCGGGCGGATCAGCACGGCGCCGGCCAGGGCCTCCGGCCGCAGCATCAGGAGCGCGGCCGCGATGTTGGCGCCGTTGGAGAAGCCCAGCGCCAGGGGCGCGCCGAGACCGTAGCGCGCCCGGGCCTCGGCCACGAAGGCGGCGAGGTCGCCGGTGCGGCGGCGCAGGTCCGCCTCGTCGAACACCCCCTCCGCGAGGCGCCGGAAGAAGCGCGGCATGCCGTTCTCGAGGACCGGGCCGCGCGGGGCGAGGCGCGCGGCGTCCGGCGCGACCGCCCGGCCGAGGGGCAGGAGATCGCGCTCGTCGCCGCCGGTCCCGTGGAGCAGCAGCAGCGGGCGCGCGGCCTCCGCGCCGGGCTCGAAGCAATGGACGAAACCGAGGGCGTCCCGGGTCATGGCAAGCTCCTGGCGATGCGTTGGGGGTCCCGCCCCGCGGGCGCGGGGCGGGATCGGGGTTCAGGCGACCTTGGGCAGCACCGCCTCGATGGCGGCCCGGTGCGGCTCCAGCCCGGCGGGCAGCTTCAGGGCCTGGCCCAGGGCCTCGACCGGCTCGTCGACCGCGAAGCCGGGCGCGTCCGTGGCGATCTCGAACAGCACGCCGCCGGGCTCGCGGAAGTAGATCGAGCGGAAATACTGGCGGTCGCGCTGCTCGGTGACCTGGAGGCCCCGGGCGGCGAGCGCCGCGCCCATCGCGGCCTGGGCGGCATCGTCCGCCGCCCGGAACGCGATGTGGTGGACCGAGCCGGCGCCCGGCCGGCCGGGGAGGAAGCCCCCGACGGCCCGCAGGGTCACGAAGCCGCCGATCGCGGCGCTGCCCGCGAAGCGGATCAGGTTGCCCTCGCGGCCGGCCTCGGCGAGGCCCAGCACCTCCGTGAGGATCGCGGCCGTCGGCGCGGCCGCGTCGAGGAGCAGCGTCACCCCGTGCAGGCCGCGGATCGCGTGCTCGGCCGGCACCTCGCCCGAGGCCCACCCGGCCGTGTCGTCGCCGTCGACACCCACGAGGGCGAGCAGCATGCCGTCCGGATCGCGGAAGCGCAGGGTCGGCGCGCCGAAGACCTGGACCAGCGGCTCGTGGGCGACGCCCTTCTCGATCAGGCGATGGGTCCACCAGCCGATGGAGGCCCGGGGGATCCGGAAGGCGGTCTCCTGGGCCTCCCCGACCCCGACCCGGCCGGGCGCGGCGCGCTCGACCGGGAAGAAGGTCAGGATCGTGCCGGGGCGCCCGGCCGCGTCGCCGTAATAAAGGTGGTAGGTGCCCGGATCGTCGAAGTTGACGGTCTTCTTGACCAGCCGCAGCCCGAGCACGCGGGTGTGGAAGTCGAGGTTGCGCAGGGCCGGCCCGGAGAAGGCCGTGACGTGGTGGAGGCCGGCCTGAACCATGGCGCTGTCTCCTGGCGGGCGCCGCAGGGGCGCGGCGCGTTCGCGATGACGGCACTATGCCCCTTGCCGTCTGTCCGGAAAACCGAAACGATGGAAACCCATCGTTTCCGGAATTGACCCATGCGGCTCCCCGATTTCGAGGCCTGGGCGGTGTTCGCCAAGGTGGTGGAGACCGGCTCCTTCGGCCGGGCCGCCGCGGATCTCGGCCTCTCGAAGGGCACGGTCTCCAAGGCGGTCGGCCGGCTGGAAGTCCGGATCGGGGCCCGGCTGTTCAACCGCACGTCGCGCAAGCTCGCCCTCACCGAGGCGGGGCAGGCCGCCAAGGCGAGCGCGGCGCGGATCCTGGCGGAGGGCGAGGCGGCCGAGGCGCTGGCCAGCGCGGGCGCCGCGGAGCCGCGCGGTCTGGTGCGGCTCGCCGCGCCGATGACATTCGGGGTGATGCACGTGGCGGCGCTGCTGCCGGATTTTCTCCGGGAGCACCCGGCCGTCGCGGTGGACCTGCACCTCTCCGACGCGGTCGTCGATCTCGTGGGTGGCGGGTTCGACATCGGCCTGCGCATCGCGGCGCTGCCGGATTCCTCCCTGCGCGCCCGCCGGCTCTGCGGGATCCGCCGCTCCCTGGTGGCCACGCCCGCCTATCTCGACCGGCACGGCCGCCCGCAGCATCCGGACGATCTCGCCCGCCACACCTGCCTCGGCTACGCCTACCTGCCGACCCCCGACCGCTGGCGGTTCAGGGATGCGGCCGGCACGGAGGCGGTGGTCGTGCCCGGCGGCCCCCTGCGGGCGAACAACGCCGAGGCGCTGGCGCCGGCGCTCCGGGCCGGCCTCGGCCTCGCCCTGCAGCCGGATTTCATGATCTGGGACGACCTCGAGGCCGGACGCCTGGAGCGGGTCCTGCCCGACTGGTCACCGCCCCCGATCGCCCTGCATCTGGTGACGCCCCCCGGCGACCCCCGCCCCGCGCGCGTGACCGCCCTGCTGGCGTTCCTCGGCCAGCGCCTCGCCCATGCGCCCTGGGCGGATCCGCACCATCCCGCGGAGCAGCGGGACATCCGCACCCCGGATCCAAACTGACGTCCGGCAATTCAGCACGCCCGCCTGTGGGCTCCACGCCGGCGGTGGACAGGTTTCGGATCCGGCACGCGAGCGCGCGGCACGGTGTTGTATATTAAATTCCGGTGACGCCCCCTGTGAAGAGGCCCAACGACGCGCGCGATCACGCGGAGAGACGATTCAAGAGCCGAAAGAACTGTTCGACAAAAGGGGAGTAATCTCAGAATATCGAATTCATCTCGCGATGAAACCCGACATGCGCGAGGACTAGATTTCAGGCCGCAGCGAAAAGACTCCGGCCTTTCGGGATGCTATATCTGCGTATCTACCCTCACGCCGAGGCTTCGACGTTGACAGCGGTCCCCGAACGCCATGTGCCCGAACGGCTGCAGCATAAGACGGTGTCGGCGGCCGTGGCGGATTCGCTGCGGCGGCGGATCCTGAACGGGGAGCTGCGCCCGGGTCTTCAGCTTCGTCAGGATGCCCTGGCCGAGGAGTTCGGGATCAGCCGGATCCCGATCCGGGAGGCGCTCCTGCAGCTCGAGGCGGTCAATCTGGTCAAGATCGTGCCGCATCGCGGGGCGGTAGTGGTGAGCCTCTCCCTCGCGGAGGTGGAGGACATCTTCAAGCTGCGCGCCCAGCTGGAACCGGACCTGCTGGTGCTCTCGGCGCCGCGCCTGACGGCGGAGGATTTTCAGGATCTTTACGCCCTGTCGAAGACGTACAGCGACGCCCTGAAACGGGGCGAGGTGTTCCGCTGGGGCGAACTGAACCGGCGCTTCCACTTCGACCTCCTGCGGCATGCGGGCCGCCCGCGCTCGCTGGATATCGTGTCGCGCCTGCTGCAGGATTGCGACCGTCCGACCTGCCTTCAGCTGTCGGCGACCGGGGATGTCGCCCGCGCCGAACAGGAACACACGCTGATCCTCCGCCTGTGCGAGGCGGGCAGGGTCGACGAGGCGGTGGAGGTCCTGCGGGCCCACATCGAGACCGTCGGGGTCTGCCTCGTGGCGATCTACCGGGACGGGCTGGCCCGCTCCTGAGCGCGGCCGCGCCGGCCCCGTCACGGGGGATCAGCCCTGCTTGTCGGCCCGGCCGCCGAGGCGGGTCAGCCGATCCTTCATCGCCAGCACCTTCTGGACCTTCGCGCCGAGGGTGAGGAGCTGGACCAAGCGCTCGGTGTCCAGGCGGCGCACGTCGGCGTACCAGCCGGCGAAGAGCTCGAACAGGTCGTGCATCTCGCCGAGCCGTGCCTGGGCGTGACGCTCCGCGTCGGTCCCGGCCTCCTGCATCAGCAACTCGCGCAGCAGGGTCAGTGTCGGGTCGATCTCCCGCTTCTTGCGCTCCTCGACCAGGGTGCGGACGATCTGCCAGAGATCCTCGGGGGTGGCGAAGTAGTCCCGCCTGTCCCCGGGCACGTGCTGGAGACGGACGAGGTTCCAGGCCTGCAGCTCCTTGAGGCCCATGCTGACGTTGGAGCGGGAGAGGCCGAGCCGCTCGACGATCGCGTCGGCGTTGAGCGGCCGCTCGGCCACGAACAGCAGGGCGTAGATCTGCCCCACCGTCCGGTTGATGCCCCAGCGCGAGCCCATCTCGCCGAAATGCAGCACGAAGGTCTGGACCAGGGGAGGAAGCTGCAAGGGGGCGATCCGTCGAACGGTGGGCCCCCGGGAAAGCCGGGGGTGTTGGCGGCTTATCAGCTCTTCAGCCAGAGGCGGAGGAGCGTCGCGACGCAGCCGAGGCCGACGATGCTTCCGGCCCAGATCGCCGCGAACCAGGCGAGGCGCTTCCAGAGCGGGAGCGGGGTTGCGGGGGCCATCAGTGATACCCGTGCGCGTCGACCTTGCCGCGGAACACCCAGTAGGAATACGCGGTGTAGATCAGGATGATCGGGACCAGTACCGCGGCGCCGACCAGCAGGAAGATCTGGCTGGCCGCGGGGGCGGCGGCCTGCCAGATGGTGATCCGCCCCGGCACCACGTCGGGGAAGATGCTGATCCCCAGCCCCAGGAACGACAGGGCGAATAGGCCGAGCGCGATCAGGAACGGGGCCCGCTCGCCCCCGGCCCGCAGGGTCCGCCACAGGGCGACGGCGGCGAGCGCCACGAGCAGCGGCACCTGCGCGGCGAGCAGCACGTTCGGCATCGCCAGCCAGCGCTCGAAGTAGCGGCCCTGCAGGAACGGCGTCGCGGCGCTGACGAGCGCGATGGCCGCCACCGTGGCCACGGTCAGCCGCAGGGCGAGGCGGCGCGCCTGGAGCTGGAGCAGCCCGTCCGTGCGCATCACCAGCCAGGTCGCCCCGAGCAGCGCGTAGGCCACCACGAGGCTGACGCCGACCAGCAGGCTGAACGGGGTCAGCCAGTCCCACCAGCCGCCGGCATAGGCCCGGCCCTCGACCGCGATGCCCTGGAGCAGCGCCCCCAGCGCGATCCCCTGCGCCAGGGCCGCCACCACGGAACCGCCCGTGAAGGCGATATCCCAGGCGGCCCGGTGACGGGGATCGCGCCAGCGGAACTCGAAGGCGACGCCGCGAAAGATCAGCCCGAGCAGCATCGCGATGATCGGCGCGTAGAGCGCCGGCAGGATCACCGCGTAGGCCAGCGGGAAGGCCGCGAACAGCCCCCCGCCGCCCAGCACCAGCCAGGTCTCGTTGCCGTCCCAGACCGGGGCGACCGAGTTCATCGCGGTGTCGCGCTCCGGCCCCGGACGCAGGGTCGGGAACAGGATGCCGATGCCGAGATCGAAGCCGTCCATGACGATGTAGGCGAAGACCGCGAAGGCGATCACGAACGCCCAGACCACGGTGAGATCGACGCTGTCGAGCATGGCTGCCTCACGCGGCCGGCTGGAGGTGGCGGTCGGGATCGACCGACGGGGCGGGGGTGATGCCCGCCGTCCGGATCGGCGCGCCGGGCTCGATCCCGGATTCGCCCGCATGCGGCGGCTGGGCCATCAGGCGCAGGATGTAGAGCACCCCCATGGCGAACACGGAGAAGTAGATCACCACGAAGGCGGTGAGCGAGGCGGCCACCGCCGGGGCGTGGAGCGGCGAGGCGGATTGCGCGGTCCGCAGCAGGCCGTAGACCGTGTAGGGCTGGCGCCCGACCTCGGTGGTGATCCAGCCGGCGAGCACCGCCACGAAGCCGGCGGGGCCCATGGCCACCGCGAAGCGGTGCAGCGGGCGCCACCGGTAGAGCGCCCCGCGCCAGCGGGCGAGCAGGCTGAGCGCGCCGAGGAGCAGCATCAGCAGGCCGAGCCCGACCATGATGCGGAACGACCAGAACACGATCGGCACCGGCGGCCAGTCCGTCCGGGGCAGGCTGTCGAGGCCGGCCAGCGGCGCGTCGAGGCTGTGCTTCAGCACGAGCGAGGACAGCTTCGGGATCTCCACGGCGTAGCGGACCGTGCCGGCCTCCTGGTCGGGCAGGCCGAACAGCACCAGGGGCGCCCCGTCCGGATGGCTCTGGTAATGGCCCTCCATGGCCATGACCTTGGCGGGCTGGTGCTCCAGGGTGTTGAGCCCGTGGGCGTCGCCCGCAAAAATCTGGACCGGCGCCACCAGGGCGGCCATCCACATCGCCATCGAGAACATCGTCCGGGCGGCCGGGTTGGCCCGGTCGCGCAGCAGGTGCCAGGCGCCGACCGCGCCGACCACCAGGGCGGTGGTCAGGTAGGCCGCCAGCACCATGTGCACGAGGCGGTACGGGAAGGACGGGTTGAACACGATCGCCCACCAGTCCAGCGGCACGAACTGCCCCTCGGCGTTGGTGCCGTAGCCGGCCGGCGTCTGCATCCAGGAATTCACCGACAGGATCCAGAACGCCGAGAAGAAGGTCCCGAACGCCACCATCAGCGTCGCGGCGTAGTGGAGCCGCGGCCCGACCTTGCGCATCCCGAACAGCATCACCCCGAGGAAGCCCGCCTCCAGGAAGAAGGCCGAGAGCACCTCGTAGGCCATCATCGGGCCGAGCACCGGGCCGGTCTTGTCGGAGAAAACCGACCAATTGGTGCCGAACTGGTAGGACATCACCAGGCCGGAGACGACGCCCATGGCGAACGCGATGGCGAAGATCTTAATCCAGTACTTGAACAGGTCCATGTAGACCTGCCGTCCGGTGGCGAGAAACAGGCCCTCCAGCACGGCGAGGAAGCTCGCCAGCCCGATCGAGAAGGCCGGGAACACGATGTGGAACGCCACCGTGAACCCGAATTGCATGCGGGCGAGGATCAGGGGATCGAGGTTGGCGAGCACGACGGGTCTCCCGTGCGGGATCTGCGACTCGGCTTATAGCAATTTCAGTAATTTCTGAAAAGTCGATAATGCGCCGGCCGCCGCGACGCCCATGCCGGGCAGCCCGTCCCGCAGGGCCTGGACGCGCGGGCCCGGACGCGGCAGGTTTGCGCCGAATCCCCCAGAGACCGGGACCGCGCAGGCACGGCGCCCGCCGCCGCGCCGCGATCGGCCCCGCCCGGACACCCCGAGAGTAGCCGCGCCCCATGGCCGAACCCGCAGCCGCGTCCCTCGATCCTGCCCCCTCCCTCGACCTCGCCGCCGCGCTGTCGGAGCGCATCCGCGGCATCGGCACGAGCCAGATCGGCCTTGTGGCGGATCGCGGGCGGGACGATCCGGAGGTGGTGAAGCTGTGGATCGGCGAGGGCGACCTGGCGACGCCGCCCTTCATCGTCGAGGCGGCCCACCGGGCGATGCTGGCCGGGCATACCCGCTACACCACGTCCCTCGGCCTGCCGGCCCTGCGGGCGGCGCTCGGCGCC
Source organism: Methylobacterium sp. J-026 (assembly GCF_022829585.1). Lineage (GTDB taxonomy): Bacteria > Pseudomonadota > Alphaproteobacteria > Rhizobiales > Beijerinckiaceae > Methylobacterium. The sequence goes on from NZ_JAKSYC010000050.1 coordinate 29,128, forward strand.
TATCACGCCCGCCACTGGGGGGTGGAGATCCCGCCCGACCGGTTCGCCGTCACGGCCGGCGGCATGAACGCGATCATGCAGGCGGCCCAGGCGCTGCTGGAGCCGGGCGACGAGATCCTCATCCCCGCCCCCGCCTGGCCGAACCTCGCCGAGGCGGTCCGCATCACCGGCGGGGTGCCGGTGCCAGTGCCCTACCGGATCGGGCCGGACGGGCGCTTCTCGCTGCCGCTCGCCGATATCGCGGCGGCGCTGACGCCGCGCACCCGGGTGATCATGATCAACTCGCCCTCGAACCCCACCGGCTGGACCATGCCGCTCGCCGAGATGACGGCTTTGCGCGACCTCGCCCGGGCGCGCGGCCTGTGGATCCTGTCGGACGAGGTCTACGCGCATTTCACCTACGGCAACCGGATCGCCCCGTCCTTCCTGCAGATCTGCACCGAGGACGACCGGCTGATCGTGACCAACACCTTCTCGAAGAACTGGGCGATGACCGGTTGGCGGGCCGGCTGGCTGATCTTTCCCCGCGGCCTGGCGCCGACCTTCGCCAAGCTCGGGCAATACAGCACGACCTCGATCCCGACCTTCGTCCAGCACGCCTGCATCGCGGCCTTGGACGAGGGCGACGGCTTCATCCGCACCATGGTCGACCGCTGCGCCGAGGCCCGGGCGATCCTGGTGGAGGGTCTCTCCCGGCTGCCGGGCGTGACGGTCGCCCCGCCGGACGGCGCCTTCTACCTCATGGCCCGGATCGCCGGCGGCGAGCCGAGCCTCGCGCTTGCGTTCCGCCTGCTGCGGGAGGCGAAGGTCGGGGTGGCGCCCGGCACCGCCTTCGGGCCGGAGGGCGAGGGCCTGGTGCGGATCTGCTTCGCCATCAGCCCGGGGCTGGCGCGGGAGGCGGTGGCGCGGCTGTCGGGGGTGTTGGGCCGGAGTTCGGCGGGGGCCTCACACTGATCGCGGCAACCGGCACTTCAGCTCCGATGCTCAAGCGGGAATCCCCCCGCCCCGCTCGCGAGCGACCGGATCCGGGATCGAGATCCGGATTTTCGCTGCTGAGAAGTAAGGCTTCGCCAGCGACGGCGCGCGCCCTCCCCCTCTGTGGGCTAGCGGCTTCACACGTCTCAGTCTGACACCGACACTCTGGAAAAAAGGGCGCTTTTCCCCTCCCCCTTGCGGGGAGGGGTTAGGGGTGGGGGTGGCTCAGAAGGCACCGCCGAACTCAATCCTGCACCACCCCCACCTCCAACGCCTCCCCGCAAGCTCGAGCGATCCCGGGCAAGCCCGGAATCGCCAGGGGAGGAGAGACTGTCGCAGGCTCACAGTGGACGGAAAGAGCGCGGGGTTCAGACAGTCCCCTCCGTCGATCAACCTCACCGCCCCCAGCGCAGCACCAGCGCATCGTTGCGCCGCGCCAGTTCGATCAGGCCGGCCCGGGTCGCCGGGTGCAGCGGCTGGAGCGGCAGGCGGGCGGTCTCGTGGGCGATCACGCCGCCCTCGGCCATCAGCGCCTTGCAGGCGAGCAGCCCGCATTGCCGGTTCTCGTAGTTGATCAGCGGCAGCCAGCGCGCGTAGGCGTCCAGGGCGTCGGTCCGGCGCCCCGCCGTGTAGGCGTCGGTGATCTGGCGGATGCCGTCCGGGTAGGCGCCGCCGGTCATCGCCCCGGTGGCGCCGGCATCGAGGTCGGCCATCAGGGTGATCGCCTCCTCGCCGTCCCAGGGGCCGACCACGGCGTCGCCGCCGAGCGCGATCAGCTCGCGCAGCTTGGCCGCGGCGCCCGCGGTCTCGATCTTGAAATAGGCGACGTTCGCGATCTCCCGGGCCATCCGCGCCAGGAACGCGGCCGGGAGCGGCGTGCCGGCCACCGGCGCGTCCTGGATCATGATCGGGATCGAGATCGCGTCCGAGACCCCGCGGAAGAAGTCGTAGACGCCGAGGTCCGGCACCCGGATCGTGGCCCCGTGATAGGGCGGCATGACCATCACCATGGCGGCCCCGGCTGCCTCAGCCCGGCGGGAGCGCTCGACACAGACCTGCGTGGCGAAGTGCGTGGTCGTCACGATCACCGGCACCCGGCCGGCCACATGGTCGAGCACCGCGTCCATCACGGTCTCGCGCTCGGCGTCGGTGAGGACGAACTGCTCGGAAAAATTCGCCAGGATGCAGATCCCGTGGCTGCCGGCGTCGATCATGAAGTCGATCGCCCGGCGCTGCCCGTCGAGGTCGAGGGCGCCCGCCGCGTCGAACACCGTGGGGGCGACCGGGAAGACACCCCGGTAGATCTGGGCCGTCGAGCTCATGCGCGATCCTCCGCCGAGGCGGGCAACGCGCCCCGGTCCGTCACAGACAATGCCGTTCCGCGCCGGCCAGGGGACAGGGACGCGTCCCCGGATCGGCGCCACGCCGGCACTGTGCCGAAGGATCATCCAAGATCAACAGCCGCTCCGGCGCCGGCTCGACAAAAGCCGCGCTGTGTTTGCGCCGAGCCTGGGCAGCCGCCGCAAGCCTTGATCCGCGGGGATCATCAAAGATCGCGGGGAAAAATCTTATCCCCGCCCGTGAACTGGACTGTTTGATCAACGCCTGATCATCGACCCCGTCCCCCCCAGGGTCGAGAAGCGGAACTGCGCCTCGGGAAACACCAGCCGGTCAAGGATTTGCACCGGGCGTGGATCCGGATCCGCCCACGGCACAGCGGGATGCCGGGCCGCCGCCAGGACCGGGAGGCCGGATCCGCGGGCAACCCGCGGCGCGTTGGAAAACCCTGCGCCCGGCCGATACCCCGGGCGCGGCGCCGGACGGGGTGGCCTTCCTCGAAGCGGGCGCGATCGTGGCGCAGGGACCGCCCGCCGCCCCGTTCGGCCGGCCGACCCGCGCGCCCGGCGCTTCGTCCGGACGCTGCGGGGCGAGGCCGCGGACCCGCGCCGCTGAGACGTCGGGACAGACGGCTACGGAAAAGCCGGCCCCACCGTCATGCGCGCCGGATCGCGCCGCTCCCAGGCCGCGGAACGTGGTGCCAGAGTCCCGGCCAGGCCAAACGTCGCGCGAATCCGGGGGGGCTCCAGAGGGGGAGGACGCGCGGGTGGCCGCCAGGTGAAGCCGAGAGGCAGGCGGCCTCACTCGGCCGCCACCCGCGCCGGCTCGGGCCGCGCCTCCGCCCGCTCGCCCTCCGCGACAGCCCCGCGGCGGAAGACCCGCATCACCACGACGAAGAACACCGGCACGAAGAACACCGCCAGCACGGTCGCGGTGATCATGCCGCCCATCACGCCGGTGCCGATCGCCTGCTGGCTCTTCGAGGCGGCGCCGGTGGCGATGGCCAGCGGCACCACGCCGAAGATGAAGGCGAGCGAGGTCATCACGATCGGCCGGAACCGGAGGGTCGCCGCCTCGATCGCCGCCCGCACCACGGAGGTCCCGGGCTTCCAGAGGTCGCGTGCGAACTCGACGATCAGGATCGCGTTCTTGGCCGAGAGGCCGATGATCGTGATCAGCCCGATCTTGAAGTAGACGTCGTTGGGCATGCCGCGTAAGGACACCGCCGCCACCGCGCCGATCACGCCGAGCGGGATCACCAGCAGCACCGAGACCGGGATCGCCCAGCTCTCGTAGAGCGCGGCGAGGCACAGGAACACGATCAGCACCGACAGCGCCAGCAGCAGGCTCGCCTGGCTGCCCGCCTGCTTCTCCTGGTAGGATTGCCCGGTCCAGGCGTAGCCGAACCCCTTGGGCAATTGGAGCATCAGCCGCTCCATCTTGGTGATCGCGTCGCCCGACGTGTAGCCGGGGTTCGGCTCACCGGTGAAGCGCACCGACTGATAGCCGTTGAAGCCGACGATCTGGCTCGGCCCCATGCCCCATTTCAGCTCCGCGAAGGACGACATCGGCACCATCGTTCCGCCAGCGTTCTTCACCGCGTAGTTGAGGATGTCGGACGCGTTCATGCGCTGGAGTTGCTCGGCCTGGACGTAGACCCGCTGCATCTTGCCCCGGTTGGGGAAGTCGTTGGGGTAGACCGAGCCGAGGTTGAGCTGGATCGTGGCGTTGATGTCCTCGAACTTCACGCCGAGCGCCGCCGCCTTCTCGCGGTCGATCACCAGCTCCGCCTGCGGGGTCGGGGGCAGGCCCTCGATCTTGACCTTCTGGAGGACCGGGCTCGCCTGCGCGAGCTTCAGGAGCTGCGCCTGGGCCGAGAGCAGGGATGCGTAGCCGCGGTTGGCCCGGTCCTGGAGGCGGAACGAGAAGCCCGCGGCGTTGCCGAGGTTGTCCACCGGCGGCGGCTCCTGGGCGTCCACGGTGGCGTCGCGGTAGCTGGCGAGCGCCGCGTTGGTGCCGGCGACCAGGGCGGCGGCCGTGTTCTTCGCGTCGCGCTCGCCCCAGGGCTTGAGGGTGACGAAGGCCTGGCTGGTGCTCGGCGCCTGGCCGGAGAACGAGAAGCCGTTGAGCATCGTCACGGTGGCGACGCCGGGCTGCGCCAGCAGGTGCTCCTCGACCCGGCGGTTGGCCTCCTGGGTGCGGTTGTAGGAGGCCCCCGGCGGCGCCTGGATGTCCACCGTGAAGAAGCCCTGGTCCTCCACCGGCAGGAAGCCCTCGGGCAGGTTGACGAAGGCGTAGGCGGTGCCCGCCACCAGGGCGAGGTAGACCAGCATCACCCGGCCGGATTTCCGGATGAACGCCTGGGTGCCGCGGCCGTAGCGAGCGGTCTCCCGGTCGACGAAGCGGTTGAACAGCCCGAACACGCCGCCCTTCGCGTGGCCGTGGCCCCGGGCCACCGGCTTCAGGAAGGTCGCGCAGAGGGCCGGCGTCAGCGACAGGGCGAGCAGCGCCGAGAACGCGATGGAGGTCACCATGGCGATCGAGAACTGCCGGTAGATGATGCCCACCGAGCCCGGGAAGAACGCCATCGGGATGAACACGGCCATCAGCACCAGGGTGATGCCGATGATCGCCCCGGTGATCTGCTCCATGGCCTTCTTGGTGGCCTCCTTGGGGGGCAGCCCCTCCGCGTTCATGATCCGCTCGACGTTCTCCACCACCACGATGGCGTCGTCGACCAGGATGCCGATGGCCAGCACCATGCCGAACATGGTCAGCACGTTCACCGAGAAGCCCGCGATCCACATCACCGTGACCGTGCCCATCAGGGCGATCGGCACCACGATGGTGGGGATCAGGGTGTAGCGGATGTTCTGCAGGAACAGGAACATCACCAGGAAGACCAGCACCACCGCCTCGACCAGGGTGTGCAGCACCTTCTCGATGGAGGCCTCCACCGCCGGGGTGATGTCGTAGGGGATGTCCCACTTCAGGTCCGGCGGGAAGAACTGGGACAGCTCGACCATCTTGGCGCGGATCGCCTTGGCGGTCTCCAGGGCGTTGCCGTCGGGGGCGAGCGTCACCGAGATGCCGGCGGCCGGGCCGCCGTTCAGCCGCGTCGAGAACTGGTAGGCGTCGCCGCCGAGCTCGATCCGGGCGACGTCGCGCAGGCGCACGTTGGAGCCGTCGGGATTGGCCCGCAGCACAACGGCGCCGAACTCCTCGATCGTGCCGAGCTGGCCCTTCACGATGATCGGCACGGTCACGGCCTGCTTGATCGGGCTCGGCTGCGCGCCGACCGAGCCGGAGGCGACCTGGACGTTCTGGTTGCGGATCGCGTCGGTCACGTCCGAGGCGCTGAGCGAGAGGCCGCGCAGCTTGTCGGGATCGACCCAGACCCGCAGCGAGCGCTCGGTGGAGTAGAGCGTCGCGCGCCCGACCCCGGGGATGCGCCGGATCTCGTTGATGATCGTGCGATTCATGAAATCGCCGAGCCCGATCTCGTCCATCGACCCGTCCGTGGAGACGAGGGTGATGATGTTGAGCGTCGCGGCCGAGGCCTCCTCGACCAGGATGCCCTGCTGGCGCACCTCCGCGGGCAGGCGCGCCTCCACGCGCTTCAGGCGGTTCTGCACCTCGACGGAGGCCAGCGCCGGATCGGTGCCGGGCTGGAAGGTCGCGGTGATGTTGACCGAGCCGAACGAGTCGGTGGTCGACTCGAAGTTCATGATGTTGGCCGCGCCGTTCAGCTCGTCCTCGATCAGCCGGGTCGTGCCAATGTAGAGGCTCTCCACCGAGGCCCCGGGATAGGCCGTCGACAGGGCGATGGAGGGCGGGGCGATCACCGGATACTGCGCCACCGGCAGGTTCGGGATGGCCAGCGCCCCGCCGAGGCAGATGAACAGGGCCACCACCCAGGCGAAGACCGGGCGGTCGATGAAGAAGCGTGCCATGATCGGGTTCTTCCGCGGTCAGTGACGCTGGGCGGCGGCCGCCCGCTGCGCGGCCTCCGCCGGGTCGCCCGCATTCTTGGCGCCCGGAGCGTCCGGGGCCTCGTCGGCATCGTGCCTCGGGCCGGCCTCGCCATGGGCCGGGGTCTGATCCAGGGGCTTCACCGTCGCCCCCGCGGTGATCTTCTGGACGCCGTCGATCACGACCTTCTCGCCGCCCTTGAGCCCCTCGCGGATCAGCCAGTTCTGGCCGACCACCGGCCCGACCTCGACGGGCTGGCGCATCACCGTGTCGTCGGCGCGCACCACCCAGACCTCGGCGCGGCCGTCCTCGGTGCGCTGGATCGCCTGCTGGGGCACCGCGATGGCGTCGGAATCGATGCCCTGCTTGATCCGGGCCCGCACGTACATGCCCGGGAACAGCTCGTCATGCGGGTTGGGGAACTGCACCCGCAGGGTCACCTGGCCGGTGCTCGGATCGGCGGTGACGTCCGAGAACAGCAGGCGGCCCGCCAGGGGGTAGAGGGAATTGTCGTCCATGATCAGGTGGACGTTGGCGGTGTTCTCCTCCAGCCGGGCGAGCTCGCCGCTGGCCAGATCCCGGCGCAGGCGGTTCAATTCGCCCACCGACTGGGTGATGTCGACGTAGATCGGGTCGAGCTGCTGGATCGTGGCCAGCGCCCCCGTCGAGCCCGGCTCGATCAGGGTGCCCTCGGTGAGCAGCGCCCGGCCGATCCGGCCGGTGATCGGGGCGCGCACGTCGGTCCAGCCGAGGTTGAGCTGCGCCCGGTCCCGGGCCGCCTTGGCGCCGGCGACCTCGGCCTCCGCCTGCTTCTTGCCCGCGAAGGCGGCGTCGTACTGGGCCTGGCTGGCGGTGGCGCGGGACAGCAACTGCTCGAGCCGGTCGGCCTGCTGCCGGGCGAGCACCAGGGCGGCCTCGTGGCGGGCCAGCACGGCTTCCGCGCTGGCCAGATCGACCTGGAAGGGGGCCGGGTCGATCTTGTAGAGGATGTCGCCCTCCTTGACCTGGCTGCCCTGCTCGAACAGGCGCTTGACCACGAGGCCGGACACCCGCGAGCGGACCTCGGCGATGCGCATCGGGGCGACGCGTCCGGGCAGGTCGCGCAGATAAGGGATCGCCTGCGGCGTCACCGTCACGAAGCCGACCTCCGGCACGGGGGGCGTCGGCGCGGCGGCCTGCTTCGGATTGCAGGCCCCGAGGGCGAGCAGGAGCAGCGCCGCGGGCAAAGCTGCGGTCGCGCGGCGCGGCGCCCGGATAACGGACAGGGTTCTGGCGGACAGAGTGCGGGTCACGGCTACCGACGCTCCTGGAAGCATGCGTCTGATGAGGCTTACGCGACGCAGAAAGCCGCGCATCGACGGGTCGGATCTCGGACCGGCCCACGGGCCGGCCGGACAGGGATCGGGAGAGGTGCGCGTTCCAGCCGGCCGTCACGGCCGGGCGCGCGTCAGGCCGACCGGGGCGGCCGGTGCGGCGAGCCGTGCGGCACGGCGGCCGGCACGGTGTCGGACCTGTAGGCGAACGCTGCGGACAGGGTGTGACGGGGCCGCGGCGCCTCGACCGGCGCGCGGGGAAGGCCCAGTTCGGTGAGGATCTCGCTGTCGGCGGGGCGGAGATCGGTGCGGTCGAAGGCCGACCGCTCGGCCTCCTGGGCCGCATCCTGCGCACCCGACAGGACCGCCATCCGCGGGCTCTCGACGGCGCAGGCCGGGCCCGCGACCGTCACGGCCTGGGCGGGCACGGATGCCGTGGCGCCGGCCGCCGCCAGGACGAGCAGCGCCAGCACGGCGAAGCCCCGGGCGAGGCGGTCCGGCAGGCCCGCGACACGGCGGGCCAGGAGGGCGGCGGATCGGATCACGGATCCGAGATAAGCATGGCCGTCCCCCGGCGCAATCACCCACGGCGCCGCGCCATGCGGTCGGTGTTGCCCGAAGCCCACACGGCGCCCCGGATTCATCCCCTCCCCCCGGCCGGCCTCACCCTCGCCGCGAAGTCCGGGCCGGCTCGCCGCAGGGTCGCGGCACCGCCGCGACGACCGACGCCATCGGCAAGAACCGGCCGGAGAGGACCTGACACCATGTCGAGACGGATCGCGCTGCTCGGGATCGCGGGGCTTCTGCTCGCGAGCGCCCCCGCCTCCGCCAACCCGCTGGACAGCGGGCCGCTCGCGGATTTCCTCAACGTCTTCCGCAGCCAGGCGATCCCGCGGGAGACGATCGGCTGGAACAGCACCGAGAAGCCCGGCACGATCGTGGTCTCGACCCGCCAGCGCCGGCTCTATTACATCCTCGGGAACAGCGAGGCGATCCGCTACGGCGTCGGCGTCGGCCGGCAGGGGTTCTCCTGGTCCGGCACCAAGACCGTGACCATGAAGAAGGAATGGCCGGCCTGGCGCCCGCCGCAGCAGATGCTGGCCCGCCGCCCGGACCTGCCGCGCTTCATGGCCGGCGGACAGGACAACCCGCTGGGCGCCCGCGCCCTCTATCTCGGCTCCTCGCTCTACCGGATCCACGGCTCGAACGAGCCCGACACGATGGGCGCTGCGGTCTCCTCGGGCTGCATCCGCATGACCAACAAGGACGTGGTCGATCTCTACGACCGCGTCCGGGTCGGCACCAAGGTGGTGGTGCGGGACTGAGTCCGCGAGCGGGACGTTTGCCGGCAGGAGCGGGTGGTGTGTCGGCTTGGCCGCGCGAAGGTTATCGGCGCGCGTCCAGGCCAGCCCGATCACCGCGTTCCGATCCCGCATGCGTGAGGGGGCTCCTCGCGCCCGGCATCGAACCCGCTTTGTCCAAGCGTGAGGTTCAGGCGCCCGTTCACGACCGGGCCAGCGGACGGCCCGCGGGGGCTCCGGCACCATCGCCATGGGCGGCTGTGTCGGCCATCCTCCACATCGCCCGTGGCATCCTTCCTGCTCCAAAGACCCCACGAAACGGGTTCGCGAGCCTTCGACGGGACGCTCCGGATCTCCGCGAGGGTCCTCACACCATCTCGAACGGGGAGAGCGATTCGGCGGCGTCCAGGCGTCCGCCACCGTCGTGGGCGGGTCGTCCGCACTCGGCGCTCGACCAGGTTATGGGCGATGGCGGCAGGTCCGTCTCGAAGACGGCGCGCCCCGCCACGGCGTTGACGATGACGGCGCTTCGCCAGGCCATCAGGCTGAGCTGCGGCTCCGCGATGCCGTGGCTGATCAGGCCGCCATTGAGCACGAAGACGCGGTTCCGCGCCGGCCCATCCCAGGCCGCGGCGAAGTCGGGACCGATCTGCGGGCGCCCGGTCGCGTCGAGCCTGAGACGGTCGCGCAGCGGGTCGAGGCAGGGCGGCAGCGCGAAGCGGTAGCCGGTCGCCAGGATCACGATGTCGGCCTGGACGACATCGATGCGCCCGTCGAAGCCGTTGCGCATCAGGAGGCGGTAGGATCCGCCCGCCCGCTCGACGTCCATGACCTCGCGATGCGGCATCAGGCGCGCCGCGACCGGCGCGTCGGAAGCGTGCCCGGCGAGATGCCGCACGGTGTAGAGGCGCTGGTAGAGGGCCTGCAGGGTCGCGGGCGAGATGCCGTCGCCCGCGAGCTTCTGGTGCGCCACGGTCGAGCGGCGGCGCGCCTCCGGGAGGGCGTGGAAGCGTTCGACATAGCCGGGCGTGAACAGCTCGTTGGTGAACGGCGTCGCGTCGATCGGCTGGAAGTTCGGGCGACGGCTGATCCAGTCCACGGAGGCCGGCGCGTCCCGGCTTCGGTTCAGCAGGGTCAGGACGATCTCGGCGCCGCTCTGGCCGCCGCCGATCACCGCGACCCGCCGGCCGGCGGTGCGGTCGAGGCATGAGGCGGCCTGGGCGCTGTGGACGTGATCGCGCGGGTCGAGCTTGCCCGCGAAGGCCGGCAGGTTCGGCTGCAGGCCGACGCCGACGGCGATGGTGCGCGCCCGGACCGTCCCGCCATCGCCGCGCAGGCGGAACCCGTCCGCCGCGAAGCGGACCTCGTGGATCGCCGTGCCGAAGCGCAGGCTCGGGAGCCGGGCCGCCACCCAGGCGAGGTAGCGCGCGAATTCCTGCCGCGGCACCGCCCCGAAGTCGGCGTTGAGGAACTCATAGAAGCGCTTCTGCGCCACCAGATAGGCCATGAAGCTCCAGGGGCTCGTCGGGTTCACCGCCGTGACGAGATCCTTGAGGCAGGAGGTCTGGAGCGCGACCTCCGGCAGCATCATGCCGGGATGCCAGTCGAAGGCCGGGGCCCGGTCGAAGAACCGTGCGTCGATGTCCGCGACCGCGTCGAGCTGCGCCGCGAGGCTCAGGTTGAAGGGGCCGATTCCGATGCCGGCCAGATCGAGCGGGTGGTCCGTCATGATGCGAGAAGCCCTGCCTGGGAGCCTGTCCGGGAGGCGGCCCCAGGTGTCGCCTGAGCCGTCGCGGCGATGTCTGCGCGGTGGAGGGGGTTGATCAGGTCGCTGCCGAGCCGCGGCACCGGCCGCAGGTTCGAATCGCCGTAGCCGAGGGCGAGGCGGACGCGGTTGATGCAGACCCGCGGCACGGTCGGCGCGAACAGATCGAACAGGCGGAAGCGGTCGGCCAGTTCGGGATGCCGGGACTGGTAGCCGCGCAGGGCCCGCGCCAGCGCGCCGTAGAAGGCGATCTCCGGCACGCCCTGGTCGCGCAGCAGCGCGTCCGAGACGAAGCGCAGCAGGCTCGCGAAATGGCCGGTCTGGAGATGCTGCAGGAGATGGGCGGCCGGGCGGCGCAGCAGCGTCTCCCGCACGCCCGCCGGCAGGTCGCGGCTCTCCGGGAAATCCTGGTCGACGAGGTCGGCATCGCCCTGGAAATCCTTGAGCGCCACGCCGCAGGGCACGCCGTCCCGCAGGATCAGGGTGACGTTCTGGCCGTGGGCGATGAAGCCGACACCGTAGCGGCAGAGGAAGTGGTAGAGCGGCACCGCCACGTGGTCGAAGAGCCGCTCCAGCCACGCCTCGGCGCCGAGGCCCGAGCGGGCGACCAGGGTGCCGACGAGGGGATGGCCCTGCGCGTCCGCCTTCAGGAGCGCACCCATCATCAGGGCGGAGGTGCCGGGTTCGAGCCGGCCCTCGACGCCGTCGCGCCAGATCACGCCCAGCATCTCGCGATACTGGTAGGGGGCGTCGGCGATCCGCTCGTAGACGGGGTGCGGGTAGAAGGCGCCGGCCCGCTCCCGCAGGATCACGGTGCCGGCGAGCGCGGGATCGTGGGCGGCCGTGTCGGCGAGCCAAGCCGAGAAGGCCGGCCCGATCGCCATGTACTGGCCGGGCACGCCCCGCCACGCGGAGGTGTTGAGGATCGTCAGCGCGAGCTTCACGTCGAGGCGGCCGCCGGAGTCTGCGCACGCCAGGGTGCGCAGGGATTGTAGGGGCGTGTAGGCCCGGCCGAAGGTCCCGAGCGGGACGAGGCGCCCGGCCGCGATCTCGCCCGCAAAATGGAGGGCGATCCGGTTCTGCCACTGCCAGGGATGGACCGGCATCAGCAGGAACCGCGCCGGATCGACGCCGCGCGCGCGACAGGTCGCCTTCAGGCGGGACCGCTCGGGCTCGTCGAGGGCGTCGGCGAGGAGATCGTCCTCCGCAAGGCCGGGCTCGCGGTCGAAGCGGCAGGCGGCCCGGTCGGCCGCGACCCAGAACAGCCGGATCTCCGGCTGGAATTCCGGCGCATAGGCCTCGAAATCGGAAAGCCCCCAGCCGATCCGGCCCTTGCTCGCCGGTGCCTTGGGGTGGCCGTCGAGATAGGCCTGCAGGATCCTGTCGCTCAGGGCCAGGAGCGCCGGCCCCGCCCTATCCCGGGCGATCGCCGCGATCCGGGCATCGGCCGTCAGGGTGCTCATCAGCTCGGCGATGTAGGTGCAGAGCGTCGCGGGCGCGATTGCCAGCACCCGGCTCGCGTCGACCAGGAAGCCGGCGGCGTCGCCGGCCGGGCCGGCGCGATCGCCGGCGACGCGGACCAGGCTTGCGGGATCGATCGCGAGATTGCCCCAGATCCGGCGCTCGGCCCGGAAGCGGTAGGCGACCCCGTCGTCGAGGCGCAGCAGCCACTGCGTCCCGTCGCGATCCGTCGGCTCGGGCGCGAGCGCCTCCTCGAAGGCGAGTTCGGCGATGGTCTTGGCGATGAGCGCGCGGTTCAGGTCGAGCCAGAGCGGCGCGGTCACCGGGCCGCCCCCCGGCAGCGGTCCGGCGCTCACAGGGTCACCGCGCGGAAGAAGCGTTCGCGCTCGCAGCAGACGAGGGCCGCGCGCTTGTGGGGGAAGTCGAATTCCTTGAGCGTCTCGTAGGCCGCGTCCGCGCAGTAGCTCAGCATCTTGCGGTGCGAGGCCCGCGGCTCGCCCATGATCCGCCGGGTGCGGGGCTCGTCCAGGAACAGGTAGTGGGTCACGGCCTTGAACCACGCCAGCGTCTTCGGCCGGCCGAGATGGGCGGCGTTGCCGATGAGCCCGTGCCAGCCGCGGTCGAAATCCTCCGCGTCGTAATAGGGCCCGAGCCGGTCCTCCTTGGCCCAGTAGAACTCGAAATAGCCGACCGGCACGTCGTCGAAGCTGCCGATCACCCCGAACAGGTGCGGGTCGGCCTCCTGGTCGGCGAGGTAGCGGTCGAGCTCCGCCGCGCCCTGTGCCAACTCCCAGTAGTAGGCGACCCGGGGCTGGTTCATCCATTCGTGGAACAGCGGGAGGTCGCGCCGCCGGTCGATGGAGCGGAACGACAGGGTCGTGCCGAGATGGGGCAGCCAGCGCCGGTACAGCGTGCCGTTCGGTTGGGGCGGCCGCAGGGGCGGAAGGCGGTCCTGCGGCCCGACGCGCGACCGGGTAAGCGGGTAGGCGGCCCGCGTCCCCGGGCTCAGCCAGAGCAGGGGGAGCTGGTGGAACTGCGCACGCTCGATCAGCGCGTCGGGCGCGGCGCCCGGCTTGGAGTGAGTCTCGCCGGCTCGAGCGCTCTCCGCCGAGGTGGACGCCGGCTCGGCGCAAGAGAGCGCGTCACAACAAAGGCCTGGAGTCGTTCCCGATTGCGGTGCGATCGGGAACGACTCCAGGGCGAGCAGCGCCGGGGCGCCCCCGAGACCGGCGACGCGCAGGCGCGGCACGTCCGGGCAGCGCTGGAACGCGGCCTCGACCAGGGCGGCCACGATCGCGGTCTCGCCGGGATGCCGGCCGTCCGGGTGCAGGATGTCCAGGATCGCCGTGTCGGCGCCGGCCGGCCTGCGCAGCTCCGCCTCGGCGACCGTCGCGCCGTTGCGCATCGCCTGGAGCCGGGCGGTGTGGGCGTCGCGGGGCAGGCTCTCCACCGTGAGACTCTCGCCGGCGACAGGCCAGTGCCGGCTCGTTCCCGTCCAGCCGTCGAGGGGGATGCCGACGAAGCTGTCGGCGCGGGCGCGCAGGGTCATGGGCGGACCTCCGCGGGGGCGACGGCGAGCGGGTTGGGCAGGCCGGCATAGTGCGCCAGGGGATCGGTCACGTCCGTGTTCTCGTTGATGTTGCGGAAGCAGATCATGAAGTTGCCCTTGCTCCCGAGGGTGGGAGCGTCGAGCAGGAGGCGCAGGCAGGTCTTGTCGGGGAGATCCGTCCCGGCCAGCGCCTCGACGAAGCGGCGCAGCTGCCGGATGAGCACGGCCTCGCGCGCCAGTCCCGCGATGGCGATCGCGCCGATCACCGCGAAGACGCTGTTGACGATGAGGTAATAGGCCATGATCCGTGCGGCCTCCGCGGCGGTGAAGCGGTGGCCGGATCCGAGGTCGAGCCCCGGCGCGGCCTCGGCCAGGACGGGCAGGAATTCGCGCACGAAGCCCGTGCCCTGGCAGTCGCGGAAGAAGGCCTCGGCCGGCCAGCCGTCGTCGAGGCCGAGGACGAGGTTCTGCTGGTGCGCGCCGAACAGCAGGCCGAACGCGCATTGCATGCCGAGGAGCGGCCCGACCACGAGGTCGAGGAAGCTTCCGAACCAGCGCAGGGCCACGGTCTCGGCCCCCTGCGCGCCGCCGCCCTCCCGCTCGGCGATGCGCAGGATCGTGTCGGCGAGCGCGCTGCCCCGGCCGTCCGGATCGATCTCGCACAGGGCGGCCAGGACCGCCGCCGGGCGCTGCCCCGATCCGCGGAAGGGGTTGTCGCGCAGCGCGACGATCGTCTGCGGCAGCACCGCGCCGTCGGCGCCGCGCAGGGCGAGGTAGCCCGGCTCGCCGAGGATGTGGAAACGCGGCCAGCGCGCGGCGATCGCCGCCCCGACCGACCCCTGCAGCAGCGCGTCGACCGCGAGGCCGCGCGCGCACTCGACCGGCTTGATCAGGCGCAGGGAGTTGGTGAGCCGGAGGCTCAGCGAATGCTTCAGCATGACGCGCGCGTGCGGCGCATAGAGGCTGCGCAAGGAGGTCGTGGCGAACCACGGGCTGCCGCCGGACCCGTGGTCGATCAGTTGGCTTGACCGGAATAGGGCGTCGACCGCCGGATCGAGGGTGAGCCGGGCCGCCTGCCAGGGATGCATCGGCAGGAGGACGCGGCCCTCCGCCGCCGCCGGGATCCGCCGGTCGAGGGCGGGATCCTCCGCGGCCAGGCCGGCGCTGAGATCCGCCGCGGTCTCCGCCCGCGAGGTGCCCTGCACGATCGCGTCGGGCGCGGCCGACCACCAGCGCAGGGGAAAGCCCCGTCCGTATTCGGGCGCGAAGGTGCGCGCATCCTCGGGCGTGAACCCGTCCCGGCTGCGCGGGGTCGGGTGCACCGCATGGCCGAAGCGCAGGGCCCGCTCGGCCTCCTGGAAGCTCGGGTCGGCATGCAGGCCGAGGCCGGGCGCGGGGGCGCGGGCGAGCGCGTCCTCGATGGCGGACAGGCTCTGGAAGACCCGGCCCAGGAAGGCCGGCGCGGCCCGCGCCGCCTCCGGGCCGACGATGGCCGGCTCGTGGGCGACCGCCGCGGCGAATTCCGCGAAGGCCATGATCCGGGCGGGCGCGCCGGCGCGGTGCTCCCGGAACGGGAGACGGAACACGTGCAGGCCGACCGAGGAGCGGTGAACGACCGCGATCTCCACCACGGAGCCGCGGCTCGGCAGCGGGATGCGCAGCCGCCCATCGCCGGGGCCGGCCTCCATCTCCGCCTCGGCGGCCGGGGCGAGCGACCAGCCCGTCCACTCCCGCAGAAGGCTGTTCAGGAAGCCGCGCGCCGAGATCTCGCAAGCAACGTCGGCCAAGCAGATGCTCGGATCGACCATACGTCCACCTCCATCCCGCGATTTATGTCGATAGATGAAGACAGATTGCGAAGCAATCCCGTTTTTATACTATGTAATTATTTCAAAACTACATAACACGTTTTGCAATCCTGCCGGCCGATGCGCTAAGACGGCGCCTCTCGACGAGGCGCCCATGGTCCCACACCCGATCGGCACGTCCGGACGCGCGGCGGCGCGGCTCTCCCTCGCGGCGGCCTCCGTGGGCTTCGGTCAGTCGGCCGTCCTGGCGCTGGTGCCGGTGACCGCCGCGCGCACCGGGCTCGACCCGGCCGCGATCGGGGGCGTCGCCCTGCTCGGATCGGTGGTGTTCCTCGTCTGCGCACCGGCCTGGGGGCATTGCGGCGGCGCGTGGCGCCTGCGGCGCCTGTTCGGGGGCCTCGCGGCGCTGATGGTGCTCGGCCACGGCCTGTTCGGTCTGGCGCTGGTGCTGCCGGGCCTGCCCGCGGCCGCGGCGCTGAGCCTGCTCGCCGCGTCGCGGATCGCCTACGGGGCGGGCGCGGCCGGGGTGATGCCCCATGCCCAGGCCGCGCTGGTCCGCGGCCTGCCGGAGGCGCTGCGCCCGGCGGCCCTCGGGCGGCTCGGCGCCGGCCTCTCGGTCGGCCGCATCCTCGGCGCGCTGGTGATGGCGGCCGGCCTGTTCGGGGCGGTCGCGCCGCTCCTCGCGCTGGCCCTGAGTCCGCTCCTGCTGCTCGCGGCGCCGGACCTCGCCGGCGGGCCCCGGCCTGAGCGGGGCGGGGCGGGGCCGAGCTTCCTGCGCGCCGCGGCGCCGCTCCTGGCGATCGGCTTCGCGCTGACCGTCGGCCTCGGGCAGATCCAGATTGTGCTCGGCCTGTTCCTGCAGCGGCGCTTCGGTCTCGGCGCCGAGGCCGCCGCCGGGCTCGCCGGGGTGATCTTCGCGCTGGTGGCGGTCGCGACGATCCTGACGCAGCTCCTCGTGGTGCCCCGTCTCGGCCCGAATCTGGGGCGCAACCTGGCCCTCGGGCTCGCCGGGTTCACGGCCGGCTGCGGCCTGATCGCCCTGGCGCCGGCCCCGTGGCTCGCCGGGCTCGGCGCGGTCCTGGCGGGCGCCTGCCTCGCCGTCGCGACGCCGACCTACACCGCGGCCCTGGTGGCCCGGGTGCCGGAGGGCGCGCAGGCCGCAGCGGCGGGCTGGCTGGCGAGCGCGCACGTGCTGGGTCAGGGGATCGGCGCCCTGAGCGGCGGCGCGGCCTTCCGGATCGCCCCGACCCTGCCGCCCTGGCTCTGCGCGGCGCTCGGCCTCGCGCTGATCCCCGCGGCCCTGCGGCTCGGCAGGGGACCGGGCCATCAGGACGGCCCCCGGCCGGTGCCGAGCAGCCGCACGGTCGCCACCGTGGCGGCGCCCGAGAGCAGCGTGGCGAGCCCGAACAGGGCCCCGTAGCCGAGGAGGTCGGCGAGCTTGCCCGAGATCAGCGCGCCGACGAAGTAGACGATGAGCTGCGCGCAGGCGAGGATCGTGAAGTCGGTGCCGGGCTGGTCGGTCGAGGAGACCGCCATGAACAGGCTGTAGAGCGCCACGATCTCCATGTAGCGGATCAGCGTCTGGAACCCGGCCGCGCCGAAGAGCGGCCACAGGCCGACCACGGTGCCGAAGGCGTGGGCCGCGAACAGGGCGAAGCACAGGGTGCGCGCCGCCCCGAGCAGGCCGAGCGTGGCGGCGGTGCCGCAGCGGCGCACCAGCAGCGCGGCGATGCCCGATCCGGCGAGCCCCGCCGTCGCCGCCGAGAGGCCCGACAGGTAGCCGATCCGGTCGAGCGGCACGCCGGCATCGACGAGGTAGGCCCCCTCCATCGCCTTCACGAGACCCTCGCTGACCCGGTAGGTCAGGGCGACCCACAGGATGGTGCGCACCTCCGGCCGCCGCAGGAAGGCGCGGATCGAGGGGCGCGGCGCGCTCCGGCCGGGCGCGGGATCGCCCTCGCGCATGCAGAAGGCGGCGGCGAGCGGCGGCAGGCAGAAGGCGGCGGCGGTGAGCAGCATCACCGCCCAGCCGGCATGGTGGTAGAGCACGAGGCTCAGCGTCCCGCCCACCACCACGCCCAGGGCGACCGAGCCGCCCTGGATGGCGTTGCCGATGGCGCGGTCCTCGGGCCGCAGCCGCGTCACGGCGTAGCCGTCGGTGGCGATGTCCTGCGTGGCGATCAGGAGCGCGGCGACGAAGCCGATGCCGATCAGGCCGGCCACGTCGGTGGGGCCGAGCGGCAGCATCGCCAGGATGCAGCCGATCACGCCGACCTGGGTGACGATCACCCAGCCCGCCCGGTGCGCCCGCGCGAAGGGCCGGACCCGGTCGACCACCGGCGCCCAGAGGAACTTCAGCACCAGCGGCAGGAACAGCAGGCTGAGGTAGCCGATCGCCGCCCGCGAGACGCCGGCCTCGCGCAGGATCGGCGGCAGCGCGGCCGCGATCAGGTAGGAGGGGATCGCCTGCGCCATGTAGAGCGCGGCCAGCACGGCGAAGAGCCGCAGCCGCTCGGACCGGGCGGCGCTCACGTGCGGAAGTCCTTTACCGTCACCCGGGCGACCGCCTCGTCGGGCGCGATCCGGATCGGGAAGCGCCAGAGCCGGCGGAACACGTCCGCGCCTGCTTCGGTGAAGCCGGGCCGCACGAGGACGAGGCCGCGGCAGAGCCGGTCGAGGTCGGCGCGGGTGCGCTTGAACCACAGGTTCTGCGCGCGTTCCCCGGCGGTCGAGAGCTTGCCGATTCCGCCGAGCACCAGGATCAGCGCGAAGGGCCGGGCCTGCGCGCCGATCCGCTCCAGGGCGTCGAGATAGGCGGCCTCGTCGCCGGGTTGCGGCGGCCCGAGCCAGCGCAGGACGACGAGGCCGTCCGTCTCCTCCACGGCGACCATCGGCTCAGAACGTCTTGCGGTAGCCGACCGTGACGGTGCGCCCGAGCCCGTAGACGGTCAGGTTGCGCACCGAGGTCGCGGTGGGGTTCCAGTAGGCGGCGTCGAACAGGTTGTTGACGGAGGCGTAGAGCTCGCCGCCGGCCAGGGGCGCGCCGACGGAGGCGTTCACCGTGAAGGCGTCCTTGAGGCGGTAGCGGGTGCCCACGAGGTCGATGCGGGCGTCGCGGCCGCTGAAGCCCTCCCCCTCGAGGCGGACCGAGACGCCGTTCGCGAACAGGTAGGTGCCCGAGACCGTGGCGCGGAAGGGTGCGCCGATGCGGTTGTTGGGCAGAGAGCTGTCGAGGCGCCCGTCCTTGTTGGTGTCGTAGCGGCCCTCGCGGTAGCCCAGCACGGTGCCGAGGCTGAGCTGCTCGGTCACCTGTGCGTTGCCGGTGAACTCGACGCCGTAGATCATCTCCTTCTGCTGGCTGAGCCGGCTGGTCAGCGGATCGAAGGTCGTACCCTCGTCCGAGGTCGAGACGAAGCCGCCGAGGGAGCCGGAAAAAATCCCTACCCGGCCGCGGACGCCGAAATCGTAGGAGTTCACGATCTGCGCCTGCGGGGCGATGCTGGAATACGCGATGGTGGTGCCCGCCGGCAGGCAGAAGGGCCGCGCCACCGGGCAGGCATAGGCGAGCGACAGGCCGGCCCGCCGGGTGAAGGCGCCGATATCGGCGAGCGCGTAGCCCTGGCTGAAGCCGCCGTAGAGATCGATGCCGGGCAGGAGGTTGAAGGTCGCGCCCGCGTTGAAGGTCGGGGCCGCGTAGGAGAAGCGCCCGCCCGTGACGGCGAGGGCCGGCAGCACGAAGGTCGAGTAGCCGAGGGCGTTGCGGGCGGCGGTCGCCGCGAAGGTGGTCGGCCGCGTGTAGCCCGCCACGTCGAGGTCGAAGTGCTCGTAGCGCATGCCGGCCCGCAGGGTCAGCCGCTCGCCCAGGGGCAGCTGCAGCAGGGCGAAGCCGGCATAGCTGTTCTGCTGGAGCGGCGTGAACACGTCCGCGCCGTCGCGGGACCGCTGACGCGTGGATTCCGCGATCACGTCGGTGCCCCAGGTCAGCTTCATCCCGGGGAGGAGGACGCTCAGGTCCGTGTCGAGGGTCAGGTTGATGCCGCCGCGCTCGGTCGCCAGCGCGGACTGGTTGGCGAGGCTCGTGGGCGCGGTGGGCCTCAACGAGTAGGTCACGAACGGGTTCGCCGGATAGGCGAATTCCGTATAGTTGAAGCGCTTGTTGATGTCGTTGAAGAATCCGAGCAGCGACAGCGACCCGAGCGGGGTGTCGCGGTCGGTGTAGCGCAGGTACAGCGACCGGGTGTCCTCGGCCACCGGCAGCCCGGGGTAGAGCCGCGCGTAGTTCGGGCGCGCGTAAGCGCCGGTGTAATCCGTGAGATAGCGCGGGTCCTGGTTGAGCAGGATCTGGGTGAGGCCGAACTCCAGGCGCTTGGCGAGGTCGAGGTCGTAGCCGAGCCGCAGGTTGATGTTGCCGAGCTGGAAGCGGTCGCCGCCGCCCTGGCCGAGCTGCCCGTCGGAGGGCATCTCCCGGCCCTTGCCGTCGTAGGTGCGGCCGGCGAAGCGGCCCGATCCGGTGAAGGCGTAGTCGACCCCGTCCGGCACCTTGCCGGTCACGCTGATCGAGGTCTCCGGCGCGAGCCCGTGGACGGGATCGGCCGTGAAGGTCCGCAGGGCGGTGTTGACGGTGACGACCGGCTTCCCGTCGGTGGGGCGCCGGGTGATGAAGTTGACCGTGCCGCCGGTGGCGCCCGCGCTGTAGAGGCTGGAGGCGCCCGCCACCACCTCGATCCGCTCCACGCTGTTGAGGTCGATCAGGTTGAGGATGCGCGAGACGTCGCGCAGGGGCGTGTTCACCGGCACGCCGTCGATCAGGACCAGGAGGTTGCGCCCGCGAAAACTCTCGGACGCGCTGGAGATCGTGCCGTTCGGCGCCGAGAAGCCCGGGACCAGCTTCGCCAGCACGGAAGAGGGGCTCGACGTCAGGGCGAGCTGCTGGCGGATCTGCTCCCGGTCGACCACCTGGACGCTCTGCGGCACGTCCTCGATCCGCCGCGGGGCGCGGGTGGCGGTCACCGAGATCTCGTCGAGGGCGACGGTCGGCCCGGCCGTCTGCGCGGAGGTCTGCGCGGCGGTCTGCGCCTGGGCCGGACCGGCCAGGATCGTCCCCGCACCGAGGATCGCGACGAGACCGACATACCGCATGACGCTCACACCCACCCCTGTGCGCCTTGGTCGAGGCGCCCCGTTGCCGCCGCCCCCGCCGTAGCCGCCCGTGTAACGCGGACGCCAGACCGGCACGGATCGCAGTTTAAAATTCGTCTAATTTGAAAAATACGAGATCATCGATCCGGGATCGAAAGTAGAAAATCGCAAATCCTCTCGACATCGTCTTGGGCCTCTAGCATGATGACTGCCCGCCCGCTTGGACTCAGGCGAGCAAGAGTTCGGACTGCTGCGCAGGATCCGGCCGCATTGGGCGTATGATGACGAAGCGGACGGATCCGGCGGGCGCGTGCTCCGCCGAAGGGGAGACCGGTTCGGCGCAGGCGCGCGCGTCGGACCGGGGATTGCGGGCCCTGCCCGATCACAGCCCGGCCGAGCCGGTCGGCAGCGCGCCCCCGCGGATGATCGCGGAGCCGGATGCGCTCCCCTTCCGGGGACGGACCGCGATCCGCCTGGACCCCGATCTCGGCATCGCCTCGGTGTTCGGCCCGTCCCGGACCTGGTGCGACGAGGCCCCGGTCGAGCGCCTCCTCCTGGTGCGGCCCGCGGCCGGGCGTCTCCAGGTGACGCAGGGCGGGCGCACCCTCGCCTGCTGCTCGCGCGATGCGCTGCTCGTCGCGGCGAGCCGGGGGGCCGTGTTCGCCGCGACCGGCGTCGAGCGGATCGACGTCCTGGCGATCGAGCGGACCCGGCTCGCGGCCCCCCTCGCCGCCCTCGACGCCGGCGTCCTCCGGCGGATCGGGCGGGACCATCCGGGCCTGCAGACCCTGACCGCCTATGCCGCGGGCCTGCTGCGCGGGCTGATCCCGGCCGCCACCGCGGGGCTCGCGGAACTCGCCCGGGCGCACCTGGCCGAGCTCCTCGCCCTCATCGTGCGCGAGCCCGACCTTCAGGCGAACGCGCCCGTCCCTACCCGGCGCGACCTGCGGATCCAGGTGCTCAAGGCCGAGGTCGAGCAGCGCCTCGGCAGCCCGGACCTGAGCCTGGACGCCGTGGCCCAGGCCCAGGGGATCTCGAGCCGGCTGATCCAGGCGCTGTTCCAGGCGGAGGGCGAGACCTTCTCGGGCTTCGTCCTCGCCCGCCGCCTCGACCGGGCGATGCAGCACCTCACGGCTGGCGACGAGGCGCGGCCGATCGGCGCCATCGCCTTCGATGTCGGCTTCGGCGACCTGTCCTACTTCAACCGGACCTTCCGCAGACGCTTCGGCCTCACCCCCTCGCAGGCGCGACGGTTGCCGCGGAGGGCGGACCGGGTCCAGGCCCTCGCTGCGGAGCACGTGTAGGGCCTGGTCTCGATCACGGCCAGACGGCGATCTCCGCCCGGCATGGCGGGCCAAGCGCTCCGAACGCCGCGCGCCCGTCACTCCAGAGGCGTGTGGGTGCTGTGCTCCAACCGGCAAAGGTGGATTCCAAAGGGATCCTCCCTTTGGCGGGGTCCTTGGCGCAGAGCCCCGGGGCTTTCGCAGGGCTTGCGCCCCGCACCCGCGACAGGTCTCGGACCTCTCGAAACCATCGCGGGCCACAGATAGGATCCGTCGCGTCGGCCGGACCCTGTCCCGGTCCGGCGCCTTCGGCTATCCTGGCCGCATGAGCAGACGCGCCGATTCCCGTTCGCTCCGCCGGATCGCGGCGGGTCTGGTGCTCGGCGCCGGGTTGCTGCCGGCCGGCCCCGCCGCGGCCCAGGCGCTGCTGTGGCCGGCGGTCGGCTTCGCGCCCTTGCCGTCCTTCGCCTGGCCCGGGCCGGTCCAGGATACGGACAGCCGCTGGACGGGCAGCTACGCCCGGCTGTCGACCGGCTACGCGGTCGCGTCGTCCCGGCACTTCGGCAGCTATGGGGGTCCCACCCTCGGCTTCGAGGGCGGCAGGATGTGGCAGGCCGGCCCGATCCTCTACGGCATCAGCGGCGGCCTCGACTACCTGGCCGGGCTCGACGGGACCCTGACCCCGGGCTACGGGCGGCTCGCCTATGCGCAGGACTTCGCCGGCACCCTGGAGATGAAGGTCGGGACCCTGCTGTCGCCGGATGTCCTGGTCTACGCCAAGACCGGCGCGGTGGCCGTCCACGAGACGCTGCGCGTCGGGCCGCGGCCGGGGGCGCTTCCGTTCAGCCGCCAGGACATCGCGGTGCGGCCGGTGGCGGGCGTCGGGGTCGAGTGGGCGGTCACGGATCGCCTGACGCTGGCCGTCGAGGCGGGGGTGGTCGGGGCGGGGATCCGCTGAGGGGCGTTCAGCGTCCGTCCCGCCCCGCGCGCGGGCGGCAGGACGCTGCCAGGGCGGCGAGGTCGCGCCACCCGTAGGCGATCTCCGTGAAACGGCCATGCCCGCGGGACGCTTCGGGCGCGTCGAGCGCGGTGCCGTCGAGACCTTCGAGGAAGCGGCGGCCCGGCGCGTTCGTGCGCAGCACCCAGGCGCTGGCGGCACGGTACCCGGCCTGCCGGAGCCCCGCCGCCGTCGCGGCGACCAGGGCCCGGCCCGCTCCGCGCCCCTGGGCGGCCCGCAGGACGTAGAGATCCCGGATCTCGCCGTCGAAGCCCGCCGCCTTCAGGGTCTCCGCGCGCTGGGCGTTGCCGGCGCCGAAACCGACCGGCTTGCCACCCGTCTCGGCCAGATAGACCGCCTCGCCGGGGCCCGGCTCCAGGCCGCTGAGAACCTGCGCCCACCAGGCCTGCCGCACCGCGACCGTGAGGGCGGCGATCATCTCGGCGGGCAGGAGGCCACCATAGGCCTCGTGCCAGGTCGTCACGTGGATCGCCGCGAGGGCGGCCGCGTCCTCCGGCCGCGCGGGCCTCACGACCACGCCGCTCGTCGTCGGGATCCGGATCGTGGCCATACGCTCAGGTCCGATCGCACGGCCTCCCGGCCCCGCTACTTCGGCACGAACGCCCAGTAGTCGAGATCGAGGATCACGGCGGGGTCGTAGCCGTCCCCGGCGCGGTCCGGGAAGGCGCCGCAGGGCTGGTTCTTGGTGGCGACCGTGCGCAGGCGCAGGAGCCCGACATCGGCGCGGCCGACATCGGCCGCCGCCAGCACCTCGCTCCAGGCATAGACCGTATCGCCGGCAAACAGCGGCGCCACGTGGCGGCCGGCATTGATGCCGGCGAGCGCGAAGGCGTTGGCCAGCCCGTTGAAGCTGAGCGCCCGGGCCAGCGAGATGACGTGGCCGCCATAGATCAGGCGCCGGCCGAACCGGGTGTCCTTCGCGGCCAGCCCGTCAAAATGCACCTTGGCGGTGTTCTGGAACAGCCGCGTGGCGATCTGGTGCTCGGCCTCCTCGACGGTCATGCCGTCGACGTGGTCGATCTTCTCCCCGACCGCATAGTCGGCGAATCGGTGCGGGCTGCCGGCGAGTTCCGAATCGTAGGCGGCGGCCGAGAGGGGCGGCAGGGCGCCGGCGAGATCCCGCGGGTCGACGACCTTGGCGAGGGTCGGCACGTGCGCCTCGGCGATCGCGGCCGCGGGGTCGCGCTTGCGCACCAGCACCCAGCGGCAATAGCTCAGCACGGTCTCGCCGGCCTCGTCGGACCCGACCGAGCGCACGTAGACCACGCCGGTCTGGCGGTTCGAACTCTCCTTGAGGCCGATCACCTCGGAGACGGTGGAGAGGGTCTCCCCCGGATAGACCGGCCGGCGGAAGCCGCCCTCCGCGTAGCCGAGATTGGCGAGCGCGTTGAGGGAGACGTCCGGCACGGTCTTGCCGAACACCATGTGGAAGGTGAGCAGGTCGTCGAGCGGGCTCTTCGGATACCCGAGGGCGCGGGCGAAGGCGTCAGAGGATTGCACCGCGAAGCGCGGGCCGTAGAGGCCGGTGTAGAGCGCCACGTCGCCCACCGTCACGGTGCGCGGGGTGGCATGGCGGATGGTCTCGCCGAGGCGGAAATCCTCGAAGAAGCGGCCGGGATTCGTCTTCACGGGCGGGCAGTCCTACTGCGCGTAAACGTAGGTTGCGGGCACGGCGTATTCGTGCAGCAGGCGGCTGATGAACAGCAGCAGCAGGATCAGGATGATCGGCGAGATGTCGACGCCGCCGAGATTGGGCAGCAGGTTGCGGATCGGCCGCAGCACCGGCTCGGTGATCCGGTAGAGCACCTCGCCGACCTGGGCGACGATGGGATTGCGCACGTTCACCACGTTGAACGCCACGAGCCAGCTCAGGACCGCGCTGGCGATGAGGACGTAGATGAAGAGCTGGACGACCGTGTCGAAGAGCCAGATCAGGGCGTTCATGCGGGTCCGCGTACTATCCTCGGGGCACCCGCGTCCCAGCGCCGGATCGGCGCGCGGCGGGCGACGGTGAAACAGGAATTGACAGGCTGAGCCGCCCGCGCCTACAAGGCCGGCGCCTCGACGGGGCTGTAGCTCAGATGGGAGAGCGCCGCAATCGCACTGCGGAGGTCAGGGGTTCGATTCCCCTCAGCTCCACCAGGCAGTTTTGAGAAACTGCGTGCCTGGTGGTCGATACGAAAAGCGCCGCGGTGTCCGCGACTTAGCCGCGTCTCCACGACGATATGCCAGTCTCTGCCCCGCCAGACCTCGGATTGGCTGCTGAACGAGACCGCCGTCTCCGCTGGTGTCAAACCCGTTTCCGCGCACAGGATTGATGACGGATACATAGGTCGTTCGCCGCGGGCGCACGGCGATGCGAGCGCGAGCGGCCGACGACGACGCAAGGATGGTGGCGCTGAAGTTCGGCTCAGATGGCAGGGGATTGGATCGCCCGGCGATGGCCCCGGAGCGCGCCGACGCGGTGATGCGCTCACAAGCCCAGGGCGCGCTCCTGCTCCGCCCAGGATGCCGGCAGCTCGGCCAGATGCCGGACGCCGATGCCGCGCGGCAAGCGCCCGTCGACGATGGCCCGCACGATCCGCGGGGCGAGATGGGCGAGCGGCAACACCATTCGCACCGCGCGCTCGCTGCAGCCCTCGCGTAGGGCGATGGCCGCGGTACCTGCCGCCTGCGCCGCGACGAGGTCGTCGACCCAGCTGCGGCTGCGAGCGATGGCCGTGAGGATGCGCGCGCGGTCCTCGACCTTCATCGGTCGCAAGCCATCTCGCTCAACCCCCGGGGGCACGACGATCTCCCGGCGCCGGCGATACCCCGCCGGCGACCAGGGGATGCGGATCGGATCACTCTCGTGCCCATCGACCAGCTCGATCAGCAGCGCGTCGGGATGGACCGTCACCCGCGCGAGGTGGGTCGCGATCACCTCGGCGTCACTGAGGCTCTCGGAGGCCGGAGCGGATGGCGATGCGGACGCGGCGGTCGAGAGAAGCGTCGCGCGCAGCGCCTGGACTACGCTGGCCTCGAGCGCGTGGGCGGCGATGCGCTGGACCGCGCAGGCTGGCCGTCCCCGGACCGCCGCCCGGCTGACGTAGTACCGGTAGCGCCGCGCGCCCTTGGCCGTGTGGCTTGGGGTCATCGCTTGGCCATGCTCGTCCCGGATGCGCCCAAAAAGCAGGTGCGCGCCCTCCCGCCGCCGGGCGGTATGTGCGTGATGGTTGGCTGCCAGCTGCGCCTGCACCGCGTCGAACGCCGCCGGTTCGACGAGGCCAACGTGCTGGCCCTCGTGCACGTGGCCCCGGTGACCAAGCCGGCCGACGTAGATCGGGTTGGCGAGGATCTTATACAGGTGCCCGCGGGTGAACGTCCCGCCCCCGACCGACTTACCCTTGCCGTCTCGGCGCTCGGGCACGCGGATGCCGGTGGCCTCCAGTTCGGCGTGCAGCGCGCTGACCGTGCCGAGCGCGCGGTAGCGGGCGAAGATCGCGCGCACGACCTCGGCCTGGTCCTCGACGATGTGCAGCGCGCGCGCCTCGACGCGGTAGCCCAGCGGCACCACCCCGCCCATCCAGATGCCCTTGCGCTTGGACGCGGCGATCTTGTCGCGGATGCGCTCGCCGGTGACCTCGCGCTCGAACTGGGCGAACGAGAGGAGGACGTTGAGGGTGAGGCGCCCCATGCTGGTGGTGGTGTTGAACGCCTGGGTCACCGACACGAACGAGGTGCCATGCGCGTCGAACAGCTCGACGAGCTTGGCGAAGTCGGCCAGCGCGCGGGTGAGGCGGTCGACCTTGTACACGACGATGACATCGACCCGGTGGCCGCGCACGGCGTCGAGAAGGCGCTGCAGCGCGGGACGGTCGAGAGTGCCGCCGGAGTAGCCGCCGTCGTCGTAGCGTTCGGGCAGGAGACGCCAGCCCTCGTGGGCCTGGCTTCTCACGTAGGCTTCGGCAGCCTCGCGCTGGTTGTCCAGCGAGTTGAACTCCTGCTCCAGCCCGTGCTCGGTCGAGACCCGAGTGTAGATCGCGCAGCGCAGCGCCGGGCGGGAGCCTGAGGGGGTATGCTGTGCAGCGTTCGCCGAACGACGCAATTTAGCGCTCACGCTGGGGCCCTCCCCTCAACCCTTTCTCGCCCGGCCTCCGTCGCCGCCTCGGCCCGCTCGCGCAGGCCGAAGAAGCGGGGGCCGTTCCACTTGGTGCCGGTGATGGCGTGGGCGACGCGGGACAGGCTGGGGTAGGTCGCCCCATCCCAGGCGTAGCCGACGTCGAGCACGGTGACGGTGTGCATCCGCCCGCGCCACTCGCGCGACAGCTGTACGCCGGGGGTGTGCCCGCGCCGGTCCGGCACCGGGACGGCGATGGCGGTCGGGGTGACCGCGGCGCCAGGTTCAGACGTGACACGTCCGGCCCCCGTCCCCCGCCCGGCCGCGAAACGGCCGAGAGCTTGCGCGGTGTCGCGGTCGAGGCCGCCCAACGCGCGAATCTGGAGACGGTGGGCGAGGATACGGGCGCGCAGGGCGGGGGAGAGGCCGGGCGGAGCGGCGGAACCGAAGTCCCGCCGCCAGCGCCGGGTGAGGCTGGCGGCGTCGAGGCCGGCCAGCTCGTCGAGCGCGGCGGCGAGCCGGTCGGCGGCGGGGGCAGCCCCCGTCCCGACCACCGCCGCCATCGACTGCGCCGCGGCGGGCGTGCGCTCCCCGCCCATCAGGCTGCCGCCGGGGTTGCGCCAGCGGCCTCGGCCGCCGGCGTGCGTCGGGGCTTGCGCGCCCGGGGCGGGGCGGGGACCGGGGTCACAGGCGCAGGAATGCGGTAGGCGGTGGCGGCGTCGGGGCGGGCGGCCTTGAGCAGCGCTTGCCCGCCGGTACGGATTCGCGAGAGGGCGGCGCGGGTCGTGTGGGGCAGCCAGCCGGTGGCCGCGGTCAGCTCGGACAGCGTCGCTCCCTGCTCGCGCTTCAGCAGCGCCAACACCTGCGCCTTCTTGCTCGAGATCGCAGTACCGGCGGGATCGGTAGGTGTGGCGGCAGGGGCACCCGCGACCACCTTGGCGGCGCGCGGCGGCTTGGGCGGGGCGAGGCCGATGGCCCGGTATCCCGCGGGGGTGAGGCGGTGCGGGCCACCCGCCTCGGCGGGTGCAATCACAAGGCCATCGCGCAGGAAGCGGCCGAGCAGCCGCGCGTGGGTGGCGGGCTTCATCGCGGCGGGGCGCGTTAGGCGGCCTCCGTCCGCAGCGGCGGCCTGCAGCAAGCCAGCTTCGGTCCGGTTCAGGGGGACGGTCGTTGGGGCGGCGGCGGTGATGGCAGCGGCATTCGTGGCGGTCATGGTGATCGTCTCCGTGGCGGCGGGCGAGCCCCGCCACCGGCCTGACCCCGCGATCGGCTCCGCGACGGGCCGGCGGGGTGAAGCGAGGAGACCGCGTGTGGCGATCGCATGGGGACGGCCGCGCGCGAACAGACGGTTAGTCGCCGGGAGCGGTGGCCTCGGCGACCTTTCGGTTGATGTGGCCGATGAGACAGATGGCGCCGTGCAGGGTCTTGGCCTCGCTGAGGGGGACGTCGAGGTCGAGGACGATGCGCACGGCCTCGCGCTCGGAGTCGGCGCAGACCAGGGCGGCCTTGGCGAGGGCGGCGGCCTCGGTCAGGCGGGCGCTGATGGCGGTCTCGCCCGCGGCCACGCTCTGGCTGGTCTCGTTCGTATCCGCCCGACCCGTAGTCGTCTCGCTCATACCGTCACCCCAAGCGCGTGGCTGCCTCGGCCCGCGGCTGCGTCGGGCCGCTCAGCACACACGCTCTGTTGGCGGCGACAGTCCAGTCGGAAGTACGGGATCGCGCCGACATTCGCGACGTAGCGCGGGAATGCCTCCGGCAACGCGAAAAATTGACGCGAAGCCGCGGTCTGGAATGGCAGGGTTTGGCCGAAAGCCGCCGGTCCGCTTTCTGGCGCGCGATGACCTAACCGGACATTCCCCGTTTACAGCCGCGTTTTGTCGACACTTGAAAGGCCGACACGCTTTGCCGTCAGAAAATAGCCCTTTCAGGCGCTCGCCAACAGGCACAAGATTTTCGTCAGGAAAACGATCGTTTTCCGTGCACGACCGATCGTGTTACCCGCCGTTGCGTTCCAATATGGCTTGCGCAATGGAACGACGTAGCTGGAACTGAGCCGTGCCGTGCACCCGCGGCGCCTGGGCCTGTCGCAAAGGCGATAACGCCGGTTTTCACGAGTTATTAGCCCTACCTGCCCAGCTGGCCGCCTCCGCCTCTGAGCCATCCCATGATCCTTAACGCACCTGACCTCAAGTTGAAATGAGAAGCCGGCGGCGACTTCAGAGGCCGGCACTTCGAGGCCAGCCTGATCGTGCAGGCGGTGTCCTGGTACCTGCACTACGCGCTCAGCTACCGCAGTATCGGAGAGATGCTCCCGGAACGTGGCATGAAGATGGATCACTCCACCATCAACCGTGGGGTGCTGGCCTACGCGCCACCATCGAGCACCGCCTACGCCAGTTCCGCAAGCCGAACTGCAGGTCTATGCGCGTGGACGGAACCTACATCCGCGTCCGGGACCAATGGCGGGATCTCTAACCGCGCCATCGACAAGCACGGCGAGGCAGTCGACTTCCTGCTCAGCCGTGGCGCTGCCTGCTAGGTTAGATCCCGACGCTCACCGCGCCCGCTTCCGCTGCCTGTCTCACGGTGGCTCCGCTCCGAAGCGCCATGGCTATCGCGGTCGACGTGGTGTCGACGGCAAGTGCCCGATCCTCTCCGTGGTCATAGGGGCTATTCTCGCCGGAACTCAGCCTTGCGTGATAATAGTCCGGGAAACTCTTATCCATCCGCAGCTTCAGCATGTTTGTGGCAGCATGATAGTCGTCCTCGAAATTCCTAGCCTTTGCCGATGTTTCCCCGACGTAAACCCCCGCCTCTTTCTCCTTAGCCATAGAGGTGCTTCTTTGCTCATCTCCGCTGCCGAGGAAGCACTGAATGATCATGGAGATCAGCCAACTGATGATGTTCATCGGGGGGCTCCTGAGCGGGCAGCAGCGGATGCGCCCTGTCATAGAAGACAACGCATCCCGACAGGCTTCGGACGCCGAGGTGATGTCATGACCGCCACTCACCGGGAGGCCTGCTGATGTCCGAGACTGCCCGCATGCCCCATCCCGGCCAGACCTCGGCCGAGCGCCGCGCCCTCGACCGGATCGGCTGCGGCAAGTCCCCGGGCTGCTCGGCAAAGACGCTGAAGGCCCTGCTCGATGCCGGTCTGATCGTCGACCACGGCGGAGAAGTCCGGCGCGACGCCTTCGGGCTCTACAAAGTACCGTCCTATGGCATGCCGCTCCCGGTCCACTACCAGTGGTGCAGCGCCGCCGCCTTCACCGACGAGGAGATGGAAGCGTTCGAGGCCGAGATGTGCGCCAGCCATGACCGCCTCGCGCCAGCGCGCCCGCGAGTGGGAAATTTTGGCATCAAGCCGGTGCAGCAAGCCCGATGACGTCCAGCGAGTACCGCAACATCCCTCTACAGGATGCGCAGACCTCGGGCCGCGATCTCTGTTGGCACACCGCGACGCTTAGGTCGCCTCGTTCGCGCTTGCCGCTTCACGTGAGCCTTGATCTCGCTTCTCGTTCGCCGAGGTTCGCGGTGCTGACTTGCGGTCCAGGCGTAGTTCATCACCACCGTAAGCAGCATGGCGTTCTGGACCATTCTCGCGTTCAGCCGAAGTGCTTCATCGGCCAACCGGCCCATCTCGTCGTAGAACATTTTTTTCTCCGATCTGGGCTCTGGCAGTTGAGGCGCCCCGAGATCCAATCCGCTCACGCGACGGCGTATGTGAACGGCCCGTCCTGCGG
The DNA here is from genome assembly GCF_022829585.1 of Methylobacterium sp. J-026. Lineage (GTDB taxonomy): Bacteria > Pseudomonadota > Alphaproteobacteria > Rhizobiales > Beijerinckiaceae > Methylobacterium. The sequence goes on from NZ_JAKSYC010000050.1 coordinate 59,892, forward strand.
CCCAACTTGGGTTCGATCCCCGAGAACTCTTCGGCCAGAGGCGATGATCTGGACAGTCTGTCGGCTATCGCAGGCAGTCCGCGCCATGACCTCTAAATCGCGCAGATATGAGACTAGCAACCCGTGTGGAACCTCATCTGTGTTAAGAGCCTCGCCTACTTTGGACGACACCTTACGCTCAAGCTCGGTCCAGAAATCTGCCGAAATTAACATTTCTTGCATTGTGACAACTCCCCGACGCGAAAATGTCAGGTTGATTTCTTGCACCTTTATTTGATGCCCATCCGGTCAAATGACAGTTGGAGTGATTAAATGCGTAACGCTACTGTTCGCGACGAAGTCGCCTTCGCCGCCGGTATCAAGCCGGTCCGGCAGACGGCGCTGACCGCCGCCGTCACCCTGGAGACCCATGAGGGCTCAACCTGTGTCCGGGATTGTACCGCCATCCAGGCGTTGCAAGACTTCGCCGAAGATCTTGATGTTCCGGTGCTCGGCCACCTGAAACCTCGGTGGGCAGATTGCAGCCACACGAGGCTTATACCGATTGACCCGCCACCCACTTCTCGCGGGTGACGGGGCGAAATGAGTGATTAGCGACCCATGCTGCCGGACGAGCTGCCGGTTCCCTTACCCATCGAACCAGACGTTCCGGTCGAGCCGGTGCTCGTCGATCCAGAGTTGCCCGCACCCATGCGGCCCCCCGTGCCGCTCCCGTTGTTCATCTGACCGCCGGTGCTCATGCCGGTGCCAGATCCACTACCTGCACCCATCGAGCCGCCTGTTCCTGTGGAACCGCCGCTCATGCCAGTTCCGGCACCACCTGCACCGCCGCCGGCAGCTCCGCCCTGGGCGAGAGCAAAGCTAGCGCCGCCGGTAAGCAGAGCTGCAGCGATCAAGGGAACGCATAAATTTCTGACGTTCATCTCAAAACCCAACTTTTGTTTGTAAGTAGATCCCAGACAGGATCTTGCCCAATAAACTATCAGCATCAGGAAATGTTCCTGTTTTTCGTAAGCCTCACATTGTTGAAAGATGGTGCTAAACTGAGCTTGAACTAACCTATGTGAAAGTACGGCTCTGCCACCGGTCTAGGTCCAAACATTGGTTACGAGACGCGCCGTACCTTTGTAGCCGTCCACGCCCCACCCCGAGCGGTCGGGATGCCCCGCGCGTTCAGCGCCGCCGCGATCTGGCGCAGCGGGACCGCGCCCTCGGCCCGCACGGCGGCTATCACTGGGGCGAGGTCCCGGGCCCGCTCCTCGGGCCGCCGGGTCTGTCGCGCCCGCCCGCGCACTTGGCCGGCCTCCCGGTTCGATAGGTTCTCCGGCTTGCCTAGGTGCACGCCGTGCGCCTTGGCGGCCGCCAGCGCGGCTTTGGTGCGGGCCGAGATCATCTTGCGCTCGGCCTGGGCGACCACGGCCATGATGCCGACCACCAATTGGTTCGCCTCGGGCATGTCGGCCGCCACGAACCGGACGCCGGCCTCCTGCAGGTTCAGCAGGAACGCCGCGTAACGGAACAGCCGGTCGAGCTTGGCGATGACCAGCGTGGCCCCGGGGAGCCGGCAGAGCGCCATGGCCTCCGCGAGGCGAGGGCGGTTGTCGCGGGATCCGCTCTTAACCTCGACCAGTTGTAATCGGGGCAGATTGCCGGGCGGTCAGGCCGTTGCGGCGTTTCTGACGAGCGTTTAACCGGATGAAACACCCGCCCGCGAGGGCGCCAGAGACACACAGAGGCTTCCCCGCGGCCGCGCTCGCGCCTATCTCAGGACTATCCGCTGCGGACGCGGTCGGGAGGTGCGCGAGGTCGGCGTGCAATCAGCCGGCAATCTTGGCCGGTCGTATAAGGCGGACTTACGGAACGTCCCGATCCTGTTCACGCTTGGACGCCCGTAGGCTGAGCCTCACCAAGTGACGACCAACCTATATGACAATCGTTGAATTGATCCGTGCCTTTGGCCGCGACCTCCCGGTCGGCATCCTGATTACGGACGCATCCATAGAGCGGCCGGGCCCGATCATCGTCTATGCCAACTCGGCCTTTGGCCGGCTTGTTGGACGCGATCCAGATGAGATCATCGGGCAGAGCCCCCGCTTCATGCAGGGCAAGGAAACGCGTCAGGCGACTCTCGACGCCTTTCATCGGGCCCTGAGGGCCGGTGAACGCTTCCACGGGTATCTGACCAACTACCGAGGCGACGGCACCAAATACCGGGCCGAGATCGATTGCCGGCCATTGCGCAACGTGTGTGGTGAGATCGAGGGCTTCATCTCGTTCGAGCGTGAGGTGGCGCGGCGCATCGGACGCCCCTTTGAAAGCCGTGGGGGGCGGTATGAAGCAATCTCCATAAGTAATGATTTGTTAGGGGACGCTTTGCGCAGTTTGGGTGTTTTCAGCTCCGGAGATGCAAATTCCCGCCCGCCACAATCGGCAGCACTGTTCTAATCATCGCTACAACACTGAAATCCCGTCATTTGTTGTATTTCTTCCGACACAGTAACAAGATGTTTTTAAGCAATAAGTAATAAATTGGTACTATATCAAGCACAGGAAAATGTGATTACGTCGCGACTTATTGCCAGCGAGTAGATCAAGCCTGATCACGGGCCATGGCCCTGTCATATCGGACAAGACGGACTTCTGCCGAGGCGGCATCTCGGGAGGAGGCCGGTGCAGGGGTTCGCCACACCCTAGGACATGAGGCGACCGCAGCCAGTACGTGGACGGCATGAGGGAGCAACTTATGGTGTCGGCCGCAGAAACTGAGCGTCTTGATGCGCTTCGAAGGTTCGACCTCTTGGATACGCCCCCAGGAGAAAGCTTCGACCGCATCACGCGTATGGCGAGCCAGATATTCGGCCTGTCAATCGCCGCCGTCTCTTTGACTGATAGCGACAGACAATGGTTCAAGTCCAGGATCGGAGTAGAGCACTGGTCGGTCACGCGCCAAAAGGCACCGTGTTCTCAGGTAGCCGAGAGCTGTGATTTGTTGGTGATCGAGGACTTCCTGACGGACCCCTACTATCACGACAGCGCTTTGGCAAAGGCCGGCGTCCGTTTCTATGCCGGTGCCCCACTTGTCACGCGAGACGGTTTCGGCCTCGGTGCCATGTGCGTCCTGGGGACGTCGCCTCGGCAAGCACAACCGTCAGAATTGGCGGCGTTGCGCGATCTCGCCGCCATGGTCATGTCGCAGATCGAGCTGCAGCATGCCTTCGGACGCATCGACCCTATCAGTGAACTGCCGAACCGAACGCAGTTCATCGATGACCTGAGCGACTTTGCTCGTGATCATACGCCTGGAGAACGGCGGATCGCGGTCCTGGTGGATTTGATCTCCGTCGATCAGATGAACCATGTCGTGCGCGTCATGGGACAGGCTGCCATCGACAGTATGGTCAAGGCAGCCGCGCGCAATTTCCGGCTTTTGATCGGGCCGCAGCGGAAAGCCTACCACGTCGGCGCCACACAACTGGCAGCCCTGGCTCCCGACGGAATGGATGAGGTCGCATACAGCGATCTCTTGACCGTCCGGGCCGAGCGGCTGCGCAAGCTCGGTGGGCCCGACGCGATCGGCACGACCGTGATTGGGGTTGCCCCTTTCGCCCTTGGCGATCTACCTCCGACCGATGTGCTGAGGATCGCTCAGGGAGCGGCCCAGGATGCGCGCTCAAAAGGCAAACTCTTCCAGATCCACTCGAACACGCTGGATAACGCATCCCAGCGAAGCTTCACGCTGCTGCGCGACTTCGAGGCGGCTTTGCAAAGCCCCTCCGGTTTCCGTCTGGTCTATCAGCCCCGCGTCGACCTGACCTCCGGGCGCTGTGTCGGGGCCGAGGCGCTGATGCGGTGGATGCATCCGACGCTTGGGCCGATCTCGCCGGGTGAGTTCATCCCGTTGGTCGAGCGAATGGCCCTAGCCACGCCAACGACCGCCTGGGTGCTGGAGACGGCGGTCTCGCAGATGGCCCGGTGGCACGCGGCCGGCATGGAGCTGATCGTCTCGGTCAACATCTCCTCGACCAACCTGCACGAGCCCGATTTCGCTTCTCGTGTCAGCCAAGTCCTGGCTCGACATGGTGTCTCTCCCGAGTTCCTCGAACTGGAAATCACCGAGACGACGGTGATGAATGATGCCGAGCAGGCCTTACGTCAGCTTAAGGACCTCGCGGCTGCCGGAATTCGGTTGGCGATCGACGACTTTGGTACTGGGTACAGCAGCCTGTCCTACCTTCAGCGGCTGCCGGTGCACGTCGTGAAGATCGATCGCTCCTTCATGGGTGATCTTGATACCGACCCGCGTCAGCTCTCGCTGGTCACGATGATGGTCTTGATGGCGAAGCATCTCGGCCATCGTGTCGTCGCGGAGGGCGTCGAAACGCAGGAAGTGCTCGACCAGCTCCGATTAACTGCGTGCGATGAGGTGCAGGGTTACTTCTTCGCTCGTCCTATTCCAGCCGATGAATTCATAAAATGGACGGAGACCCGAGCCTCTAATTTGGCGGTTGGCTGATAGCAAATTCCACTGTGATTGGCTTTTCTAGAGCAGCGTTCGATCGGAAGAGCCATGGTTTAGCGGAGTCGCGATGATACGCTCGCTTTGAAACTCCCCGGTCGGACGCTTCCTACGGATTGTCGAGGCCAACTTTGCAGCTGGTCAGGCTTGAAGTGGGTCCGCGAGCGGTTCGATACGGAGGGCATCACCCGGTTTCGTTGAAGCAGCGGTGGCTGGAGTGCTCGCGCGAGCGGACACGAAACCGTAGACCTGCTCCGGCAACCGCCCGCGCGGGAGGTCGTCGACTTCAAGGCTTTGTTGGTGGATCTGCGCGCCCAGCGGCGAGCTGGTCGAGAAGTCGAGCAGAAGGCCGTCCGCGAGGACGCCAGAGACATACCGCTGCTCCCCAAGCTGGGCTCGGGGTCCATCTCGGGCGCACCAGCCGCGGTACGGTTGGGAGTGCGCGAGGGCGGGCGAGCCGTGATGGTATGGCCGCCCCCGTCGCCTTGATGGGTTCGCCCGCGGGCTTGGCCTGGATCAGGCGACTACGCGGCAGATCGTGCAGAAGGTCTTCGTCGACATGCTGGTCCGCTCCGATGACGAGCGCATGGGTGAAGCGCGCAGGCAAATGATCGTACCCTCTGCGTAGACGCCTCGCCGCGTATCCCGCATCAGCAAGGCTTGCTCCTCACGGAGGCAGCACATGCCGGTCGCGATGCATTCAATCCCGCGCAGCGAGGGATTGCGCGAACGCCAGTACCTTCCGGCGGTCTGAGGCGTGTTTCAGTCTATCCCATAGCCGTAGCATCTCAGAAGCGTCATTAAGGTCTGCCAGCGCCTCAGGCCCATCGACGAATGCGGTCTCGGGCTTGCCGAGCGCAGCAGCAATGCGCTTCAGGATGTTGACGCTTCCGGCATCGTCTTCCTCGCAGTGGCGACGCAAAGCTTCTCGCAAAAAAGTCTCCACGCGCTACTTAGATTGCGGGTAGACAACAGTTAGAGCGAGATATTAAGCTCAGCGCAACGTCATTTGATGGATTTGGGGTTGGAGTATTAATTTATATGTCGGGCGCTGTCTATTTAGAGTTAGCTACCTCGGACAAGAGAGGCGGTACTTGCGGGAGGGCAGGATGAATGCGCCCAACGAGTTCGAGGCGATGATAGAAGCCTGCATCGCCAACCACGCTGAGATCATGCAGCACGGTTCATCTGAGATGAAGACCGCCTCTCGCCTGCTGCTCTATGCGCTTGGGGAGGAAGTTCGACGCCGCGGCCGCGGCGCGACCGTAGCGGCTAATGATGACGGTTAGCCTTGAGCCCTGGGGGTTAATCGTGACAATCCTTAACCCAGGTATGATTGCGGCGCTGATATAACCTTTAGACCTGACTGATCGTCAGCCGCTCCGAAACAGGTGCTGCCGCCTGGGAGAGCCGTGTGCTTCCGCCTGCAACGCGAGGCGATGCCTCGATGGCTTCGAAGCTTCCCCACGTCCTCTATCCGCTCATCCGCAAGCTGGAGAGCGTCAGCCGCCTCTCGGATGAGGAGCGGCATGCGATCGAGAGCCTGCCGGTCCGGGTGCGGACCCTGTCGGCCCGACAGGACATCGTGCGGGAGGGCGATCTCGCGACCCAGTGCTGTGTCATCCTGGAAGGCTGGGCCTGCCGCTATAAGTTCCTGAGCGAGGGGCGCCGCCAGATCTTCTCGTTCCACATCGCGGGCGACACCCCGGATTTGCAGAGCCTGCACATCCCACTGATGGACCACAACCTCGGGACGATGACCCGGGCAACAGTCGCGTTCATCCCGCACGAGAGCATGCACGATCTCACG
>NZ_JAKSYC010000066.1 GCF_022829585.1 Methylobacterium sp. J-026
GTCGCCGTGCCGCGGGTCCGGCCCCGGGACATCGTCCGCGCGCTCCGCCCGCATCAATGGGCGAAGAACGCCCTCGTCTTCGTGGGGCTGGTGACCGGTCATCATTTCGATGCGCCGAGCACCCTCGAGTCCTTCACCGCCTTTCTGTGCTTCTGCATGGCGGCGTCGAGCGCGTATCTGATCAACGATCTGCTCGACCTTCCGGCCGACCGCGCCCACCCGAGCAAGTCCCGGCGGCCCTTCGCGTCGGGGGCGGTGCCGGTCCTGTACGGGGTCGTCCTCGCGGCGCTCCTCGGCGCCGGGGCCTTCGCGGTGTCGTTCCTGCTGCCGCTGAAGTTCAGCTTGGCGCTCCTGATCTACCTCGTCCTGACGCTCGCCTACTCGTTCTATCTCAAGCGCCGGATGATGATCGATATCGTGGTGCTCGGCGGCCTCTACGCGATCCGCGTCTTCGGCGGCGTCGCCGCCCTCGGGCTGTCGCAGACGCCCTGGCTGCTGATGTTCTCACTCTTCCTCTTCACCAGCCTCGCCATCGTGAAGCGCTGTAGCGAGCTGACGGCCACCCTCCGGAACGAGGCGCCCGGCGAGAAGCAGACGCTTAACGGCCGCAGCTACGGAGCCGACGATCTGCGCGTCCTGTTCCCCCTCGGCGCTGCAGCCGGCTACGGCTCCGTCTTCGTTTTCGCGCTGTACATGTCGAGCCCGGAGGTGGCCGCGCTCTACACGCACCCCAACCGGCTGTGGCTGATCTGCCCCCTGCTCATTTATTGGGTCAGCCGCATGTTCCTCCTCGCGAACCGGAACCAGCTCCACAGCGATCCGGTGGTCTACGCCCTGACCGATCGCATCAGCCTCGCGACGGGGGCCTGCGTCGCCGCCGTGCTGGCCATCTCCATCTGAACCCAGGCCCCCGACGTGCTAGAACCTGACCGCCCGCGCGTCCCGCTCAGCGGGTGGGGCCGGTACCCGCGCCGCGACTGCGATGTCGCGGCACCGGGCGACCCGGCCACCGCGGCGGCCGCGCGTTCCCCGAGCCTGCCGCTCATCGCCCGCGGCAACGGCCGCTCCTACGGCGATGCCAGCTTCGGCCCGGGCCTGACCCTCGACATGCGCCGCCTGGGCCGGCTCGTCGCCTTCGACGAGGCGACCGGGGTGCTGACCTGCGAGGCCGGCACGCTCCTCAGCGAGATTATCGCGGTGCTGACGCCGCGCGGCTGGTTCCCGCCGGTGACGCCCGGCACCAAGTTCGTGACCGTCGGCGGCATGGTCGCCTCGGACGTGCACGGCAAGAACCACCACGGGGCGGGCTCGTTCTGCGATCACGTCCTCTCGGTCCGCCTCGCACTGGGCGACGGGACGATCCTGACCTGCTCCCCGACGGAACATGCGGATCTCTTCGCCGCGACCTGCGGCGGAATGGGGCTGACCGGCACCGTGCTGACGGTGACCTTCCGGCTGATCCCGGTGCACTCGTCCAAGATCTTGCAGGAGACGGTCCGCGCGCCCGATCTCGCGACCGCGATCGATCTGTTCGAGGCGGGGGCCGCGCGCACCTACTCGGTCGCCTGGATCGACTGCCTCGCCTCCGGGGCCGATCTCGGCCGGTCAGTGATCATCTTCGGGGAGCACGCCACGCCCGCGGACATCGAGCCGGGTCAGCGGGCGACGCCCTTCGCGCGCCCGGCCCCCCGCCGCAAACGCGTCCCGGTGGATTTCCCCACGGTCGCCCTCAATCGGCTCTCGGTCTCGCTGTTCAACAAGGTCTATTACCGGCTCCAGACGCCGGGCCGGAAGGTCGTCGACATCGATCCGTACTTCTACCCGCTCGACGCCATCCAGGACTGGAACCGGATCTACGGGCGCCACGGCTTCGTCCAGTATCAGTGCGTGCTGCCCCTCGAAACGAGCCGGGACGGGCTGACGGCGCTCCTCACGGAGATCGCCCGCGTCGGGCAGGCCTCCTTCCTGGCGGTGCTCAAGCGGCTCGGGCGCGAGTCGTTCGGCTACCTTTCCTTCCCGCGGGAGGGCTATACCCTGGCCCTCGACTTCCCGGCCCATGCCGACACCTTCGCGCTCCTTGAGCGGCTGGACCGCATCGTGATCGAGGGCGGCGGCCGGCTCTACCTCGCCAAGGACGCGCGGATGCGCGCGCCGATGCTGCGCTCCGGTTATCCCCGGCTGGAGCGCTTCGACGCCGTCCGGCGAAGCTACGGCCTCGATGGGCGTTTCCGATCGGCCCTCTCCGATCGCCTGGAGATCTAGTGTGACGCCATCGTCCGTCCTCATCCTCGGCGCGCGCTCGGATATCGGCCGCGCCGTCGCCCGGCGCTTCGCCCAGAGCGGCGCCTCGGTGATCCTCGCGGCCCGGCGCGCCGACGGCCTGGCCGACGAACTCGCGGATCTCAGGATCCGCTTCAAGGTCGCGGCCGAGGCGATCGAGTTCGACGTGACCGACGGGGAGGCCGAGCGCTTCTTCGACGCGCTCCCGGAACTGCCGCACACCGTCGTCATGGTCGTCGGCCTGCTCGGGGATCAGCCGCGCAGCGAGGCGGATCTCGACGCCGCGAGCGCCGTCATGGCGACCAATTACACCGGGCCGGCCTGCTACCTCCTGGCCGCGGCCCGGCGGATGGCGATGCGCGGCAGCGGCTGCATCGTCGGCATCAGCTCGGTCGCGGGCGACCGGGGTCGGCAATCCAACTACGTCTACGGCTCGGCCAAGGCCGGCTTCACCGCCTTCCTGGCCGGACTGCGCAACCGCCTCTTCCGCCGGGGCGTGACGGTGGTGACGGTCAAGCCGGGCTTCGTGGCGACCGCGATGACCGCTGGGATGAAGCTTCCGCCGCTGCTGACCGCGCAGCCGGACGAGGTCGGACAGGCAATCTTCACGGCCGTGACCAAGGGCAAGGACACGATCTACGTTCGGCCGATCTGGCGGCTGATCATGGCGGTGATCCGGAACGTGCCGGAAATCGTGTTCAAGCGGCTCTCCATGTAATGTACAGGGTTCTTAGAGACGTCATCTCTATCGCCGCCGAATTGGTTGCCATGTGGTTTTCGTTGATGCTGTCCATTTCCTGCTGAGCGTTCGTGGATGGTGTGGCGACGGCGCACTTATGATTGCGTGCATCGTCGGCATCGGAGCGTGATTTCAAGCCCTGTGTTTGCGCGAAACGCGGATTGGATCCCCCGGCGGTTTAAGTCGGGGCAGGTTTGCCGCACCGCGGGGTGATGAGACGGGTCGAACGTCCGGCCGTCGCCGCGGGGCTGCCCGGCCGCAGTCGAGACCGCACGGGCTGCCCGCGCCGGCTTGGGCGACACCAGGCCTCAGCACGGTTCGGGACTTGATAAATCCGGGCTTTGCCGTAAGCCGTCTCCGGTCGCCAGCGCCGAAGATTGACAGAAAAACCTCCTATCCCGCGTCGAGTATTTCAGCTCCCGCTCGGAACGGCTGCCCATGCATTGGAACGACGAATTCCGGCCATCGGTGCTTTCGAGACGGAGGTTGCCCTGGGAGATCATTGATCGTGTTTCAATATGCCTGTTCAGATCTGCATATTCTCATCGCTTAATCCTGAGAGAGAGAAATTAGATGGCGAGTCTGGTTGTCGGCATTCCGAGTTCGGGTCGGAAGGAGTTGTTGAGCCGCACGATCGAGCATCTCAGCCGGCAGGTTCTGCGTCCCGACAAAGTGATCCTCTGCACCCCGGAGGATGAAGAGAGTCAGACGCCGGAATACGACCCGACATTGAACTTGATTCATGTCCAGGCCCCGAAGGGATCCTGCTCGCAGCGCAACGCGATGCTGGACATGTTGAAGGGCGAGGACGGGATCCTGCTCATCATCGACGACGACTTTTTCGTGCATCGGACCTATCTCGCCGCGATCAAGACGATCATGCTGGCCCGTCCGGATATCGCGCTGGCCAACGGCTTCATCATCAAGGACGGGATCATCGGTCCCGGCATCCCGGTGGCGGAGGCGAACAGGATGCTGGAGGAGACGCAGCATGATCCCGCGCGCCCGGTGACCGTGCAGGAGAAGATCGTCGGCTACGGCTGCAACATGGCGATTCGGCTCGAACACGCCAGGAGCGTCCGGTTCGATGAGAATCTGCCGCTCTATGGCTGGCTGGAGGATGTCGACTTCTCGCACCAGCTCAGCAGAACCGGGAAGATCGTCGATGTGTCCGCGGTCGCGGGCGTCCATCTCGGGATCAAGATGGGTCGCACGCCCGGGAAGAAGTTCGGATACTCGCAGATCGTCAATCCGATCTATCTGATCCAGAAGGGGAGCATGAAGAAGAGACATGCGCTGTTCCTCATGCTGCGGAACATGGCGATGAACGTGACGCGGAGTGTTTCTCCCGAGCCGTATCTCGACAGGAGAGGCAGGCTGTTGGGCAACATTCTCGGATTGTGCGATGTGATCCGCGGACGGATCAATCCGCAGGCGGTGGCCCTATTGGATCGACCGAGACCGGGCGAACGCATGGTCCTATAGGACTGAACGCGAGCGCCTGGATGAAACCGATGCGGCAAGCAACGTCTTCCAGAGGGCCAGATCTGCGCGACGCCGGGTCTTGCTGCGGTGACGAGCGGGCGTCGAAAGCCGGTCCTCCGACTCCTTCCTCAGTGTCCGGGGGCCATTTGCAGGAGCCGCGCGGGGGCTTGTCGGGGCCGTGTCGTGTGATCTGGGCGGGATTGGTGTAATGTATGAGATCTTAACGTTAAGAGTAGACCGCTAAATCATGTTGATGGTCCGAAAAGCGCGCTTTCCCGGATCGGTAAGGCTTAATATTGTTGGCACACCAATCAACGGATTGATTTGCCCTAGTTCAGCCGACGTCAAGCAAGAGCCGCCGGCTCGGTGGCCGGAGGCCGGTGTAGAGATCCTGCACAGATCGGCAGGAAATGTCATGCTGTTGAGATCGAGAAAATCTTTGTTGGCATCGTGCCGAAATCCTATATTTGGTAATGAAACGGCCGCTCTATAGGCTGAGGACCGGAGTTATCGAATGGCCGATGTGGATGTCGTCGACAGGATTTCCGGTCTGATGGGGGGGCGGTCGCGCGTCAGATCGCTCGTCAACAGGCTGGGCTACGATACGACGGATTGGGTTCGGACGGTCATGTACCGGGAGTGCTTCTCGTTCATCGAGAGCCTGTCCCCGCATCGGCTCGATACGCTCGAAATCGCGGCCGGTCCGCAATGGAAGCGCAGGTTTCAATTCAAGTCCTATACCGCGGCCGATTATCCGGAATTCGATATCTGCGAGGGTCGGCTCGACCGGACGTTCGATCTCATTATCGCCGATCAGGTCTTCGAGCACCTGAAATGGCCGCAGCGCGCGGGGAAGAACGTCTTCTCCATGCTCAAGCCGGGCGGCACCTTCATCGTCACCACGCCGTTCCTGATCCGGCTGCACGACAGCCCGATCGATTGCTCGCGCTGGACCGAGACGGGGATGTCCTATCTCCTGCAGGAATGCGGCTTCGAGGCGCAGAACATCAAGACCGCCTCCTGGGGCAACCGGGCCTGCGTGCGCGCCAACTTCCGCCGGTGGCCGCGATACGGCTGGTACAAGCCGCTCCATAACGAGAAGAACTTCCCCGTCACGGTCTGGGCGTTTGCCCGACGCTGACCCGGTCGCCCTATAGGGGCACCGGGACAGAGTCTGGGCCGGCGCCGACGAGGCGCCGGCCGATTGGCGCCGTGATCGGCGCCGGGGCGCAGCCTCCGGGTGGCCTGCCCCGGGGGCTCAGGCCGTCGCCTCGGGACCTTCGGTGAATTCCCGCCACAGCAGCACGAGGGCCGCCATCACGGCCGGGCCGAGGAACAGGCCGAGCAGCCCGAACGTCTCCACGCCGCCGAGGATGCCGAGCAGCACCCACAGGAACGGGAGCTTCGTGGTGCCGCCGATCAGCGCGGGCCGGACGAAGTGGTCGGCCGCGAAGGTGACGACGAGGCCGGCCACCGCCACCACGATGGCGGCCTTCGTCGCGCCGGCCGCAACCAGGAGGATGGCCGCGATGGCGATGGCCAGGGCGGCGCCGAACGGGATCATGGCCGCCACGGCGGTGAAGGCGCCGAGCAGGACCGGGTGCGGCACGCCGGCGAAGTAGTAGACGATTCCGAGAATGAACCCTTCTCCGAGGCCGACCAGGACCAGACCGTCGACGGTGCCGTGGACCGAGGCGACCATCTGGCGGGCGACCCGCTCGCCGCGCGGGCCGAACAGGCGGTGACAGGCGGTCAGCGACTCGTCCCGCACGGTCCGCCAGTCGCGGAACAGGAAGAACAGGGCCACGAGGCTGAAGCCGAACAGCACGATCCGGTGCATCACCTCGCGCCCGAAATTGCGGGAGGCCCCGATCACGGAATTGTTCTCGAACCGGTGCAGCAGGTCCGAGCCGGCCTGGGCGTGGCCGAGGTTGTTGTTCCACCAATCGGTCGCCTGTGCGGCTCCGTAGGGCAGGTGCTGGAGAAATTCCGGCGCCGGAACGCCGTTCGCCTCGGCGTTGCGGACGAAATCGGCCACGTCGTGGGCCTCCCGGGCCGCCTGAACGCCCAGGATGGCCAGGGGGGCCAGGAAGACCAGCGCCACCGCTACCGTCATCAGGCTCGGCAGGAGGATGTTGTGCTTGCCCGGCGGGAACCGGTGTTCCAGGCGGGCATAGAGCGGCCACAGGGCGATCGCGAGCACCAGCGCCCAGGCGAGGGCCGGAAGGAACCCGTGCAGAATCCAGAGGCCGAGGGCGGAGAGCGCCAGGACCAGCAGCACGCGGGCCGCGCCCTGCGAGCGGGCGCGCTCGTGCGGCGGTCCATCCTGGAGTGCCGGAGGCGGCGCCTCGATCCGCGCCGGCGGGGCGAGGGGCTTTGTGATCGGTGGCATCCGTCTGATCTCCTGGGAACGCGCGGTCGGTCGCGCCCGTTCGCTCGGGCCTGCGCCGCCGTACGGTACGCACGTCTTCGCACGCGGCGGCGTGCGATGGTGGACACGCGCTGAAACGCCGGGGAACCGCTGCGGTTGCCGCCCCTGATACCCTCGTGTAGAGGTCGCCGCCATTCAGTGGGGCCGTGTATCGGGGCCCGCAGACGCGTAGGATGACCGCGCGGGGTGCGCGCGCCGGGCTGCCCGGCGCCAGGGGGCGCCCCGCCCGACCGATCCGGAATCCGACCAGCCCGCGAGAAGACATGTCCGACGAGCCCGCCCACGGCAGCGCCACCTTCGAGCGCGTGGCCGACATCATAGCCGAGACCGCCGACATCCCCCGGGACAAGATCACCCCCGAGAGTCACGCCATCGACGACCTCGGCATCGACAGCCTCGCCTTCCTCGACATCGCCTTCGCGGTCGACAAGGCGTTCGGGATCAAGCTGCCCCTGGAGCGCTGGACCCAGGAGGTCAACGAGGGCAAGGTCCCGGCAGAAGAGTATTTCGTCCTTAAGAACCTGTGCGCGCGCATCGACGGCCTGGTGGCCGAGAAGGCCGCCAAGGTCTGAGGCCGGCAGCCCGGTCCGCCCCGCCATGCGCCTCGAATATTTCGAGATGATCGATTCCGTGCGGCTCCTCGACCGGGCCGCCGGCCGCATCGAGGCCCTCGCCCGGGTGCCCCTGGAGAGCCCGGTCTTCGAGGGGCACTTCCCCGGCCATCCCCTGGTGCCCGGGGTGCTCCTCACCGAGACGATGGCGCAGGCCTCGGGCTATCTCGTGCTCGCCCATCTGGACTTCGCCCGGATGCCGTTCCTCACCGGGGTCGACAAGGCCCGGTTCCGGTCCTTCGTCGGGCCGGGGGCGGATCTCGTGGTGACGGCGCATCTGGAGCATGACGGCTCAGGCTATGCGGTGACCAAGGCCGCGATCAGCCACGCCGGGAAGGCGCTGTGCGACGCGGAGCTGCGCTTCCGGACCATGCCGTTCCCGGATGGGCTCGACGCGCCGATGCGCGCCCGCGCCCGGGCGATCGGCCTGTTCCCGGACCCGGTGCAGCCGTGAGCCGCCCCGTCGTCGTCACCGGCCTCGGCCTGGTCTCCTGCGCGGGCGAGGGCGTCGAGGCCCACCTCGTCGCCCTCGACGCGGGGGTCGCGCCCCGCACCGACGCCGAGACCTTCGCGCCCTACCCGGTCCATCCCGCGCCGGCGATCGTCTGGGACGGACAGATCCCCAAGCGCAGCGACCAGCGCCAGATGGAGGCGTGGCAGCGCCTTGGCGTCTACGCGGCGGGCCTCGCCCTCGACGCGGCCGGCGTGAAGGACGACGCCGCCTTCAAGCAGGCGCTCCACCTCGTGGTGGCGGCGGGCGGCGGCGAGCGCGACTACGCGGTCGACGGGGCGATCCTGACGGGGCTGCGGGATGCCGCCGATCCGGGCGCCTACCTGAACGAGCGGCTGCAGAACGACCTGCGCCCGACCCTGTTCCTCGCCCAGCTCTCCAACCTGCTGGCCGGCAACATCGCCATCGTGCACGGGGTCACGGGGGCGTCGCGCACCTTCATGGGCGAGGAATCCGCCGGGGTCGACGCCCTGCGGATCGCCCAGGCGCGGGTGGCCTCCGGCCAGATCGACGCGATTCTGGTCGGCGGTTCGTACAGCGCCGAGCGGCCCGACGTGCTGGTGATCCACGAGATGGGCGGCTACCTCGCCCGGGACGCGTTCCGGCCGGTCTTCGAACGCGCGGGGCGGGGCGGGTTCATCCTCGGCAGCTGCGCGGCCTTCCTGATGCTCGAATCGGAGTCCCACGCCGCCGCCCGCGGCGCCCGGCCGCTCGCCCGACTCGACCCGGTGGCGAGCGACCGCACCCGGCGCGCTCCGGGCAGCGTCGCCGGCAGCCTCGAAGCCCTGTGGGGGCAGGCGGGACTCTTGGATCCGGACCGGGTCCTGTCCGGCGCGACCGGGGTGGTGCCGATCACCGCGGAGGAGCGGGACACCCTCGCGCGGCTCGCCCCCGGGGCGCACCTGTGCGCCCTCGGCGACGTGATCGGGCACGGGCTCGAAGTGGCGGCCCCCTTCGGGGCGGCCCTGGCGGCCGCCCTGGTCGCCGCCGGCCGCGCCCGCGAGGTCGTCGTGACGGCGGTCGGGCATCGCCGCGGCGAGGGCGTCCTCCGCGTCACTCCAGCCTGACCGGTGCTGGTCTGCGGCGCGTGCCGAATGACACCCGCCGAACATCGCATTTGAATGCAGATGCGGGGCTGAATCCGCTTCGGCTCCGGGCGGGCGACCCGTTCCAGCCCCAGCACCGGGATTCATCGGGCCAGAAAGCGCCCCCGCGCAGACCCGTACACCCGCGGAAACATGCCTCTGCGCTTGCCAAAAAACCGAGACGGCGCTATCTCAACACCATCGGCACGTGTCCGGATATCTTGGACCGTTACGCCTTCGCAGGGCGGTTCTGACTTTCCTATCGCTATCGGTCGATACCGGCGCCGACCCGAACGGGTTGGAGCCATCACTCACTATGCCTGCGAAGATCAAGGACTGCCATGAGCACCGGAACCGTGAAGTGGTTCAACGAGACCAAGGGCTACGGCTTCATCCAGCCGGATGACGGCGGCAAGGACGTGTTCGTCCACATCTCAGCCGTCGAGCGCGCCGGCCTGCGGGCTCTGAACGAGGGCCAGAAGGTCACCTACGAGCTGGAGACCGACCGCCGCAGCGGCAAGCAGTCCGCCGGCCAGCTCCAGACGGCCTGATCTCCGACCGGACGTCTCTCTCCGAAGCCGCTCCCCAAGAGCGGCTTCTTCGTATCGACCATCCCTTTCGGGGCGTGGCCTTCGCCGCGCCCGACCCAGGAGTGTCTGTGAGCTTTCCGAACAAACAGGGCGTCGTTGATCGCCTGGAGACGGCCGCCAAGGCGCGGTCCGAGATGCTGGCCCGGTTCCGGGCACGTCCGACGGCCGACGATCCGGCCGTCCTGGCCCGTCAGTCGGCCCGCCGCGCCGTGGTCGATGCCCGCGAGGCCCGCATGGCCGAGCGCGCCGCCCAGCGCCAGGCCGAGATCGAGCGCAGCGCCGCCCAGGCCGAGGCCGATCGCCTTGCCGAGATCGAGCGCAAGCAGGCCGAGCAGCTGGCCGCCCAGGAGCGCGCGAAGGCCCTTCAGGCCGAGCAGAAGGCGCAGCGCGACGCGCGTTACCTCGCCCGCAAGGCCAAGGCCCAGAAGCGGCGCTGAACCGCCGCTTCGATATCGCGTCCCAGGAGGCCGGCATGTCCCACAAATTCAAGATCGGCGAACGCGTCCGCCGTCCCCGGCTGGGCCTGCCCGGCGACAAGGGCGAGGGCGAGGTGTTCGAGGTCCTCCGGCTGATGCCGGCGGATCAGACCGGCGAGCCCAGCTACCGGATCCGCACCCAGTCCGGCGAGCGGGCGATCCGCGAGAGCGACCTGGTGGCCGCGCCCCACCTCTGATCGATGCCGGTCCTGGACCAGCCCACCACGGGGGGCCGCGAGGGGTGAGTCGCCATGGCGATGCTCCCCGCTCCGACAGGTCTCCGGAACGGGCCGAACATTGCTTCAGCGTGATGGAACCCCAGCGGGCGGCAGCCGGTCAGCCGAACTGCTCGCGCAGGATGCGCTCGTCGAGGCTGTGCCCGGGATCGTGCAGCAGTACCAACTCGGTCGCGCGATCGAGGGAGGTCTCCACCGTGCAGACCCGGCGGAACTCCGTGTGATCGGCCACCGCCGCCACCGGACGGTGGGGCGCGTCGAGCACGTCGATCCGGATCCGGGCGTAGTCCGGTAGGAGCGCGCCGCGCCAGCGCCGGGGTCGGAAGGCCGAGATCGGGGTCAGCGCCAGCAGCTTGGCGT
The DNA here is from genome assembly GCF_022829585.1 of Methylobacterium sp. J-026. GTDB lineage: Bacteria > Pseudomonadota > Alphaproteobacteria > Rhizobiales > Beijerinckiaceae > Methylobacterium. The sequence continues at coordinate 10,805 of NZ_JAKSYC010000066.1, forward strand.
CCAGGGGCAGGATCGGCCCCCCCACCGACAGGTTGTAGGCGGTGGATCCCGCCGCCGTGGCGACCAGCACGCCGTCTGCGATCAGCAGATCAAGCCGGACATGCCCGTCCACGGCGATCTTCAGCTTGGCGGTCTGATGGGTCTGGCGTAGCAGATAGACCTCGTTGATCGCCCGCGCCCGGTGCGAGCGGCCCTCGGTGTCGAGCACGTCCATCACCAGCGGATGAATGACGCTGCGCTGCGCGCTGTCCAGGTGCTCCAGGAGGTCGTCGTCCCGGAACTCGTTCATCAGGAAGCCGACCGTGCCGCGGTTCATCCCGTAGATCGGCTTCGGGTTGTCCATGAACCGGTGCAGGACCTGGAGCATCAGACCGTCGCCGCCGAGCGCCACCACCACATCCGCCTCCTCGGGCGAGACGTGGTCGTAGCGGCGCATCAGGGCGGCGGCGGCGTCGCGGGCATAGCCGGTCGGGCTCGCCACGAAGGCGATCTTCTTAAAATGCGGCATCGGTCAGGCGAGGCCGGGCGGGGGCGTCGAGGTCGCGTCGGAGGTCACGTCACGGCTCCAGTGCTGACGAGCGAACCGCCCGGTTGACGTCGGTGCCCCGCATGTCCCTCTCTCACCGGACGCATGCGCGACCCGGAGGCATAGCATGGAGCGTCCGCTCCTCGTCTACACCACCTTCCCCGATGCCGCCTCGGCCCTCGACATCGGCGAGGCCCTCGTCCGCGAAGGCCTGATCGCCTGCATCAACGTTCTGCCGGGCATGCGCTCGGTCTACCGTTGGAAGGGCGCGGTGGAGCGCGGCGAGGAGGTGGCGGCGATCCTCAAGAGCCGCGAGGGACTGGCCGAGCCCCTGTCGGCCGCCCTCAAGGCGCGCCATCCCTACGAGACGCCGATCATCCTGCACCTGCCGGTCGCCGGCGCCGACGCCGAGACCGCGGCCTGGATCCTGGCCGAGACCGGGTTCTTCGGGGCGCCGGGGCCTTCGGCCTGACCGGCGGCCCCCGCCGGGGAGCGCCCGCGGGGCCGGGGCGATCCGGATGCTTCGAACCCGCGCCTGCCGCGTTCTCCCCCGGTCCGTCCGCTCGACTTGGGCGGGTCGGCGGCGACCGCGTTCGCCGGTGCGGGCGGAACGTACCGTGGCCGGCACGAGGGGGAAGATGACACCATGGCACCATCGAAGACCGGTCGTCGCGTCGCTGCGCTCCTCATGGCGGTCGCTCCAGGCTGCGCGGGTGTCCGGGCGGCCGACGGCCCGCCGCCGATGACCATCGTGCCGGCGCCGTCCGGTCCGGCGGGTCTCGCCACCGCCGATCCGCCCGCCCTCCGGTATGGCGTCCTCTACGCTGACGCCGCAGGACGCAGCCATGTCCAATATTGCGATCTGACGAACTTCACCTTCAAGAGCTACGCCCCGCCCGCGCCACCGCAATACGTCGGCACGCCGCCGGGCGACGTGGCGGCGATCGCCTACGCGGTGCTGCCGGTCGGCTATGTCGGCCCGTGGCACAGCGCGCCCGGCCCGCAATGGGTGATCACCCTCTCGGGACGCTGGTCGGTGGAGGCGACGGACGGCACCGTGCTGGAGCAGGGACCGGGGGAGGTCCAGTTCAACGCCGATGCGGGGTCGACCCCTCAGGGGCCGGATGGCCGGGCCGGGCACCTCACCCGGCAGGTCGGCGCCGCGCCGACCGTGCAGCTCATCGTGTCGTCGAAGAAGCCGCTGCCGGGGCAGGCCTCCGGCACCGGTCCCTGCGAGCCGGCCCCGAAATGACCGGCCGCGCGGATCGGAGCCAGCGGGACGCAGGGGCTTCTCAGACGCCGCTCACCGGATAGCTCCGGCCCTTCCAGGTCGCGGCGCCGGCGCGCTCCCGGCGCAGCAGCACGTTCCACTGGATCGCCAGCGCCACCACGACCGCGGCCGGGTGGAGCGGGATCGTCGCCAGGGGGGCCCGAACCGCCAGGGTGATGGCGCCCCGGGTTGCCAGCGACAGGGCGAAAGCGGCCGACGCGAGGGCCAGGGCGGCGGGCGGTGCGAGGCCGAGCAGGCCGGCCGCCACAAGGAGCGGCGGCATTAGCTGTCCGCCTCCGAGCAGCAGGGTCCAGACCGGTAGGGCCCGGGGCGTGGCCATGCCCTCGTGGGCGTTCTTGGAGAAGCCCGCCCAGGCCTGTGCGAAGGTCTGATACATCCGGCAGGTCGCCAGGGAGGCTGCCGCAACGAGGTCCGTCCGGTAGCCCGCTGCGCGGAACAGGCGCGGCAGGCGGACGCCATCGTGCAGCGCGGCGCGGATGGCGCCGTGGCCCCCGGTGGCCGCGTAGGCCGCCGTCTCGAACAGGATGAGCTGGCCGCAGGCCGCCCCGAGGGACGGGTCGGGCAGGCGGCGCATCAGCGGCACCGGCAGGTAGCCCAGCAGCAGGAAGTCGATCATCGGCACGGTGAGCTTCTCGCCCAGCGTATCGACGCGCTGCCGCGGAACGCCGCTCACCAGCGCCGCGCCGGTGCGGCGGGCCCGCGCCGCCAGGGAGGCGGCGGCTTCGGGGGCGAGGCACACGTCGGCGTCGATGAACAGCAGGTGGCGCCCGCGCGCGAGACCGGCCATGTGGCTGCAGGCGTGGTTCTTGCCGGTCCAGCCCTCGGGCAGCGGCGGCACGGCGGCGAGGCGCAGGCGCGGATCGGCGATGGCGCGCACGATCTCGGGAGTCGCGTCCGTGGAATGGTCGTCGCCGACGATCACCTCCACCGGCACCATCGCGCTGGCGAGCGCCGCCCGGACGGTGGCGGCGATGTTGCCGGCCTCATTGCGGGCCGGGATCAGGATCGAGACGAGGCCGGGATCCGCCTCCGGCTCCGGCCGGCGCAGGACGGCGAGGTTCACCGCCGCCACGACGGCCGGCAGGAGGGCCAGGACCAGGCCGAGCAGGGCGAGGGCGGTGAGAATCCAGTCGGTCATGCTCCACCGCACCGGGATGGGACGTCGCCGGTCCCTAGACCATGCCGGGCGGGCCGGGCGGAAGCGGTCATGCGGCGCGATCCCGCCCGTCCGCAGGGCGGTGGGCCGGGTCGAAGCGGCGCCCGGAGAGCCGGGCCGCCAGATGCCGCCAGAGGTCGTAGACGCCGCCGACGCCCTTGCGGCCCGAGATCAGGGCGCGGAAGCGTTCGGGTTCGCGGCTGATCACATCGGCGCCGAGCCGATCCAGGGTCGCGGTCAGATCGCCCTCCAGGCGGGCGAGCCGCGCCGGCCGGGGGAGGGCGGCGAGTTCCGCTCCGGGTATGCCGCGCCCGAACGCCGCGAAGGCCCCGGCGCCGCGCTCGTCCCAGAAGGCGTATTCAAGGGCGAGCGGCACGAACAGGGCGTCGGGGGCGAGCTCGGCCAGGCGCGCCACGCCCGGTCGCAGGCCCAGCGGCCGCGTTCGGGCGTCGGCGAAGCGGCCCTGCGCGGTGATCCAGAGCATGCCGTCCGGCGCCGCCAGGATCGCCCGGGCGGCACCCAGGAACTGCGCCGCTCCTCGCGGGCTGTCGAGGTCGACCGCGAAGGCGCCGATCCGCGCGAAGATGCGGTAGCGCGCCAGCGTCGCGGCGTCGAAGGGCGCCCGGCTCAGCCGCTCTGGGTACAGGCGGCCGGCCAGGACGAGGATCACGGCCGCGTCCCACCAGGCGGGATGGTTGCTGTAGATCACCAGCGGGCCGCGATGGTCGCGTGCCGGCGGCGTGCTCCAGAGCGGCAGGCGCAGGGCGTCGAGGTGGCGATGCAGGTAGCGCTCGAACCACGCCACCATGAAGTCGCGGATCCGGCGCGAGACGGGGGGCAGGGCGGCGATGCGCGTCCGTCTCCCGCCCCCCGGCCGGTCCGGGGCCTGCCCGGGCAAGCCCGAACCGGGATCGGGGGCGGGGGGAGGCGCGGCCGCCGCTGTCACGCCGTCTCGCGCAGGGCGCCGCGGGCGTCCTGATCGTGCGCGTCGGCGGCGATCCAGCCGGACATCATCACCATCGGCATGCCGGGTCCGGGATGGGCGGCGCCACCGGCGAGATAGAGCCCGCGGACCTGCCGCGAGCGGTTGCCGGGCTTGAACGCGCCCATCACCCGGCCGTGCGAGGCGAGCCCGTAGATCGCGCCGTTCAGGACGCGATAGCGCTCGTGGATGTCCTGCGGCGTCAGGTGGCGCTCGACCACGATGCGCTCCTCCAGGTCCGGCATGCCGGCGGTGCGCTTGAGCTTGTCGAGGATGGTCCGCCGGTAGTTCTGGAACAGCGGCCCGTCCGGGCGCCAGTCGTGGTGCGGCCGGAGATAGGGCGTGTGCACCAGGACGTAGAGGGCTTCCCCGCCCTCGGGCGCCACACTCGGGTCGGTGGAGGAGGGGGCCGCGAGATAGGCGGTCGGGTCCGGGGCCGGCTCGCCCTTGTTGTAGATGTAGTCGAACTCCTCCTCGGGGTCCCGGGAGAAGACGAAATCGTGGTGGTTCAGGTGCTCGTAGCGCCTGTTCAGCCCGAGATAGAGCACCACGCCCGAGCAGGCCGGCTCGGGGTTCTTCTTCGCGTAGGCCTTGCCGGCCGCGCCGCCGACGAGTTCCCGGTAGGTGCGCACCGAATCCATGTTGGAGATCACCGCGTCGAAGGGCGTCACGCCCGCGGCGGTCCGCACCCCCCGGACCACGCCGTTCGCGGTCTCGATCCCGGTCACCTCGGTGTCGGTCTTGCAGGTGGCGCCGAGTTCCTGGGCGAGCTTCGCCAGCCCTTCCGCCACCGCGCGGGTGCCGCCCATCGGGTACCAGACCCCGTCGGCGGTCTGCATGTGCGCTATGGCGCAGAGCACCGCCGGGGCGCCGTAGGGCGAGGAGCCGACATATTGCACGAAGTGGTCGAGCATCTGCGCGAGCCGCGCGTCCTTGACCTTGCCGCGGATCGTCGAGGCGACGGAGGCGTGCATGCGCAAGGACAGCACGTCGCGCAGCGTGCCGGGATTCATGTTGGCGCGGATGTTGATCGTATCGAACAGGTCCTCCACGGGCTTCCAGAAGAAGAATTTTTCTGAAACCCCGTGAAGGTGCTCCGAGATGGTGAGGAATTTCTTGTAGCCGTCACCGGTGCCGGGGGCAAAGCGATCCATGTCGCCGGCCATCCGCTCGATGTCCTGCATCAGGTCGATATGGGTGCCGTCGTCGAAGAAGCAGCGCCACTGCGGGTCGAGGCGGCGCAGGTCCATGTAATCGTGGACCGAGCGGCCGGCCTCCGCGAAGATCCGCTCCAGGACGCGCGGCACGGTCAGGATGGTCGGTCCCATGTCGAAGCGGAAGCCGCCCTCGTGCAGCACCGCCGCCTTGCCGCCGAGCCAGCCGTTCTTGTCGTAGACCGTCACGCGGTGGCCCCGCGCCGCCGCGACGCACGCGGCTGCGAGTCCGCCGAGCCCGCTGCCGATGACGGCGACCGTGGAATCCTGGCTCATCCTGACGTGTCGCTCCCCGGGCCGTGGAACCGGCCCGCAGAAGCGAAGCTAGACCTGGGGCCGGGCGGGTCAACGCGCCACCCCGTCGCGGTGACGAATCTTCAGCGGGCCGTCGTCGACAACTGCGCCAGGAAGTTGCCGATTTCCCGGCGGCGCAGATCCGCGTCGAGGACCTCCGGGCCGATCCCGTGCCGCCAGGCCAGGCGACGGGCCGCCTTCGGGTCTGTCCCCTGCAGGCCGGCGATCTCGTCGGCATAGACGGCCACGGCCCGCGGATTCTCCGCGAAACCGGCCTCCACCAGGGCCGTGTCGCAGAGGCGCAGCATCGCGGCCAGCTCGTCGAGAGCGAGTTCCGGATGGTATTGCGTCCCCCAGAACCAGCCGGCGCCGTGCCGGATCTCGAGGGCCTGGATGCCGAGAACACGATTGCCGGCGAGCACGCGGGCGTTCGGGGGCGGCTCCAGCACGGCATCCGAGTGAATCGCCGGGGCATCCCAGGTGGCCGGGCGGCCGGCGAGCAGCGGATGGGTTCGGCCCTCCTCCGTCGGCGTGATCGCCCGGGCGAACCCGTATTCGGGCCCGCGCGGGTTCTCGGCGGCCGTACCGCCGGTCACCGTGGCGGCGACCTGCACGCCCCAGCACGAGCCGAATACCGCGAGCCCCGCCTCCAGGGCCGTCCGCATCAGATCGAGCTGCCGGTGCACCGCCGGCGTGTCCTCCGCGACCTTGAGGGTCGATCCGGTGAAGATCAGCCCGTCGAAATCCGCGAGGCCCGCCGGCAGGGCGGCGTCGGCATCGGCCGGGCTGACGAGGCGGCAGGTGGTCCCTGGTGTCAGATCCCGCACGACCGCCGCGTAGGATTCGGCCGAGGTCCGGCCCGTAGCGGCGACGTGCCGGTCGCGGGCCGCGCGATCGTTGCCGTCGGCGATGAGCAGGCGCAGCATGGGGTTCCTTCGTCGAGCGGGCCCGGACCGTGCCCGATCGCGGCGACCGTGTCCGCGCGCGGCTGGTCGCAGGGCGGGCGCGGATCGTCGCGCCCCGGCCCGTTTCGAAGCGATGCCGGACGGGTGACTCGGCTCCCGGTATTCAGAATGGCAGAATACAGTATCCGATGATCAAATCAGCCAGTTTGCCGCTGTGATCGGCGGATATATGGGGCGACATCCAAACAGGGGATGCGCCATGGCTGTTTGTGATTGTATCCAGCGATCGCGAATGCGGTTACAGGATCGACGGGGGGTTGGGATGCACGATCTCGCTCAGGTTGAACTCTACTGCTTAGAGGCCCGCGCATTGATCGCGCGCGCCGAGGATGCCGCGAATCGCCTCGGCCAGAGCGAGGCCTGCGACGGGCATCGTTTGATGGCGACGCAAGGCCTCGTGGCGATCCGGCACCTCCACAGGATCATCGAAACGCACCGAAACCGCTTGGCCTTCGAGGCGCTGCCCAACGCCGTCAGCCAGCCCGTCCCGCCCAGACGGACTTGGCTATCCGTCATGCGGCGGCACCTCTCGAGCGGAAGCCGCGCCCTGGAAACGCAGGCCTGATCCGCTCCGGCCGCTGCGCACGCTCGTCCGTCCTGCGCCGGGCGGACATGTCGGATGGTGGCCTCCCCGGCTTCGCCGCCCTGTCGGGGGCCTGACGGCCACGAACATGCGACGCCGAGAGCGGGGGGCGGAACCCCGCGACAGCCGTCGGCGGTCCCCGGCAGTTCGTGCGGCCTGGAAGGGTGGTTCAGGGAGGCGACGCCGTGATGAGAGCCCTGTTGATATGGCCCGTGCTGCTCCTGATCGGCGCGGCGTGTCCGGCCTTCGGAAAGCGGCTGCGACCGGTCGTCCATCAGGCTCCGGAGATCGAGACCCTCGTCAACCGGGCGTCCGACTTCCTGGAGGAGCGCGGCACCGGCGCCTTTGCGGACTTCAGGAGCAAGGGCAGCCCCTGGCGGTATGGCGACGTCTACCTGTTCGTCGTCGACATGCGCGGGATCGTCCTGTTCAATGCCGCCGAGCCCGACCGCGAGGGGCGGGATCTGCTCGGCGAACGCGACGCCAACGGGAAGCAGTTCCACCGGGACTTCATCGATACCGTCAGCCGGTTCGGGTCCGGCTGGATCGACTACATGTTCCCGAAGCCGGGTCAGTCCGTCCCCACCGTGAAATGGAGCTACGTCTGCCAGACGCACGTGGCGGGTTCCGAGGCGCTCATCGGAGCCGGCGTCTATGTCGAATAGCGCTGCCTCGCCCGCTCAGACCGTCCGTCGGGCCGCGAGCGCGAGGGCGAAGCCGAGGCCGGCGAGGGCCAGTGCGGCCAGGACCGCCAGCGCCGGGGCGGCGGCGGTGAAGCCCTCGCCGAGCGCGTCCTGATAGGCGGTGATCGCCCAGGCGTTGGGGGTGAGCCAGCCGGCCTGCTGGAGCCAGGGCGGCATCAGGAAGCGCGGCACCATCGAGCCGCCTACCGCCGACAGCAGCAGCACCCCGAAGGTCGAGGCGAGGTGCGCCTGCTGGCGCGAGGCCGCCAGTGCGCAGGCGGCGAGCGCCAGCCCCGCCGCCATCGCGGAGACCAGCAGGCACGTGGCCAGGAAGGCCGGCCAGTGCGGCCCGATCTCGACCCCGTAGAGCAGCGCGGCGGCCAGGAAGATCAGGCCCGCCTGCACGACGCCCTGGAGCGTCAGGAAGCCGAACTTGCCGAGCACCACCACCGGCAGCCCACCCGGCCCGGCCATGAGCCGCTCGCTGAGGCCGGTCTCGCGCTCCTCGACCAACGACATCGCCCCCTGCATCGCGGCGAACAGCAGGAACACCGCGGTGATCGCGCCCGCATAGTAGCTGATCCGGGCGTTGGCGGTGCTGGCCGCGGTACTGCGCTTTTCGACCATGTCGGCGAAGCTGAACGGTTCCTTCTTCGCCCGCTGCTCGGCGAAGGCCTCGTCGAGGAAGCGCCGTTCGTCCGGGCCGATCTTGCCGGTGCGCTCCACGTCGGCGACGATCCGCGAGAGGACCACGTCGGGCAGTGACTCGTTCAGAACGCGCTGGAACTGGCCCAGGGCGATCGGTGTCGCCAGGGCCTTGGCGGGATTCTCCACCAGCACCACCGGGCGGTCGGCGGCGCCCGGTGCGCCCTCGGAGGGTGTCGCGATCAGATCGCCGCGCAGGGCGAGCGCCACGTCGACCTCGCCCGAGCGCACGGCCCGGACCACGCCCGCGAGCTCGGTCTTGGGCAGGCGCGTGACCCGCAGGGACGGATCGGCCGCGAGCGCGTCGGTGAGGCGGCGTGTCGCGGCGGTCTGGACGAGGTCGGCGAGTCCGAGATGGATGCGGATCCGCTCGCCGGTCGCCCCGGAGAAGATCGCCGCGAAGATCGAGAAGATCACGGTCGGCAGGACGAACGCCATAATCAAAGCGGCGCGGTCGCGCAGCAGGCTCAGGGCCATCACGCGGAAGGCGGCGCCGATCATCCGGCCGTCCCGTCCCGCAGGGCGGGGATTTCGGCGTCGGTCACCGCGCGGGGCCGGAGCGCGTCGAGGTAGAGGGCCTCCAATCGGGGGGCGCGCACCCGGACCTCGGCCACCGGCACGCCCTGAGCGCGCAGGCTGCCGAGCAGGGCCGCGCCGTCGAGGCCGGACCGCTCCACCGAGCGCCAGGTCAGGCCACCCGGCTCCGCGACCGCGAAGCCGGCCCGGCGCAGGGCCGCCTCGGCGGGTTCGTCGGCCGGGACTGTGAGGCTCAGTTCCCGCTCGGGGACGCCCGTGCGCAGCTGCGCCAGCAGATCGGTGAGGCGGCCGGCGCGCACGATCCGCCCCTGCGCCAGGAACGCGACCCGCGCGGCGAGGCGCTCCGCCTCGGCGAAATCGTGCGTGGCGATCAGGATCGCGGTGCCGGCCGCCTTGAGCCGGTCAAGGACGGCGTGGATCGCCGCCCGGGCGGCGAGGTCGACCCCACTCGTCGGCTCGTCGAGGAGGACGAGGCGCGGCCGGTTCATCAGGCTAGCCGCGATATTGACCCGGCGCCGGTAGCCCCCCGACAGGGTCCCGACCGGGCGGCGCGCCACCCCGCCGATCTCGGCCATCGCCAGGGCGGCCTCCACCGCTGCCCGCCGGTCGCGCCGGGGGACGCCCGCGAGTTGGCCGAACACGCCCAGATTCTCAGCCACGGTCAGCTTCGGGTAGAGGGCGATCTCCTGCGGCACCCAGCCGATGGCCCGCCGGGCACCGCCCTCCCGGTACGGATCGGCCCCGGCGACGCGCACGGATCCCGCGTTCGGGCGCAGGCGGCCGGCCACGAGGCGCATCAGCGACGATTTGCCCGCTCCGTTCGGCCCGAGCAGTGCCAGGGTCTCGCCCGGGTCGAGATCGAGGTCGACACGCTCCAGGACCCGCCGTCCGCGGAGGTCGAGATCGACGCCCGCGATTCGGACCAGGGGATCGGCCATCGCCTCAGCGCCGGGGCAGGGCGCGGGCGAGGCGCACCCGCAGGGCTGCGCCCGGCTCTCGCAGCACGAACGCGGCCTCGGCGAAATCCGGCCGCGCCCGCCGCCCGGCGGAGCCCGAGAAACCGTAGGGTTCGAGGGGCAGGCCCAGCCCGGTGCGGTCGAGGCGGCCATTGCTGTTCGCGTCCTGAAAGGCCGCCACCGCGTAGGTCCCCGCCGGCACGCCGCGGAAGGTGAACAGGATGCGGTCGCCGGAGGCCGGCGCCTCGTCGCCCCGGGCGCAGGCGGCCTCCGACAGGCTCCCCTGGCAGAGGGCGATGCGCACCGGGCCGCCGCCGGGTTCGATTCCGTCGATCTCGACCTGCACGCTCGCGGCCGCCGCCGGCAGGGTAGCGCTGAGGCAGACCGCGAGGACAAACCCGGCGAGACCGTTCCGCCGGCCCGCCGGCCTGGTCACGAAGCCTCGCCGGAGGTGGCGAGCGGTGCGGTCTCGGGGATGCCCGCGGTGGCGGCGGCGCGGGCGCCGGCCAGTTCCTCGATCAGCAGCCGGGCCGTGATCCGGGCGCCCTCGTAGATCACCGGCAGGCCGGAGCCCGGATGGGTGCCGCCGCCCACGAGGTAGAGTCCCGGCCCGAAGCGGTTGTGGGGCCGGAAATACAGCATCTGCATCAGGTCGTGGGCGAGGTTGAAGGTGGCGCCCTCGTGGACGGCGAAATCCTCCTCCCACTGGGTCGGGTCGATGATTCGCTCGTAGCGGATCCGCGACTCGACATCGCCGAGGCCGAGGAGTTTCAGCCGCTCCAGGATCAGGCTCCGATAGGTCTGACGGATCGACGGCCAATCGATCCCGGCCTTCAGGTTCGGCACCGGTACGAGCACGTAGAGGGCGGTGTGGCCCGGGGGGGCCATGCCGCCGTCGGTGTAGCCCGCGTGCTGCACGTAGAGGGACGGCTGCATCGGCAGCGTGCCCTCGGTGATCTCGCGGATGTTCTTCTCGTAGCCGTCGGCGAGGAGGATCGTGTGGTGCCCGAGGCTGTCGGGCATGGATCCCTCGAGGCCGAGATACAGCATGAAGGTCGAGCAGGAGAGCCGGGCCTTGTGGATCTTCGCGTCGCGCCAGCGGGGGCGGTGCCGCTCCGGGACCAGGGCCCGCACCACCTTGGCGAAGTCGCCGTTGATCAGTACCGCGTCGGCGTTGAAGGTCTCGCCATCCGCCACGACGCCGCTGGCGCGCTTGCCGTCGAAGGTCACCCGCTCGACGGTGCTGTTGAGCCGGACATCGACGCCCATGCGCCCGGCCAAGCCCGCCATCGCATCCGAGACGGCGCCGCAGCCGCCGACCGGGTGGTAGACCCCGTGCTCGTATTCGAGGAACGACAGGATCGTGAACAGGCTCGGGCACCGGAACGGTGACATGCCGAGGTACTTGGTCTGGAACGAGAAGGCGAGGCGGACCCGCGGGTCGGCGAAGTGGCGCTTGAGATCCTTGTCGACGCTGCGCCCGGGATGCAGGTAGGGCAGGGCCGCCAGCATCGCCGGGCTCGCCATGCTGCGCAGGGTGTGGAAGGATTGCTGGAGGATCGGCTTGAAGTAGTCGAGCTTGGTCCGGTTCTCCGTGAAGAACGCCTTGACGTGCTTGGCATCCTCCGGCGCCAGGCGGGCGATCTCCTGCTCCATGCGGGCAATGTCGCCGGTCGCCCGGATCGTGCCAGAGATGCCGTCCGCGCCCTCGAAGACGAGGTGGTATTGCGGATCGAGCCGTTCGAGCTTGACGTGATCCTCGAGCCGCTCACCGCAGCTCGCGAAGATGTCGGCGAGGATCTGGGGATAGAGGAAGAAGGTCGGTCCGATATCGAACTTGTAGCCGCCCGGCGCCGCCACGGTCTTGGTGCGGCCGCCGACCTGCGCGTCCTTCTCGAACAGCGTCACGTGGACTCCGGCCCGCGCCAGCAGCAGGGCGGTGGCCAAGCCACCCGGACCGGCGCCGACCACGGCTACCCGGCGTCCGGTGAGCGCCCGCAACCCATTCCCAGACTGAAGCAACGCCGCCGACTCCTGCCAGAATCCCCCGAACCACAACCGTTAAGCTAGACCGCTCGACGCCCGCGGCAATTGCTGCCGTTTGTCGCGCGCAGAACAGCACAGGCTTCGAGACCCGTGAAGGGCCGTCGACCGGTCCCCGCGGGGGTATCGCACCGGAGGGGCGGAACCGGGGCAAACCACCTCATGCCGAACGCGGCCTGTCGGGGCCGGGCTGGACCATGCGCCACAGCCACAGCGCGGTCAGGATCAGCGACAGCGTCGCGGCCGCTCCGGTCCATTCCAGGGCGCCCCAGCCGGCCCAGCGGCCGGATCCGAGGGCGCGCACCAGCAGCGGGCCAGCGATCTGTCCGGCGGCGAACGCTGCGGTCATCTGCGCCAGCAGCGGCGTCGGATCGTCGGGCCGCACCTCACGGGCCAACTGCAAACCGGCCATGGTCGCGACCATGAAGGTGCCGCCCACGAGCACCGCCGCGGTGGCGATGGCCGGGAGGCTCTGGACGAACAGGGGCAGGGCGGTGCCAAGCGCCATGATTCCCTGAGCCAGGGCCCAGATCCGCTGGCGGGACCCGTGCGGCGCGAAATGTGCCACGGCCGCGACCGACAGGGCGGCGGCGAGGCCGAAGAGCGGCCAGGTCAGCCCGAAGACGAGCGGATCGGGCGCCAGCGCCCGCGCCATCGACGGGAGGAACGTCGCCGGGACGATATAGCCGAACCCGAACGTCCCGTAACAGAGGACGAGGCTCAGCTGCCTGCTCCGGCGGCGCGGCACGGTCGCTGCGGCCGCGTGCTCCGTAAGCGGGGCCGTTTTCGTGTCGGGCCCGGAGGGCCGCAGCGCGGATAGCGCCCAGACGAGGAGCGCGCCGGCGCCGGCGACCGCGCCGAGTTCCAGCCACAGCCGGTGTGCCGGCTGGCGTCCCCCCAGCCATGTCAGCACGCCGGCCAGGGCGATGCCGAGCCCGACGCCCGTGTAGATCCAGGCCCCGGACCGTCCGGCCCGCTTCCGTGCGAGTTCGGCGAGGCACCAGCCGCTCGCGCAGACCAGCGCCCAGGCGCTGAACACGCCGGCCGCCCCCCGCAACGCGAGGCCGAGCAGCGCGGTCGCCCCGGCATCGACCCCGGACATCGCGAGGGTCGTCAGCGCGACGCCGACCAGACTCAGCAGCAGGCCGCGACGCGGGTCGCCGGCGAACCACGCGGCGGTCAAGGCGCCGAGGAAGTAGCCGACGTAGTTGGCGGCCGCCCATTCCGCGCCCGACGCGGTGCTCAGGGTGCCGTCCCGGATCATCAGCGGTATGAGCGGCGTGAAGGCGAAGCGGCCGATCCCCATGGCGACCGCGAGGGCTACGAGGCCGCTCCCGACGATCGGCCAGTTCGTGCGGCGCGGCGCGGCGGGGATGGAACGTGTCGTGCTCATCGACCGCCGATTGAACACGCGCCGACCGCCCTTGGAAAACGAATTCTCGCGCTGCACCGTGCTACCGGGCACCGGTGGATCTCGACGACCTGCGCCTTGGACGTGCGAATCGCTGGCCGAATTCTGTCTCCGCCTTACGTGTCGAAATCATCCGCCATCACGATGCGTTCCATGGGTCGTCTACGGCAATTCGTTGCAGAGAATGTCTACGCGAAGCTGTTCCGGTCTCCGCACTGGCGCGTCGGCTGGCGGCATGTCTCGGGTCCCGACCTGTGGGACACGCAATCGCTGGCGGACACGCGCTGGAACCGCCTGCCGGATCCCGGCATCCGCTTCTTCGCCGATCCGATGGCGATCGCGCATGGCGGGCGGACGATCCTGTTCGTGGAGGATTTCCACCATCACCGGCAGAAAGGCGTCATCTCGGCCGTCGAGCTGACCCCGGCCGGACCCGTCGGGCCGGTGCGCCAAGTGCTCGAAGAACCCTGGCACCTGTCCTACCCGCACGTGTTCGAGCACGATGGCGCGATCTGGATGATTCCGGAAAGCTGCGAGAACCGTGAGGTCGTCCTCTATCGCGCGGACCCGTTCCCGGATCGTTGGACCCGCGAGGCCGTGCTCATCGACGGAATGCCGTTGACCGACGCGACCCTCGTCCAGCACGACGGTCTGTATTGGCTGCTCGCGACCTTGGAGAATCCCGGTTCCGCCTCGGCGGATCTGTGCCTGTTCCACGCGGCGAGCCTCTTCGGCCCGTGGCGCCCCCATCCGGGCAACCCGGTGCTGCACGACGCCCGCACCGCGCGCTCGGCGGGGCCGATCGTGCGTCGCGACGGTCGCTTGTGGAGACCGGTCCAGGATTGCAGCCACCATTACGGCGCCGCCGTCGGGTTGGCCGAGATCACGCGCCTCGACACGGCCGGCTACGAACAGAATGTCCGGAACACGCTCGCCCCGTGCCAGGCTTGGCCCGGGCGGCGGCTGCACACGCTGAGCCAGTGCGGCGGCTTCGAATTCATCGACGGCTCGGCCAATGTGTTGCGCTGGTCGCCGTTTGCCGGCGGGACCTGAACCGCCGCGCAGGGTGCTTCCTGGCGACGGGGACGCCGATGGTGCTTAGGGCGCGCGATCGAGCGATGCGTGCGCGCCGTGGTCCGATCCGACGTGCTCGGCCAGGGCCTCAGACCGTCGTCCCGAGGGCTGGCCGTCGGGTCTCGGGAGAGGGACGACGCGCTACGAGGGTTGAAGCAGCGATCGATAGACGCCGATCGTCTCGTCGGCCATGCGCTTGCAGGACAGCCAATCGAGGTTGGTTCTCGCGGCCCGGCGCCACCGTTCCAGTTCCACCGGATCGCGCAGCACGCGCCGCAGCTCCTGCGCCAGGAAAGCCGGGTTGTGCGGCGGGATCAGGATGCCGGCGCGGCCATGATCGAGCAGTTCCGGGATACCGCCCACGGCGGTCGCGATGACGGCGCATCCGGCCTCTCGCGCCTCTGCGACGGCGAGGGGAAAGGCTTCGGTATGCGATGCGAGCACGAAAACCGAAGCCTCCCGCAAGGCTTGGTAGGGTTTGGCGATAAAGCCTTGGAAGTGGATGCGGTCCGAACCGTTCGCCTGGGCTTTGAGGGCTTCGAAATAGTCGCGGTCGGGTCCCGAGCCCAGAATCTGGAGCGTGGCGTCCGGAAACTCGTTCGCAATGTCCCCGAACGCGGAGATCAGATCACCGACGCCTTTCCTGCGGTACAGGCCCGCGACGGTGATGATCACGGGCGGCCTGCGACCCGGAGGACGCACCTCCCGTGCATGGACCTCCGCCCGGCGACGTGGCGATTGCAGGATGCCGTGCCGGACCACGTGCATCTTGTCGTAGCGGAAACCCCGCTTGTGAAAAGCCCGCCGCCCGCTCTCCGATAGAACGATGACGCGATCGCCGGCCTGCATCAGATTCGATGTCAATCGCCATTCGTTGTGGACGGTCGTGATCAGACCATAATCTCCGAAGCCGGCCAGATCTCGACCCAGCCGCATCAGCACAGCGCCGGTCATCATATGGGCATGGACGATATCGGGCTTGCGTGACCTGATGATCTCCCGGAGTCGAGGCAAGGTTCTGAAGAATGGCCATCCGGATCGAATATACATGTTTGCGTATTCATGATGAATATTAAATTCAGATAGAAGATCTAAATACCCGCCTCCGGAGCTGACGAACGACACGTCGTGTCCGGCCTCGGATTGCATGCAGGCCAGATCGACGGCCGAATTGACGATTCCGTTGCCTTTGTTGACCAACTCGTTTGCGGCGTGCAAAATTTTCATACACGGCTCCGTATCGAGCTTGTCGTGCCGGTAATAAGTTTTGCCAATACGATTAACATCTTGAGCTGGTTGTGATGCGCACCGTTGAAACTTCCATTGCCCGGGGGCTTGGGAGTGGCAAAACGGTATGGCCTAATTTCCAGCGGTATTATGATGACAGTAACTACGTAACACGACTCTAATCGCGCCTACCGCCCGGTATTTGCCGGATAAAATTTGGGCGGTTGCATGAAACGTCGCCGCGGCAACACCGCCTGACCGGCTGTGGCGCCTGAAAAGGCGAGCCGCGGCCTGTTTCCCTCGACGCGGCGCCGAACCGCGATTCGGCCGGGCTTGCATGGTCGCCGGGGGGCGCAAAGGGACCACGCATCTCCGTGACGGCCAGCGCAACGCCCCCGCCGCCCCGACGTTTTCGCGTGCGGACATCGAGCGTTGAAGATGGGGCGCGAGGGATCGCACGCTCACCGTCGCGCCCGTCCGCTTCGCCGGTCTCGGACCCGACACCGTGCCGCTTTCCGGGGGCGCGGTGCTCTCCGCGTCGAAGACCCCGTCAGTTGCTCAATCGGACCGACGCCACGGCGGTCGAGAACAGCTGGAGCATGGCGGCCGTGATGTCGCCGCCGGACGCGACGGGGAAATACAACCCGTCCGACGCGCACGATTTCAGCGAAGGCCCGATCTGGTTTTCGTAGGGTCGGACATAGGAGTTGTAGAAACTGTTGTCATAAAGCGGAAGATACTGCGTGTAGATGATGCCGATGCGGACGTTGTTGTTTTTCAGCGCCTTGCACGTCGACGGACTGAAGGGTCCGATGAAGCGATTGCTCTGATACTGAAAGCCCGCGCTCTGATTGGTGACAGTGCCCCCTGTATCCTCGACGCCATCGGTCACGAAGAACAGGAACCGGATCGGCGACGCCGCGGTCGAGCCGGTGCCGCTGGCCGGAATCGTCGTATTCATTTTGGTGATGGCGCGTTCGAAATCGGACTGATTGTCGGATTGATTATAATACGCGTAGGCAATGTCGATATTGGCAGCCGCCGTCTTGATCTGGCTCAGGGTCGCGGTCATCGCCTGAAGGCGCGTCTGTGTCGTGGAATCGTTGAAGGTCCACATCTCCATCTGGAACTGCTGCGGCAGCGACATGCTGGCATTGGCCTGATCGACCAGCGCCGACACGGCATCGCGCAGGACCTGGATCCGCAGCTTGATGTTGTTTTTCTGAGCGATGTGATAATTGTCGTTCAGGTTGTCGCCGGTCACATTGCCCGAGGAATCGAAGGTATGCTGATGGCAGGCAAACGCACAGCCGCCGGTGGCATTCTTCATGTTGTTGACATCGGTGTCGGTCGCGGCCAGCCCCATCGACGGGGAATTGTCGAGTAGAAGATAGAAATTGATATATTGGAACAAATTGCGGGTGCTCGAAGCGGTCCCGCCGATATTCATCGTCACGACCTTCATCATCGAGGCGAGACTGGTTTTCACGGTCGCGGTGTAGCTCGCCGTGAGGCTCAAGGTCGACGCCCCGTTGACCGGCGTCCCGGGGGTGAACGACGTGACGGTCACGCCGGGGACCTTGGCGGCCTCCGCGCGGAACTGCGTCTCCATGTTCTGAAGATTGGTCGTCGAGATGGAATTGGTCTTCTGCGACATGACCGCGAGCACGGCGCCGTCGAGGGCCGTGTCGAGCCGCGCCTTGACGGCGTTGCGTCGGCCGTAATCGATCGCCGCGGCCGAGGCGAAGAGGATCGGCATCGCCACCAGGGCGAGGGTTATCGCGACCTGTCCGGACCGGGCGCGGCCGTAGCTCAGCACCCGATGTCTGACGTACCGGTTCACCCGGCCAGGAAACGAGGACAGGGCACCCTCCCGCAATCGTGAGCGCGCTCCGGCCTAACCGCTTGCCGGTTCGCCGCGCGCGCTGAAACAAGGACGCAGAGCCAGCGATCAAGCATGGCTCTAGCTGTAGTTCGGGCAGGCCGTTCCGCCCGGCATGACGATCTCGTTCACGGTCCGCTCCGACCATGGGATCTGCCGGGTGAAGGTCAGACCGCCCGCACCGAAGATCCACTTGTACAGCGCGCTGCCGATGATCGGCGTGTAGGTCATCGTGACCTCGGCGAGGATGTAGCGGGCGCCGTCGAACTGGTAGGCGGCCGGCGTGGCGGGCAAGCCGTTCGTCCCGTTGATCTGGAGGGCCGGGCGCTGCGTCGCGTTCTGAGCCCAGCTGGAACAGACGCCGCCGTAGAGCGTGCCGTAGATGGACTCGACGCCCATGGCGTTGACGACGATCTGGAGGCCCGAGGCGTCCAGGGGACGAAGGATCGTGGTCGCGGCGCCGGCGATCGTCGCCATGTCGCCGGTCGAGGGCTTCGGATTGTCCGCGCGCCCCGACAGATCGCCGAGCGTCCGTGCGAACAGGGTCAATTTGCGGTTCGCATCGAGGATGCGGGTCAGCTCGATCGTGCCGAAATAGATGACGATGAGCACCGGGAGGACGAGCGCGAACTCCACCGCGGCGACGCCCCGCGCGTCGCTGCGGAAGCGCTTCAGGCGTTTCGCGGGGGCCGCCATCACGAGCATACGGATTGGGTGGTGTAGGGCTCGATCTTGAAGACGGTCGCGGCCTGCAGCACGCGCCGCTTGTTCGGCAGGCTCGCCGTGGCCAAGCCGAGGAGCGGGAAGAAGACCGGAATGTCGACGGCGGCCTGAACCACCATGATCGTGGAGGCCCCCCCGCAGGTGTAGCTCTGGAAGTTGGGGTTCCAGTCGCTGACGCCGCTGCTGCTGGTGGCCACCGGCGAGACCGCCGAGGCCGAGGCGTAGCTGGACGCCTGCGTGACGCTGACGCGGACATTGGCGCAGGTGAAGATCGTCACCCGCGCGGCGCCGCTCGGTTGCGTGCAGATCGCGGTCCGGAACCGGCTGATCAGCGTCGCCGCATCGGTCGTGCCGGAATTCGAGGTCTGGAACGAGCCCGTGTAGATCTGGCGCCCCGCCTCGACGACGGCCTGCTGGAGGATCTCCTGCTCCCAGGCGACCAGCCCGTTCTCGAGGCAGGCACCGACCAGGGCGAGGAACGGCAGCGCGACGAAACCGAACTCGACCGCTGTGGCGCCGCTCCGCTCGCGCCACAGCCGTGCGACGAGGGGCCGTGGCCTGAGCCATCGGGGAGCAGCGTAGCGCAATGATCTCACGGTCTGACCCAACGGGTTGGGGTTGTCGGACCGACTAGACCAGGGAAGTCTTACGTTTTTCCGTATGCCACCCTGAAGACCCGATCGATCGTCCGATCGCGCCGACCCTTATCCACGATCATCGCGCCGCCTGTTGTCCTGCCGAGTTGCACCGTCCGGGCGGCATCCCGGCGCTCATCGGCCGCCGCCGAGGCGCCCCTGGCCGCGGGCGATGCTGTGCAGGGCGATCCCCGCCGCGGTGGCGACATTGAGGGAGTCGAAGCCCGCCGCCATCCCGATGCGAACCGGCCGCGCCCGGGCGAGGAGCGCTGCTTCCAGCCCGGGCCCCTCGGTGCCGAGGATCAGGAGCGCCCGCGCCGGTGCGGCGCGCTCGTCCAGGGCCTCGGCCGCCCCGGGGCTGAGTGCCAGCGCCTCCAGGTCGAGGGCATCGGCGAGGCGCAGCCAGTCTTCCCCCGGGGCGAGCCGCGCGAAGGGCTGGATCAGGGCGGCCCCGGCCGAGACCCGGATGCTCTTCCGGTAGAGCGGATCGCAGCTCGCCGCGTCGAGGAGCACCGCGTCCGCCCCGAAGGCGGCGGCATTGCGGAAAGCGGCACCGACATTGTCGTGGTTGGTCAGCCCCGCGAGGCCGAGCACCAGGGCCGGAGCGGGCGCGGGCGGCACCAGCTTGGCCGCGTCGGGGTCCGATCCGCGCAGCCCGACTGCCAGCACCCCGCGGTGGATCGGGAAGCCCGTAACGGCGCTCATCACCGGCTTGGCGGCGAGGAGGACCGGGGGCGGCTCCGGATACGCGGCGACGGCCTCGGCGAGGCCGGCCCAGCGTTCCGGCAGCAGCAGGATCGATTCGGCGCGGAAGCGGCTGCGCCGGCCGAGCAGCAGCCGTAGGGTCACCTCGCCCTCGGCGATGAAGCGTCCGGCGCGGCCGACGAGGTCGCGCTCGCGCATGCGGGCGTAGGGTTCGAGGCGGGGATCGTCCGGGTCGGTGACCGTCTCCGGGACCGCGCCCACCTCAGCCCTGCGACCGCTCGGTCCGGCTGGCGAGCGGGTCGGCCTCGGCCCGGGTCGGCACCTTGACCAGCGCCTCGCCGTCGAGGACCGTCTCCCCCGCCACCGAGCATTGGCAGGCCAGGCGCGCCCGCCGCCGCTCGGGCATCAGCTCGGCAACTGTCACGGTGACCTCCACGACGTCGCCGATGCGCACCGGCGCGCGGAAGTTGAGGGTCTGCGAGATGTAGACCGCGCCCGGTCCCGGCAGGCGGGTGCCCAGCACCGCCGAGATCAATCCGGCCGTGTACAGGCCGTGGGCGATGCGGGTGCCGAACGGCGTGCGGGCGGCGAAGTGCTCGGAGAGGTGGATCGGGTTGCGGTCGCCGGTGATCTCGGCGAAGCCCACCACGTCCGAGGAGGCGATGGTCTTCGACAGGGTCTCCGACAGGCCGATCTCGAGATCCTCGAAATAGAGCACGCGCAATTCGGGCAGCATGGCTCGGCAGACCTCCGCTTCCGGCCGATGACGCGTTCCGCGCAGCCGGCTCCGGAACCGGCCTCGCACGATCGCGGCGGCGAATCCACCCGGACGAAGGCGGAAGGGCGTCGAACTTTCTTGAGTCGCGGACAGGGATTTCTCAACGGCCCTCGACAGGCGTGCCGGCCTCGGCGAAGACGCGTCCCGTGACCGTCGATGAAGCAGCCCGGCCCGCGCCGCCCGCCCTCCGCCCCGTCGTGGCCCGCGTCGCGACGCTGAACCTCGGCTATTTCGGCATCGAGATCGCGGTGGCGCTGACCATCGGCTCGGTGGCGCTGATCGCCGACAGCCTCGATTTCCTGGAGGATGCGGCGATCAACCTGCTGATTGTCGCGGGCCTCGGCTGGGGGGCGCGCAACCGGGCGCGGCTCGGGACCGCCATGGCGGGCATCCTGCTCCTGCCGGCCGTGGCGGGCGCCTGGGCGGCCTACGCCAAGGTCTCGGATTTCGTGGCCCCCGCCGCCCTGCCGCTGACGCTCACCGGCCTCGGGGCGCTCGCCGTGAACCTCACCTGCGCGCTGATGCTCGCTCGGCACCGCACCGGATCGGGCAGCCTGACCCGCGCGGCCTATCTCTCGGCGCGTAACGATACCTTCGCCAACCTCGCGATCATCGCCGCCGGGCTGGTGACCGCCGCCTATCCCACACCCTGGCCGGACCTCGCCGTGGCGGCGGGCATCGCGATCCTCAATGCCGAATCCGCTGCCGACATCCTCAAGGCCGCCGCGGCCGAGCGCAGAGCCGCACGATAACCGAAGCCATGCGAATCTTCCCCATTTCGGATCTGCACCTGGAGCGGCGGCGGCTGGACCTGATCCCGCCGCCCGCGGAACCGTTCGATCTGCTCGCCTGCCCGGGAGACCTCTACGAGGGGCATCCCGTGCGCGGTCTCGCGGCGCTGCTGCACCTCGCGCAGGGCCGCCCGATCGTGCTGGTTCCGGGCAACCACGAGCGCTACGCCCCGACCGGGGACAGGCGCACCGCGCCGGAGCTGCTGGCGGCGCTGGAGGCCGAGGTGACGCGGCTCAACGGCTTCGGCGCCCGGATCCACCTGCTCCAGGGGGCGCAGACCTGCATCGTCGACGGGGTGCGCTTCGTCGGCACCACCCTGTGGAGCGACTGGGCCCTCGCCGGGCGCTGGCTCGCCCCGGACGCGCCGGACCGGCCCGTCGACCCGGTGGCCTACGCGGCCGACCGCATGACCGATCCGGTCACGGGCTCGCGGGAATATCTCGGTTCGATCCGCAAGGCCGACGGCAGCCCCTGGCAGCCCGCGGACGCGATGGCGGGGCACCGGGCCGAGCGGGCGGCTTTGCACGCCGCGCTCCGGATCCCGCATGTCGGCCCGACCGTGGTCGTGACGCACCATCCGGCGAGCCCGCTTGCGGCGGACCGGTTCCGGGACGCGCCCGGCGTCCCCTGGTGGGTCCCGGCCTTCTACGCCAGCACGGCGCTGGACGACCTCGCCGATGCCGAGCGGCCGGACCTGTGGATCTCCGGCCATTTCCATGCCGGTCATGACCTGGCGATCGGGCGCTGCCGCTGGGTGTCGAACCCGGTGGAGGGGGCGGGCTACCGGAGCGATCGCTTCGTCGAGGTCGCGCGGCGCTGATCCGGCCTCGCCCAGGGCGGCCGGCTGCCTAAGCTGGTGCCCCCGTATCGGGGCGCGGCCGCGGTCGAGCCGCACCCGCGTGCCGCATTCCCCGGCGCGTCTTCAGAAGTGGTCGGGCGGGGACAGAGCCGCGCCGGACGCCGGACGCGACGTCTGAAGGTTCCGCATCAGGCGATCGCGGACGCTCGCCTGGTTCGCCCGCACCATCCCGGGCATCAGGAACAGGTCGACGACGAGCCAGATCACCCCGATGACGATGCAATTTTGGACGATCTCGAAGATCGCGCTGGCGGTACGACCGAGATAGAAGCGATGAGCGGAGAGGAAGCCGAGAAATAACCGAAGGATATAGGCTGGGATCAGGCTCGGTCGCTCATTGGCGACACGCTGTTCGATCAGGATCTGGTCCTGGGTCGTCGCACTCATCCGTTCTGTCCCCCGCTTGTACGGTCAAGCTTTGAGGCAGGAGCGCCCGATGGCAGGACCGGGCCGGCGGAAACGATCCGCCGGCCCGGACAACCTCAGCCGTGGACCAGCACGTTGCGGAACTGCCAGGGATCGCTCGTATCGATGTCCTCCGGGAACAGGCCCGGGCGGTCGGTGAGCGGCGTCCAGTCCGTGTACACCCCGACCACCGGGCCGAGATACGGGGTCTGGACTTCGAGGCAGCGGCGGAAATCCATCTCGTCGGCCTCGACGATGCCGGCCTCCGGGTTCTCCAGGGCCCAGACCATGCCGGCGAGCACCGCTGAGGTCACCTGCAGGCCGGTGGCGTTCTGGTAGGGGGCGATCCGGCGGGTCTCCTCGATGGAGAGCTGCGAGCCGTACCAGTAGGCGTTCTTGGCGTGACCGTAGACCAGCACGCCGAGCTCGTCGATGCCGTCGACGATCTCGGTCTCGTCCAGGATGTGCTGCTGCTCCTGCACCTGGGCGGCCTTGCCGAACATCTCGTGGAGCGACAGCACGGCGTCGTCGGCCGGGTGATAGGCGTAGTGGCAGGTCGGCCGGTACACCGGCGTCCCGCCCTCCTGCACCGTGTAGTAGTCGGCGATCGAGATCGCCTCGTTGTGGGTCACCAGGAAGCCGAACTGAGAGCCGGCGGTCGGCACCCAGGTGCGCACGCGGGTGTCGGCGCCCGGCTGCAGCAGGTAGATGGCGCAGGCCGAGCCCTTCTCCTGCCCGCGGGCATTGGCGGGCTTCCAGGTCTCGTGCGTGCCCCAGCCGAGCTCGGCCGGCTGATTGCCCTCGGAGACGAAGCCCTCCACCGACCAGGTGTTGACGAAGACGCCGCGCGGCTTCGGGGTCTTGGCGCGCTGGGTATCCCGCTCCGCGATGTGGACGCCCTTGACGCCCAGATCCTTCATCAGCGCGGCCCATTCAGCCTTGGTCTTCGGCTCGGACCGCTGCAGCCCGGTATCCTGGGCGATGTTCAGGAGCGCCTGCTTGACGAACCACGAGACCATGCCGGGATTGGCGCCGCAGCACGAGACCGCGGTGGTGCCGCCCGGCTTCTGGGCGCGGGCGTCGAGGATGTTCTCGCGCAGGGCGTAGTTGGTGCGGTCGCCCTGGCTCTTGGTCTTGTCGAAGTAGAAGCCCGGCCAGGGCTCGGCCACGGTGTCGATGTAGAGGGCACCGAGCTCGCGGCAGAGTTCCATGATGGCGCGCGACGAGGTGTCGACCGAGAGATTCACGCAGAAGCCCTGGCCGCCCCCCTCGGTGAGGAGCGGGGTGAGCACGTCGCGGTAGTTCTCGGGGGTCAGCGCCACCGTCTCGAAGCGCAGGCCGTGCTTCTCGGCGAGCGCCCGGTGGGTGTCGACCGGGTCGATCACCGTGAAGCGGGCCTTGTCGTATTCGAAGTGGCGCTCGATGAGGGGCAGCGTGCCCCGGCCGATCGAGCCGAAGCCGATCATCACGATGGGCCCGCTGATACGGCCATGGATCGGGTGATGGGTCGGCTGCTCGGACATACGGGAGATCCTCGGATTCTGACGGGCGCCGCGGGCGTCCGCGTGGTCTGGCCAGCGGGCGGGTTATGGCGGGCATGTGACACTGCGGCGACAAGCCCGCCCCGGCATCGCGGCGCGGTCGACGGACCCGTTGCCGGGCAGGGGGCTCAATGGCGGCTCACCCGGGCACGGTCAACCGTCCGGCGCACCGGGCCGTTAACGCATCGTTGACGGACAGCACAAGCAGCCATGATCCGAATGCATGCGCCGTCAGCGTACACTCCTGTGGTCGGCGCCGGCCGCAGGCCTCATATTGCGTTGCAACAAGGTCGCCGAGACGGCCGCTCGGCAGGGGTTTTCACGGAAACGTCCGAGATCCAGCCCGTCGGAGTCCGTCATGCTCGCACTCATCACATCCCGGATCCCCGGCCCGGTCACCGAGACCGTGGATCGCGATCCCGGGATCCTCACCCTCGTGTTCGTCTGCGCCCGCGCCGTCCGCAGCGGGACCGAGGCCGCCTTTGCCCGGCGCTGCGCCCTGGCCCGCGCCGCCGGTGGTCCGAACCCGCTCTGACGGGTCCCCCCGGCGGAGTGCTTTCGCCGGCGTGGATACCGGGGCGATTGCGTCGTTCCCGTTCGGGCTTTAGGCGGCTGTGCCGTTCCATGGTCCCGGGGTTGTTGATTCCATGCCGACGATTCGCGCGTTCCTGCGCCTCAGCCTGACCGTGACGCTGCTGCTCGCCGTTCCGCTGGCGGCTGCGCGGGCCCAGGATGCCGAACCGGAGGCCGCCGCCCCGGCCGATGCCCCGCCGAAGGCCCGGCCCAAACCCCGTCCGAAGCCGGTCGCACCGAAAACGGCGGTCAAGCCCGCCCCCGTGGAAGCCAAGCCTGCGGCGGCGGACGCCGCGCCGGCCGCTGCCGCATCGGCCCCGGCGCATGCCGCGTGGCCCACCGGCGCCAGTACCGTCAGCGAGAGCTACGGCGACTGGACCATGACCTGCACGCGCCCGAGCGAGAAGATCACCTGCATCGTCGCCCAGTCGCAGGGCGATTCGCAGACCGGCCGCCGCAAGTTCGGCTTCGAGCTCCAGACCCCGGCGAACGGTCGCTCCGAGGGGATCGTGCTGATGCCCTTCGGCCTGTCGATCGAGCCGGGCGTCACCTTCAAGCTGGACGAGCAGGCCCTTGGCAAGGGCGCGCCCTACACGGCCTGCGGGCCGGACGGCTGCTTCGTCCCGATCAGCTTCCCGACGCTGGCCCTCGACGGCATGCGGGCCGCCAAAACGCTCTTCGTGATCGGACAGAAGTCGGGCGGCAGCGACGCGGCGACGATCACGGTTCCGCTCGAGGGTTTCGCCCGGGCCCTCGACCGCGCCGTCGCCCTGAGCGGCTGAAAAGCCCGGCGGTCCGGCGAATTTACGGGGTACGGTTAAGGCAGCGTTAGCCGCGCCGCCGCAGGATGTTCGGGACATGTGGCGCCGCGCGCCGCGGCCCCGCCGGAGCCGCGCGCCGGAATCGGATCGGCGAGGCGATGAGAGCGGTGGGCGGGCGACCCCGGATCGGTCGAGGGCTCGGGGCCCGGCTTCTGCGCGCGGCGCTGTCGCTGGTGGCGCTGCTGGCGGCGATCGATCCGTCCCTGGCCGCCCAGCTGGTCGGCGCCAAGGGCGGCGAGACCGGCGCCGGCCCCGGCGGCTACGGCCGCATCCTGCTCACCTTCGACAAGC
Source organism: Methylobacterium sp. J-026 (assembly GCF_022829585.1). Lineage (GTDB taxonomy): Bacteria > Pseudomonadota > Alphaproteobacteria > Rhizobiales > Beijerinckiaceae > Methylobacterium. Next base: position 36,457 of record NZ_JAKSYC010000066.1, read on the forward strand.
CCGTCGCGGTCAAGGCCAAGCTCGCGGGCGGCGTCCTGCTCCTCGGCTACAGCGAGCGCGTCGCCCCGGGCCCCGAGCACCTGGCCGAGGAAATGCCCGCCTATGTTTCGAGCGTCCGGCGCGATCCCGACGGGACCGGCCTGCGGGTCGCCCTCCAGCGGCCCTACCGGATCAACCTGCAATCGGCCGGCGAGCGGGTGTTCGTCGACCTGCTGCCGGAGGGCTGGTCCGGCCTGCCGCCGCCGCTGCCCCCCGAGGTGGTGGCCGATCTCGCCCGCCGCGCCCGGGCCGCCGAGGAGGCGCTCAGGGCCCGCGTACCCGAACCGGTGCGCAAGCCCCTGTCCCTGGAACTCGCTCTGCTCCCGACGCTGACGCGCCTGTCGCTGCGCCTGCCCGCGGAAGCGGTCACCACCCTCACCGCCGAGGGCGTTTCGACGCGGCTGCGGATTGTCGGACCCTGGACCATCGATCCGGGTCTGACCCGCGGCCGTTCCCGGCCCGGCATCGCCAAGCTGGCGACCGAGACGGATGCGACGTCGGCCAGTCTGCTCGTGACCCCCGAGGAGGGGTTCGGCATCGGCACGGAGCGCGAGGACGGAGCTTTCCTCCTGGACGTGGTCCGCCGCAAGCCGCCCGAGCCCGGCAGGACCGCCGTCGAGGTGCCCGGGCCCCCGAAGCCGGAGCCGGCGGTCGCGACGCCGTCTGCCCCCGCATCCGCATCCGAACCGCCGCGCCGGGCGGAGGCGCCGGCCGGTCCGGATCGACCGCCCGAGGCGCCGCCGAAGCGCCGGGCCGGGTCCGGCCTGGTCTTCCCGTTCCACGCCCTGCCGCCGGCCGTCCTGTTCGAGCGGGGCGGCGTCGCCACGCTGGCCTTCGAGACCGCCGAGCCGGTCGTGGTCCCCGCCGGGAGCCAGGGTCTCGTGCCCGTCGGCGCGCCCGGTCGGACGGGACCGCTCACGCTCCTGCGGTTCTCGGTGCCCCAGGGCCGCCTGGTCGATCTCACCGCGGTTGCCACGGAGAGCGGGCCCGCCTGGGAACTCTCGGCGGGCGACACCCTGAGCCCGAGCGACACGATCGACCCCCAGCGCAAGCCCGACCCCTCGGGCCGCATCGCGGTCTCGCTCGGCCTGCCGCGGCCCGGCTCGGCGACATGGCTCGACCTCGACGGCGAGCGCATCGCGGTGGTGACCTCGGCGGCCCAGCGCCCCGTGGGCAACCCGAAGAACCGGCGGTTCGTGGATTTCGAGATCCTGCCGAGCCGGCACGGCCTGGCGGTTCTCGCCGGCGCCGACGACCTCGCGGTGCGCCCCGACCTCGACACCGTGACGATCGGCCGGGCGGGGGGCCTCGCTGCCTCCGCGGTGGCGCGGAAGGCCGAGATGGTCCTGGCCGAGGCCGGGATGCTCGCCATCGCGCCCGACGCCTGGGAGCGGGCGCGGTCCGGGAACGTGCGCGAGACACTGCGCGGGTTCGCCAACGCGGCCGCCGCCGCGACGCCGACCGAACGCGGCCCGGCGCGGCTCGCGCTCGCCCGCGCCGACCTCGCCAACGGGCTCGATCCCGAGGGCCTCACAGCGCTCGAGGCGGCCGCCGCCGACGATCCGCTGCTGGCCGCCCAGCGTGACACCGCCCTCCTGCGCGGCCTGGCGCTCGTGCGGATGGGGCGGAACGCCGAAGCGCTGAAGGCGCTGACCCTGCCGATGCTCGCCGGGGATCCGGAGGCCGTGCTGTGGCGGGCCGTGGCATCGGCCGGCGCGGGCGATTGGAAGGCCGCCGAGACCGGATTCCTGAAGGTCCTGCCCCTCGCCAACAGTTACCCCCCTGACCTCGCTCAACTGATTCGAACCGCCGCGGCGGAATCGGCCATCGAGAACGGCGATGCCGAGACCGCCGCTGCCCGCGCCGAGGACGCCCGGGACCTCCCCCCTTGGATTCGCGACCGGCTCGCCCTGGTCCGGGCCCGCGTGGCCGAGGCGACGGGGCAGGTCGAAGCCGCCCTGGACGCTTATGCCGGGCTGGAGACGGCTGCGGTGCGTCCGGTCTCGGTCGAGGCGAGTCTGCGCAGGACGCTGTTGGCCCGCGCCGCCGGCAAACTGACGGCCGAGGCCGCCACGGAGCGGCTGGAACGTCTCGCCCTGACGTGGCACGGCGGCGCGATCGAGGACGGCATCACCGCCGGGCTCGACCGCCTCTATCTGGCCGCCGGGCGCTGGCGCGATGCCTTCACGGCCGCGCGCCGGGCCAACGCCATCGCGCCCAACGGCGACACCGCTGCGGCGCTCATGCGCGAGGCGCAGGTGGCCTTCGAGAACCTGTATCTCACCGACAAGGGGGACGCGCTGCCGGGGATCGAGGCCGTGGCGCTGTTCTTCGATTTCCGGGAATTGAGTCCGATCGGGCGGCGCGGCGACGAGGTGGTGCGCCGGCTGGCCGATCGCCTTGTGGGCGTCGATCTCTTGGACTCCGCCGCCGACCTCCTTCAGTACCAGATCGACAACCGGCTCACCGGCCCGGCCCGGTCCGCCGTCGCGGCGCGGCTGGCGACCGTGCGGCTGATGGACGACAAGCCGCTGCAGGCCCTGAAGGCCCTCGACGCGACGGAGATGCCGGAGCTGCCGCGCGACCTGAACCGGGCCCGCGGCCTGATCCGCGCCCGCGCCCTGTCGGACCTGACCCGCACCGACCTCGCCCTGGAGACGATCGAGGGGGAGAGCGGGCCCGACATCGACCGCCTGCGCGCCGACATCTACTGGGGCGCCCGCCGGTGGCGCGAGGCCGGCGAGACGCACGAGGCGCTGCTCGGCGAGGCGTGGCGGTCCGGGCAGCCCCTGGACGCGCAGTCCCGGGCCGATGCGGTGCGCGCCGCGATCGCCTACGACCTGGCCGGCGAGGCGATCGGCCTGGAACGGCTCAAGGCGAAGTTCTCGGAGACCATGGCGGCGAGCCCGGATGCGCGCACCTTCGCGCTCCTCACCGGCACCGATCCGACCCGAGCGCCGGGCTTCCGCGCCGTGGCGGCCCGCGCCACGAAGGCCGAGACTCTGTCGTCCTTCCTGGCCGAGTACCGCAAGCGCTACCCGGAGACCGCCATCCCCGACCGGGGGCGAGCCGTCGCTGCCGAGGGCGCCGAGCCGCAGGGCGCGGACCAGCAGAGCAGCGCCGGAGCCGCCGGCGCACCGCCGGGGTGAGCGGGCCGCGCGTCATCAATCCGGACGCTGTCCGGGAGACAGAAACGGGACGCGTCTGGACCCCGGAGCGGAACGCCGAGGCGCGATCGGCAAAGCCCTTGGATCGCCGGCCCCGGCGCCCTCATCCGCTGTAGCTCTGGACGAGCGAGCCCGCCACCAGGGTCCATCCGTCCACCAGCACGAAGAAGATCAGCTTGAACGGCAGGGAGACCGTGGCCGGGGGAAGCATCATCATGCCGATCGCCATCAGCACCGAGGCGACCACGAGGTCGATGATCAGGAACGGGATGAACAGCAGGAAGCCGATCTCGAAGGCGCGGCGCAGCTCCGAGATCATGAAGGCCGGGGTCACGATCTCCAGGCCGACATCCTCCGGCCCCTTGGGCGTCGGCACCTTGGCGAGGTCGAGGAACAGCTTGAGGTCCTTCTCGCGGACATTGCGCAGCATGAAAGTCTTGAACGGCGCCGAGGCGCGCTCGAAGGCCTGAGCCTGTGTGATCCGGCCCGCGATCAGGGGCTCGATCCCGGCGCTGTAGGCCGCGCGGCCGGTGGGCGCCATCACGAAGGCAGTGAGGAACAGCGCGAGGCTGACGAGCACCGCGGTCGGCGGCGCCGTCTGGGTGCCCAGGGCCGAGCGCAGGAGCGAGAGCACCACGACGATCCGGGTGAAGGCGGTGGCCATCACCAGCACGGAGGGCGCCACCGCCAGGACGGTGATCAGCGCGACGAGCTGGAGGGCGCGCTCGGTGGTGCCGCCGGCACCGAGGTCGAGGGTGACGCTCTGGGCGAGCGCCGGCCCGGCGGCGAAGAGCGCGACGGCGAGCGCAGGCATCGCGGCCAGGCGGAGACGCCGGCGCAATCGCCTCGGGCCGATGCGGGTCGGGACGGACGGGGCGTCGGGCATCGGGGTCACGGGCGGTCGCAGGTCGGCGCGGCGGGGCGCACGCCGTGGCGGCGCGCCTCGAGGTTCTGCCAGACGAGGAGCGCCGGCAGGCCGAGCACCACGTCGGGCACCCGGCGGGCGAGGGACAGGGCGATGGCCGTCCCGGGCGGAATGCCGAACAGGCCGCAGACCAGCACGAGCCCGCCCTCCTGAACGCCGAGCCCGCTCGGGACCAGGAAGGCCGCGGCCTTGATCGCCTGGCTCAGCGACTCGATCACCAGGATGTCGGTCAGGCCGACATTGTCGATCCCGATGCAGGTGAGGACGACGGCGATCTCGGTGGCGCCGAGCAGCCAGGCCAGCGCGTGCAGGGCGCAGGACTGGGCGAGGCGGCCGCGCCGGCCCGCCGCCCAGACCGCGTCCAGCGCCCCCTGGATCCGCGGTGTCGGCTCTGGGCCCGCCTCGGCCTCGCGCACGAAGCGTCGACCGAGCGCCGTAACCCGGTCCTCGACCAGCCGCACGATCCCGGTCCGCTGGAGGGCGAAGAGCGCCGCGACGGCGAACGCGGCGACGGCGAGCGTCCGCAGGGTCCAATCGGCGAGTTCGGCCGCCTGCGCCCCTTCGACCCGCCGGAGGAGCCCGGCGCCGAGGCCGGCGAACAGGGCGAGGGTCCCGACCTGAAACAGCAGGTCGGCGAGCACCGAGGCGGCCGCCAGGGAGCCGGCGACGCCCCAGAAGGTGAGGAGACGCGCCCCGACGACCTCGCCCCCCACCGAGGCGACCGGCAGCAGGACGTTGATGCCCTCGCGTACAAAGCGCAGGATCAGGCAGGCCGAGACCGGCGCGGGCGATAGCCCGTCCAGGATGCGCGCCCAGGCGATGCCGCACAGCACCAACACCAGCGCCCGCACCAGGGTCACCCCGACGAAGCCCGCCACGCCGATCCGCCCGAACGCCGTCGCCACCGCGTCGAGGTCGTTGGTCGCCACGAGCCAGACCGCGAAGCCGAGCCCGATCAGGGTGCCGAGCAGCGGAAGACGGCGCACCAGGGCGCGGACGACCCGGCGTTTCCCGGATAGGTGCGTGCCTGTCACGGCCGCGGCGTGCGCATGGCGCGTCGGGAGGCGGGCAAGAGCGACGGCTCCAGGGGTTGTGCCGGTCAGCGAGCCGGCGGCGATTCGGCGGGTCGTACCGCCGCTAGTGCGGTATTGGGGCCGAATTCGGGGGGCGGCCGCCGCGGCACCGGATGGAGCACGGCCGCGAGCGCCTCGGCCGGGCCCGCCGCGGGATCGAGCAGGACGACGCGGCCGGCCGCCAGGCTCGCACCGGTGGCGACCGCGATGGCCCGCTTCGGGCACGGGCCGAGGCAGCCCGACTCGACGATGCAGAGCTTCCGCCGCGCGCCCGCGGCATCCGGGCCGTCCTGCTTCCCGGCCTTCTTCAGGAGCGCGCGGACCGCGCGCGGCTTGAGCCCCTGCCGCTTGGCGCATTTGGAGCAGACGACCACGATCTCGGTGAGCTTGGTCTTGGCGGACCGGCCGGCCGAACGGCCAGGAGGGCGGCGATCCGTGTCGCCCGCAATTGACGGTTCTGTCATCATCGGGAGATTGTAGGGCGCGATAGCCCTGTCGGGCTACGGCCTCCGTCGCCGCGGCGGACGGGACGGGCGCCATAAAAAGGGCCGAAAAGAACGGGATTCCAGTTCCGCGCACGGGCCGCCCTCCGGCCGGCGCCGCGTGAGCGGAACCGGCGCAGACCCAGGAACAATGAGCGGATGAGCTTCGACGACGTCAAAGACGACACGCGCGAAGGCGAGATCGTGACGTTCGGCGCACCGACGAGGAGCGAGCTGCGGCGGAGTGCGGAGACGATCCGCCCGGTCCCGGCCGATCGGAGCGCCCGGGCCCTGGCCGCCTCGATTCGACGGCGCCTGGACTGGACCCGCCTGCCGGGCCTGCGCCCGCGCCAGGAGGACACGTCGACCTACGGCTCGCGGATCGTCCGCCGCGTCAGCCTGTTCGTCCTGCTGCCGACCCTCGTGATCGGGCTGTACCTGTTCGGCTTCGCCTCCGACCAATACGTCGCCGAGGCCCAGTTCGCGGTCCGCGGCAACGTCGAGCCGATGGAGAACATCGCGCTCGGCCAGTACACCAACCTGATCCAGAAGCATAACAGCCAGGATAGCTTCATCGTCCGCGACTATATCGGCAGCCAGACGATGGTCGAGGCGCTGGAGAAGAGCATCGGCCTGTCGACGATGTTCTCCCGCCGCCAGGCCGATTTCTGGACGCGGTTGAATCCGAATGGCCCGATTGAGGATCTCACCAAGTACTGGCGCAGGCAGGTCGATGCGCATATCGACTCGATCTCGGGCGTGATCCGTCTGACGGTCCGGGCCTTCACCCCCGAGGACGCCCTGACGATCTCCCGCGCCGTGGTGGCGCGTTCCGAGGCGCTGATCAACGACATCTCGAAGCGGGCGCAGGCCGACATGGTCGCCCAGGCCCAGGCCGATGCCACCACCGCCCAGGAGCGCCTGCGCAAGGCCCACCTCGCGCTGCAGCTCTTCCGCAATCAGTGGGGCGTGATCGATCCGGTCAAGACGGCCGAGGGGACGCTGGCCACCCTGACGCTCCTGCGGAAGGACAAGCTCAAGGCGGAGAACGACCTGCAGATCCTGCGCGGCTCCAGCCTGGACGAGCGCTCGCGCTCGATCCAGATCCTCGTCGCCAATCTCGCGGCCATCGACCAGCAGATGAAGACCCTGCAGGACGAGCTGACGAGTGCGGCAGGCGCCGCGGGCGGCGGTTCGAACCTGACCGAGGCCCTGCTCCAGTACGAGGGCTTGCTCGTGGAGCGGACCATCGCCGAGAAGCTGGAGGAATCGGCGAACATGCTGCTCGACCGCGCGCGGGTCTCGGCCAGCAAGCAGCACATCTTCCTGGCGACCTTCGTGCCGCCGGTCCTGCCGACCGACAGCCTCTACCCGGAGCGGGGTCACACGCTGATCGTGTCGTTCTTCTGCTTCCTGGTGATCTGGAGCTCGTCCTCGCTCCTGCTGGCGGGCATCCGCGACCAGCGTATGTAGGTCGCCGCGCGCAACAGGCCGGATGTCGGAACCGGCACGAGGCGCGGGCTTTCAGGTTCGCATCGTGCCGAAAGCCGTCGGCCACCTTTGAGGATGATGCGCGAGCCTCTGGATCCCGCACGGCGCGGTCTATAGAGGGTGGCGGCGCCCGTGCCCTGCTGGAAGAGCGAAGTCTAACGGTCCATGTCGGATTTCTCCGATCTCGTCGCGAAGGCGATCCAGCCGTCGATGACCCGGGCGGAGCGTGAGGCGGTCTACACCGTCGTGCGGCAGGCCGTGCTCCGCCTCCAGGAGCGGGAGGCGTTCCCGCCGGAGGACCCGCGCGTCGCGCTGCAGCGCCACCTCGTCGAGGAGACGATCCGCGACGTCGAGAGCGACGTCGCCCGCTATGAATCGCTGCGCAAGCTCGACGCCGCCTTCGCGGCCCAGAACGAGGCCAACCGCGCCGAGCAGGCCGGGCGCCGCTGAAGCAGCGTCGCGACAGCCAGTCACCGGCTCTCGGAGAAGGATGATGCCCGCCTGCGCCGCGTCACCCGGCCCGGCCGCTCAGCCGCAGGCCGCGCTCCGAACGCCACCGGGCTCGGCCACGTCGAGGCCCGATGAGACGTACTCGTTGAGCTTGTTGCGCAGGGTCCGGATCGAGATGCCGAGGATCTTGGCCGCATGGGTGCGGTTGCCGAGGCAATGGTCGAGGGTGTCGAGGATCAGGTCGCACTCGACCTGCGCCACGGTCCGCCCCACCAGTCCGCGGGTCGCCGCCTCGGCGGCCTGGGCGGCGCGGGTCGCCGGTCCCTCGGCACTCATCACCTCGCCGTCCGGGGACAGGATCGCCTCGGGGCCGATCGCGTCCCCCGAGGCCAGCAGCACCGCCCGGTGCAGGGTGTTCTCCAACTCGCGCACGTTGCCGCGCCAGGGGTTCTTCAGGATCAGGGCGCGCGCCTGCGCGTCGAGCGGGCGGGCCGGCACGCCGTTCACCGCGGCGTATTTCTTGGCGAAATGCGCGGCGAGCTCCAGGATGTCGGCCGGGCGCTCGCGCAGCGGCGGCAGCCGCAGGGCTACGACGTTGAGCCGGTAGAACAGGTCCTCGCGGAACGTGCCCTTCCGGACCTCCTCGGCGAGGTTGCGGTTCGAGGTCGCCAGCACGCGGATGTCGACCCGCACCGGGGCGGTGCCCCCGACCCGGTCGATCACCCGCTCCTGGAGGGCCCGCAGCAGCTTCGCCTGCAGGCGCACGTCCATCTCGGAGATCTCGTCCAGGAGCAGCGTTCCGCCATTGGCCTCCTCGAACCGGCCGATGCGCCGGGCGACCGCGCCGGTGAACGCGCCCTTCTCGTGGCCGAACAGCTCGGATTCGAGCAGGGCCTCGGGGATCGCCGCGCAGTTGACCGAGACGAAGGGCTTGGCCGCCCGGTTCGACTTCTGATGGACGTGGCGGGCCAGGACCTCCTTGCCGGTGCCGCTCTCGCCGGTGATCAGCACCGAGGCCTCCGAGCGGGCGACCTGCTCGGCGAGCTTGACCACCCGCTCCATGGACGGGTCGCGCCAGACGAAGGCGGCGCGGTCGGTGGCGACCGCCTCAAGGACCGCGGCGATCAGCTCGGGATCGGGCGGGAGCGGGATGTACTCCTTGGCGCCGGCCCGGATCGCCGCCGCGGCGGTCTGCGCGTCCGCCGAGACCCCGCAGGCGACCACGGGGGTGCGGATCCGCTCCGCCTCCAGGGCTGCGACCAGGTCGGCGATGGGCAGGGCCACGTCGATCATGATGAGATCGGCGCCGCGGGCGCGCAGCACGTTCAGGCCCTGCGGCACGGCATCGGCCTGCGTCACGGCGGCGCCGCGCTGCATGGCGATCTTCGAGGCGGTGATCAGCTCGCCGTTGAGCCGCCCGATCATCAGGAGCCGCATGGTTCGTCCCTCTCAACCATCGTGGCGCGGACAGCCCCCCGGCGTCCGTGCCGAAAACAGATCACTCGCCCTTGACGATCTCGGTCATCGTCACCCCGAGCCGGTCCTCGACGAGGACGACCTCGCCGCGGGCGACCAGCCGGTTGTTGACGAACACGTCGATCGCCTCGCCGACCTTCCGGTCGAGCTCCAGCACGGCGCCGGGCGCCATCCGGAGCAGGTCGCCGATCGGCATCCGGGCGGAGCCCAGCACCGCCGAGACCATCACCGGCACGTCGAAGAGCTGCTCCAGGTCGGCGGCGGTCTTCGGGGTGGTCGGCGCGTCGCGGATCGAGCCCGCCGCGTAGTCGGGATCATTCTCGCCGAGCTGGGGCAGGCTGAAATCGTCGGACATCGGGAATCCTTCACGGGCGCGTCGGGAGGCCGAGGGCGTCCAGCACCGCCGCCTCGATGCGGGCACGCTCCCGCACGATGCCGCCGTCGGCCCACTCGATGCGGGCATCGCCCGCCGCCATGTCGGGGTCGCCAAGCACGACGAGGCGGCCTTCGTAGCCGCGCTCGCGCGCCAGACGCTTCATCAGGGTCTCGGCCTCCTCGACGAGGCTGTCATGGACCCGCACCACCAGGTGGGGCACGCCGCGCAGGTGCTGGAGCGCGGCGCGCGCCGCCTCGCCGATGCCGGCGAGCGGGGCGGCCTCCAGGGCGTCGCCCGCGACCTTCCGGGCGATCAGCACGGCCACCTCGACGGCCTGCGCCTCACGCTCGGCATCGCGCGCGTCGGCCTGGGCGATCAGGCCCGCGGCGGCGAGGGCCAGGCGGGTCATGGCGTCGGCGAGCCGGCCCTGGACCTGCGCCTCGGCCTGGATCCGTCCGTCCTGGAGGCCGCGGGCATGGGCCTCGGCCTCGGCGCGCAGGGCGGCCTCGGTGGCGCGCAGCGCATCCGCGCTCGGACGCGCGCTGCGGAAATCCGTCTCGAACAGGAACGGCTTCGCGCTCCGGGACGCTTGGGCGCTCAATAGACCAGCTCCTCCTCGGCGCTATTCTTGGCGATCATGATCTCGCCCTTCTCGGCGAGGTCCTTGGCGATCTCGGTCATCTTGGCCTGCGCCTCGTCGACCTCCTTGAGGCGGACGGGGCCGAGGGAGGCCATCTCGTCCGTGAGGTTCTTGGCCGCGCGGGTCGACATCTGCTTCATGAAGAAGGCCCGGGTCGGCTCGTTGGCGCCCTTGAGCGCCCGGCACAGGGTCTCGTTGTCGATCGCGCGCATCAGGGTCTGGACGCTGCCCGGATCGAGCTTGAGCAGATCCTCGAAGGTGAACATCAGCTCGCGGATGCGCTTGGCCGAGCCGCGATTCGCCTGATCGAGGGCAGCGAGGAAACGCCCCTCCGTCTGCCGGTCGAAGGCGTTGAACACGTCGGCCATCATCTCGTGGGCGTCGCGGCGCTGGGTCTGGGCGATGGTGGACACGAACTCGACCCGCAGGGTCTCCTCGATGTGGCGCAGGGCCTCCTTCTGGACCGTCTCCATGCGCAACATGCGGTTGAGGCAATCGATGGCGAAATCCTCGGGCAGGATGGTCAGCACCTTGGCGGCGTAGTCGGCGCGCACCCGCGAGAGCACCACCGCGACGGTCTGCGGGTACTCGTTGCGCAGGAACGAGGCGAGGATCTCCGGGTCGACCTGGGCGATAGAGGCCCAGACGCGCTTGCCGGACGCGCCCTTGATCTCCGCCATGATCAGCGAGACCTGGTCGCTGGGGAAGATCTTCAGGAGCAGCGCCTCGGTTCGCTCGAAGTTCGACGAGATGCCGCCGCTGTTGCCGAGCTTGGTCACGAACTCGATGATCAGCCGCTCGACGGTCTGCACCTCCAGCGTGCCGAGCTGGACCATCGCGTGGCTGACCTTCTTGACCTCCTCCTCCTCCAGCATCTGCCAGATCGGCGCACCTTCCTCCTCGCCGAGCATCAGCAGGAGCGCGGCCGCGCGCTGCGGACCGGGCATCGTCGCGAAGGAGTCGCCGCCCACATTCGCCAGGGTATTCGCCAGACCTGCCGCCATCGTCCGTTCCTCGACGCCTTACTCTTCCTGGATCCAGCCGCGCAGCACCTCGACGGTCTCGGACGGGCTCGCCCGGACCATGTCGACCACGCGCTGGACGGTCTCGGCCTGGACCTGGCCGTTGATCTTGGCGAACTCCATCAGCCGGGCGGTGGGGTTGTCCCGCTCCACCACCGTGATGGTCCCCGCCCCGGCGCCCGTGATCGCCGCGGCGTCGAGTGCGCCTCCCATCCCGGGCCCGGCCAGGGACGGCGCGGCCGGCATGGGTGCCAGCACCTGCCGTATCAGCGGGCGCACCACGGTGAGCAGGACGATCAGGGTCAGGAGCGCCAGCACGGCGAGTTCGGCCATGCGCAGCACGTCCTCCTTGGTGGGGGTGAGCAGTGCCTGCATCAGCGTCGGCTCGGCGAATTGCGGCACGCTCGGGGCCTCCGCGAAGCGCAGATTCACCACCTCGATCTGGTCGCCGCGCGCCTTGTCGAAGCCGACCGCGCTGCGCACCAGGGCGGTGATCCGCTCGATCTCGGCCGGAGCCCGGGGGGTGTAGGCCTGCTTGCCGTCGGCCGCCGTCGCGTAGACGCCGTCGACCACCACCGCCACCGACAGGCGCTTGATCCGGCCCCCCTCGGCGATCTCCGTCTTGGTGACCTTGGAGATCTCGTAGTTCGTGGTCTCCTCGTTCTTGTTCGTGGCGTCCTTGGGGGCAGGCGCCTTGTCGGCGCCGTTGGCGCCGGGCAGCTCGTTGCCGACGCTCACCTGCCCGTCGGCATTGCCGGTGAGCGCCGATTCGGTCCGGGTCTGCGCAGACCGCACCACCCGGCTCTCGGGGTCGAAGGTCTCGGAGCGGCTCTCGATCCGGTTGAGATCGAGTTCGGCATTGACCTGGACCCGGGCGCGCCCCGGCCCGACGATGCCGGCGACCACGTCCTCGATCTGGCCGCGCAGGCGCCGTTCCAGGGTGACCTGCCGGTCCTCGTAGCCGCTGGCGCCGTCGGATTCGGCATCCCGGGCGCCGTCGGCCAGCAGCCGGCCGCGCTCGTCGACGATCGAGACCCGTTCGGGCTTCAGGCCCTCCACCGCCGAGGCGGCGAGGTGGCGGATGGCCCGCACCTGCCCGGCATCGAGGTCGCCCATCAGCTTCAGCACGATGGCGGCGCTGGGGTTCTCGCGGTCCCGCTCGAACAGGCGGCGCTCCGGCAGGACCAGGTGGACGCGGGCCGCCTGGACCCGGCCGATCGCCCGGATCGAGCGGGCGAGCTCGCCCTCCAGGGCGCGCAGGTGGTTCACGTTCTGCACGAAATTGGTGGACGAGAACGCGTCCCCCTTGTCGAAGATCTCGTAGCCCACCCCGCCCTGGGTCGGCAGGCCCTTACCGGCCAGGTCCATGCGCAGCTTGGCGAGGTCGGCCCGGGGCGCCATGATCGTCTGGCCCGTGTCGCCCCGGGTCTCGTAGCGGATGCCGCGGCTGTCGAGTTCGCGGACCACGGCGCTGGAATCCTGCATCGACAGGTCCGAGAACAGCACGCCCATGTCCGGGCGCGAGACCCGCAGGATGATGAAGGCGAAGAAGCCGATGAGCGTCAGCGTCACCGCCGCCATGGCGGCGATGCGGGCCGGTCCGAACTTCGTAACGAGATCGAGGACCGGCTTCACGGGCGGATTCGCTGCACTCTGAACGCGAGGCGGTCCCTGGCGGCCCGCTCGGCAGAAATTGCCCAGGCCGTGGTTAGCGGGCCGTTAATGCCGGGGCTCGCGGACGCACGAAGGGGTCTCCGAAACGCCGCGAAGCCGCGCCCGGGACCGGGACACGGCTTCGTGATGTTTCGGGACCGGCGGGCACGGGCGTTCGGTTCCATCCCCGCCGCCGCCGGGATCAGTGCCGGTAGTGCTGGATCCGCGTGGTCCGGAGGCCGGCCAGACCGTGCTGGTCGATGGAGAACTGCCAGCTCAGGAATTCCTCGGTCGTCAGGGTATAGCGCTTGCACGCCTCCTCCAGGCTGAGGAGGCCGCCGCGCACCGCGGCCACGACCTCGGCCTTGCGGCGTATCACCCAGCGGCGGGTGCTCGGGGGCGGAAGGTCCGCAATGGTGAGGGGGCTGCCGTCGGGCCCGATGACATACTTCACTCTCGGGCGGCTAGGTTCGGTCATGATACGCTCTACACTCGACTGACCTGTCGAGAGTCCAAGGTACTTGCGCCCGCTTAAGAGATGTTGAAGCGAGTCACTCGGATGTGATTCGTTAAGTGCCACTTGTGGACAACCCGATCGTCTGCACGCTGGACAGGGGCACTTTCTGCGAGCCGATCGACAGGACCGGGGAAGTTCCGCTGAGATCGACTTCGTCCACCGTCCCCGACAGGCTGGTGTCGACGGCGACGTTGGCGCCCGTGGCATCGGTCGCCGCGACCTTGATCGAGTAGTTCCCATTGGCTGCCGTCAGCCCGGCCGAAGTCTTGCCGTTCCACGTGTAGGACTGGCTTCCGGCGGCGAGGGAGGTGGTCTGGGTGGCCACCACGTTGCTGTTCGAATCCAGGATCGTGATCACCGCCTTCGAGGCCGCCCGGGCGGGCGTCAGGCTCCAGGAGGCCGAGCCGCCGGCGAGCTGGGAGGTGCTGCCGTCTGCCGTGACGGTCTTGCCGATATAGCTGGTGGCCGAGGCGGAACTGGCCGACTGCGACGCGGTCAGGATGTTGTCGAGTCGGTCGTTGGTCTTGAGCTGCTGCTCGACGCCGGCGAACTGCACCAGCTGCTGCGTGAACTGGTTGGTGTCCATCGGATCGAGCGGGTTCTGGTTCTTGAGCTGCGTTGTCAGCAGCGTCAGGAACTGCGTGAAATTGCTCGCGATCTCGGTGGCGTTTGCGCCGCCGCTCGACGCCGTGTTGGTCGTGGCCGCCGTGCTCGTGAGGCTGGATATGCCGCTGGACATGCCGTTCTCTCCTGTGCCGTGCCTGAGCGCTGGGCCCGGGCGCGATGATTCCGTGTCGATCCGCGAGGCGCGCCGGGCCGGCATCCGCCGCCCGGCCCGATGCCCTAGATCCTGATGTCGAGGCCGCCGTAGCCGCGCAGCCACCGGGTCGGGGCGGTCTCCTGCGGGGCCTCCGCCTGATCCCGGGTCCAGCCTGCCGAACCGCCCTGGGGGGAGCCGCCGGACCGGCCGTCGCCGCCGCCGCCGTTGCTCTGGGCGCTGCCGTCGCCCCGCAGCGACAGGTTGAGCCCGCCGGCCGACGGGTCGAGACCGGCCTGGGACAGGGCCTGCTGCAGCTGGCCGGCGTCGCGCTGAAGCAGCGCCAGGGTTTCCGGCCGGTCGACCACCAAGTGGGTCGTGACCGTGCCGCGGGCCTTGTCGATCTCCAGCTTGACGTCGATCCGCCCGAGCTCGATGGGATCGAGGCGGATCTGGAACTCGTTCGACCCGTTGAGCGAGCGCAGGCCGATGGCCATCGGCACCTGTCCGATGGGGATGGGGGGATCGGTCGGGGCGGGCGCCGCGTTCGGCGTGGTCGCGCTCGCGACCTGCGCGGCGTTGGTCGTTCCGACGGATGCCGCGGGCAATCCACCTGCAGAGGACGGGGCCGGGGACGGGGCCGTCGCCTGCGCCGCGCCCCCACTCTGACCGGCATCGGCCAGGGCGGCCAGGAAGTCCTTGCCGGGGCCGGAGGCGGCGGATGCGGGATCGCCCGCGCCGGTGGCAACGGCCCCGACCGCGGCACTCGGATCGAGCTGCCCGGATCCTGCGGCATTGACGAGAGCTTTCGCCCCGGTGCCCGCCCGGGCGATTCCCGAAACTCCCGTGGACTGCGCGGCGGCGGCCTCCACCGGGCCCGCAGCGGGCGTCGCCGTCCCGGATAGTGTCGCCCCGGCGCCGGCCGGGGTCGCGACACCCTTGGCGCCTATCTCCCCAGACCCGGATGCCTGGTCCCCGGACGCGACGGCCGCCGTGCCGGCCGGGCCGCCGCCCTTGGACAGCGCCGCGAGAAGGGTCAGCAACGTGGCGGCGGGGTTGGAGCCTGCGGCCTGTGCGGCGGGATCGGATTGCGGGGTCTGCACGGCCGGTTCGGTCCGGGCGGACATGTCGGTGCCCGCGGCCGGGGCGTCGGCTGCGGGATTCGCCGCGGCCGTCCCGGATTGCTCTGCGGCGGGATCGGTCTTCGCAGTCTTCGACAAAGCGGGATCGGTCTGCGCCTGCGCGCTCGAAGGCGCCCTCGGCGAGGCGGCCTCGGACGTCTTCGGGTGCGGGCCCGAATCGGCCGGGGGCTCTTGCGGGCGGGGGGCGTCGGCGGCCTGTGCGGACGCGTCCGACGACTTGGCGGCAACCGGCCGCCGGTCCGCGGCCCGGGTATCGGCCCGCACCGCGGCGTCCCGTGCCCGCTC
This sequence comes from Methylobacterium sp. J-026, assembly GCF_022829585.1. Lineage (GTDB taxonomy): Bacteria > Pseudomonadota > Alphaproteobacteria > Rhizobiales > Beijerinckiaceae > Methylobacterium. Next base: position 51,952 of record NZ_JAKSYC010000066.1, read on the forward strand.
GGCGGCCGCGCGGGAGGCGTCGGCCTCGTCGCGCTGGGCGGTCTGGCGAGCCCGCCCGGTATCGGTCGCGTCCCGCTGGCTGGCCGCGCGGGCCTGCGCCGCCGCGGCAGCGTCCCGGGTCCGGGCCTCGGTCAGGGCCGCGCCGAACCGGTCCTGCGACGAGTCACCGGCCCGGGCCGCGACCCCCGCCGCGTCCCAGCCCGTCCGCGTGGACGGAGCCCACGCGGTGACATTCAACCGATCCGCCGCACCGCTCGCCATGCCGGGTTCCTCTCGGATCCGATGCAGCAAGGCGCGCGCCACCGGCGCGGTGGGGCCAAGGCACTGAGAACACGGCGTTTCTCTCGCTGTCGGCGCGCCGCGATGCGGCCGAAGCTGCCGGATACCCGGCAGGATCTGCCGGGTATCCGGGCCGGCGGACGCGTTGCCCTGGAAAGCCGGGCCGAGTCCCGCTATAGACGCGGCGTGCAGCCGGGAAGCTTCCGGGCCGGCGGCTGCGGACCCATGTGATGAACGCCCTCGATCTTCCCAAAGCCCCCCACGAGACGCGCGTCGTCGTCGCCATGTCGGGCGGCGTCGATTCCTCCGTGGTGGCCGGTCTCCTGAAGCGCCAGGGCTTCGACGTGGTCGGCGTCACACTTCAGCTCTACGACCACGGCGCCGCGACCCATCGCAAGGGGGCCTGCTGCGCCGGCCAGGACATCAACGACGCCCGGGGGGCGGCCGCGCATCTCGGCATCCCGCATTACGTCCTCGACTACGAGGACCGGTTCCGCGACGCGGTGATCGAGAAGTTCGCCGAGAGCTACCTCGCCGGCGAGACGCCGATCCCCTGCGTCGAGTGCAACCGGACCGTGAAGTTCCGCGATCTGCTGGGCCTCGCCCGGGACCTGAACGCCGACGCCCTCGCCACCGGGCACTACGTGGCGAGCCGGGCCCTGCCGGGGGGCGGCCGGGCGCTGCACCGCGCCCTCGACCCCGCCCGGGACCAGAGCTATTTCCTCTACGCCACCACGGCCGAGCAACTGGATTTCCTGCGCTTTCCCCTCGGCGACATGACCAAGCCCGAGACCCGGGCGCTGGCCAAGGATCTCGGCCTGTCCCTGGCCGAGAAGCCAGACAGCCAGGACATCTGCTTCGTCCCGCAGGGCCGCTACAGCGACGTGATCGCCCGCCTGCGCCCGGACGCCGCCCGCCCGGGCGAGATCGTCGACCTCGCGGGCCGGGTCGTCGGACGGCACGCGGGCATCGTGCACTACACGGTCGGCCAGCGCCGGGGGCTCGGCCTGTCGGGACCCGAGCCGCTCTACGTGGTGCGGCTGGAGCCGGATACCGCCCGGGTGGTGGTCGGCCCGCGTACGGCGCTGGCGACGACCCGCATCCGCCTCTCAGACCTCAACTGGCTCGGCGCCGGCCCGGCCGAGGCCGTGCGCGACCTGCCCGTGGCGGTGCGCGTGCGCTCGACCCGGCCGCCGCGCCCGGCGACGCTCACGGTCGGGCCGGACGGCGCGGCCGAAATCGTGCTCGCCGAGCCCGAGGACGGGGTCTCACCGGGCCAGGCCTGCGCGATCTATGCGGATGACGGGCCCCGGGCCCAGGTGCTCGGCGGCGGCACCATCCGGCGCGTCGACGCGTTGTCGGCCCGGCCCCGAGAGGCCGCCTGATCCCATTCCCAGGATAGACCGAACGATGCTGAGCGAGCCGCAGACGGCCGGGCCGAGCACGGCCCTGATGCGCAAGGCCTATGCCCGCTGGGCCCCCGTCTACGACGTGGTCTACGACAAGCTCACCGAGCCCGCGGCCCGCGCCGCGGTCGAGGCGGCGGCCGAGCACGGCCCGCGGATCCTGGAGGCCGGCGTCGGCACCGGCTTGGCGCTGGGCTACTACCCGCGGTCGAGCTTCGTCTGCGGCGTCGACCTGTCCGAGGACATGCTCAAGCGCGCCCGCGCCAAGGTCCGGCGCCGCAACCTGACCCACGTGAAGGGCCTGCAGGTCATGGATGTCTGCCACCTGGGCTACGCCGATGCGAGCTTCGACGCCGTGGTGGCGCAGTTCCTGATCACCCTGGTGCCCGACCCTGAGGCCGCGATGTCCGAGTTCCTGCGGGTGGTGCGCCCCGGCGGCGGCATCGTGCTGGCCAATCATTTCGGCCAGAGCGACGGCCCCGTGGCCAGGGTCGAGGAGATCGTGGCGCCGCTCTGCACCAAGATCGGCTGGTCGTCGGACTTCAAGGCGACGCGGATCGAGGCCTGGGCCCGGCGCAACGGTGTCGAGGTCGTCGGGCTGAAACCGACCTTCCCGGGCGGGTTCTTCAAGATCCTGCGGATGCGCAAGCCCGGGTGAGCGAAGCCCCACCCGTCGCCGAGGGCCGCTGGACCCGCGTGCGGCGCTGGCTGCCGCTCGTGCTGCTGCTCGGGATCTCGGGTTTCGTGCTCGTCTCGGGCGCGGCGCAGATCCTGAGCCTCGACCGGCTGCTCGCCTCCCGGGCCTGGCTGCGCGGGCTCGTCGAGGCGGACTATGTCCGCGCGCTGGCGGCGGCCTACGGCCTCTATGTCGGGGCCGTGGTGGTGTCGGTGCCGGCGACGCTGATCCTGACCATGATCTGCGGCTTCCTGTTCGGGATCGTGCCGGGGGCGCTGACGGCGGTCTGCGCCGCCACGACAGGGGCCGCGATCGTGTTCACCGTCGGCCGCGGCCCCGGGGCCGACCTGCTCCGGCGGATGGGCGGCAACCGCCTCGCGGGTCTCGCCGCGGGTTTCCGGCGCGACGCCTTCGGCTACATCGTGGTGCTGCGGCTCCTCCCCCTGTTCCCGTTCTGGGTGACCAACCTCGCCCCTGCGGCGTTCGGGGTGAGGATGTGGGTCTTCGTATCGGCGACCGTCCTGGGCCTGCTGCCCGGCGCTTTCGTGTACGCCACCACGGGGGCGGGGATCGAGGAGGTGGTGGCGGCCCACGAGGCCGCCCGGGCCGCCTGCCTGGCGGCCGACGGGAGCGGCTGCGACAGGGCCCTGACGCTGCGGGACCTGATCACGCCCAGGATGGTGGCCGGGCTCGCGATGCTCGGCGTCTTCGCCCTGGCCAGCATGGTCCTGAGCCGACGCGCCCGGCGCGGCTGAGATACGCCATCCGCAGCGGCGCGCGATCTCCGATGTCGAAGGGCACATGCAACCGCTTGCGGGTCGCTACCGTATAGTGCTGACGGGCAAGAGCCTGTATCCCCTGCAAAACTGTGGCTTGCGAACATGTCTCCCGCGAAGGCCGGACCCGGCTCGAGCATCTGCACCCTCCACCCCGCCGATCCCGATCCGCGATGCAAGCGCGGAGCGTGACCGGCATGGCCGCTGATTCCGACACCACCGTCGCGGCTCCGGCCCTGCCGGTTGCCGCCCCGACCCGCGACGGGCCCGAACGGCGGCGGCTGCGCCTCGGCCTGTCCGGCCGGCTGTTCCTCGTCACCGTCGCCTTCGTGGTGGCGGCCGAGGTGCTGACCTACGTGCCGGCCGTGGCCAATTACCGTATCGAGTGGATGTCCGACCGTCTGGCGGCGGCCCAGGTCGCCGCCCTCGTCCTGGACGGCCGGACGGCCGAGCCGGTCTCGGAGGCGCTGGAGAGCCGGCTGCTCGCGGGGGTCAACGCCCGGGCCATCGCGGTCCGCGGCGGCGGCACGCAGCGCCTGCTCGCCATCGAGCCGGTGCCGGAACGGGTCGCCGACACCGTCGATTTGCGCGACGTCACGGCCTTCTCGGCGGTCCGCGGCGCCTGGCGCACCCTCGTCGCCCCGATGCGCGAGCCGATCCGCGTGGTCGGGGAGGGCGGTATCGGCTTCGACCGGGTCGAGATCCTCCTCGACGAGGCACCACTGCGGGCCGCGATGGTCGACTACGCCCTGCGCCTGCTGGTCTCCTCGCTGATCATCGCGGCCTCGGCGGCGGGCCTTGTCTTCGTGGTCCTGCAGGTCCTGATCGTGCGCCCGGTCCGGCGGCTCGTCACCAGCATCACGGCCTTCGCGGACGATCCGGAGGATGCGGGCCGGATCATCGCGCCGTCCCGCCGCAGCGACGAGATCGGCCAGGCCGAGCTGGCGCTAGGGCGGATGCAGCGCAGCCTCGCCGACCAGCTCCGCCAGAAGCGGCGGCTGGCCGAGCTGGGGCTCGCGGTGAGCAAGATCAGCCATGAGCTGCGCAATCTGCTCACCGGAGCGCAGCTTCTGGGTGACCGCCTGGAGGGGACCGCGGATCCGACGGTCCAGCGCGTCGCGCCGCGGCTCGTGGGGACCCTGGCCCGGGCGATCCGGTTCTGCGAGGCGACCCTGGCCTATGGCCGGGTCACCGAGCGGGCGCCGCGCCTGGCCAGCACGAAGCTGGCGCCGATCTTCTCGGAGCTTCCGGACCTCGCCGCGCTCTCGGCCCACCCCGTGGCGGTGCGGGTGGCGGCGGACGACCTGTCCGTCCTGGCCGATCCGGAGCAGCTCGGCCGGGCCCTCGCCAACCTCGTGCGCAACGCCGTGCAGGCGCTGGACGGGGCGAAGGTCGCGGAGGCCGCAGTGCAGGTCGCGCCATCTGCTCCCGGTTTCGTACCTTACATCTCGGTCCACTCGTGTGAGCGTAGTGCCCTGAACCGCCCATGCGGGATGCTTCCGATGGATAATTACGTCGGTTGACGGCCAGCGATTGGAACAATCGTCCTACTCTTATGCAACAGGAACCGGGGCGTGAGCGGTCGGCAATATGCGGAGGCTTGACATAGATGCGAAGGTGTAACCACCTCTAAGCTCTCTCCCCACGTCATCAAAGCCTTAGCCTCCAACCCCTACAGAGCACAGGTAGTTCTGGAGAGATCAGCAATGGTCAAGCTCACCTCTGATGCAAATTAGAAGCTGCGCAATAAAATCACGTCAAATGATGCTTCCATAAGCCCGCTATAAATTTGACTCCTCGTTTGAAACTTATTCGGATCGCCGTTCGTACAGAG
>NZ_JAKSYC010000068.1 GCF_022829585.1 Methylobacterium sp. J-026
GCCCCGACCGCACTCCTGACGGATCACCCGATCGGCGACGTGGCTGGTGACCTCGCCGCGGCCGACGCGCTCACGAACTGGCAACGCTGGGCTGCCCAAGGGAAAGCGACCGTAAACAACGGCGTGCTGTGCCTCACCGGCCCGGAGCTATCCCCTGACGAGTGGGCCGCCCAGTTCGTCACCGAGCACTGAACGGCAAAGCCGCCTGTTAACGGTTCAGTATTGCTGAGAGATTATGAAGCACCTCAGTTCGAGGTGGTGTCATGCGCGTTCTGCTGATCGAAGATGACGCTACCGTCGCGCAGAGCATTGAGTTGATGCTCAAATCGGAAAGCTTCGTCACCTACACCACCGACCTCGGTGAGGAAGGTGTCGACCTCGGCAAGCTCTACGATTACGACATCATCCTCCTCGATCTGAACCTGCCCGACATGTCAGGCTACGAGGTGCTGCGCTCGCTCCGCGTGTCGAAAATTCAGACCCCCGTCCTCGTCCTGTCCGGCATGGCCAGCATCGAGGATAAGGTGAAGGGTTTGGGGTTCGGCGCCGACGACTACCTGACCAAGCCATTCCACAAGGACGAGCTGGTGGCGCGCATCCACGCTATTGTGCGGCGCTCGAAGGGTCATGCTCAGTCCAAAATCACGATCGACGATCTCGTGCTCGACCTCGACGAGAAGATGGCCTCGATCGACGGCAAGCGCATCCCGTTGACGTCGAAGGAGTACCAGATGCTGGAGCTTCTGGGTCTCCGAAAGGGATCGACTATCACCAAAGAGATGTTCCTGAACCATCTCTACGGCGGCATGGACGAGCCCGAGCTGAAGATCATCGACGTGTTCATCTGCAAGCTGCGCAAGAAGCTCGCCAACACCAGCCAGGGCAAGAACTACATCGAGACGGTCTGGGGCCGCGGCTACGTGCTGCGCGAAGGCGCACCCGAGATGCGAGCGATGGCAAGCTAAAAATCAGCAGGTAGAAGCAAAAAGTCCTGAACGTGCATTGATTTGTTGTGTTCGCTGGCGCAGATGGCTTGCTTCACTCAAGCAGGTGCGCCGTGAACGAGAACACAGGGACGATCGAGGCTGCTGCCACCGATTATTTGGAACTCACGGCTGGCATCGTATCGGCCTACGTGTCCAAGAACTCGGTACGGCCTGCCGACATGGCGGAGCTGATCGCCAGTACGCACGCTGCGCTCTCGGGGCTTGGTAATGCCGGCGCACTTGCTGCTCCTGCCACTGAGAAGCTCACAGCCGCCCAGATCCGGAAGTCGATCACGCCGGACGCGCTGATCAGCTTCATCGACGGCAAGCCGTACAAGACCCTGAAGCGGCATCTCAGCAAGAGTGGCATGACAATCGATCAGTACCGGGAGCACTTCGGCCTGCCGCGGGACTACCCCTCCACGGCCGCCAGCTACTCGGCGCATCGCTCCGCACTCGCCAAGAGCCTCGGCCTCGGCAGCCAGCGCAAGAAGGCGGCCGCGAAGGCCGCTGAGCCCGTGGCGACCGTCTCCGACAAGCTAAAGCATGCCGGTCGGCCGCGGAAGTCTGAGGGAAGCCCTGAGGCTTGAGGCGTAGGGGGGAGCTGCCTGTTCCCTCCGGCTTGCATCAGCTAGCGTCCGACTACGACGCGATGCTGAATGGTGCATCAGCGCCGTGAAAGTGAGCGCCACGTCTCCAGCCGGAGCGGACGATTAGGAACTTGGCCATGCGCACGGAACTTCATCCAAAGAACCGCGCGTGAGAGCCCAAGAATGAATTACCTGCGCTACACCCATGACATCGAGCAGCCAGCTCCAGACGAGCAGGCGACGATCGACGGCATCATCAAGGGCATGACGCAGCAGTCCGAGACGGTCGAGAAGCGCGAGCACCATGCGGTCCGTGCCAGCCACGCCAAGAGTTCGGCCTGCGTCACCGGCGAGTTCACGATCGCCCCCGGCCTACCGCCGGAACTGGCCCAAGGGCTGTTCTCCAGCCCCGGCCTCCACCCCGTCGCGGTGCGCTTCGCGCAGGGGCCGGGCGAGACACTTGGCGACCGCGTCTCGACCCATCGCGGCATGTCCATCAAGGTGTTCGACGTCCCCGGCGAGAAGCTGCCCGGCCATGCCGTTGATACCCAGGACTTCGTGCTCGCGACTGGTACCACCTTCCCCTCGGGTACAGCGGCGGGCTTCCTCCGCGACGGTACGGTCATCGGCAAGTCCACCGCGCTGCCGGAGGGTGTCAAGAGCGCGGTCTCGTCGACCATGCGCAATCTCAATCGGGTGCTGCACGCGTTCGGGACGGAGAGCGCGCTCGCCGACTTCTTCGGCCATCCGTACAGCCATCCCCTAGCCGACAGCTATTTCAGCCAGGCTCCGATCCGTTTTGGCGACTACGTGGCCAAGCTCGCGGCCGTTCCCACGGCCGAGGCACAGCGCGCCCTATCCGAGTGGCGGCTCGACCCACACGTCGACGAGGACGGTTTCCGCCACGCGGCAATCGACTTCTTCCGCGAGCATGATGTGGTGTTCGAGCTGAAGGCCCAGCTCTGGGCCGACGCCGAGAGGCAACCTATCGAGGACGCGTCGGTCGATTGGCCTGTCTCGGTAAGCCCCTACCGGACCGTGGCTACACTGCGCCTGCCGAGCCAAGACGCCTATTCAACGGAGCGGGCGCGATACTTCGACGAGGTGATGACCTTCCGACCCGCGCACAGCCTCGCGGTGCACCGGCCGCTCGGTTCGGTGATGCGGGCGCGGCTGCAGGTCTATCGGGCGCTCTCCGACTTCCGCCACCGCGAGAACGGCGTGTCCGCCGAGGACACCGCCAGCATCGACCGCATCCCAGCGTGAGGAACTTGCGCGATCAGGCTTCCGAAGTATCGCGAACCATTCCGGTCACATACGCGTTACCGGCGTTCTTCGGCACGGAGGCATCGATGCGTCAGCGCACCCTCGTCACAGCTATCCCTTTCATGCTGCTCTTCTCAGGCGCAGCGTTCGCGCAGGCACCAGCGGCTACCCCACTCGGGACAGCCCCGGGCGCAACTGGCGTAGCCGCACCTCAGCCGGGTTCGACCGGTGCGCCGGGCACCGTGACGGGGACGCCGACCGGGCAGCCGGCTGACACTGTGACGAACAACTCTGCAGCTGGTGGAAATGCCGGCCAGCCGGAGCGGCCCCTGCCCCAGGGTGGCGGCGGCGGCAAATGAGCAGATCGCGGCGCTGATCGAGGTTGAGGCAATCGCCGTCTGTCTACCGTGGTTGCCAATCGCGCAGGATCTGTGACCTTCAAAGAAGACGTCGGGCGGGTCGCTAATCCGCGCGACGACACAGGCATCACGAGGGACGGCATGGTCATGGCTGAGACAGACAAGCCACCGGGCGTGAGCGTCGTGCCGCCGACGGTGCGGATCCCGAACGTCAACGTGCCGGACCCGACGACCGGCAGCGAGCCCGAGAGCAAGGATCCGGTGAAGGATGCCGAGCGCATGCCCGATGATCCGGACAAGGCAGCCGATGACGGCCTAGCTTGATCATGCGCCGCTCTTTCAAGGTTCTCGCCGCTCTGGCTACCCTCGCCTGCCTTCCTAGGGCAGCCGACGCACAGCGCACGTCCGAGTCGCCCGCGAAATCCGCTTCAGGTGCGCCCGCCGGCGAGGAAGCGGCATCTGCGGTTGATCCGGCGGTACTTGACCGCTGCCGACAGCGGGCGGACGCTTAGAGCTGTTCCCGGAGGCGTTGCGACGGAGCCGGGGTTGCCGCGTTGACCGGTTAAGGAGGCGGCAATGCCATCACCTTTATCAGTCGATCTGCGCGAGCGCGTTGTAGCGGACGTGACCTTCCTGCGCGAACCGGGCCGACCATCGGCTTGCACTCGACACGCTCACATCAAACCGGGCCGCCGCTCGATGGAAAGACGCGCCCTCGGTCACGGCCGCTACCACCCGCTCGCGCAGATCGACTGATAAAGGTGATGGCATTGCCGCCTCCTTCACCGGTCAACGCGGCAACCCCGGCTCCGTCGCAACGCCTCCGGGAACAGCTCTAAGCGGCCGCCCGCTGTCGGCAGCGGTCATGTACCGCCGGATCAACCGCAGATGCCGCTTCCTCGCCGGCTGGCGCACCTGAAGCGGAATTCGCGGCCGACTCGGACGTGCGCTGTGCCTCGGCTGCCCGTGG
>NZ_JAKSYC010000072.1 GCF_022829585.1 Methylobacterium sp. J-026
ATCGCCCAGAGCTTCGGGCCGATGCCGTAGATCCCGCAGAGGGGACCAAGAACGGCCTTCCGCAGGCGCGGACCACGTTCGGGCGCCCCGGGGCCAGGATCGGCCTCGGCGAGCCGTTTATCGATCCAGCCGACGAAGTCACCGTCGCAGACATCGCGAATAAAGAGGGCAAGGCTGTAGGCTGCTTGGTTCAGCGATCCCTTCCTCAGCCTCGGTAACGGTAAGGGGCAGGCGTCGATATAATCCGGTGCAGCGCAGGTCTGGTCGACCCTGCGATAGCTGCAACCTTCGAAATGCCAATAACTCGCAAGGCGCAAGCACCTCTGAGGTACCGACAAGGCCGCCTGGATCTCGGCGTGGGTCACCCCGCCATGCTGCTCGGCGTAGCGGACAGCGTTCTGATCGGAGATACCCTGGAGCGGTACGAGGCTCGTCATCCAGTCGAAGATCGGAGCGCTATCGTAAGCGGTGACCGCCTGCGAAACACCGTTTGCTGTTTGATGGGCTTGTAGATGCTTGAGAAAGGCGGCCGGTGCGAGGGCAAATGCCGGCGCGGTGACACGTTGTAAATGTATCCACGGATCGCCTTTTAATTGATTCGCCTCGGTATGAATTAGCTTCATGCCAGCGAATATACTGACTGCCGCAATAAGCATGTCAAACAGATTTTAAGCT
>NZ_JAKSYC010000075.1 GCF_022829585.1 Methylobacterium sp. J-026
GATCGATGTCGTAACGCCGCTGATCTCCTGGATGCGTGCGGTTCTCTAGCCGGTCTCCCCAAGTGCCTGGCTAGTGGAGGGCTGGTTCCGGCCGATCGGCCCGGTGAGCTCCGCGGTGGCCCGGGCGGTGTGCTCGGCGAGCGCCTTCACCTCGGCGGCAACCACGGGAAAGCCCCCGCCGGCGGATCCGGCCGGGGCCGGCTTGATGGTTGCGTTGAGCGCCAGGAGGTTGGTCTGGGCCGCGATGCCGCAGATGAGCGCGCCCACGTCTCCGATCCGGGACGCGGCGGCGCTGAGCCCCTGCACCACGGCGCCGTGGTGATCCGCCTCGCGCCAGGCACGCTGCGCCAGTTCGGCGGAGCCCGCGACCTGCCGGCTGATCTCCTGCACCGAC
>NZ_JAKSYC010000078.1 GCF_022829585.1 Methylobacterium sp. J-026
CGCCGAGGAGCCGGCACCGGTCCGCGGTGACGATGGCCGCGCCGGAGGCGTTCACCAGTGGCTACGGCGGCTACGGTCTGGGTCTGGGCCTCTTGACCGGTGCAGCTGTCGGAGACGGCCTCGCTGGCGGCGACGGGTATCCCTACGGCGGTTATTGATATCGCTACGGCGGGTATGCTCCCGTGGGGTACGACGGGGGGACCTACGGCCACAACCGCCGCCCGTACGGGCTCTTCGGTGGGGACGGCAACTGTACCCGACACAATAGTACGCTAAACCCGGTGGTAACCGGGTTCAGTTACTCCTGTGATAGTCCGGCCTGCTGAACATGCGCGCCGCGTGCGATCTGAGTGGCCTCCAGCCACGTCTCC
>NZ_JAKSYC010000087.1 GCF_022829585.1 Methylobacterium sp. J-026
AGGCCGGCCTCGGCCAGCAGGTGGCGCTTGAGCAGCTGGAAATCCTCGCAGTCGCCGATGCCGTCCTCGGCCAGGTCCCAGCGGTCGGCCACGTGCAGGTGATCCTGGTCGGTCATCGGCTCGACCGCCTTGTTGACCCGCCGGTTCACTGACACGATCGTCGCCCAGGTCGACGCCGTCAGGCTGATCCGCGCCGGCTCGCTCCGGTCCACCGCGCACTCCGCCCCGTAGCTCTGGCAGAACGTCACCCACGCCGCGATCGGCTTGGCATCGCCGAGCACCTGGGCGCCTACCTCCAAGGGCAAACTCGCCAGCGTCTGGGCTTCGGCGGTCGCCGCGAGGCCGAGCAGAACCAGCGCCCCGGCGAGGGTCACCCGAACCGTCCTGAGAAGCCCCGCAGCCATCGAACCCGTCCCCGTTGTCGAGGCCAGGATTGCGCCGCAGAGCCTCCGCGGCGCTGAAGCGGTTGCGCGCAATTTTATCGATTCGCCGACGGCACCCGGCTCTCGCCCGACACCGTCGACGGGCGGCTTGAGAAGCGCCGCGAATGCGCCGCATCGGGTTTGGAGGGTGTAAACCTTGACCGTTCGATCAGGTCCCGGGACGCTTCACGAAGGCCGCTCCGGCCCCGAAGAACGCGGCGCCGGCAGCCATCCCGGCAAGGCCTATCTGCCAGGGCGCGAGCGCACGGTCCCGCTCCAGCGTCGCCGCCGCGGCCATCCCCGCATCTTCGGTTCGGCGACGAACGTCTGTGACGCGTCCATCGCGCGGAACGCCCGCGTGAGCGGCCCGGCGCGATCGAGCGAGTCCGGCGTTGACGTCTCGGCCATCACCCCTGATTCTCGCGCGTCCCGGTCGGCATGATCTGCGATCTTCCCGGCACGCCGGCAAGGGAAGCGCCCCTCACCCTGCGGTCTGGTCGAGCTTGCGCTCCGCCTCGCCCTTAAGCTCCGGGAAATCCGCCTGGGTGTATGCCCGGCCCCGGTGCGGGTCCTCGGTCACGCCGTCATGCTCCAGACGGCGCAGTTGCACCCGTCGGATCTTGCCCGAGATGGTCTTGGGCAGGTCGGTGACGAATTCGAGCCCGCGCAGGCGCTTGAAGGTGGCGAGCCGCGCGTTGGTGAAGCGGAAGATGTCGAGCGCCGTCTCCGGCCCGGGCGAGGCCCCCGCCACCAGGGAGACGTAGGCCTTCGGGATGGTGTGGCGCATCGGGTCCGGGATCGGAACCACCGCGGCTTCCGCCACCGCCGGGTGCTCGAGCAGCACGCTCTCCAGCTCGAACGGGCTGATCCGGTAGCCTGAGGACTTGAACACGTCGTCGGCCCGGCCGACGAAGGTGTAGCAGCCCGCCCGGTCCACGAAGGCGACGTCGCCGGTCCGGTAGAGGCTGCCATCCGCCCCCGTGAGGTGGCCCTGGCCGTCGTCGTAGCCCTGCATCAGGCCGGCGGGGCGGTGCGCGCCGAGGTCCAGGCAGACCTCGCCCTCGGCGGCCGGCTCCCCGTCGGCGTCCAGCACGCGCACCCGGTAGCCCGGCAGGGGTCGTCCGAGGGCGCCCGGCACCACCGGCTGGCCCGGGCTGTTGGCCATCAGGGCCGTGGTCTCGGTCTGGCCGTAGCCGTCGCGGATTGTGAGGCCCCAGGCGCTCCGCACGCGCTCGATCACCTCCGGATTCAGCGGCTCGCCCGCCGCGCAGACCTCGCGGAGCGTGAGTTGCTTCCCGGTGAGGTCCTCCTGGATGATCATCCGCCAGACGGTCGGCGGGGCGCAGAGGGTGGTGGCGCCGGTGCGCTCCAGCTGCGTCAGCAGGGCGGCGGCGTTGAACGGCGCCTGATTGATCACCAGGATGGTCGCGCCGGCATTCCAGGGGGCGAAGAACGACGACCACGCGTGTTTGGCCCAGCCCGGCGAGGAGACGTTGCAATGCACGTCCCCCGGCTGGAGCCCGAGCCAGTACATGGTCGAGAGCGCCCCGACCGGATAGGACCGGTGGCTGTGGCGCACCAGCTTCGGCTTCGCCGTGGTGCCGGAGGTGAAGTAGAGGAGCAGCGGATCGTCGGCCCCGGTGGGCGCGTCGGGCGCGAAAGTCTCGGACGCGCCGTGGGCGTCCTCATAGGCGCCCCAGTCCCCCGTCGCGGGCCCGGTGACGAGGCGGATCGCGTCGCCCGTGTCGAGGCCCGAGAACCGCGCGACCTGCTCCGGCCCGGCCACGATCGCCCGGGGGCGGCCGCGGGCGAGCCGGTCGGCGAGTTCGTCCGCGGTGAGCAAAGTGGTCGCCGGGATGACCACCGCGCCGAGCTTCATCGCCGCCAGCATGGTCTCCCACAGGGCCGGAACGTTGCCGAGCAGCAGGAGCAGGGGGTCACCGCGCTTCAGGCCGAGCCCGCGCAGGTGGTTGGCGACACGGTTGGACCGCGCCGCGAGTTCGCCGAAGGTGAAGCGCTGCTCCACGCCGCTCCCGGCCTCGACGATCCGGAGCGCGTCGCGGTCGCGGCTCTCAGGGCCGGCGAGTTCGGCGTCGAACCAGTCGAGCGCCCAGTTGAACGGCACCGGATCCGGCCAGGCGAAGGCCGAGACTGCGGCGGCATAATCGGTGCGGTGGGCCAGCAAAAGATCGCGGGCCTCCCGGAAGCTGGGCATGGTCGTTCCCCCGTCGAAGTCTTGTTCGATCTGTCAGCCTTTCCCCCGCCCGCCCCGAAGCGGCAAGGCCACGGTCAGATATTCTCGAACCGGGGCGGCCGCTTCTCCACGAAGGCGGCCATGCCCTCCTTCTGGTCCCGGGTGGCGAACATGGCATGGAACACCCGCCGTTCGAAGCGGAGGCCCTCCGCGAGCGTGGTCTCGTAGGCGCGGTTGACCGCCTCCTTGGTCATCATGGCGATCGGCAGCGACATCGACGCGATGGTCTCGGCCGCCGTCATCGCCTCGTCGAGGAGCCGGTCGGCCGGGATCACCCGGGAGACGAGGCCCGAACGCTCGGCCTCGGCGGCGTCCATCATCCGGCCGGTCAGGCACATCTCCATGGCCTTGGCCTTGCCGACGAACCGGGTCAGCCGCTGGCTGCCGCCGATTCCCGGCATGACCCCGAGCTTGATCTCCGGCTGGCCGAACTGCGCCGTGTCGGCGGCCAGGATGATGTCGCACATCATGGCGAGCTCGCAGCCGCCGCCGAGGGCGTAGCCCGCCACCGCGGCGAGGATCGGCTTGCGCACGGCGGTGAACCGCTCCCAGTCGCCGAACCGGTCGCCCGCGTACATCTCGGCGTAGGTGGCGTGCTGCATCTCCTTGATGTCGGCGCCGGCCGCGAAGGCCTTGGCCGAGCCGGTGAGGACGAGGCAGCCGATCCCCGGATCGGCATCCGCCGCGGTCGCCGCGCGGATCACCTCGGCGGTGAGCTGGGCGTTGATGGCGTTGAGCGCCTTGGGGCGGTTGAGGGTGATCAGCAGCACCCGTCCGCGCCGCTCCGTCAGGATCGTCTCGTAAGACTCGGTCACGACTCACCTCCCTGTCCGCGCAGCATATGGATGATCGCGGAAAAGTCCTCGCCGCCGTGGCCGAGACCCTCGAACAGCCCATAGATCTGGGCGGCTTCGGCGCCGAGCGGCGTCGCCGCCCCGGAGGCGAGGGCGGCGGCCTGGGCGAGCCGGAGGTCCTTGAGCATCAGCGCGGCGGCGAAGCCCGGCTTGTAGCCGCTGTTGGCCGGCGAGGTCGGCACCGGGCCCGGCACCGGGCAATAGGTGGTCAGCGACCAGCACTGGCCCGAGGAGACCGAGGCCACGTCGTAGAGCGCCTGGTGCGACAGGCCGAGTTTCTCGCCCAGGGCGAAAGCCTCGCTGACGCCGATCATCGAGATGCCGAGGATCATGTTGTTGCAGATCTTGGCCGCCTGCCCGGCCCCGGCGGCGCCGCAATGGAACACATTCTTGCCCATCGCCTTCAGAAGCGGCTCGGCCTTGGCGAAGGCTGCATCCGCGCCCCCGGCCATGAAGGTCAGGGTCCCGGCCTTGGCGCCGCCGGTCCCGCCGGAGACCGGCGCGTCCACGGACAGGCAGCCCCGGGCCTCGGCGAGGCCATGGGCCTTGCGCGAACTCTCGACATCCACCGTGGAGGAATCGATCAGCAGGGTGCCGGCGGGCAGGGAATCGGCGAGCTGCGTCCAGACCTCGACCACATGCCGCCCGGCGGGCAGCATGGTGATCACGGCATCCGCGCCCTCGGCCGCCGCCAGCGCCGAGCCGGCGACCACGATCCCCTCGGCCCGCGCCGCCTCGAGGGAGGCCGGCGCGAGGTCGAACCCGCGGACCCTGTGCCCCGCCTTCACGAGGTTGGCCGCCATGGGCCCGCCCATGTTGCCGAGACCGATGAACCCGATGGTCTGTGCCATCCCGTCCTCCCTGCGTTGTTGATCGCCGTTTCCACCCGCGCCCTCATCCTGAAAGCGGACCGGATCCCCCATGCGCCGTCCCTCCCCCCTCTGCGGGGGGAGGGACGGCGCGGTTGGGAAACGAGCGGCGCGTCATCACGCCGGCCCCGTCCGCGACCCCGGAAAAACCGGCTCCGCCCGCGTCTCCAGCCACCGGGCGATCGGGGCGGGATCGACCGCGTCGAGGCTCGCGGGGTTCCAGCGGGGGGTCTTGTCCT
Source organism: Methylobacterium sp. J-026 (assembly GCF_022829585.1). Classification (GTDB taxonomy): domain Bacteria; phylum Pseudomonadota; class Alphaproteobacteria; order Rhizobiales; family Beijerinckiaceae; genus Methylobacterium. The sequence continues at coordinate 4,639 of NZ_JAKSYC010000087.1, forward strand.
TGTCGATCACTGCCGCGCGGATCCCCTCGCGGAAATCGCCCTCCGCCAGGACCGCCAATGAGGCGTGGAACTCGCGCTCCAGGCAGGCCTCCAGGTTCGGGGCGGCGCGGCCGAGGCGCAGCAGGCGCAGCGTCAGGACGAGGCTCGACGGCGCCTTGGTCAGCAGAGTCTTCCGGGTCGCCGCCGCGAAGTCCGCGCCATCCGCCGCCAGGGCCGACAGGATCTCGTCCACGCTGTCGAAGGCGAAGCAGCGGTCGATCACCGCCCGGTGGGCCGCGAGCGGCGCCGGGCCCGGATCTCGGGCGAGGCGCGCGATCACGTCCCGCACGCCCGCGTGCCCGGCATTGGGCCGCAATGCGGACAGCGCGTCGATCAGGTCGGGGAGCGCCCGCGTGGGCACCATCGCGTCGGCGAACCCACACGGAATCGCATCGGCGGCCCCGACCGCCGCGCCGGTCAGGCCGAGATAGGTGCCGAGTTCGCCCGGCGCCCGGGGCAGCAGCCAGGTGCCGCCGACATCCGGCAGGTAGCCGATGCCGGTCTCCGGCATGGCGACCCGGGAGCGCTCGGTGACGACCCGGTGGGCGGCGTGTCCCGCGAGGCCGACGCCGCCGCCCATGGTGATGCCGTCCATCACGGCGACGAACGGTTTTTCGTAAGCCGCGATGCGGGCGTCGAGGCGGTACTCGTCCCGCCAGAACGCTTCCGCGAAGACGGTGCCGGGGTTGTCGTACAGGCTGCGCAGGTCGCCACCCGCGCAGAGGCCGCGCTCGCCCTCCCCGGTCAGCAGCACCGCAGCGAGGCCGGGATCGGCGGAGAACTGGTTCAGGGCGGCGTCGATCTCGAGGACCATGCCGTGGGTGAGCGCGTTGAGCGCCTTCGGCCGGTCGAGGCGCAGGCGCCCGAGCGCGCCGACCCGCTCGACGATCACGTCACTCATCGCCGTCCCCCGGTCAGCGCGCGGGCGATGATCACCCGCATGATCTCGTTGGTGCCTTCGAGGATCTGGTGCACGCGCAGGTCCCGGACGATCTTTTCCACCCCGTATTCGGCGAGGTAGCCGTAGCCGCCGTGGAGCTGGAGCGCCTGGTTGGCAACCTGGAAGGCGGCATCCGTCACGTGGCGCTTGGCCATGGCGCAGAGCTGCGTCGCCGCGGGATCCTTGGCGTCGAGCGCGGAGGCCGCGTGGCGCAGGAAGGTGCGCGACACCTCCAGGCTGGTCGCCATGTCGGCGAGCCGGAACTGCAACGCCTGGAAGTCCGTGAGCTTCGCCCCGAAGGCCCGGCGGTCGCCCATATAGGCGAGCGCCTTGTCGAGGGCCGCCTGCGCGCCGCCGAGGGAGCAGGCGGCGATGTTGAGGCGCCCGCCGTCGAGCCCGCTCATGGCGATGCGGAACCCCTGGCCCTCCGCGCCGAGGCGGTTGGCCACCGGCACCCGGCAGCCGTCGAAGCGCACCGCACGGGTCGGCTGGGCGTTCCAGCCCATTTTCCGTTCTTCCGCGCCGAAGGACAGGCCCGGCGTGCCCTTCTCGACGACCAGCGCCGAGATGCCCGCGGGTCCGGCCTCGCCGGTGCGGACCATGCAGACGTAGAGGTCGCTGACGCCGGCGCCGGAGATGAACTGCTTCTCGCCGGTGAGCACGTAATGGTCGCCGTCCCGCGCGGCGCGGGTGCGGAGCGCGGCCGCATCGGAGCCGGAGCCGGGCTCGGTGAGGCAGTAGCTGGCGATCGTCTCCATGCCCATCAGGGATGGAAGCCAGCGCCGGCGCTGGGCGTCGTCGCCGTAGGCGTCGATCATCCAGGCGCACATGTTGTGGATCGACAGGAACGCGGCGACCGTCGGGCAGCCGGTGCTGAGCGCCTCGAAGATCAGGGTGGCGTCGAGGCGCGAGAGGCCGGAGCCGCCGACATCCTCACGGACGTAGATGCCCGCCATGCCGAGGGCAGCCGCCGCCCGCAGGGTCTCGACCGGAAAGGTCTTGTCCCTGTCCCAGTCGAGGGCGTGCGGCGCGATGTGCTCGGCCGCGAAGCCCTGCGCCATCTCGCGGATCGCGGTCCGGTCCTCGTCGAGCCCGAAACTCATGGGCGTGGCTCCAACAGGTCACACGGGCAATCCCTCCCCCCTCTGCGGGGGAGGGTGGCCCCCGAAGGGGGTCGGGAGAGGGGAACCCGGCTTCAGGATGGGGCGGAGCGGACGTGAAGGCCAGCGCCCCGTCCTGCACCGTCGCTCCCCTCTCCCGCCCCGCATCCGCAGGGCACCCTCCCCCGCAGGGGGGGGAGGGTCTTTCGCCTACCGCATCGTCGGGATGGAGAACTCCGCCCCGCTCTTGATGCCGCTCGGCCAGCGCTGCGTCACCGTCTTGGTCTTGGTGTAGAACCGGATCGAGTCCGGCCCGTGCTGGTTCAGGTCGCCGAAGCCCGAGCGCTTCCAGCCGCCGAAGGTGTGGTAGGCGATCGGGACCGGGATCGGCACGTTGACGCCGACCATGCCGACGTTCACCCGGGCGGTGAAGTCCCGGGCCGCGTCGCCGTCCTGGGTGAAGATCGCGACGCCGTTGCCGTACTGGTGGGTCGAGGGCAGCGCCAGCGCCTCCTCGTAATCCCTGGCCCGCACCACCGAGAGGACGGGCCCGAAGATCTCCTCCTTGTAGATCGTCATGTCGGGGGTCACGCGGTCGAACAGCGAGCCGCCCATGTAGAATCCGTTCTCGTAGCCCTGGAGCTTGAAGCCGCGGCCATCGACGGCGAGTTCGGCGCCCTCGGCCACGCCCTTGTCGATGTAGCCCGCGACCTTCCGCACCGCCTCCGCGGTGACCAGCGGGCCGTAATCGGCCGAGCCGTCATGCGACGGGCCGATCTTGAGCGACTCGACCCGCGGGATCAGCCGCTCCATCAACCGATCGGCGGTCTTCTCGCCCACCGGCACCGCCACCGAGATCGCCATGCAGCGCTCGCCGGCCGAGCCGTAGCCGGCGCCGATCAGCGCGTCGACCGCCTGGCCCATGTCGGCGTCGGGCATGATGATCATGTGGTTCTTGGCGCCGCCGAAGCACTGGGCGCGCTTCCCGGTCTGGGCGGAGCGCACGTAGATGTACTCGGCGATGTGCGAGGAACCGACGAAGCCCACCGCCTTGATGTCTTCGTCATCCAGGATGGCGTCGACGGCTTCCTTGTCGCCGTTCACGACGTTGAGGATGCCCGGCGGCAGGCCCGCCTCCAAGAAGATCTCGGCGATGCGGATCGGCACGCTCGGGTCGCGCTCGGACGGCTTGAGAATGAAGGCGTTGCCGCAGGCGATAGCGGGGGCGCATTTCCACAGGGGGATCATCGCCGGGAAGTTGAACGGCGTGATGCCGGCGACCACGCCCAGCGGCTGGCGCAGGGAGTAGACGTCGATCCCGGGCCCCGCGCCCTCCGTGTACTCGCCCTTGAGCAGGTGCGGGATGCCGCAGGCGAACTCCACCACCTCGACGCCGCGCTGGATGTCGCCCTTGGCGTCCGGCACGGTCTTGCCGTGCTCGGAGGCGAGCAGCTCGGCGAGCGAATCGTGCTCCGCGCGCATTAGCTCCAGGAAGCGCATCATCACCCGGGCGCGCTTCTGCGGGTTGGTGGCGGCCCAGGCGGGCTGCGCCGCCGCCGCGTTCTCCACCGCGGCGCGCAGCTCGGCCTTGCTGGCGAGCGCCACCTGGGCCTGAACCTCGCCGGTCGAGGGATGGAACACGTCCGCGAACCGCCCGCTCTCGCCGGCGACGGTCCGGCCGCCGATGAAATGCCCGATCGTGCGCATGCGCGCCTCCCTGTGGGGTTTGATTTTGCGGCACCCTATCAGGATCGCTTGAGCGATAAAGCCGGATGCGCTTACAGCCGCTGTGCATCGATGCACAGCCGGAGTGCGGCCATGGCCAGGGCGGGGCCCAACTGGGACGACCTGCGCTTCTTTCTTGCGGTGGCGCGGACCGGGACCCTGAGCGGCGCGGGGGCGCGCACCGGCACCGAGCACACCACGGTCGGCCGCCGGATCCGCGCCCTGGAAGAGGGGCTGGGCGCCCGCCTGTTCCACCGGAGCAACCTCGGCTACGCGCTCACCGAGGACGGGGCCAGCCTGCTCGGCGTCGCCGAGGCCATGGAGAGCGCCTTCCTGTCGGCGAGCGCCGCGACGGAGGCGGCCCAGACGGTCTCCGGCACGGTGCGGATCGGCGCGCCGGACGGGTTCGGCAGCGTCTTCCTCGCCCCCCGGATGCACCGGCTGACGGCGCGCCATCCGGGACTGGAGGTCGAGATCATGGCGACCGCCCGGATCTTCAGCCTGTCCAAACGCGAGGCCGACATCGTGATCGGCCTGTCCGGCCCGCAGCAGGCCCGGGTGGTGGCGCGCCGGCTCACCGATTACCGGCTGTTCGTCTACGCGGCCGAATCCTACCGCGCCATGGCGGCGCCGATCGCCGCGGTCGCGGATCTCTCGGACCATCCCTTCGTCGGCTATATCGAGGACATGCTGTTTGCCCGCGAGCTGAACTACCTCGGCGCCCTGGGGCCCGCGGTGACGGCGCGCCTGCGCTCCACCAACCTCCTGGCCCAGGTCCACGCGACGCTCGGCGGCGCCGGCCTCTGCGTGCTGCCGGCATTCATCGCGGCGGCCCATCCCGGGCTGGTGCCGGTGTTGCCCGGGGCGGTCTCGCTGACGCGCTCGTTCCACATGCACATCCACGAGGATCACCGGAAGGCGGCCCATATCCGCGCCGTGGCGGGCTTCATCGCCGCCGAGGTCGAGGCCGCGGGGGCGCTGTTCGCCGGGACGTCCGTGTCAGCGGCGGCGGTTTCGCCCGATCCTGCGGCGCCCTAAGATCGGCCGCCCCGGCAGGCCAGGACACGCGCCGGGTGGGAGGAGCAACACATGGTCGCCTCGATCGCCCTGCCCCGGCTGATGCGCGTCGGCGCCGGCGCCTCGCGGCTCCTGCCGGAGGTGCTCGGCCAGCTCGGCCTGTCGCGGCCCTTCGTGGTCACCGACCCCTACCTCGCCGGCAGCGGCCGCGTGGAGGCGCTGCTCGAACGGCTGGCCAGCGCCGGCACAAGGGCGACGGTGTTCGCCGACACGGTGCCCGATCCGACGGTCGCCTCCGT